>NZ_JAHEBV010000002.1 GCF_024642085.1 Novosphingobium sp. | reverse complement strand
TCTCCTTAGACGGTTGTCTGGGCGGCTCCTTAATCCGATTCCGCGATTTGGGAAAGGGTTTAGGCGGCTTTCCGCCAGACCGGGAACTGTACCAGCCGGCCCGAAGCAGCCAGCAGCGCATAGACCGACTTCGCCGGTTGCATGGCAGAGATGATCACAGGGTCTGATGCGTCCATCCCCCCGGTCAGTGTACCGAAAGCCGGCAGGATCAGTTTGCGCTCGCTGGATACCCAGCACGGCCGCGCAATCATCCGGCCCCGCGCCTTGACACGGAGACGAGGATGAAAATGGCCCGACATTTCGGCCCGATCCTCGCCTTGCTTCGCATGGTGCCGCAGCACGATTCCCGCAAGTTCCAGTTCGTCAACCGCCGTTCCCCAAGGTACCCGGCCCTGATCATGGTTGCCGGCTATCCACACCCAGTCAGTTGCGCGTGACAGCGCATCGAGCATTCCCGACGCGTGGGCCTCAAGCCGATCCGGGCCAGCGATATCGTGAAAATTATCACCTAGGCAATAGACCCGCCGCGCGCCCGTCCGCTTGATCGCTGCTGCCACCCGTTCCAGCGTTTCGCGGCTGTCATAGGGGGGCAGCATCTGGCCGTGGCGCGCAAAAAAGCTGGCCTTTTCAAGATGAAGGTCAGCTACCAGCAAGGCGCGTTCACGGGGCCAGAACAGCGCCCGTTCGCCGACCAGGGCAAATTCCTCACCTGCGAACGAAAAGAGAACCATGGGCTTTCCCTTGCCGCAGCCTCGTGCTTTTGGCAAGCGCCCGCTGATGACCGACTGGACCCCCGCCACCACCCGCGCCCGCGCCTGGTTCGAATCCTTGCGCGACCGTATCTGCGCTGCATTTGAAGAGATCGAAGCCGAAGCGGGCAGCGCCGCACGCTTCGACTATCTGACCTGGCACCGGGAAGAGGACGGCAACCCCAGCCCCGGTGGCGGCACCCGCGGGTTGATGAAAGGCAAGGTTTTTGAAAAGGTTGGTGTAAATGTCTCCACCGTCCACGGCACCTTCGCCCCCGGTTTTGCCGCCAGCATCAATGGCGCCTCTGACGAAGACCCCGGCTTCACCGCCACCGGGATCAGCCTGGTCGCGCACATGGCCAACCCGCACGCCCCTGCGGTGCACATGAACACGCGTTTCCTTACCACAACCAAGGCCTGGTTCGGCGGCGGCGGCGACCTGAACCCGCCGATCCCCTATGCTCAAGATACCGCCGAATTCCACGCAGCCTTTCAGGCCGCCTGCGACGCGCATGATCCGGCCTATTATCCCAGGTTCAAAGCCTGGGCCGACGACTACTTTTACATTCCCCACCGCCAGGTCCACCGCGGGGTCGGCGGGATTTTCTACGATCATCTGGAATGCTTGGACCAGCCGGCTTTCGAGGCCAACTTCTCATTCACCCGCGATGTGGGCGAGGCATTCCTGCATATCTTCCCCGAACTGGTCCGCCGCCGGATGCACACGGCGTTCACCCCAGACGACAAGCAGACCCAGCTGGAATGGCGCGGACGCTATGCCGAGTTCAACTTGGTCTATGACCGCGGCACGCTGTTCGGCCTCAAGACCGGAGGTAACGTCGACGCGATCTTGATGAGCCTGCCGCCCGAGGCTAGCTGGAACTAAAGTCCGTAGCGCCAGACCAGCAACGTCGACAACGTGGTGATCATTAGCAGGACCAACGGAACGCCGGTGCGGATATAGTCGCGGAACTGGTATTCGCCTTCGGCCATAATCATCATGTTGGTCTGGTAGGCAACAGGGGTGGCATAGCACAAGTTGCAACCGAACAGCACGGCCAACACCATCGGTTCGACCGGCAGACCTAGCTGCTGTGCCAGGGTAAAAGCGATCGGGGTTCCAACTGCCGCTGCCGTGGCGTTAGAGGCAAAGTTGGTCAGGATGGTCACAAAGATCATGATCGCGGCCAGAACGCCAGCGGCGGGCAGAAACTGTAGCCCCAGCGCAAGCAGCTGACCCAGCCAAAGCGCCGCACCACTTACCAGGACCAGCTTGCCCAGTGCCAAGCTGGCGGCAACCAGAACGATGACCTTGGCGGACAACGCACGGCCAACCCGTTCGAACTTGACGCAACCAGTCACGAACATCAGTACAGCCCCGGCTAGCGCCGAAACCGCAATCGGCACCAGACCGATCGAAGCAAGGCCCACCGAGCCGAACATTATTGCAAGCGCGAGCCGCGCCTTGCTGGTGCGCGGCAATTCCCTGCCGCCTTCGAGCATCAACAAACCGTCGCTGCGGGCAAACTCAGCTAGCCTGTCAAGGGTACCGATCACCAGCAGCACGTCGCCTTCCGCCAGGATTGCGGCAGATGGCTTGATCTCGGCCGATGCCCGCGCGCGGATCGGATCGCGCCCGATCACGGCGACATCGCTTAGCCCCGCGGTTGCAATGCTACGCCCGATCAAGCGCGAATCGGGAGCTATGACCAGTTCGGCAGCAGCGAGATCCTTGCTGGCGCGTGCGGCTTCGGTACGCAGCGGCAACAGGATGCTACGCGGCGCGGGGTCGGCATCAAGCGCCCGGGCCGCTTCTTCGATGGTGTCGTGAGCACCAAGAATACCGAGCCGCGACTGTTCGGTAATTGGACCAACCGGCATCGCTGTCACTTTGACCCCGTCCGGCAAACGCTCGCAAAGCTGCGCTGGCGACTTGCCATGTGCGGAACTTCCCGGTGCAAATCGGAGGACCGCCTCGAACCGGCGGGGAGGATGTCCGGCTGCCGGCGAATTGTCCGGCAAGATGCGCGGCATGACCAGCCAGATGTAAGGAAGCGCAACCAGTCCGGCGATCAGGACGGTATCGGTGAAATGAAACAGCCCGATTGGCGGCATGCCTAGATCGTTGGCGATCGAAATAACCAGCAAGTTCGTCGACGTGCCGATCGTCGTTGCCATTCCGCCAATCAGGATCGCGGCGTTTACCGGGATAAGGGTCTTGGATGCGGGCATGCCGCTAGTGGCCGCCAGCTGCGCCAGGATCGGCAAAAGCAGAACTAGCACCGGCGTATCGTTGATCAACATGCTGGTTACAGCGGCCAGCACCAGAGTGACGGCCAGCCCGAACCACCGGTTGAGCCGCCACAGCGCAGTTAACGATCGGGCAGCCGGATCAAGCGCGCCGGTTACGACCAGCCCGCGACCCAGCACCATCAGCGCGCAAATTGTAATCAGAGCATGGTGGCCAAACCCTTCAAATGCCAAGGCCAGCCCGTCCTTTGGCGCATTACCGGGCAAAGGAAAGGCATAAAGACCCAGCGCAATGAAACAGATTGTCAGCAGCGAGATAATTTCAACTGCCATCCGTCCCCGCGCGAATGCAGTGAACATGGCCGCTGCAAGCGCGATGGCGGCAACAGCATGGAGAGAGGGAAAGCCAATCATTGTCAGACAGTGGACATGACTGAAGTCCGAAGCAAGCGCTGTGCAACTCTGCGCTTGCGCTTTGCCACGCTGTCCCCCCATCTAGGGCGCAATGCTGCGCCAGTACGAACTAGTTGAGCGGGTGCTCGCCTATGAGCCGGAGGCCGATGAGGCCATGCTCAACCGCGCCTATGTCTATACCGTGCAGAAGCACGGCAGTCAGAAGCGGGCCAGCGGTGATCCCTATTTTAGCCACCCGGTCGAAGTGGCCGGTTTGATGACGGAGCTGAAGCTCGATCAGGAAACGATAGTCACGGCTCTGCTCCACGATACGGTCGAGGATACGCTGGCAACGCCGGCCGAAATTGAAAAGCTGTTCGGATCCGAAGTTGCCCGGCTGGTCGACGGGGTGACCAAGCTTTCCAAGATCGAGGCGATGGGCGAGACGGAGCGCGCGGCGGAAAACCTGCGCAAGTTCTTCCTGGCGATGAGCGAGGATATCCGCGTCCTGCTGGTCAAGCTGGCCGACCGGCTGCACAACATGCGCACGTTGCATTTCATCAAGAGCGAGGACAAGCGCCGCCGCATCGCCCGTGAAACGATGGATATCTACGCCCCGCTGGCCGAGCGGGTTGGCATGTACGAATATATGCGCGAAATGCAGCTGCTTGCTTTTGAACAGCTGGAACCGGAAGCCTATGCCACGATCACCGGCCGGTTGGCCCAGATCCGTTCCAGCGAAGGTGGGCAAGTTGATGCCATTGCCCTTTCGATCAAGCAGGCTCTGGCCGAAGCGGGCCTGCGGGTTGAAGTGTCGGGCCGCGAAAAGCACCCCTATTCGATCTGGAAAAAGATGGCCGAACGCCATGTCAGTTTTGAACAGATTACCGATATCATGGCCTTTCGTGTGCTGACCGACAACGACGAGGACTGCTACCGCGCGCTGGGCGTGTTGCACCGGACTTGGCAAATGATCCCCGGGCGGTTCAAGGACTATCTCTCGACCCCCAAATCGAACGGCTACCGCAGCCTCCACACCGCGCTGATATTTGAAAACTCGATGCGCATGGAAGTGCAGATCCGCACCCAGGAAATGCACCATACCAACGAGTTTGGGCTAGCCGCACACTGGGCCTACAAAAGCCATGAGCGGCCCGACGGTCAGGTTGGCTGGCTGCGCGACCTGATCGAAATCGTCGATGCCAGCCACGATGCCGAAGAACTGCTCGAACATACCAAGCTGGCAATTTATCAGGATCGCATCTTTGCCTTTACTCCCAAGGGCCAGCTGCACCAGCTGCCCAAGGGTTCGACCCCGGTCGACTTTGCTTATTCGGTCCATTCGGATCTGGGCAGCTTTGCTGTGGGGGCCAAAATCAACGGCCGTCACATGCCGCTGCGCACCGCGCTGGCCAATGGCGACGTGGTTGAAATCATCAAGAGCCGCAGCGCCAGCCCCCAGCTTTCGTGGCTTGGCTTTGTCGTCACTGGCAAGGCCCGCGCCGCAATTCGGCGTGCGGTGCGGCAAAAGGAAAAGCAGGAAGTGGCCGCCATCGGCCGCAAACTGTTCGACGAAATAGTTGAGCGACTGCCCAGCAAGATTGGAAAAAAGGCAATCAAGGACGCAATCGGCCGGCTGGGCTTCGTCTCTGAAGACGAATTGATGCAGGCGATCGGCACGGCCAAGCTCGACGACCGACAAGTCATGGAAGCGCTCGTCCCCGGCAGCGCCGAGGCTCTGCCCGATACCGAAAACTGGCCCAAGCAAGAACGGGCCATTTCGATCAAGGGTCTGACCCCCGGTGTGGCTTTTCAGCTCGGCGCTTGTTGCCACCCGGTACCCGGCGACCGTATCGTCGGTATTCGCCATCCCGGACAAGGGGTGGAAGTCCATGCGATCGATTGCCTCAAATTGGCCAGCGGGGTCGATGCCGATTGGGTCGACCTTTCATGGGGTGAACGCACCACCGGTGCAATCGGACGGGTGCGCGTTGTGCTCTACAATCGCCCCGGCACCTTGGCCGAAGCTACCGGCATCTTCGCCGGCAACCGCGCCAACATCATCCACCTGGAAAACACCAGCCGCGACGAACTGTTCGGGACCTATGACATCGATCTGGAGGTCTCGGACCTAGCCCACCTGACCCGGATCGTCTCGGCACTGCGGGCCAGCGACGCGGTGGCCCAGGCGGACCGCATCTGATGCCGCGCGTGGTCGCCATCGATCATGTCCAGCTTGCCATGCCTGCGGGCGGGGAAGACATTGCGCGCGGGTATTACGGCACCCTGCTCGGCCTTGACGAAGTGCCCAAGCCCTCACCGCTGGCCGCGCGCGGCGGGTGTTGGTTCGAGGCCCAGGGCGTGAAAATCCATCTGGGCGTGGAGGCCGATTTCCGCGCGGCCAGAAAGGCCCATCCGGCACTGCTGGTCGATGACCTCATGGCGCTGGCTGCGCTGATCGAACAGACGGGCGGCGAGCTGCGCTGGGACACCGAATTGCCCGAAGTGCTGCGCTGTCATGTCGCTGACCCGTTCGGCAACCGGATCGAGCTGATCCAAGCCTAAAACTTCAGCACCACCTCGACCACGTCGCCCTCACCCAGCCCCTCGGCCTTGCGCACGGCGGCCTTGACCGGCAGCATCCAACCTTGGTCCTTGCTGGGAAAGACCGACGTAGCGAAGGTGCTGTCGCCGATCTGTGCCATGACCTTCATCGAGCCGAACCCGCGCAGGGTCTTCTCCATCCGCCGCATCAGCGCGGTGCCGGACAGCGCCTCACCCGCCGCGCCATCGACAGTCAGGAAATGCCAGGTTCCGGTGGCGGTCGAGCTGGTCCAGCGCCACAGCGGCCCGGTGTGGGCGATCCGCTCCACCTATCGCGCCCGGCGGACCGGCACCGGCACGTTGCACACGTCGACCCCGCCCGCCGGCCGGATGTAGAACGGATCGCGGCGGTTGGCCCGCGCATCGGCATACTTGGCAAAGCTGGCCTTCTCGGTGTCGAGGTATTCGTAAGCCGGCAGGTCCGGCACCTCCGCCGCCCGCCGCACTGCCATGATCGGCACCCGCTCGTCGCCTTTGGCCAGGTCATAGAACCCCAGATCGCCATGCCCGCGCGGCAGCGAGGACATGTGCTCCATCCCTTCGATAATCCGACCCACGAGTGCGATATTTCGATCGAGCTGGCGCGGGGCATGGCCGATCACGGTATAGAGCTCGGCCCCGCTCCCGGTATTGGGCGGCATGTCGCGCCCGACCCCGACCATGCCGTAGCAGTGAACGGGTGCTAGCGTTTGTTTGACAGGGACGTCTAGAAGCGGACTCCGGATCGTGTACGGCCAACCAAATAGAAAAAGGCTCTTGCCGTAAGGGTCCGAGAATATCCGAGTTAGATCGATCTTCTTCGGTTGCGGCGATTGCTTGACCAACTCCAATTCATACCGATCCAGGCGGGTCTCGTACTCGCTCTGCGGCACCTCGACCAACCCCTTGGGCAACGCCCGCGCCTTCGCATTGTCCTCGCCATCGGGATCGCCCCACTGGGTGACATAGTTGTCCTGCACCCGCACCACCGCCAGCCCGTCCCACCAGTGCGCCGCGGCAAGCTTGCGGATATTGCCGATCCAGCCTTGGCTGAACGGCGGCGGCAGCAGCTGGATCACCACGCGGCGAGGCTTGCCTTTCGCATCTGGCGCGAGGTCCATCACCAGCAGATCGTTCCGGTCAATCGCGTGCCAGTCCGCCTTGGGCGCCGCGGCCACGATCTCGGCAGGCGAGGGTATGTCGCCGGGCTTGGGCGGCGGCAACTGGGCCGCCAGCGGGGTTGCGGCAAGCAGGGCGGCAGCGATCAGCAGGGGTTTGCGCATCGGCGGACTGTGCCAGCCCCGGCGCGCCAGGTCCAGCGATCTGCCGTGTGGCTCCGGCGCTTGCCTATCGCCGCGGGTAAAGCTAGGGCGCGCACTTCCAGTGCATGCGGAGCGGTGGCCGAGTGGTCGAAGGCGCTCGCCTGGAAAGTGAGTATACGTCAAAAGCGTATCGAGGGTTCGAATCCCTCCCGCTCCGCCATCTCCGGGGGGTTTGACCCTTCAAAGCCGCGCAGAAGAACGATACTCCTTGTGTTTAAGCCGTCAAACCTGACCGTCACCAGCCTTGCTCATCCACCTTTTCCCACCTATGCTGGTAATAAAATAATTGGTAAGTCAAAAAAGGGCCTCGATTGCGGGTCAATTCACAACCAACGAAATTAAAAGAAAAACAACGCAGTGCAGTGACGTCGATGATCTCTTAGTCAAAGTGGCCGGCGAAGGCTCAAAAAATTGGAATTTGTGTATTCAGGTTCAAAGCCGTCTGTGCGACATCATACTCGGCTAACCCTAAAAGCTTACCAATACTGAAGCCTGACGCAACCCCAGAGAGTATGTTGGCCAAAATGGTCCATCTCGGTACGCCGAGTGGGGTCTTGGTCAATCAGTGAACAACTGGAGCACGGGTCGGATAATCTCAAGCGAATGCATTAGTCGGCTAATAAGGGCTCGCAGGCGGTAGCCTGCTGCCGGTTTGACGGACACCGAGGTAGGCTCATTCATGCTACACCGGCCTCGCGTTCGAAGTCGAGGGGGCTTTTGTAACCGATCGTCGAGTGGCGCCGCGTGGTGTTGTAGAAGCGCTCGACATTATCGAACACAGCGGCCCTTGCTTCGTCCCTTGATCGGTAGACCTTCCTGCCCACCCGCTCGGTCTTGAGGGAGAAGAAGAAGCTTTCCATGGTGGCGTTGTCCCAGCAGTTGCCCGACCGGCTTATTGCGCAGCTGATCCCGTTGTCGGTCATCAGCCGCTGGAACTGCTCGCTGGTATATTGGCTGCCCTGATCCAAGTGGTGCAGCAAGGCATCGGGCTTGCCGCGCCGCCAGATCGGCATGACCAGCGCGTCGGTGACGAGCTGTGCGATCATCTCGGCCTGCATCGACCACCCCATGACCCTGCGCGAGAACAGATCGATCACGGCCGCAACGTAGAGCCAGTCTTCGGCCGTCCATATGTAGGTGAAGTCGGCCACCCACTTGCGGTTGGGGGCATCCGCCATGAACTGCCGGTCCAGCACATTGCCGGCGATGATCGAACGTTCGCCCTTGTCATTTGGTAGACCCCGGCGGCGTGCCCGCGCCCGCAGGCCCTGCTGGCGCATCAGCCGCTCGATCCGGTGCACGCCGCACGCAATGCCCTCGGCCAGCATGTCGTGCCAAACGCGCCTGGCCCCATAGGTTAGGTAACTCGCGAAGTGGCTCGCCCGGACCCTGACGCTGATCACTTCGTCGCTGCGGGCGCGCCGCGATGGCGCTCGGGTGAGCCAGGCATGGAAGCCACTACGCGAGACACTGAGAGCCCCACACATCCATGATATCGGCCAAATCTCCCGGTGCTTTGCGATATTGCAAACTTAACAGGGAGTCCTTCGGAAAATACGCCGCGGCTTTTTTAGAATTTCGCAATCCACCTTGAGCTTGGCCATATCGCGACGCAATCGCGCGATCTCGAGCTGCTCCGGCTTCATCTGGCCGTGGCCCGGAAAGGCCGTCACCGGATCACTGCCAACATCCTTGACCCAATCACGCAGCACCGTCTAGTGCACTTTAAAATCACGCGATGCCTGCGCAACGCTGAAACCGCGCTCCTTGATGAGCCTGACTGCCTCAAGCTGGACTCGCGGCTGTACTTCCTTCGCTCCATTGTAATCCTTCAGTTCGATAAAACACCTTATCTCGGTGTCCATCAAACCGGCAGCAGGCTACGGTACACCGGCTTCGTTTGGCAAAAAAGGTGCAGTGCCTGCCAACCTAATATTCGTCTCATTCTTTCGCGACTTAATGAAAGTCGTCATGGATGCGCCGTTCCAACGCCTGATTGAAGCCTCTATCGGATTGGCTTGAACATGCGCGGACATCCGCAAGATAATCGGAGGTTAGACTAAGTTTCCGAGCGCAATTTAGCAACTCGGAACAAGCCTGATCGCTGGACCTTAAGCGTGAGCGTAAGGGTTAAACGGGAATAAATAATAAATTATAAATGTCTCGTTTCAGCTATAAGACGACTTAAGCTTTGTTCGACATTGTACTTTTGGACCCACCCAATTTCATTTCGAAGTCGCACATTATTCCCTATGATAGTCGATGTATCATCTGCCGAATTACATCGTTCTGTGAATTTTATGCCTTTAATAGATTTGTTTAAAATGCTGGCGATCGTGTAAACAATTTTACCAATGCTCGTTCCACTTCCGCTACAAACATTGAATACTCTAAATGAATGGTCAGAAGCAGTTAGAATTTTAAAATATGCCCCGACAATATCTTCGACGTCGAGAAAGTCACGAGTGCTATCTAGGCCGGCCATTTCGATAATTGCCCCGTCGTTTGCGTCTCTCAATCGCCTCACAATTGATGGTAACGCGAGATCGGGTCGCATTCCTGGGCCTATATGGTTGAACGGACGAGCCACAAGCCCATCAATGTTAGTCGCGTTCAGCAATATAGATTCGCACATGGCTTTAGCCATACCGTAGTGACCACGCGGAGATAATTGATGGTCTTCAGTAATTATATCTAAGCTGGATCCATATACCAGGCACGAGCTTGCAAATAGAACTCGACCCGATTTCAAATGCCTACAAAGGTTTAATGTCATCTCTACGGAATTAATCAGCGGACCATAATCGACGAACTGCGAAGGTACTGTCTCGCTCGCCAGATGGAGGACAAAAGGCATGTTTGCCGGAAGTCGGCCAACCGACATTCTGTCGAGCAAATCGACTGGACACCATGTAACGTCGGATGGTAGCCAATTTGGCCGCTCTCCCCGACCGGCGGCCACCACGTCGAAACTTAACCTACCCAAAGCTACCGCGCTATGTCCAACAAAACCTGAAGCGCCAGTAATAAGAAGGCCCGGCCTAACGGACAATTTGAGCCTCGAGTTCATCAAAATTGCGATGATGATGCTCCCGTTTGGCTAACTTCAAATCGCTATCGACCATCATTTTCGCCAGCGAGGAGACATCATGGGTAGGTGACCATCCCAAATCGCGGTGAATCTTACTGTAATCTCCAAGTAGATAATCTACCTCTGCCGGACGATAAAACCGCTCGTCAATTTCAACAAAATCCCGCCAATCCAAGTTGATATGCTCAAACGTCAGCGCTAGAAATTCTCGAATCGAGATCGCCTGATTTGTGGCAACGACGAAATCATCAGGGCGATCATGTTGCAGCATCCGCCACATCGCCTCGACATAGTCGCCAGCAAATCCCCAATCACGTTTGGCATCAAGATTGCCTAGGAATAGCTTTTTCTGAAGACCAAGCTTAATTCTCGCAGCTGCTAAAGTAATTTTACGCGTTACGAACGCTTCTCCTCGGCGCGGACTTTCATGGTTGAAAAGGATGCCATTGCTGGCAAACATCCCATAACTCTCGCGGTAATTGACGGTTTGGTAATGCGCGTAAACTTTCGCGCAAGCATAAGGACTACGCGGCTCGAACCTTGTAAATTCACCTTGTGGCGGTTTAGCAGATCCGAACATCTCGCTTGAGCCGGCTTGGTAAAAACGCACCGCTTTTAGTGAATATTGTGTCGAAGCGCGAATTGCTTCAAGCAGGCGCAGCACGCCAGTCCCTGTCGCGTCTGTCGTGTATTCCGGTTGATCGAAGCTAACGCGAACATGGCTTTGCGCAGCTAAGTTGTAAATTTCTTCAGGTTGAGTAAGGTCGATCAAGCGCCGAAGTGAGTTCGCATCTGAAAGATCGCCATAGTGTAACGAAAAACTTTTACTTTGACCTTCCTCCAGCAGGTGGTCAATGCGCCATGTTGTGACCGTACTAGACCGCCTAATCATGCCATGGACTTCGTAACCCTTGCTCAACAGAAGTTCAGCAAGATAGCTGCCATCCTGTCCTGTTACGCCCGTTATAAGGGCAACTTTAGCCATATTTCACTCCAATCGCCTTAATAAAAGCATCACGTAGCATGCATATTTTGCATATGCTTTTCGTATGCATCGTCAAATTTAGTATATAAACTCATATCGCCATTATGCAATACAGCAAATTTATTACAATGATTTCGGACGTATTCTGCATCATGGGATATTATAAGCATTGCGCGATCAGCACGCTTTTGAAAAAGCTCCATAGCGCATCTTTCGTGGAAGCGCGCGTCACCTACGGCGATTACTTCGTCAATCAAATAGCAATCGAACTCGATAATCATTGAAATCGCAAAGGCCAACCGCGCACGCATACCTTGAGAATATGATCGCACGGGTTCGCGAAGGTAAATTCCAAGTTCAGTAAAGTCTTGTACAAAATCAATGTTTTGTGAATAGTCCTGTTGGTAAATACGACTTATGAAGCGAACATTATCGAACCCAGTCAAAGCTCCTTGAAATGCACCGCCAAACGCAATTGGCCATGACACTGACATGCTTCTGGTTATTGTACCTGAGGTTGGCTGCTCTGCGCCGCTAACTAATCTAACTAGCGTCGATTTTCCAGCGCCGTTGCGACCAATAACACCCAGTTTCTCGCCGCGAGCAAGGATAAAAGAGATATCGTTTAGGATGGCCCGATCACCTTGGCGCGTCGGGTAGACCTTGTGGACATGATCAACTACTATCATTCCGGAGTTATTTCCCTGCTCACTGTCGCTACTCGTGCCAATGCCAATAGCGTGAAAAGAATGCAGCAGCCCAAAAGGTAAGAAAGGTCATAGTGTGCCCTAAAAGCCTGGCCGAAATATCCTTCACGTATAAGTTCAACTCCACTCACCATCGGGACATAGAGCGCGAGCTTCTGAACTGAAGTAGGTAACGCATCGACCATGAACGCGGCCCCAGACAGAGGGAATACAATATAAGAGAACGGGTGCCAAAGGCGCTCCACTAGTTCACTTTTTTCCGCCAAGGCGCCCAAGAACATGGCAGCGCTCGCACCGAACCAGGCCATTAGCAACCAGCCTTCAACGACTGTAAGAACATCGTTTGGCGGGTCCAGCCAGCCAATGTTAATGTAGAAGAGAGTTAGCGTCACGAAAGATATCGTCGCCCCGCCTGCTTCCAGCAGAAGCCGCGCCAGAAAAATATCAATGGCCTTTACGTTGCGATGATACATTAGCGCCAAGTTAGGTTCGATGGCACCTATGCAGCGCGCTGGCATGTTTCGCCAGAGCAATACGCTGGAATAACCCGTTAACGCAAACGCGACAATTGGTAATGATGATCCGTGGACCGACTTGGATAGTGTCCATAGAATAGTCACACCAGTTGTGAACAGCATTGGTTCTACGAACAACCATAGAAAACCAATGTTGTGCCGTCCGTATCGAGTAAGGATCTCCCGCATTAGGAGAGCATAAATTACTCGGGCTTGAATCGCCCCGGCTCGACGTACAGCGGTAAATTGCATCAAATGAGACACGTGATTCTCAGTCTTTATGTTCCAACATGCCAGCAATTAGCATGCTTATTATGGCCCACGCAGCCAAGCCCAGAATTAAAGTGGACAAAATGCCACGTAAGCGCCTTGGCTCCAACGGCTCATCGGGGATATTCGGTTGCACAATTCGCTCTACGTAAGCCTGTTTCCGGTTTGCTTCGTTTCTCGCTTCGTCCAGCGATATCATCGCGCTAGCGAGCTGCTTCTCCGCAAATTGATTTTCAAGCAAGACTCGCTGATATTGGGCTGCGCGTGACGAAAGCGACTTACTGCTGCCAGCCACCAAGCCCAATTGATTGTCGATTTCATCGCTGAGACTTTTCGCCCTTGCCCTGAGAACTTCGATCTGCGGATTTTTTGGGGATACAGTTCGTGTTTCGGCTAGCTGCGTGCGCGTGGCTATCAACTGATCTTGAAGCTTGGAAATCATCTGTATCTGAACAGAAGCCTGCTTTTCAGGATCTACGATGCCGATCGAATTGCGATATGCTGATAGAGCTAACGCTGCGGTCTGCGACTTCAACTTGGCATCATCGACTTCTCGCTGTGCAAACCGAACAAGATCCTGCCTTCCGCGCTCGTTTAGCTTATTTACTGTCGCCTCAGCCATTGCCAAGAGCTGTTCGTTGAACTTTCCCGCATCCTGTGGGGTGTACGCGCGCACAGTCAGAGTCACAATAGAAGACGATGACTCGTATCTTAAATCAACCTTCTTCTTATAATATCGATATAACTCTTCGAAAGATTCACTCGAATATATTCCGGCGAAACGGTCAAAAATTGAAATAGAAGATGACGAATATGCGTGGGTAAACGCACTATTTTGATTGAGAGCCTTTAGCGCATCTCGCGAAGTAACATAATCCTGCGCTGCGTACACCTCATCACCAGCGTTAGCAAATCCAGAACTTTTTATCAAAGCGCCCAGTCCTGTTGGCGTCGACTTGGCCGGGCTGCGCACAGTGAAACGCGATTCCGAGACGTAAACGTCTGATGCCACGAAGCCGAAGTATATGGTCGCGAGCAACGTCGGCACTACAACCGTAAAGAAAAAAAGCGGCCTAAAATCTCTAAATCTCTTTCCAATCGTACTGGGTGTAATTGGTGCGTTTTTGGCATGCACGCCCAGGCCACCAGCGGATGCAGGCAGTTTAGGACTTTCGCCTTGATCAGTATCCATAAATCGAAGCAACTCTGAAACAAACAGGTAACGCATTCGCTGCGCATGCGAGCAGGCGTTAGCCGCCACGACTTCAACCGTCCAGACTATGCTGCAAAGAAACAGCGATCGGCTACGCAGGTCCCGCAACGTAGCGGTTTTGGCGCGCTTTTTCCACGCACGTCGAAAAATAGGAGATATAGTCTTCTGCTATGCGTGTTGATCAGCCCTTTCTGTTCAGCCATAAGACAGTTTGGTTCGCCGATGAGCGGCTCTCATTTCTGATAATTGGACTTGGCTGCACCCTAGATGAATAGAAGATTGATTTACGCGCGGATAATCGGGCTTACTGCCTTGGCAACGGCGGTTTCTGGTTGTGCTGTTTTGCCTTCTTCTGGCCCTTCATCGCGGGGTATCACAGCCAAAAGCGACCGATTTCTTGGCGACGCAAGGATAAAGGTTATCGACGTAACCGATTCAGTCGCACGAAGTTTGGTAGCCAAGAGCGTACCGTCATCTTTTTCTGAGAGTTTGGGTGAAGGGACGTCTGTCGGCACGGTTGTCGGAAAGGGCGACGTCCTTGATGTGGCGATTTGGGAAGCGCCGCCGGCGACCTTATTTGGCACTACAGGCACCGACGTGCGGCTCACCTCGGCGAGCTCGACCTCGTTAGCGCGCGGCGCTTCTTTGCCTGATCAAATGGTCGACAACGACGGCCAGATCACGATTCCGTTTATTGGCACTATAAGCGTGGCGGGGCGCACCACACAGGAGATCGCGCGCACTATAACTTCGCGGCTTACCGGAATGGCACATCGACCGCAGGCAATCGTGCGGCTTGCTCGCAATGCTGCGGCAAATGTTACTGTCGTGGGCGAAGTAACGAATAGTTCTAGAGTTCCTCTGACTTCAAGAGGCGAGCGGGTACTTGATATACTGGCTAGCGCTGGCGGCGTGCGACAACCGGTCGGCAAAATGACTGTGCAAATTACGCGTGGCATGCAAACCACGTCGTTACCACTCGAAACAGTTATTCGCGATCCTCGTCAGAACGTCCGGCTCGCTCCAGATGACATCTTGACCATGTTGTATCAACCTTACAGTTTCACTGCGTTAGGCGCGACAGGCAGGAATGATGAATTGCCGTTTGAGGCGACAGGTCTGACACTGGCCCAAGCTCTTGGACGCGTCGCGGGGCTTCAGGATTCTCGTGCCGACGTTAAGGGAGTGTTTGTATTCCGATTTGAAGATCCTGACGCGCTAGGCCCAGCTATTAGCTCAGATACCCCCTTGACGCCAGAAGGCAAGATCCCTGTTATCTACCGTATCAATATGAAAGATCCGTCGGGTTTCTTCGTAGCGCAAAGCTTTCCAATCAAAAATAAGGACGTATTATACGTATCAAATGCGCCGCTTGCAGACATTCAGAAGTTTGTCAGCGTAATTTACTCGACATTCCTCCCCGTAGCGACGACCGCGACAGCATTTTGAATGAGTTCGATAGTTTGATTGGTAAATTAAGTCTATCATGAAGTCTTCCTGGGAAATTTTGCTACAGCGATTAGAAGAAGCCGTAATGTTGCCCGTTTTCCGAAAATTTCGTGTCGGCAACTTGCGCGCAAAGCATGCTCCTGAAGTAACGATAACGACTGGAAGTGCTAGGCGGCTGTTTATAGATTTGGCTGTAGTCAGTCGGCATGATGCCGGGACCGGCATTCAACGTGTAGTGCGCTCACTTGCGCTAGCCTTGGTTGAACAAGGCGGAGTCGAGTGGGATATCCGCTTCGTGTCGGCTGATCGTCGAAGCTCTTATCATACCATAGCTTGGCCTGACGTTGCGAGGATTGTTTCTCGTGAGCAAATGAAAGCCCGCCCAGGCGATGTCTTTCTTGGCTTGGATTTTTCCCTAGATACCATCCGCCGCTATCGGCGACAATTGGCGCAGTTTCGCAAGACCGGTGGACAATTGTGGTTTCTTATCTGTGATGTCCTGCCAATTGACTTTCCTGAGTGGTTCTCACCCAATAATGTGGTGCGTTACAAAAGTTGGCTTAATACCATAGCAGGCTTGGCCGACGGGTTTCTGTGTATTTCCCATCAGACGGAAAATGACCTCGTACGTGTTTTGGAGACGCGTTACGGCATTTCTAAGGGATACCAGACCTGTATCTTAGAGATGGGCCACGATCTTCGTAAATCGTTAGTCGATACTGACGCGACTGATATGCAAGATAACACCACGCGGTTCGATTTGAAGGTTCCATTCTCGCTGATGGTAGGAACATTGGAGCCGCGTAAGGGACACGCCGACATCATTTCAGCATTTAGCGATCTCTGGGGAAGGGGTTCGAACCATCGTTTGGTGCTCGTCGGTAGGTCGGGTTGGAAAGTAGAATGGCTGTGTCAACTGATACGAAGCCATCCTGAGCATTTGGACAAATTGTTATGGTTTGATGACGTTGATGATTCGGAATTGGAGAACATGTACAAGGCATGCAAGGGCGTTATCATAGCGTCGCATGCCGAAGGGTTTGGGTTGCCGCTGATTGAGGCCTTAGGGCATGGCAAGCCAGTGCTGGCACGAGATATTGCGATTTTTCGGATTCATGAGGAGTTAGGCGTCCGCTATTTTCCAGAAAAGGCCGCCCGACAGGAATTAGCAAGTCGCATAGACGCTTGGATACAAGAGGTAGCGTCCAACCAAATACACGTTCGCCGGCCGGGTGGAAGCTGGGCCTCGTCGGCGCGAACCTGCCTTGCGACATTCAGCATCTCCAGCGATTTAAACCCAGTCCTACGGTTTCAAGGTGCTGCAAGTTAGCATCACTTTGACAGCCTTTGAATAATGCTGAGTCTGTCGACCGCCGTTCACTAAGAGAAGAGCAAAACCCAACTTGAAGTCATTTCGCAAATTCACTTATAGAAAATATAAGTGCCTCAAAATACGAGTCTATTGCCAAATGGGAGGCAAAATAGATTCTGTAATTATTATCTACGCTAAAGAATAAATTACTAACGCCTTTCGCAAATAGGTTCGTCGAGCCCGCCTTTGCGAGTCCGAAGTGTTATACGTCTTGATCAAGAAGCGATGCGCACTCAGTGTCTTGGGGTCGCTTTGTCTGGATTTTGCGGCTCTGTTGCTTGTCAAACCACCACGCCACGGCAAACGTGGCGACGACAGGCAACGCGACATCGGCAAGCTGGTCAGTTGTCTGCCAAACCCGAGCATCGAAGACAGCCCAATACGGCATATTCGCTCGTTTGCCGTGAGCAAATTGCTCGATCCAGCGATACTCGGCCTGAGCGAACTCTCGGCCGACGAAGTAAGCGCATGCAATTCCAGCACCGGCCCACCAGCGCCCCGTAGACAAGCCGATCAAGGCTTGTACCGCCACTGCAACCGCGGCATGCTCTAATAAGCCCATGTAAGACATTTTTGGTACAATTCGAAAAGGAGCACCGGCTTGAACGCGGCGGCCCGGAAATTATGCCATCGAAGCCACCGTTTATTCCGGAAGGATCGCCCTGCCTTCAAGCCGAGCGACGGCATGACGAAGCACCTTAGCCAATGCTTCATCAGAGTAGAAGCCACCAGGAATAAGGCAGCGATCAACCATGACCTTGTAAAATGCCTCAAACGTTTGCGCGTCGGGAGGTTGAGGATTTGTCCAGAACCGGTCTAGCCCGCCCTTGTGGGTAATATCCACAATATCATAGACTGCCTGGCCGAGAACAACAACAGGCAGGCCTTCAGCCAACGCAAAAGTACCGCTAGTACTGTTAATCGTCACGATCCCACGAGATCCACGAGTTATTGGGACAATGTCGCCAGTTGCCAAATAATCGACACGGCCTTGCGCTCCAAACAAGTTTGCCATGTCAAAGGTCACTTGACGCCAATCACGCACACCATTGTCAAGCGGATGTTCTTTCACCACCAACCGAATATGCTGCGGCGCATGGCCGGCGAAGGACTCGATCACTAACCGCAAGGCATCAGCGACGCCCGCAAAGGGCGAATGCAGGCGTATCTGGTAATCCGAATCCAACTGAAGTGGGAAAACAAAATATTCGGTCTTACTTTCTGCCAGTTGCGCCATGAGTCTGCTTGAGCTTTCTTCGCGCTCCTTGCTGCGCCACAGCTTGCGCCACCAACCCATCCCCTCGACCACCGGGTGCCATGGGCGGTGGTTACTCCAGTTAGGGAATTGCCAACGAGTCAATAAGTCGGCGGCATTATAAAGCAGACCTTCAATAGCCCTGCGTCGAAAAGACGATGGAACCTGCGCATGCACGGGTACCGGAGGCAATGTTGACGCTGTGCGCCTATACCAGGCTGGATCGCGCGGAAGCGAAGAATTGCCATTCACTCCGCCCAATTCAAGAGTGACCCAGTCAGGGCGGATGTACCCTTCCTCAAACACGTGAATCTTGACGCCACGGTCTCGGCAGATTTGTATAGCAGGTAGATGGTAGTCTCTGCAGTCGCCGAATAACACGACATCGGACACTCCCGTTTCCGTGAGAATAAGGTCAAAAGCTTTCGGCCAGTCAGACAATTTGCCTTGGTAGTTGAACGAATTTGGCAATCGCCAAAACGCCCGATCGCCGCCATTAAAATTAACCTTGAATACGGTATGACCTGCTGCAATTAAGTCTTGTCCCAAGCGCCGAAACAACGGCCCCATAAGTCCTTGGAGTAGTAAGATGCGCATGGGGAGGGACACCGACTGAGCCATCTCGGACGCCATTACCTCATTTAGCGACGACACTGTTGATATTGAGGAATTACCATGCATCTTGAAAGACTTGCTCCGCATTGAAGCGCAGCGAGCAGGCTGCGCCCGAATCCTGCTGCGCTGACAACAAGAGGCCTGAGTTTGGCACCTCGCCCCTATAAGCGTTTGACACCTTAAGCTACAAGCATGACTATTCGCAGCCGCAGCAAAAAATTTGCCCGTACTGGATGACAGGAATAGAGGCGCACGATATAACTGCCGCAATCCGCAATGAGCTGGCGTGCGGGGCTTGCAGGATACTAGTCGACTGGGCGCTCGTTCCACATGTTGCTGATAAGCCTTTACTGGTTGGTGACGATAATGGTTTGCGCCGGGATCGATACTCAGGCGTTCCCACGCGCGCGCAGACTGATAAGGTCCTACTGCGGCTTGACAATTAACGCCGCAATCGCAACCGGAATTTTTGGGGCAGTAATCGTTATATGCGGAAACCCTGTTTTGGCCGTTGTGGTGGTCGTGGCATTGCAGGCTCTTTTCATAGGAGTGTCCAACGCCAAATTTGTGATGCTGGGCGAACCCCTGCTGTTTACTGACCTGGCTCTCATTGGCGCACTATTTAAGCATCCCCAATTTTACATGTCGGCCATCAAGCCTCGGCAAGGATTGCTGGCGATCACGGCTTTCATTGCGGTTGGTGGCATGCTTGTTTGGTTTTCACCAAGCGGTTGGGAAAAGCGCATTCCCGGCCTCGCCTTCGCCGTTCTAGCGACCGCAGTTCTGACGGTGTTCCAGTTAGGCCGGATTGCAAATATTCTCGCGCCGGTACCAGCGGCGCTCTCAGACACCTCTAGACTTGGGCTTTGGCCTGTAATGGCGCTTTATTCGGTTCGGTGGCGGAGTGCTCGTGACGCGATCCCATGCACGACCGCGCCGGTTCGCTGGCGTTTTGGCTGCCCCGATCTCATATTTATTGTTCAATGCGAGAGTTATGCAGATCCCTGCGATTTAGGTCTTAACCAGCCCGAAATACCGGCCACTAGTCTGCCAGGCCTGGCCGCAGCAAAAGCGGCGGCAATCGATCACGGCAAACTACTCGTTAGTGGCTTCGGTGCCTATACAATGCGCACGGAATATGGCGTCTTGTTCGGCCGGGACGAGTCCGCATTAGGATTTCGCTGCTACGACCCTTTCCTCACTGCAATCCGCGATAAATCCTATGCAATGCCACATCGCATAGAAGGGTGGACGACGCATTTCGTTCATCCTCATGATATGAATTTTTATAGCCGAAAACGCATAATGGCCGCGGCCGGTTTTACAGAGCTTTCAGGGGAGGAAATGTTTTCCACAGCCCAAACCAAGGACGAGCGTTATGTATCCGACAAAGCTATCGCAGATTTCTTGATTGAGCGGGCGCGGACACTCAGCGAGCCAGGATTGTTTTACGCGGTTACCATCGCGAACCATGGTCCGTGGACCTCAACCGACAGTTGCTCAAACGAAAAAGTGTATTTAGACAAGCTTGGCCGCAGCGATGCGATGCTTATCCAATTAATGGCGGGCATAGCCGGTTTGAAACGGCCTGCGTTGCTAGTATTCTTCGGTGATCACCGGCCAAGCATACCTGGAATTGTGAAGCCCGGCAAGGATTTGCACACCCCATATGTTATGTTGCGCACAGACAGCAATGGGCGGTTCATTGATTGTATTGCTCCGTCGGTTGATCGCACTCCAGCCGACTTGCACCACCAGATACTAGCTGAAATGGAACGTCGTATTGCGCTTCGCGAAGCCTAAGTTACTCAAGGCATCGGCACGCAACTGTGACAAAATGGAGACACTGGCGATCGTTTGTCTCCGAAATACAATCCGGCGATACCAAAAATATGTTTTAGGCCACCGCGAACAAGGCGAGCGTCTTTTTTTGCAAGGTGATCTCTGCTAAGGATTTAGTGTCATTATGTCCGGTTCAATCCATAATTCACAGCGAGTGCGTCTATTTAAGAGCGATGCCCTTGAACGCACCACATTGCTTTCCCCGCAAACATTTGCGGCGGCTTGGTCAGTATTGGCTGCAACACTGATCTGGACGGCTTGGGGTACCGCGTCAATTGTGCGCGTCCTGGTATTGGTTGCATCCGGGATGTTCGTATGGACATTGTTCGAATATGCTCTGCACCGATTCGTTTTCCATTTCGATAATGGCGGCCCGCGGATAAAACGCACGCTTTACTTGATGCACGGAAACCATCATGATGATCCAAGCGATCCGCTTCGCGGTTTGATGCCTCTCCCGATTAGCGTGTCCGTAACAGCAATTTCTTGGACAACGATCGTCTTGGCTTTTGGCTTAGAAGCAAGTTGGTCAGTCATCGGCGCGTTGTGCGGTTATCTGCTTTATGACACTCTACATTATGCCTGCCATCACGCCCCGATGCGTGGACGGCTGGGCAGTGCGTTGAAGCGTCATCACATGCGTCACCACTATGTTGATCATCGGGGCAACTACGCAATATCCGCTATTGGTTGGGATCGTGTATTAGGCTCACGCATTGGATCAGTGAAGCGACCTTCAGCGAAACCTTAGTCAGTACTTTAGGTCAATTATGGCGCGGTCAATGACCGCCATGTGTTCCTCCCATGTGGGATTATGCCAATCTGACAAACGGACTGATTGGGCACGCGCCATTGGTCCATTACGAGCATGATCGAGCACTGCGGCTTTCCACGCCGCGCCATCTAACGGATCGATATAGTCAGGCACAGCACCGCCTACTTCGTTCAGAGCTGCAAGATTGCTGCAGACCACCGGTGTGCCCATTGACAGCGCTTCAGCGACGGGCATGCCGAAACCTTCCGCAAAGGATGGCATGAGCAACGCGCGTGCGGCTCTCAACAAGCCGGCAAGGCTGCGATCCGGATAACCGCCCAACTCGATCACATGCCCTCGCAGTGCAGAGCACCGGTCCAGTAGGTCGATTACCTGCTCGTTTTCCCAGCCTCGACGTCCGACAATGTAAAGCCGTGGGATCTCATCTGGCGAGAGCGTTTCGGCAAAATGCCTCCACAAATGCAGCAAGAGCAGATGGTTTTTGCGCGGCTCGATGGTCCCGAGACACACGAAATATGGCACCGGACCGCGCTCTTGTTCGTCGAAGCCCGACTTGGCAAGATCTACCGTGCCCAGCAGCGCAACGTGAATTGGAGTGTTTGGCTTCAGCCACCGGCGCAACGATCTGCCGGTGGCAGTTGAATTAACGATGGCTGCGCCGCGCGTTTCAGTAAGGGCCGTGGCGACGGTTTCGATACGTTTGCGATGCTGAGCTGCGCCGTTGGGCCGAGCATATTCCGGAAACTCTATCGGGATTAAATCATGGACCATGCATAGAAACCTAGCGCGTTCTACCGCAAGGATTCTGCGAACCCTTGAGGCATCGGCCAGATGGTGTGGCGATACTTGGATATAGACATCCGCGCTGCCAATACCTCCACTTATCGGAAGCATTGCGATCAGTTGCGGAATGATTGTAGCAAACGAAATTCGCGGCGGTGCATTTTCTTGGCTTTCCCAGTTCCGCTCAAGACGATCAAGATAGGCATACGCCGCATAAGTCGGGATGCGTCCATAAAGTCCGCAAGGGTGAACTGCTGAAAAGGCGAGCCGCGTACCGTGGCGGGCAGCCAATCCACGGGCGTAGGCCATTTCGACCCTATCAACTCCCGACGGGGTCGAATGCCGAATGCGCGAGATCAGCCGGGAGATATCTAAAACTACATCCATCATCGCAAGATAGTCGTCATTTTGCCTTGCCATCGCCGCAAAGGCTCTATCCAGTCCAAACGGTTACCAGCGCTTGAGCCTGCCATGCGGCTCACGAGAACTTCTGGTGGGCAAGGCAACCCGGTCAGCGGATCCAAGTAGCGCGGATACCGGATCAAGGCCCCGGCAACCAGCGCATCAAGGGTCAATTTGCGTGACCGCCGCAGCGGTATCGCAGCAAAGTCTGTGGTCAGGCCCCAACCAGCGAAAAACGGTGTGCCATGACAGGCAACCTCACGCTTGCGTAGCAATGCTTCAAAACCGGTAAGAGATGTAAGTACGTGAACGCAATCTACAGTATCCAGCAAGGCTGCCATACTACCGCCGCGAACAATTCGATCAGCGTAAACCAATAGATCGGAATCACTGACCGATCCTTTACGATGCCCTGAATCCACATCAGGATGCGGTCGGTACCACAACTCACTGTCAGGCTCTAATGCTCGCACGCGCCGCAGAAGTTCGAGATTGGATTGAAGTCCGCCGCCACCAGTCAAAACAGACATGTCGTCTTCGACTTGGCCGGCGACCAGCACCAGTCGCCTCTCCGATCTCGCCAGAGGCGACAACCCTGGGATGTCTGCGGAATATTTGCTTATTCCCGCCCTAACGATCGCCTTGCGCAAGCTGCGTGCGCGTTCAATAAGCCGTCCGGGCACGGCGTCATAGTTAAGGATGGTCTCTAAGTCATTGGGCTGACTTGGATCGTAGTGAATCCCAGTCCGGTCTACGATGATGGACGAAGGCGGGACAAGGTTAACGCCAAGGCCTGTCGACCGTATGAACCCGTCTTCCACCCGAATCAGCGAAACCTTCTGCTGCTTCGCATCACTTAGTAGCTTGGGAGATACACGCGAAGGCCAGATCGCAACCCCCCCTTGCGCCTTGATCGCCTGCGCAAGTGCCGTCTTCGCACGCCGTACAAATTTCAGTGGTCGTCGCGGATGCCAGAGAAGCCGGCGGATTTCATCCCGTTTCCACCAAGCCATGCCGCAAGCTACCGAAATGGTCGCGCTTCCTTCAAGCCAATCCCGCCAATCGGCAAGATAGGAGATGACGTCCTCAATTGTTGCTGGATCGTTAGTGTAGGGATTGCGCCACGCCATTTCTGCAAATGCTTGCACCGCCTTGCGGTCAAGCGCGGCGTCGTTATCGTGGGGCGTGCCGAACCTTCCAACAGACAGCACATGCACGGGAACGCGCGCCGCCCGGGCCAAGGCCACCCATTCATCGTCTCCATGTGCAATCATTTGCGACGCGGTAGGCAACACCGACCAAGGATCCCACACGTCTTGTCGCGGATCGATAAATATTCTTTTTGTTTCTCCCATAGTCAGAACCGCCTTTGCTAAGGCCGGATCGACGGTGGCACGTAACACTGTTGCCTTGGCAACGCTACCTGGCCAAGCCTCCGCCCAGAAGGATCCGCCCACTCGAGCGTTGCGTATACGCTCAAACAAGAGTTCACCTTGGGTAGTTTCGACCCGTCCAGGCGGATGCGAAAACGAAGGTTGTGCATTGCCAAACGGATAAGGAGGCGCGCGAAGCAGAGGCAGCCTATCGGATGCCCAATGCATCATGGCAGTCGGTTCCAACATTCCAAACGCATTGCGGAGTCGGCTTCCTTGTAAAGCTCGCCATAAGCACCGGTGCTCAATTTCAGCTCAGCATTAGCGTCAACTACATTTGCAGCCAGCAAGGCGAAGCGTGCGGCTCCGTTACTCGTCACCACAAGGGTTGGCCGGGTTTCAACTGAGAACAGTTCTGTCCACGCACTAATGCGGCTTTTTGAGTTAACTTGCCAACCAATCGGCTCGACCGCCCGCTGGTCCCAAGCGATCAGAGCATCACGTCCAATCCGAGCGACAACTTCGTGCTCGGTGACGTTTTCATCAGGGCCATGGTCGATCTCAAGCAGGAAATCTGCAGGTTCTGGTATGACCGATCCAGGTAAATGCGCTAAGATCAAGCGGGCTGTTTCGCGAGTGCGCAAAAGCGGCGACACGAACGCTCGGTCGAATTGCAAACCACGTTCAGCAAAATGGCGCCCTAGACGATCGGCTTGGATTTTGCCGCCTTCGGTCAATGACAGGTCGGTACGCGCACCTATCCGGCGAGGTGTTTCCCCTGGAGCGAAAGTATTGCCATGGCGGACGATTACGAACATGAAGCTCGAGCTTATCAGGCCGAGAATGGATCGCCTAGTCGTGCAATAGCTTCTTCAGCCAAGGCAAGATCTTCTGCGGTGTCGATCCCGGACAGTGCGTGAGTCGGTGGGTCGACTTGAACCGTGGAGATGGCCCGCCCGGCTTCTAGAAAGCGCAGCTGCTCAAGGCCCTCCAGCTTCTCGTATTGACTTTGCGGTGTAGTCGCAAACCATGCCAGCGCATCGTATCTATAGCCATACAAACCGATATGTTGCCAGACTGGTGAAAGGTCCGAAGCGGCGCGCAGGTTCTGTTCGTCACGGATAGATGGAATAATGGTCTTAGAAAACCACAAAGCATCGCCATTTTCACCGCGAAGGCACGTCGTCCCGCTGAATGGCGTCGTCTGTTTGTGGGCGCGCAATCGGTCAAGTCGCTTCCAGTCAAGTCGGTACACGGCAGTTGCAACATCAGCCTTGCCTTGGCGCAAATTTTCGATCAACCCGGCGACCGTGGTGGGCTCTACGAAGAGCGCATCTCCTTGTAGATTAACAATGATTTGGGGAATCTTATGTTGCGCCAGCACTGCTGCCCAAGCTCGTGAAGAGCCGGAATCAATATTTAAGCTTGTCATTATTGCGGCATGGCCCAGTTTACGAACATGATCTGCAATACGGTCATCATCTGTAGCCACGACAACTGCGCAGTTGCCAGCCACGTCGGCGGCCATGCGAGCATTTTTAGCCACTCTTTCAAGGAGCGTCCGCCCTGCAATGGGAATGAGGGGTTTGCCTAGTAGTCGGGTTGACCCATAGCGCGCGGGAACAACAATTAGCGCTTCATCAGTCATGGCTCATGGCCCTATTCGTGCACAATAGAAGGTACCTATCTGAATAGGACCATTTTCTAGGCCACGCCATTTCTTAAGATATCGTGCATGTGAACGATACCGGTCAGCTTGCCAAAACTTTCTACGAACAGGACTGATACGGCGTTTTCATTCATTATTTTAAGTGCGTCAGTCGCGAGAGTGTCTGGACCTATGCTGAGCGGATGAGGCGACATATGAAGATTGATTTTGTCAGTCAAATCATGCACCGCGATGCAGCGGCGCAAATCCCCATCAGTAAATGCACCTACCAATCTTTCGTTTTGATCAACAATTGCGGTGCAACCATAACGCTTGCGGCTCATCTCGATTGTCGCCGCCATCAAAGTGGAGTCGGAATAGATTCGCGGGATGCTGTCATCTACGCCCATTATCTCCTCTATGGTCACGAGTTGCGAGCCAAGCTTGCCGCCCGGATGAAAAACATGAAAGTCAGAAGACGTGAATCCCCGTGCTTCGATCAGTGCGACCGCCAATGCATCACCGATTGCCAATTGGACAGTAGTCGACGATGTTGGTGCAAGCTCATTTGGACAAGCTTCTGAAACATGTGGCAGCAAAAGACAAATATCAGCAGCCCGCCCTATCGTACTATTGCAATGTGCTGTCGCTACGATTAACTGCACTTTGTAGCGGCGGCAGAAATAAATGATATCTGTCAGCTCAGCTGTTTCACCCGACCAAGTAATGGCCAAAACGATGTCGTCCTTGGTAATTAACCCCAAATCACCGTGGCTCGCTTCACCAGGATGAAGGTAGAGGGCTGGCGTGCCAGTTGACCGCATAGTCGCAGCGATCTTACGGGCAATATGCCCGCTCTTGCCCATTCCAGTCACAACAACCCGCCCTCTGCTGGCTGCTAACGCCACAATTGCTTTGTCCAAAGCATTGGCAAGGTCGAACTGTTCCATCGCATTTCGAAGCGATTCAAGGGCCTTCATCTCGATTGTTACGGTGCGTATAGCTGAAGCGAGGCTTCTGCTTTGGGTGAGCGAGTTCGCCATAAGTAGGTCAATCTACGCAAAAGTTCGTTGCAGGCAACAAGTTTGCCTCACGTCATTACCGATTGTAAATAACTGACTTTATAAATCAATCGCGAACGATTAGGTTCCCGCATGGAAAATGCCCGGGATACAATGCAATTTCCGAAGACAGACAGACCTACTGAGAGAATCGCGTCATGAGGCTGTGTGGCCAAGATATCACTGCGAAAAGCCGATTGTTTGCAATAGCTGGCCCTTGCGTAATTGAAAGTGAGCAGCTGACTTTAGCGGTAGCCGAAGCACTTGCCGGTATAGCCGATCGGCTTGGGCTATTTCTCATCTTCAAAAGCTCATTTGACAAAGCCAATCGCACTTCCGACAAATCGTTTCGTGGGCCTGGTTTAGACAGCGGCTTACGGATACTCGAAAAGGTGCGCGCCGAAACGGGCTTACCCGTCCTTACTGATGTCCACGAATCTGAGCAGATCACGGCTGTAGCCGGGGTAGCGGACGTGTTGCAAACGCCTGCCTTTCTTGCCCGACAAACTGATTTCATCACAAAAGTTGCTAAAAGTGGGCGCCCCGTGAACATTAAGAAAGCCCAGTTCATGGCGCCTGCAGACATGCATCAGGTCGTGGTCAAAGCTCGCAATGCAGCCGTGGCAGATGGCCTTGACCCCGACTCGTTCTTGGTTTGCGAACGCGGCACGTCGTTTGGTTACAATACGTTGGTGTCAGATATGCGCGGTTTGCAAATTATGGCGCAGACAGGCTGCCCGGTGGTCTTTGATGCAACGCATTCGGTCCAGCAGCCCGGCAGCCTCGGCGAACGATCAGGAGGTCAGAGCGAGTTTGTTCCCTTACTTGCACGAGCGGCCGCTGCCGCCGGTGTGGCAGGTATTTTCATGGAAACGCACCCCGAACCTGAGACCGCTTTGTCAGACGGACCCAATGCCCTCCCATTGGGTCTTTTTGAAGAGACCTGGGCCCGGTTACTGGCAATCGATTCTATCACAAAAGCAATTTGACTGAGCGACCAACTCACGCCGCGTTGGTCGCCGCCGACCAAGCCCGCTCCGCTAAGTTAACAAGCGGCTAAGGCATGCCGGGAAAAAAGCTAAAAGGGTTTTGTTCAGTTTTTCACGACTCCAAAGTTTGCAGATTTTGTGTTAATTCATTCGCAAAACGGTGTTCTCAAGCCGACCAATGAAACTAATCAAGGCGTTGCAGAGAAGCTGGTGCACCCGACAGGATTCGAACCTGTGGCCTCTGCCTTCGGAGGGCAGCGCTCTATCCAGCTGAGCTACGGGTGCTTTGCTGGCGCCGGTTAGCAGCGGCACAGACCTTGCGCCAGTCCTTTTGCTTTGCTTACGACAAATGTGCAAACCTCGGATGAGTGGTTAGCGATTTGGCAAGAGTGCCCGGCTACTAATCGTGTCATGAACGCCTACTCAAACTTTGCGCCCTCCGTCACTCCTCCGCCGGGCATCTTGCCGAGTGCCGGCCGAGCAGAGTTTGGCCAGGCTTCGGCCAGCGCATTCAGCATGAAATGGTCGGCGCTTCACGATGCCGCCAGTCTCGTGGCTACACTTGCCGGCCTAGCGCCGGAACCCATGCGCCCCGACGTCCGTAATTTTCCTGCCGTCATGCGCGACGCCGGAGGCTGGCGTCGCGATTTGAGCGAGCAGGGGATCGACGATCTTGCCGCAATCATGGAGCCAGGACTGGCTGCATTGTTATCTATCCACGCCCGCGGCGTGGATACAGCTGCTGCCGCATTGGCGCTGTGGCAAGAGTTTCATTCCTCGCGCGCTGCATTGTTGGCGCTAGTGCCACCTGAAGGTAAGCCCTCGGTTCGCCGCTTTACCTGAACCAACGCTTGTCTTGTTCCTGATATGTTCATAGAATGTAGGTCATGGCTTCAACCGCTTCTGCTTACGGACTTGCGAGTGACAGCGCCGGCGATCTGAAGACCGCACGCGCGGTCGCGCGCGGTATTTGCCGGCTGTTTGCGCGAAATGACGTTTGGTGCATGACAGAAATGCCGCTGCGATCGAACCGTCGTGCCGATCTGATGGGTATCGATACCAAAGGTCGGCTGATCATTGTCGAGATAAAAGTGAGCAAGTCCGATCTGCTTGGCGATACAAAGTGGACCGACTACCTGGACCATTGTGACCGGTTCTATTGGGGGCTGGCCCCACATCTTGACCGGTCCTGCATGGAAACCGACGCGTTCCTGCCTGACCGCTGCGGCCTGATCGTGGCGGACGGATATGATGCCGAGATAGTGCGGCCCGCGGCCACATTTCCGCTTACCTCCGCACGCCGGAAAGCGGAGGTGGAGCGACTTGCCCGCGCAGCCCTGCGCCGCCAGCTCGGATTGGTCGATCCGCATCTCTCCACCTGGGAAGGCTGACTGCCTAAACCTGTCGCCATGGCTAGACTTGCTTCACGCAACTTAACGGTAAGTTTACCACGTTGCGTCAGAACGGCGGAATAAGGGACTTGGTGGGGAATCCACATGGATACGTATCGCGGTACTTTCATCGATCGCACAGACAGCAGCGGTGACTGGCCGGACCATGAATATGGCGAAGATGAGGCTGTGCACGAAGTTCCGCCCAGCCCGGTCGGGCAGGACGAACGGCGTATGCAGGTTCGCGCCTACAACCATTGGGCGAGCTTGCTAGACAACCGAAATTTCCCGTCAATAGAAGATCTTGAGCCGGAAAATCTGCCCGACTTTGGTCCATACAGCGTACTTCTTGATTTTACCCAAGGTATTGATGATCCCTCGATCCGCTATTTAGGTGACAAGCTGGCGGCCGAATGTGGCAGCGGCGATGGAATTGAGACGCTCGGCGATGTACCCAGCCGGTCGCTGCTTTCACGAATCACCGATCATTACATGCAGATCCTGGCTAACCAGGCTCCGATCGGATTTGAGGCTGAGTTCGTCAACCAACGCGAACAATCAATTTTATACCGCGGTATCCTGCTGCCGTTTTCCAGCGACGATGACACCATCGATTTTATCTATGGCGTGATCAACTGGAAGGAACTTGCCGACCAGAGGACCACCGACGCCCTGCTGAGCGAGATCGACGAGGCGCTTGAAGTCCCGACCGCGACCGGCGCGCGTCGCGTAGAAAACATGGTCGACTGGGCCGATGGTCCAGTCGAAAGTCTAGACGAAAATGGCGCGGCCAGCCTATCGGATCATGGCGGGGGCGCAGAACACCTAAGCAATTTAATTTCCGGCGCGCTTGATGGTGACACCGAAAGTGACGATATTCTCGACCTCAGTAATTTTGCTGAACCGGGCGAAGTCGACGACGACGGTCTGCCCAAACCGGCATTCACCGTTGGCGGCTGGGCAAGCATCGTCGCCGCTGAGAACCCAGACGATGACAGCAATGAGGATTTCGTCACCGATCCCCGCCCGATCGATTTCGGCGACGGTGCGTCTGATGCCTTTGCACCGCCGTCTGTTTTCGATTCTGAACACGACGAAACTGACATGGGACTGGCTGATTGGCTTGCCTCTGCCCGCGAACTGGCCGAACTGGCCAATGGATCGGAAGACCGCACCCGCAGCGCGCTTTATGCCGCGATTGGGCGGGCCTACGATTTCTCGCTCGCCGCCGTCGAAGCACCCGACGAATTTGCCGAACTGGTCGCTGATTCGGGCCTGACTGTGCAGGATCGCGCGCAGATGACCCCGGTGGTCAAACTGGTCTTCGGTGCCGATTACGACAAGACCCGCCTCGCCGAATATGCCTCGGCGCTGAGCCACGGGCATCGTCTCAACGTTGCCAGGGGCGCGCTGGGTCAATTCCTGGCCGATGCACAGGGCGGCCTTAAGGGCGTGGTTGGCGAAGAGCGCCGTTTGAAACGCGAAGAAAGTGGCAAGGGCGAAGTGCGGCGAGAAAGCCCGGGCGACACGCTTGCCAAAAAGCTGCGCGACATCAATTATGTCCCGCTTGACGCGGTATCGGCCGAGGGCACCGAATTCGCTCTGCTAGTCGCACGCCGATTGCCGACGGGTGAAGTAGTCCTGCTGGGGGAAGTCGTCAACGATGTACGGCTGCTGGAACGCGCTGCACGCAAATTGCTGGACTAACCAGCACCGACAATAGAACAGCGAGGGGAGTCGGGCGTTGCTTCGCAAGGGGCAACGCCCTTTGTCATTACTACCAAGTCGGGCTAGAAATCCTCAATGAGCGAAATAGTGGGGCGCAGAACAATGAGCAAACTTGGCTGGCTTATGCTGACCACGGTTCTGGTGTTTGTGGGACTATTCGCAGCCTATCGTTATGCTTTGGCGACAAACGGCGTGGCCCTGCTTGATCGGGTCGATCGGTTGATCGGCGGCACCGCTGGAACACGGCTAGTGCTTCAGGATGGGCGCTTCGGGCCTCTCCCGGCGCAGCGGGTCGATGTGGTAGTGCCGGACGGCGTCGTGGCTGGTTTGCGACCGGTCGTGATCTTTATCCATGGCGGCGGCTGGCGCAGCGGTTCGCCGGCTGACTATCATTTTATGGGTCGAACGCTGGCCCGCGCGGGATATGTTGCGGTGCTTCCGGGTTACCGGCTGACCCCGAAAGGCGTGTTTCCTCACATGTTGGAAGACAGTGCCAAGGCGGTTGCCTGGACCCGCAAAAATGCTGCTCGATTCGGAGGCGATGCCGATCGGATAGTTCTGATGGGCCAGTCAGCGGGTGCATACAACGTGGCAATGCTAGGGCTGGAACGGCAATGGCTAGGCCGCGAAGGCATTCCCGAAACCGCGATCAAGGGTGTGGTCGGCCTTTCGGGCCCTTATGATTTTCTGCCCTTTGACAGCGAATCGGCAATGCTGGCCTTCGGTCACGTCAAACCAGCCGAAATCACCCAACCGATCCGCTATGTTCGCAGCGATGCCCCGCCGATGTTGCTGCTGACCGGCGATGCAGACACAACAGTCAAACCCCGCAACACCCGCATCATGGCAGCCGCGTTGACCAAGGCGGGATCATTGGTCCAGTCGGTAATCGTACCGGGTGCAAGCCACGAGGATACGGTAATGAAGCTGGCCGTGCCGTTTTCGCGCGATCGCCGGGTGATCGATCCAGTATTGGCCTTTTTGGCAACCCGCACCAGGCCTTCAGCGCCGGTTCAGACGGCGCGTCGCTAAAGGCAGGGCGATGCGCGCCCTCATATCCCGCTGCACTGCCGCACTTGCTGCGCTGGCATTTGTCGCACAGCCTGCGTTCGCCCAGTCGATTCTGCGCGATGCCGAAACCGAAGCCCTGCTGAAAGACATTTCACGCCCATTGATTGTGGCTGCCGGTCTCGATCCCAGGAATGTTGATATCGTCTTGGTCAACGATTCGTCGGTCAACGCCTTCGTTGCTGGCGGGCAGGCGGTTTACATTCACTCCGGGCTTATCAACGAGGCGAGCAGCGCCGAGGAGGTACAGGGCGTGATCGCGCACGAATTGGGTCACATCACCGGCGGTCATGTCATTTCAGATGGCGGCAGCAAGGCCGCTACCGGGGTCTCGATCCTCTCGCTGCTGCTGGGTGCGGCGGCGGCGGCGGCCGGTGCCGGCGAAGCGGCGATGGGCGTGGTAATGGCCGGACAGCAGGTCGCGCTGGGCAAGTACCTGTCGTTTACCCGCGGACAGGAAGAGGCTGCCGATGCAGCGGGCGCCCAATACCTGTCGAAGGCCGGCCTTTCAGGACGCGGGTCGATCGCCTTCTTTCAGAAATTGCGCGGCATGGAAACGCGTCACGGCTTCACGCGTACGGCGGAAAGCGAGTTCTATTCGACCCATCCTATGACCGGCGATCGCATCGCTACACTGACTGACACGTATCAGCGCGATCCGGCTTGGTCGAAGCCCTCCGATCCTGAGATTGAGGCGCGGTTCCTGCGTACCAAGGCGAAGCTCTTCGGCTATCTGGCCGAACCCAAATCGGCGCTGCAAGTCTATCCTGAAAGCGACAACAGTGTAGCAGCCCATTATGCGCGCGCTTACGCGTTTCACAAGCAAGCTTTCCTCGACAAGGCCATGGCCGAAACCGATGCGTTGCTCTCTAAAGCGCCGTCTGATCCCTATTTTTTGGAACTCAAAGGCCAGATCCTGCTCGAAGCTGGCAAGCCAGCTGATGCCTTGGCTCCACTGCGCCGCGCCACTGAACTATCGGGCAACCAGCCGCTCATCGCGACGACATTCGGCCACGCCCTGGTCGCCAGCGAAATGCCTGCCAACCTGCCGGAGGCTGAGACGGTACTGAAAAATGCTGTTAGCCGCGATCGGGAAAATCCCTTCGCCTGGTATCAACTGGGCGTGGTCTATGGGCAACGAGGCGACATGGCCCGGGCGCGGTTGGCCAGCGCTGAACAGCAGGTCATGCAATTGCAATATGCTGCGGCTGAGCAAAGCGCTGTTTCGGCTGAGGCTGCGTTGCCTGCCGGATCGCCTGACTGGCTCCGCGCGCAGGATATTGCGATGCAGGCACGCGCCGCGATTGAACGCCAGCGCAAACGCCGGTAAGCCTCGCCGAATGACCGATCCCCGACCATCTTCGCATCAAAAGCTGCTGTTTACCCTTGGCGCCGTCGGTTTAACCCTGCTGGGCGGTGTGGGTGGTTGGGCGTTTGAGCGTCAGCGTAGCGACCTGGGGCCGGGCGAAAAGAAGGCGGTTGAAAAAATCGTCCGCACTTACCTGCTCGAAAATCCCGAAATTCTTCCCGAAGTGGTGGAGAAGCTGCGCCTAAAAGACAGTCAAAAGCAGCTTGCCGGAATCGCAGCCAAGCTCGCAACGCCGTTTCCCGGTGCAGTCCTAGGCAACCCTCAGGGAACTGTCACCGTGGTCGAGTTTTCCGATTTCGCGTGTGGCTATTGCCGGCAAAGTGAGCCGGTACTTAAAGAACTGATTGCGCAAAACCCCGACCTCAAGGTTGTTATCCGCCACTTGCCGGTAATTGCGCCGACCAGTCCGGCGGCAGCCGCGATGGGCCTAGCCGCCGCTGAGCAGGGCAAATACACCGTCTTCCATGACGCATTGTTTGCCACCGGCCGCACCGATCCTGTCTCGGTCGATGCCGCCGCGCGTGCCGCCGGACTTGATATAGATCGGGCGCAGACGGCATCGCGCCAGCCTCAAGTACAGGCCGAGCTCGAAGCCAACATGGCCTATGCACGGCAGCTGGGCTTTGACGGCACGCCAGGCTGGGTAATCGGCGATCAGGTGCTGGTCGGTGCGGTGGGCAAGGAAGCCTTGGCCAAGGCCATCGCGGCAGCGCGCAAATCGTAAGGCGTTCGCCAATCGCGGCACATCTGCTAGGATGGCGGGGTATGGCCGTCCTGCCCTTTCGCCCAATCCCTTTTTTCGCGAATAAGAACCGCGCGTTCTGGCGCTTGCAGGCGGCAGGATGGGGCGGGGCCATGCTCGTCCGCGCGATGTCAGGCCTGGCTAACGGCTTAGCCTTGTCATTCCTGGTGCTGGTCCTGATTTCGACAATCACTGGGTTTTCGATCACGTTGATTCTGTCGGTTGTCTATCGCCAACTTATCAATCGGCGACCGATTGTAACTTGGGGTGTTACCGCCATCAGCCTGGCGGCGGCGGTTTTCCTATATGCCTTCGTTGATGCTTGGGTGAACGGGCTCTATTACGGAGATACCGGATCGGGCTTTGCCCAGCGCTTCATCGGCCTGTTCTATATTGACATGACCCTGCTGGGAGCGTGGACCGCGCTCTACTACATGGTCAATTTCTTCCTTCAGATTGAGGAACAGAACGACCAACTTCTGCGACTGGAAAACCAGGCGACCCAAGCTCAGCTTGCAATGTTGCGGTATCAGCTTAACCCGCACTTCCTGTTCAACACGCTTAATTCGATTTCCACCTTGGTACTGCTCAAGCAGACCGAGCCTGCTAATGCCATGCTCAGCCGTCTGTCATCGTTTCTGCGCTACACCTTGGTGAACGAGCCGACCGGGCGCGTCACCGTGGCACAGGAAGTCGACACGCTTAAACTCTACCTTGAAATTGAGCGGATGCGGTTCGAAGAGCGGCTGCGGACTAATTTCCGAATCGATCCGGTGACCGAGGACGCGCTGCTGCCGTCTCTGCTGCTTCAACCACTGGTCGAAAACGCGATAAAGTATGCAGTCGGTCCGCAGGAATCGGGGGCAGAGATTACCATCGCAGCGCAACTCGTCGGCCAGAACCTTCGTATCACCGTCTCCGACACCGGCCCGGGATTGCAATCGAGCGCTGCCAGCAACAGGTTCGCCGGAGTGACTTTCGACGGAGGCGAACCCGTTTCCACCGGTGTCGGCTTGGCCAATATTCGTGACCGGCTGGCCCAAGCCTATGGCGAAGACCATCGCTTTGAAACGATGGAGCCCGCTGAAGGTGGTTTTGCCGTCCTGATAGAGATCCCGTTTGAACGCCGCGAAGTCGTCGCCGCCCCGGCGATACCGAAACGTCCGGCCCTTGCCAATTAGACGCGAGGCCGGCTGAACCAGGATAGTCCCATGTCGATCCGCACGATCCTCGTCGATGACGAAAAGCTTGCCATCCAGGGTCTGACCCTTCGTCTCGAGAAGTTTCCCGATGTCGAGATCATCGACACTTGCTCCAACGGACGCGAGGCGATCCGCAAAATAAAGACGGAAAAACCGGACTTGGTTTTCTTAGACATACAGATGCCCGGCTTTGACGGATTCTCGGTCGTCAAGGGAGTGATGGAGCTTGAGCCGCCGCTCATAGTCTTTGTAACCGCATACCAGGAACACGCTGTCCGGGCGTTCGAGGCAAATGCCGTCAACTATCTCATGAAGCCGGTAGATGAAGACCGCTTGGCCGATACGATGGAGCGTGTGCGCACACGACTGCAGGAGAAGCACGCCGCTGAAGAGGCGGAAAAGCTCAAGCATGTGTTGGCTGAGGTCGCTCCTGACGCGATGGAAGCGATGCCGGAAGAAAGTGAAGCTGCGGGCCGTTATGAAAAGCTAATCAACATCAAGGACCGAGGTCAGATCTTCCGGGTCGACGTTGATTCGATCGAACATATCGAAGCTGCCGGCGATTATATGTGTATCTACACGGGCGACAATTCGCTCATCTTGCGCGAAACGATGAAGGACTTGGAACGCCGGCTTGACCCACGTGTGTTTCAACGTGTCCACCGCTCGACCATCGTCAATCTCAACCAGGTTCGCCAGGTTAAGCCGCACACCAATGGCGAATGCTTCCTGGTGCTCGATTCGGGTGCGCAGGTGAAAGTCAGCCGTTCCTATCGTGACGTGGTAGCGCGCTTCGTCCATTGATGTCGTCCCGCGCTTGACCACCGCTCGCTGTCCGTTAGTCCAATGCAATGAGCAGCTTCACCCTTCCTGGCTTTGATCTTGCCAACTTTGTAAAATCTACGCTGGACGAAGACCTTGGCCTTGGCTTGCCCGGCGGGGGGCATGACGTGACCAGCGAGAGCGTAATTCCGGCAAATGCACGCTTCACCGGTGTCATGGATACTCGCGACGCGATCACCGTGGCAGGTTTGCCGATAGCCGAGGCGTTCTTCCGAGCGCTTGATCCAGCAATGGATATCACAGTGCTTGCGGACGAGGGCGCCCACGTTGCAGCGGGAACCGATCTTATGGTCCTTTCGGGCAATGCCCGGGCGATGCTGACAGCAGAGCGAAGTGCGCTCAATACCGTCCAACACCTGTCCGGCATCGCCACAATGACCCACTATTATGTCGATGGGATGGCGGGCAAGGCGATCTTGCTCGATACGCGCAAGACTATCCCCGGCCTGCGCCATCTGGAAAAGTACGCAACTCGCATGGGGGGGGCTCAAAACCATCGAATGGGTCTTTGGGACGCCGCGATGATCAAGGACAACCACGTGCTTGTGGCCGGCGGTGTCGGCGAAGCCGTCCGTCGCGCTCGCGCAGCTGGCGTAACCAGCATCATTTGCGAGGTTGATGAAGTTCGCCAAATAGAGTCGGCAATAGTCGCCGGCGCCAGCCACATCCTGCTCGACAACATGAGCCTTGAGGAATTGCGCGAGTCGGTTGCCCTAATTGCTGGGCGGGTTCCCTGCGAAGCATCTGGCGGGGTTCGGTTGGATACCATCGGCGCCATCGCTGCTACGGGAGTGAACTTTATCTCGGTAGGCCGTCTGACTCAGAGTTCGCCAGCTGCCGACATCGGGCTGGATTTCACACCCCTATGATGCGTACACTTCTTGGCAGCGCGCTGATCCTGGTTCCGGTTCCTGCCTCCGCGCAAGCCTATCAGTGCCGTTTGCCGCCGACGGTAGTTCAACCCCGCCCGGCACTACCCGATGGCCCTAGACTGCGAACATCGATTGGCGGGTATACTCTAGCTATCAGCTGGTCTCCCGAGTTCTGCCGGGGAAAAAGCGCCAGCGATCCCGGCAATTATCAATGCAACGGTAAGATTGGCCGCTTTGGCTTCATATTGCATGGTTTGTGGCCCGAAGCGCAAGGCGGAGGCAAGCCGCCCCAGTGGTGCGCGATCACACCGCGTCCCTCGACCGATGACTTTCGCCGCAATCTGTGCATGACTCCGGTGCCTTGGCTAATCGAGCACGAATGGGCCAAGCATGGCAGCTGCATGGCGCGAGAGCCCCAAGACTATTTCAAGGTATCGGCGATCCTGTGGAACTCGCTCCGTCTGCCCGAAGCTGATCGATTATCTAGGAAAGAAGGGTTAACTGCTGGCGATCTACGCAGCGCCTTCGTTTCCGCCAACGGCGCATTCCCCAAATCGTCGGTTGGCATCGTGGTCAGCAACGGCGGCTGGCTTCGCGAATTGTACCTTTGCTACGGCAAGGACTTCCTTCCCCGGACGTGCAGCGCGCGAAGCTTTGGCCCAAAGGATACTTTGCCGCTGAAAATCTGGCGCGGTCTTTAACGCCGAGCTTTGAAAAAGTCGCGTAGCAAATCGCCCGCTTCCTGTTCGCCCATTCCCGAATAAACTTCGGGCGCATGCAAACATTGCTGATGCTCGAACACCCGCGCACCATGATCGATTGCCCCGCCCTTCGGATCGGCAGCTGCATAATACAGCCGCGCGATCCGCGCATGGCTGATCGCCCCGGCACACATCGCACATGGTTCAAGCGTCACCCACATTTCGCACCCGTCGAGGCGCTCGCGGCCCAGCGCCTTGGCAGCCGCGCGAATCGCCAGAACTTCAGCATGCGCGGTCGGATCCGATTGACCGCGCGGGGCGTTGTGCGCTGCGGCAATCACTGCGCCGTCCTTGACCAACACCGCTCCGATCGGCACTTCGCCTACGGATTCAGCAATGCGCGCCTGTTCCAGCGCTATCTTCATCGGTTTAGGTAGCGGCCAACGGCTCATTTCTGCGGGATTGGCCGCAATACCTTGACCGGGCAAGAGTGAATCGGTATGGGCGCGCCTTCCCCATCTTGGGTGCAACAGTTTTCAAGCGAGTTTTGCCATGTCCCGTATCTGCGAACTGACCGGCAAGGGCCGCCAGGTCGGCCACAACGTCAGCCACGCCAATAACAAGACCAAGCGCGTTTTCCTGCCCAACTTGCAGAACGTAACGCTGATGTCTGAAGGGCTTGATCGCAGCTTCAAGTTCCGCGTGTCGACCAATGGATTGCGTTCGGTCGAGCACGTCGGAGGCCTGGACAACTGGCTGCTGAAAACTTCGGATGACAAGCTGTCAACCACAGCGCTTAAGGTGAAGCGCGAATTGGTTAAAAAGCAGGCAGCCTGATACCTGCTGACCGTTCTGGTCTCCAATATTGATATTCCCCTTAGGCGTACGGAGCAATCCGTGCGCCTTTTTGCTGATGAGCTTACGGCCACGGCAGGCGCGCCGGATCGATCCGCAGGCGAAGTAGTAGCGTACGCTGGAATGCGGCGCCGTTGTCGTCCGAGATGAGCCAGCCGGTTACCGTGCCATTTGTTTCGGGTACCAGCGCCAACCCTTCGAAATTATCGATCGGCACCGGCGCCTTGATCTCCCCTAGATCGAGCGCATGCCAATCTTCTCCCGGACGTATCTGGCGTGGGTCGGCGATCATAAGGCGGACGCCCAGACGGATTGGAAAGGGCCAGCGCAATTGCCTCATGACAATCAAAACGCGGCCATCGGGCAAAGCCGCCATGTCGGTCGGACGGTAACCTGAATGACCAGCAAACAAGAACGACTCAGCTTGGGATCCTGCGGTTGGATCGCCCTGAAATAACAATGCCGGATGGCGCCGCCACTCCAGTCTGCCAGCAAATCCTTCGCCCAGCACGATGAAGCGGCCATCGGCCAGGCGGGCCATTGCTTCGGGTCCCTTATTGCTAGGCCAGTCTCGGATCGCCGGATTGATAATCTTACGCTCTGCTGTGAGCCGATCGGACAGCCTGACTATTACGCCCTGTCCTTCGATTCCAATCCAGATGCGGCCGGTCAGCGGGTCGCGCGTTGCGCTTTCGACATCGCGCTTATGCTTCTCGACGGAAGCGCCCAAAGGCATCTGCCCAATGCGTACAGCAGATGCGGGTTGGTCTGGTGATGCGAAGTCCATGAACTGCCCGGCATCGCTCAGCGCCAGTAATCGTCCGGCTGCTGGCGAAATCAAGGCGGAGTAGCCATAGGCGTAGCTATTACGGCTCGTGATCCGCCATGCCCCGGTTACGGCTATGTTGCCAACTGAACAGCAGTTTTTAGGGAAGGGCAACGCCGAAAAAGTTGCGCTTTGGTCGTGCCTGATGGCGGCCGTAGGAGAGCGCCACCAAAGTCCGGGAACGGCGGCAAACGTCAGCAAGAGGGCGGCGAGGCGGCGGCGCATTGGATCTTCTTTGTGGGGCGTAGCGGATCAAATCAAGTGGATGGACCGCACAAACGAAAAGGGCGGGTCCGTGGACCCGCCCTTCCGTTAAGTCATCAAGTTTGACCTAGTAGGTCATCTTGAAGCCGGCCTTCAGATAGCGGCCAAGGATGCCGTTACCACCCTGGACCGGGTTGTAGAGGTGAGCGCCGTAGGTGACCACGTCGATCGGGGGCATCTTGTCAGCTACGTTCAGCATCGTCAGGCTGAACGTGAACTGGTCGTTGACCTTGACGGCTGCCTGCAGATCGAAAGTGATGTACCGCGGAATACCGCAACCAGTCGGGCTGGTGCCATCGTCCAGACCGCAATCCTTGTACCCGGTACCCTGATCCTGCGCTGACAGGTCGTAACCACCATAGTAGTTGACGGTGCCGTTGAGCGTGAACTTGTCACCGAAGGTGAGCGAGTTCAGCCAGTAGCCCTTCCACTTGGGTGTACCAGATCCGGCAGTCAGGTTGAAGTTGCCCAAGGTGCCATCGTAACGCTCGATGGTACCATCCGGAAACTCGGTTTCCAGCTTCAGGATGTATCCAGCTTCAAGATGGCTGGCCCAGGTGATGTTTTCGCTCAGGCGGACCTTCCCGTCGATAGCGAAATCAAGACCCGACACCTTCTGCGTGTTGGCGTTGACCAGCTGAGACTGGACGAAAGCAACGCGCGGACGTGCATTCGGGAAGCTGACATCGGGCGCATCCGGAACAACGGTGTAACCAGCCGGGATGGCGTTATTGCCATAATAAGCGGCCAATGCCGGAGCGTTTGAAGGCTGGGTGATCACCCCTGTCTTCTTGATGTTGTAGTAGTCAACCGAGAACGACAGGTTGCGGATCGGCTCGAAGAAGATGCCAGCGGTGAAGCTGCGCGACTTTTCGGGCTGCAGGTTCGGCGACGCGAGCGTCGTCTGACCGTAAGATCCTGAACGGATGTAAACAGGGCACGTCGAGAACGTAGCCTTGGTGCAACCATACTGCGACAGGAAGGCGTCAGTGAAGACTGCCGAAGTGTTGCTTACGAACCCGGTGGTCGGAAGAGCGTTTGCTTCCCCGAACGACGGGATACGGAAACCACGCGAATACGTTCCGCGGATCAGCAGGCTGTCGATCGGACGAAGCTTGACACCGGCCTTCGGCGAAAATGCGCTCTGACCACTCGAGTAGTGGTCATAACGGCCCGAGAGGTTGATATCGACCTGAGGCAGGATCGGCGCATCAAGTTCGGCAAAGGCTGACTGGATCCAGCGGCTGCCCGAAGTACCGAACGCGTTAAGCGTGAAGTACCGCTGGGTCGGGCCGTTGATGTCCGAGTTGGCGCTTGGGGCATCGACCGCTTCGTAACGGATAGATCCACCAACACCGATCTGCAGCGGTCCACCTGGCAGTTCGGCCAGCTTGCTGCCCAGAACTGCCTGGAACTGCACCTGGTCCGACGTAGCCGGGGTGATATTGTCAGGACGGACATAGTCGTTCTGTGCTTCGGTGTTTGCCAGCGGGTTGACCAGGTTAAAGGTTCCCCGCGCAATCGCAGTCAGGATGTTGTTGATGTAGAAGTAGCCGCTCTGCGTACGCTGCAGATCAACATGCATTGCCGTTGCGCCGACATCGAACGTGATGTCGTCGTTAATGTTACCCTTGACGCCCAGAGCGCCGCGATAAGCACGCGTGCGGGTCTGGTTGAATGTTGGCTGATCCTGAATACGACCGATGAGGCGGGCAACCTGGCCCTGTGCCGCAAACGGGTTGTTCGGGTTTAGCGTTCCATTCGCTGCAGTACAGCCGGTGTTCAAACCGCTGGGATCAGGCTGACCATTCGGGCAGACGTAGATCGGCAGGGTAAGAACAAAGGAACCGGGAGCAACTGCACCGGCGCTGGTCGAGGTCGAAAACTGCGGGAAATAGATGCCGGTATTGGCGGTACCGCGAATTGTCGCGGGGAAGCCATTGTACGACACCTTGCTCTGCAAGAAATTGACTTCGGCGTAGGCTTCGATCGCATCGCCAAGCTTGGCAGTTACACGGCCCGACAGGCCGTAACGTTCAATTGCAGGTGAAATCGTACCGTAGCGGTTGGTGAAGTCCGTTACGCAGACTTGGGCCGGCGCAGCCGTATTGGCTGCCAGGTTAGCCGCAGTCAGGTTATAAGCCTCAAGACCAAGCTGGCTGCAATTACCGCCAAGATTCTGGTAGCGACCTTGTGCAGCGGTATTCGTTGCGTTGTAGGGGCGAACCAGCAGGTTGGCTGCAGTCGACGGGAAAATGCCTCCCGAAGGGGCGTTGAGACGGTTGTCGCCGGCGCAGGTCCCATCCGGGCCACAAACCTGGCGCAGATCGTCCGTGTTGAACGGATAAGGACGATCGCGGTTCATCAACTTGTTCGACTTGTAGTAGAACCCCGACAGATAGGCGTTATAGCCGTCATCATCGAGGTCGCCCTTGCCGACGGTGGCCGACAAGCGATACTGCCCAGCATCGCCGCGCGACGAAATGCCCGCATCGCCGCGAACGAAAAGTCCCTTTACTTCACGCTTGGTGATGATGTTGACAACGCCGGCAATGGCGTCGGCACCATAGGACGACGACGCGCCATCACGCAGAACTTCGATGCGGTCAACGATATCGTCGGGTACGGTGTTCAGATCGACGAAGTTACGCGAACCGTCGTCGGCCAGCGGGTAGTAAGCGGCACGCATGCCGTCGAACAGAACCAGTGTCGAGTTGGTCGAAAGACCGCGCAGCGAAACCGCCGATGCGCCAGCTGCAAACGCGCCGTTGGCGGAGAAGCTGTTGGTCAGCGCAGGGCCGTTGTTGGCGGCGAGCTGCTGCAGGCCGTCCTGAACGGTGCTGAGGCCGCGCTGATCAAGATTTTCTGCCGTCACGTTGGTAACCGGCGAAACGGTCTGGTTGTTGACCTGACGAAGGATTGAGCCGGTGACTACGATTGCCGGTTCATCGGCGCACGCGACGTCATTTGGGTTGGCAGCGCAATCAACTTTCGCGTCCTGTGCGGATGCGGCGCTGCTGAGGAAGGCCATGCCCAGCACGAGCGGAGCCGCGCTAACCTTCAAAGCAGTAAGAGTGGTTTTCTTCACGTTCCAGTCCCTTTGTTCACGGGAACGCCCTTGGATAAGGACGGCCCTAGGGCTTCTTGCATGCAGCCGCGCACGATATCATGGTGCCCCTCGACCCCAAGTGGAGCACACGTCAGCCGCAAAAAGCGATGCTTCCAATGGCCGAACGACGCTTATGCGGCAAAGCCAATTGCGCGAGTTTCGTGTCAATAATGCCCACCTGTAGCAAAATTGCCACATAAATTGGTCACGCAAATCAGCCGCGCTGTGTGCAATCCCACGCAATTCGGCAACATAATTTCAAAGGAGAGCGAATTCGTTGAAGATTACATCCACCGATACGTTTTCACACGCACAAAACCGGCATTGGTGTATTAGTGTCACATGTCGGCATAGCAGCCAGCTGCACTTTGCAGCGATTAAGGCATCGGTCCGGTAAATAGCAGCGGGTCGAGACGCGCGTCGCGCCATTTAATCGACCAATGCAGGTGCGGGCCAGTGGCCCGTCCGGTCATGCCGATGTTGCCAATGTACTGGCCTTGGCGCACCACATCGCCAACTTTCACCACCAGCCTGGACGCATGGAGAAATGCGGAATTGAGTCCCATCCCGTGATCGATCATTAGCAGCCGACCCTCCAGCGTGAAAGGACTGTCCGCCGCCAGGATCACCACCCCGTCTGCCGGTGCAACGAACGGCGTGCCGCTGGCTCCGGTAGCAATATCCATCCCCGAATGATAACTGCCCGGCGTGCCGTTATAGATCCGCTGAGATCCAAACCGGCCCGATAAGCGGCCATAGACTGGCCAGATAAACTTTTGCCGCCAGCCTTGCATATCATGGTCTACCGCGCGAGCTGCATTGATCTGCGCTAATTCACCACTGCGGCGAATGGCAAAAGCCTCATTTGGCGCAGCTCCCGGGCGTGGGCCGATAGGAATATATTCCAGCTTCCAGGCGCGGGGCTTAACGGTTAACGGGCGGACACTGGAACGGCCATCGTTCAGTCGCAAGGCTAGCTGTGCCACAGAACTGGCATCGCGGTCGAAGGCGATCAGAAAGTTGCCGTCCGGAGCAATCTGAACGGCCTTCCCATTGAGGCTGAGCGCCGCGGTCCCGCGCGGAGCGACCCCGCGAGCCCAGCCGCCTTGGGTCATTTCTCCCGAAAGGGAAAGGTCCGGAATGCCGGACAGTCCAAGTGCTTCACTGGCGCTGGCAGCAAGGCCGCTCGATATGGAAAAACCGCAAGCAATGAAGCTGGTTACGGCGATAAGCAGCGTGCGGCGCATCAGCGTTGCTCCAGCAGCCGCCCCGTAGCCAATTCCGCGCTGGCATAGGCCTCCTGCCGATCGACGCTCCAGTATCGGAGAGATTCGAGTTGGACCGCTTCGCCGCTGATAGCGCAGACAACGTGATTACCGGGATTGATTACGCGGAAGCCGTTGGGCTGGTAGAACAGGGTCGCGGGGCGATCAGTAGCAGACATTAACATTTCTGCAGCATAGCCCAATCAACCTTTCAGAGCAATTTCCCCTGAAGCGAAGAAGAGTTATGCGGTAAGGCTTTGGTGCGGGGCGTGGATCGGGCGGCGGTTGTGGCGGGCGAAGCGTTTCCAGTCATCACCGCCAGCACCCCATCGCGAAAATGAAGGCTGAGGGCCTCTTCAACCGCTGCTACGTCCCGGGTCATCAGCGTGCGCCCATCTTGCGCTGTGACCCGGACATAGCCGCGTTGCAGCACCCGATCGGGATCGAGCGAATAGAGAAAACGCGTAGCCGCATCCAGCCGGTCTCGTGCGCGGTCAAGCCGCGCGGCGAGTAATGGCAAAGACAGGTGCGCACCAACGCGATGCAGGTCGCTACGCGAAAGCTGCGTGCGATCGGCCAAGCTGCGACGCAACCGCTCACTTAGATCGTCAATCTTTTGGGCTTGCGGGCTGAGCAGGCTTGCCAGCCGGGGTAGCCGATCGGCCCGCGCCGCCAGCCGTTCGCGGCCAAGCTGCAGGGGACGGATCACCGCGCGGCGTTTTCTGAGGGCCAGCTCGGCTAATTGCTCAATCAGATCCTCGCGCACCGGCACAGCCATTTCGGCGGCAGCAGTCGGTGTCGGCGCCCGCCGATCAGCAACGAAATCGGCCAACGTGGTGTCGGTTTCGTGGCCAACGGCGCTGATTACCGGGATTTGCGATTCGGCAATCGCGCGCACCACCGCTTCCTCGTTGAAGGCCCACAAATCCTCGATCGACCCGCCGCCGCGCGCAATGATCACCAGATCGGGGCGCGGGATCACCCCTTGATGGGGCAGAGCCGAAAAACCACGGACCGCTGCAGCCACCTGCGCTGCTGCACCCTGGCCCTGGACCAACACCGGCCAAACCAGAACATGGCTTGCAAAGCGGTCAGCCAGGCGGTGCAGAATATCGCGGATCACAGCGCCCGTGGGCGATGTCACTACGCCAATAACGTTGGGCAGATATGGCAGCGCCTGTTTGCGAGCCGCCGCAAACAGGCCTTCCGCGTCAAGCCGGTCCTTGGTCTTGGCCAGCAGGGCCAGCAGCGCACCCTCGCCAGCTACTTCCATTTGGTCGATCACCATCTGGTAGTTTGAACGACCAGGATAGGTGGTGAGCTTGCCGGTTGCGACGACTTCCAGGCCGTCCTCCGGTTGGAAGCCCAGGCGCTGCGCGGTGCCGCGCCACATCACTCCATCAAGTCGTGCATTCTCATCCTTTAACGCCAGGTAGACATGGCCCGAAGCGGCGCGCTTGACGCCGGAAAGCTCGCCCCGCACCCGGACAAAGCCGAACCGGTCTTCCACTGTGCGCTTCAGCATCGCGGAAATCTCGCTGACAGATTGCGCGGCGGCGTTGTCCCCGGCCACGTCCTTCGCTACCAGCCTGCCGGGTTCTTCTGCTTCGGGAAATGGCTGCGTCATGAATATCCTGCTGATCGGTTCGGGCGGCCGTGAACATGCGCTTGCGTGGAAGCTGGCGCAATCCCGCAGGACGACGAAACTGTTCGCGGCGCCCGGCAATCCGGGAATTGCTCAGCATGCCGAACTGGTCGGGCTTGACGCCGCGGACCACGGCGCTGTTTTGACCTTTTGCGATGCGCAGCGCATCGGCTTGGTGGTGATCGGGCCCGAAGCGCCGCTTGTTGACGGGCTTGCCGACACCTTGCGCGGCGCGGGTGTGCCGGTGTTTGGCCCGTCCAAAGCCGCAGCGCAGCTTGAGGGTAGCAAGGGTTTCACCAAGGACCTGTGCGCACGCGCAGGTATACCCACCGGCGGTTACGAGCGGGTGACCAACGCGGGCGATGCGCTTGCCGCGTTGGCCCGGTTCGGCACGCCCGTAGTGATTAAGGCTGATGGCCTTGCAGCCGGGAAGGGTGTGACCGTCGCCATGACCTTGGCCGAGGCCGAGCAGGCGGTCCGCGACATATTTGACGGACGCTTTGGCGCGGCCGGAGCCGAAGCGGTCATCGAGGAGTTTCTGGAAGGCGAGGAAGCCAGCTTCTTTGCCCTGACCGATGGCCATACAGTGGTACCTTTTGCTTCGGCCCAGGATCACAAGCGCGTCGGCGATGGCGATAACGGACCCAATACCGGAGGCATGGGCGCCTACAGCCCGGCACGCGTCCTCACTCCGGCATTGCAGGCCGAGGCGCTGAGCCGGATCATAGTGCCAACCGTTCAGACTCTCGCCAGCGAAGGAATGCCCTATTCAGGCGTGCTGTTCCTGGGACTGATGCTCACCGCGACCGGGCCGCAGCTGATCGAATACAATTGCCGGTTCGGCGACCCCGAATGCCAGGTCATCCTGATGCGACTGGAATCCGACCTGGTCGAATTGCTGCTGGCGTGTGCCGAGAACCGTCTTGGTGCAATTGCGCCGCCACGCTTTTCCGACGAGGTCGCCTTGACTGTGGTAATGGCCGCCGTCGGCTATCCTGATACGCCAGCCAAGGGCGGCGCAATCGGCGACTTGGCTCAAGCCGAAGCGAACGGGATCAAGGTATTTCACGCTGGTACCGCGCTAGTTGGTGGGCAGCTGGTCGCCAACGGTGGGCGGGTCCTGAACGTCACCGCGACTGGCATGACTGTCGCCCAGGCACAGACCCGCGCCTATGCCGCGGTAGCGAAGATCGATTTTGCCGAAGGGTTCTGCCGCAAGGATATTGGCTGGCGCGAAGTGGCGCGCGAGCAGGCCTAATCGATGACCCGGATGATGCGCTTCCACGGGAAGCTGGCGTTCAAAGCGCAGCCGGGTGCGGTGACAACCACATCGACTACGCCCCCATCGATCCGTTCGCCCGCTTGGCCCCAGCGGAATGGCAGGTAATAGCGGACCGCCCGTCCGTCGTTAGTGACGCGCACATTCCAGTCGATTGGTCTCATATCACCGCTGGCGATCTGATAGCGGCCGGTTTGCTCTGGCTTCAGGCCGGTTGCGGCAATCAGGAAAATCTTGCCGTTGCCGGTGATCTGCAGCGCGCAATCGCCATCGCGCACTGACGCGATAACGGGCCAGTCGGATCCAATCGGTGCAGCCTGAGCGGCAGATGCAACGGTAATTGGCAGGATCATGCAGGCTGCCTGGAGCTTGTTCATCTAAACTTATCCTACCAGCCACACCGATAGCCATGATCATAGCAGCGCGTAAGGCGCCGTGCACGCTGCCATCCTATGCCGCACCAAAGCGGCACACGCCTGCATTGCTCACTGTTGTGCGCCGCTGGAGCACAACTTTGTATTACCCGGCCGGCGTCAAGCGACAGGCGCGGTCAATTCCTTGAGATTTGCTTCAGGCCGCGCGCCATAGTGGGAAATGATTTCTGCTGCGCAGATCGCCCCGAGTTTCAGGCAATCGTGCAAACCGCGACCACGTACATGACCAAACAGGAACCCGGCGGCGAAAAGATCGCCAGCACCGGTCGTGTCCACCACCCGCTCGATCGGCTCGGCGGGTACTTCGACCCATTCCCCGCCTGAGACCGCAACCGCACCGTCAGCACTGCGGGTTACCACCAACAAGGGGACGGAGTCGCGCAATGCGGCGATTCCATCGTGGAAATCGTCATATCCCGTCAGTGCCGCCAACTCGATGTGATTGGCAAACAGAATGTCGATCTCCCCAGCCGCGATCATCTGGCGAAAATCGTCCCCGTGGCGCGCTATTACGAATGCGTCTGATAGGGTGAAAGCCACCTTGCGCCCGGCATTGCGGGATGCCGCAATGGCGCGACGCATTGCGGCGCGAGGTTCCTCGGGATCCCAAAGATAGCCCTCAAGATAGAGCACCTTTGCCGCAGCAATCGTTGCTTCGTCGAGCGCATCGGCGGGCAGGAACTGCGACGCACCAAGAAATGTGTTCATGGTGCGCTGGCCATCAGGGGTAACGAAGATCAAACAGCGTGCAGTGGGCGGATTGCCTGTGCGGGCCGCAGTGGCAAAAGCAATGCCGCTGGCGCGGATGTCGTGGGCGAAAACCTCACCCAGCTGGTCATCGGCGACCTGCCCGATAAACGCGCAGTTTGCGCCCAGCGCTGCAAGGCCAGCGAGCGTGTTTGCTGCCGACCCGCCCGAAATCTCGCGCGCCGGGCCCATCACTTCATACAGTTCATGCGCCCGGTCGGTATCGACAAGGGTCATGCCGCCGCGCACCAGTCCCATGCGTTCGATCAGCGCGTCTTCGCAAGGGGCCATGACATCGACGATAGCGTTGCCAATGGCTATGACATCAAGATCGGGATGTGACATCTAAGGGTTCCTGAAAGTCCAAGGGAAATCGCGCCGCGCCTAGCCTTCCCCTGGCCGCAGGGCAAGCGCCGCAACGTTGACAGCAGGACAGCGGCGCGCGAAATGCGGCCCTGATGCTCAGCGCCTTTGCTCTTGCCCTTGGACAAATGACGGAGCCTCGAGTGCTGAGGATCTGGCTGAAAAGCCTGGTTGCAGCTTTGGCGGCGTTTGTGATGCTGGGCGCAGCGGGCTGGTGGCTGCTTGATCAAGCGCTGGCCTGGGCGGGATTGACTGAGGCAAATCTGGCCGCACCCGAAGGTGTTCGCGGACTGCTCGCGGCTTTGGGCGTGTTACTGGGCGGAGTCGTGCTGTGGCGGATTGTTGCCCTAGCAGTGCTCCAGCTATTTGCCGATGAAGTGGTCGCTGCTGTAGAGGCGCAACATTATCCTTCCGCTGCAGCCAGCGCCCGTGCGCTGGGCTGGCACGAAGAATTGGGCGCAAGCCTGCGCGGGGCGGGGCGGGCACTTGTGTTCAACGCGCTGGCCGCCCCGCTTGTGCTGGTGCTGCTGTTCACGGGTGTAGGTCCAGCGGTAGTATTCACGCTCGTCAACGCCCTTTTATTGGGACGTGAACTTCAAGACATGGTTTGGCTGCGTCACCGCCCTACCCCGCAATCCATTGAGCCCCTTTCCAAGCTTGAGCGCTTTGGCCTGGGTTTGATCGTGGCATTGTTGCTGCTGGTCCCTGTCATCAATTTTATCGCCCCATTCCTAGGTGCAGCGGCCGCCGCGCATCTGATACACCGCAAGGAAGCAAACCCCCATGTCCTCTAGAATAGCCGCTGCGCTGACGCTGATCCTCTTGCTAGCCGCTTGTGGGAGTGGCGGGGGCGCTAATTCCGTCAAGTCCGCCGGATCATTAGCTGCGCCTGCCAAAACCGTAGTCCGCACGCCGTTACGCCACCCGGTTGGCACGCCGCGACTACAGGTCATCCCTGGGCTCGAAGGGTTAATCGGAGCGACTTCCGCCCAGCTGGTACGGCAGTTCGGTGCCGCTAGGCTTGATGTGATTGAGGGCGATGCGCGTAAGCTGCAGTTCACTGGAAGCGCCTGTGTTCTTGATGTGTATCTTTATCCTGCCGCGCCGGGCGCAGAACCGACTGCTACCTATGTCGACGCGCGGCGCGCCAGTGACGGCCAAGACGTGGACCGCGCCGCCTGTGTCGGAGCCATGTTGCACTCTCGCGCAGGTCCGCCGCCGCCGGTCAAACAGGGGTAACGGGGCCTTAAGGATAATCCGGCATAAGCCTGACCAACAGAAATTGGGGGCTTGTCTTTGCCATGACCATGCAATTCCGTGATCTTGCCGCACAAGCGGCAGCTGACGGCACGATCGATGCAAACGAAATCCTGGCGCTGCGCGGCGCTGGCTGGGCCGATGGCAAGCTTGATCCTGAAGAAGCTGAGAGCCTTTTTCTTGCCAATGAGCAGTTGCGCGACGCCAATGGCGAATGGGTCCGCTTCTTTGTCGAAGCTCTCAGCGCCTTCGTGGTCAACACCGTTGAACCTTATGGCTATGTTGATCAGACCATGGGCGACGAACTGATTAGCCGGATCGATCGCGATGGCAAGGTCGACACTTTTGCCGAGCTCGAGCTATTGGTTCGCGTGATTGAAATCGCCGCCAATGTGCCCGACAATCTTAAAGCATATACCTTGCGTCAGATTGAGGATGCCGTGCTTACCGGCGAAGGCCCGACCCGTTCTGGAATGCTCGATCCCAAGGCAATCAACGAAACCGAGTGCGACCTGCTGCGCCGGGTGATTTTTGCGTCGGGCGGTGATCGTCCAGCTGCGGTCAGCCGGACCGAGGCAGAAATGCTATTCCGCATCAAGGATGCTGCGTTACATGAGGTCAACGCTCCAGAGTGGCAGACGCTGTTCGTGCAAGGTGTTGCCAATTACTTGCTGGGTTTTGGCGGGCACGAGGCGCTGAGCCTCGATCGCGCCAGCGAACTTGACCGGTTCATGAAGAAGGAAGGCGCAGGCGTCGGCGGTTTTCTGGCCCGCATGCTGACCAGTAAGCCCGACTTTACCGGTTTTGGAAGTTTGCTTGGCAGCGAAGACGATGCCGAATACCTCGCAGACTTCAGCGATGAAGCCGAAGTGGCTGCGGTGTTTTCAGCCGACGAAAAATCCTGGCTACGCGACCGTCTCGACGCCGATGAAGAACTGGACGACCTTGAAAAGTCACTGATCGCCTTTATCGACGCCGAAACCGGGGAAAGCTTCGTTCCGCGGCCCGCGAAGGCCTAGATTGTAAAGCTTTCGCCGCAGCCGCAGCTGCCTTTGGCATTGGGGTTTTTGAAAACGAACCCCGCAGTGAAGTCGTCTTCGGCCCAGTCCATCGTACTGCCGATCAGGTAAAGCACTGATGCGCCGTCTATAAAGAACGTCCCGCCCGGTGTCTCGATCCGTTCATCCATGCTGGCTGCTTGGGTGATGTAGTCGACCGAATAGGCAAGGCCCGAACAACCCCGGCGCGGGGTAGACAACTTGACGCCGATCGCGCCTTCCGGCGCCTGCGCCATCAACGCAGCGATCCGCGCTTCGGCAGCGGGCGTCAGGATGACGGCGGCAGGGCGTTGGCGAAGTTTGCTTGTCGTCATCACAGCATTCCCAGTTCAAGGCGGGCTTCATCGCTCATCTTGGCAGGATCCCACGGCGGATCCCACACCAGATTGACTTCGCAGTCTCTCACGCCGGACACCGCGCCGACCCGCAGCTCGACCTCGCCTGGCATCGATTCGGCAACCGGGCAGTGCGGCGTGGTCAGCGTCATCGCTACCGCCACCGCGCCGTCAGCGTCGACGTCGACCCCGTAAATTAGTCCCAAATCATAGATGTTGACCGGAATTTCCGGGTCGAAAATGTCTTTTAGCGCGGCAATCACGGCTTCGTATAAGTCGCCGCCAGGTTCGCCGTCGGACACATTGTTAGGCTTTTCAGCAAGGAAGCCTTCCAGATAGTCGCGCTTGCGCTCCAGCTTGTCGGCCGGGCTTTCGGCATCGTCGACCCGCGCGCGCGGCGGCGGCGCAACGCTTTCAACGCTTTCGATGCTGAACTTGCTTTCCTCGTTCACCCGAAAATCCTCCTGGTGCGGTCGATCCCGCGCAGCAGCGCGGTCACATCGCCTTCATCATTGTACAGGCCGAAGCTGGCCCGCGCTGTCGCCGGCACACCAAGGTGTTCCATCAGCGGCTGCGCGCAGTGGTGTCCGGCCCGGATCGCCACACCTTCTTCGTCCAATATGGTGCCGAGGTCGTGCGGATGCACCCCCTGCAGCGCAAAACTGACAATTCCCGCGCTATCATCGGGCCCGAACAGGGTCACATCGTTCATCCGTCGCAGCGCGTCCCGGAGCGTGCGGACCAGGGCCAGTTCGTGGGCGTGGATCGCCTCGAGGCCAATTTCTGCCACATAATCGATCGCCGCACCCAGCGCGATCGCCTCGACAATCGCGGGGGTTCCGGCTTCGAACCGCTGCGGCGGCGGGGCAAAGGTTGTGCCGGCAAAACTGACCCGGTCGATCATCGCGCCGCCGCCCTGCCACGGCGGCATGGCGGCAAGAATGTCGGCCTTGGTCCACAGCGCGCCGATGCCGGTCGGGCCATAGAGCTTGTGGGCCGAAAAGACGTAGAAGTCGCAATCGAGCGCCGCGACATCGACCGCCAGGCGCGGCACGGCCTGGCAGCCGTCGAGCAGCAGCTTGGCGCCGACCCCATGCGCCAGCCGCGCGGCTCCAGCCACATCCAGGACTGAGCCCAGCACATTCGACACATGGGCCAGGGCGACCAGGCGGTGGGCCGGGGTCAACACGCGCTGTGCCGCATCCAGGTCGATCAGGCCGTCTGCGGTCAGCGGGCAGACGTCGATTTCCACCCCGGTACGCGCCGCCAGCAATTGCCAGGGCACGATGTTGGAATGGTGTTCAAGAACCGACAGCAGGATCCGGTCGCCTGCCTTAAGGTTCGCCTGCCCCCAGGTCTGTGCGACCAGATTGATCGCCTCGGTCGCGCCGCGGGTAAAGACCACTTCGTCCTCGTGCCCGCCGATAAAGGCGGCAACCTTGCGCCGCGCCGCTTCGTAAGCCAGCGTCATGTCGGCCGACCGGGCATAGACCCCGCGGTGGACCGTCGCATAGTCGCGCCCCATGGCGTGGGCCATGGCATCGATCACGGCCTGGGGCTTTTGGGCAGTGGCAGCGGTATCAAGGTAATGCCAATCGTCCGCCAACCCCGGAAACTGGGCCTTGCGGTTCACCTCAAGCAGCGCAGCTTGGCTCACAGCAAGGCCTCCAGCGCGGCGCGCGCCTGATCTTGCAGCACCGCTTCGTTCTGCGCCCCGGCGAGCGCTTCGGCAACGAAGGCCTGCAGCATGAGCCGCTTGGCAATCTCGGGCGGAAGCCCGCGCTGGGCCATATAGAACAGCGCGCCGGCATCAAGTTCCCCGACCGCGCAGCCATGTGCGCATTTTACATCATCGGCATGGATTTCAAGTTCCGGCCGGGCATTGGCGGTGGCTGTCCGGTCGAGCAGCATGGCCCGGACCGACTGTGCGCCGTCGGTGCCGTCAGCGCCCTTTTCGACCAGAACCTTGCCCAGATAATTGACCGTGCCCCGACCCGCCGCAACAGAACGGACCACCTGGCGGCTGACCGCCCCGGGCGCCGCGTGGACGACGCGGGTGACGATTTCGGCAGTCGCATCGCCCCCGGCAAGCTGCGCTGCGCCCAGATGGAACTGCGCCCCGGCCTGAAGGATGACACGCACCGCTATCCGCCCGGATGCTTCACCGGCGCTCAGCACATAAAGCGAAAACTGCGCGCCTGCGCCCAGGTCGATCGCGATGTCGCGAACCAGTGCATCGCTGCCGCTGTGGATCACCGTCACACTGCCCGTTTCGCCCGCAGGCACGACAATCCGCTGTTCTGTTACTGGCCACAGCGGTGCCAGCGCCGCCAGATCGGCGTAGCGAAAATCTTCTTCGCTGCGGGTCGGCAGGACGGCCAGATTCCCCGTCATTGCGCCACCTCTTGCCCGCGCAAGTTTTTCAGCTTGCGGGCAATGACAACAATCTGATCGTCGGACACATGGGCGGCAAGCGGCGAGGTTGACGCCATCATCAAGGCAAGGGTTGCGCTCATGCCGCCACGTCCTCGTACCCACGCTCTTCCAGTTCCAGCGCCAGTTCCGGACCGCCAGTACGCACGATCCGCCCCCCTGCCAGTACATGGACGAAATCGGGCTTCACGTAGTCGAGCAGCCGCTGGTAATGGGTGATCAGCAGCACCGCCTTGTCCGCGCGGCGCATGACCGCGTTGATCCCGTCGCCAACGATCCGCAGCGCATCGATATCAAGGCCCGAATCGGTTTCATCCAGGATCGCCAGCGTGGGATCCAGAATTCCCATCTGGACCATTTCGGCGCGTTTTTTCTCGCCGCCGGAAAAGCCGACATTCACCGGGCGTTTGAGCATATCCATATCGAGCTTGAGAAGCGCCGCCTTTTCGCGCGCCAGCTTTAGGAACTCTCCGCCCGACAGCGGCTCTTCGCCCCGGCTGCGGCGCTGGGCGTTGAGACTTTCGCGCAGGAACTGGACGAAGGACACGCCGGGAATCTCGACCGGATACTGAAAGCCCAGGAACAATCCCATTGCCGCGCGTTCATGCGGCTCATGCGCAAGCAGGTCTTGCCCCTGAAAGGTCACCGTTCCGCCGGTCACTTCATATCCGGGCCGTCCGCCCAGCACATAGCCCAGCGTCGATTTGCCCGCGCCATTCGGGCCCATGATGGCGTGAATCTCGCCCGCGTTGATCGTCAGAGAAAGACCCTTGAGGATCGGCTTATCGGCAACGGCGGCGTGAAGGTTATCGATAATCAGCATTACGGTTGGAAACCTGCATTCTTGGCAACAAGGATGGTAAGATCATGGTCAATGCCGCGCCGCGCCTGTTGGCGCAGCCGGACCAGAAGATCACGATCGGCGCGCGGGTTCGCCGCATCGACGCGGGCGTCTGAAGCGGTGTAGGCGGTGTTGAGCTGCGGCCGGCACAGCGATCCGATCGCCACCAGTGCCGCCTGCAAGGTGTCGCGCGGCGCGCCTGTTGCTCCGGCGGTCACGCATCCGCGCAAGCGGCTGATCGCCAGATCATAAGACGGCCCATCGTCGGCCGCAGCGGGCGCGGCGACGAGCACCGAAACAAGCATGAGAAGGAAAATGCGCATCGTCATGCTCCCAGTGCAAAGCGCTTGTGCACGCGGTCGACCAGCGTCCCGTCATCCAGGGCCGCCGATCGTGTCACGCCGTGATCAACAAAGCCTTGCTTGGCGTAAAACGTCAGTCCGCCTGTATTATCGGCGCGGATCGTCGCGTTGATCGCGCTGTGGCCTAACGCGCGAGCGCGCGCGACGGTTGCTGGGAACAGTGCCGAGCCGACCCCGCGCTGCTTGCCGTCCACTCGCGCAAAAGTGCCAATATCGCCGATGTCCGCGGGCAAGCCTGGATAGCGGCCCAGGGTCTGGAAGCCAGCCAGCGCGCCGTCATCGCCCACTGCCACATGGCAGCACAGCACCTGCGGACCGGTCAGGTAGGCCTCGTCCAGGGCTTCGGGCGTAAACTCGCGCTGCAAGGCCGTTGTGCCGCCAGCGCGAATCACCGCGTTGAGCATTTCCGCCAGCGCCGGCGCATCGGCGCTGGTTACGGGGCGGATGGCAAAGCTCACCGGGAATAGTCCCGGCCGGCGCGCGGCTGGCTGCGCCGGGCGCGGCCGCGTTCATCATAGCGCGCCTTCATCGCCGCGACGACCGCTGCAACAACCGCGTCGGGATCGGCCAGCACGTCCGCTGCGGCAAAGCGCAGCAGGTTGATGCCGACCGCTTCCAGGCTTTTGTCGCGCCGTGCAGTCACTGCCGGATCGCCGCCTTCGTCGATCGACACCGCGATCTTGAGCGGGTTGCAGGCAAAGTCGACAATGGCCGATCCAATCACCTGCTGGCGGGTCAGCTTGTATTTGCCGAGATTTGCCTCGTTCAGCTTCTCGCCCAGCAGCTTCTGCGCCGCAGTCGGGTTTAGCTTCGCGATCCGCGCCTGTTCGTGGATGGCGTCGAGCCGCGAGGTTGAAATTGCCCAACCGCGCCCGCGTTTTTCGATGGCGGGGGCGTCGGTGCGTTCTTCGGGCGGGAGGACGGAAAGGGTCTTTTTCATGTCATGCTGCAGTTGATTGCCATATAAGTTTTTACTGGTGCGCAAGTCGAAGCCGGCCGCCTAGCTGCGGCGCCAACATCTTCGAACTTTGAGATAAATTCATGCATCTGGCTCAGCGCCTGGTCACTTTGGCGTCGCATTTTCATACCGGAGAGCTTACACTTCAACGCGTCCGTGCGCGGCGGCGCGGCGACAGCTTTCGCGATGCCGGTACGACATATATCCACGTTCCGCGCACCGGCGGCACCAGCATTGCCAGCGCCATATTCGGACGCTTCATCGGCCATTTCAGCCTTGCCGACCTGCTGGCTGTGTCCGGCCCCCGGGTGCTTGCTCTTCCGCGCTTCACGATCGTCCGCAATCCATGGGACCGGCTTATTTCTGCCTGGACATTTGCCAGCCAAGGACGGGGGGACGCAGGCGACATCTCCATCAAGGTCAACCCCCGCGTGCGCAAGGAAATCCAGCGCTTTCACAGCTTTGAAGCCTTTGTGGAGGAATGGCTTTTTGTTCAGGACACGGCAACGCGTGACGGGATCTTCCGTCCTCAACATGGCTACATTGTTGATGGTGCGGGGCGTATGCGGTTCGATCATGTCGGCCGGATGGAAAGCATGGCCATGACCCAGGATTGGCTGAGCGACACCTTGAAGCGCCACGTTGTTTTCGGCCATGTCAATCGCAGCGCGCGGCGCGACTATCGCGGCTATTACACACCCCGGCTGCGTGATCTGGTCGCTGCAGCCTACGAACGCGACATCGCACTTCTCAATTACGACTTCTGAGGTCCGGGCCAAACTCATCCGACCGATCCTTCAAGGGAAATACCCAGCAGCTTCTGCGCCTCCACCGCAAACTCCATCGGCAGTTGCTGCAGCACTTCCTTGGCGAAACCGTTGACGATCAGCGCCACCGCTTCTTCGGTGCCAAGCCCGCGCTGCTGGGCGTAGAACAGCTGGTCGTCCGAAATCTTGCTGGTGGTCGCTTCATGCTCGATCTGCGCGCTGGGATTGCGCACTTCGATATAGGGCACGGTGTGTGCCCCGCAATCCTTGCCGAGCAGCAGCGAATCGCACTGGGTGAAATTGCGCACCCCTTCCGCCTGGGGGGCAACGCGGACCAGACCGCGATAGGTGTTCTGGCTTCGCCCGGCCGAGATGCCTTTGCTGATGATGGTCGATCGGCTGCCTTTGCCGTTATGGATCATCTTGGTCCCGGTGTCGGCCTGCTGGTAATTGTTGGTGACCGCGACCGAATAGAATTCGCCCACAGAATCTTCACCATTCAGTACGCAGGAAGGATATTTCCAGGTGATCGCCGATCCGGTTTCAACCTGGGTCCACGACACCTTGCTGCGCTTGCCCTGGCACAGCGCGCGCTTGGTGACGAAATTGTAGATCCCGCCCAGTCCTTCGGCATTGCCAGGATACCAGTTCTGCACGGTCGAATACTTGATCTCGGCATCGTCCAAAGCGACCAGTTCGACCACCGCGGCGTGAAGCTGGTTTTCATCGCGCATCGGCGCCGTGCAGCCTTCAAGGTAGCTGACATAACTGCCCTTGTCCGCCACGATCAGGGTGCGTTCAAACTGCCCGGTGTTTTCGGCATTGATGCGGAAATAGGTCGACAGCTCCATCGGGCAGCGCACGCCTTCGGGGATGTAGACAAAGGTGCCGTCGGAAAAGACCGCCGAATTGAGCGCGGCAAAGAAGTTGTCATGGATTGGCACGACCTTGGCCAGCCATTTCTTCACCAGATCAGGGTATTCGCGAATCGCTTCGGAGATCGACAGGAAGATGACCCCGGCCTTTTTCAGCTCTTCGCGGAAGGTGGTTGCGACGCTGACCGAATCGAACACCGCATCGACCGCGACCTTGCGTGCGCCTTCGACCCCGGCGAGCACTTTCTGCTCTTCCAGCGGGATGCCCAGCTTCTTGTAGACCTCGAGGATTTCGGGATCGACCTCGTCCAGGCTGGCCAGCTTGGGTTTGGCCCGCGGCGCGGCATAGTAATAGGCATCCTGGTAATCGATCGGCGGGACATTCAGCTTGGCCCAGTCAGGCATCGGCATGGTCAGCCAGTGGCGAAAGGCCTTGAGCCGCCATTCAAGCATCCATTCCGGCTCGTTCTTCTTGGCCGAAATGAACCGGACGGTATCTTCGTTCAGGCCCTTGGGGGCGAAATCGGTTTCGATATCGGCAGACCAGCCGTGTTCGTAATCGGCGACCTTGGCGGCGGCATCGCGCGCGGCCTGATCCTTGACCATGTCGTTCATCGGCCCGCCTCCGCCAGGCGGGTCAGCGGCACCGCGGAAAGCGCACCGCGCAGCGCGCTGCTTGCCTCGGCCCAATGCGGGCGGACCATGCAGCCCTCTTCACGGGCACAATCGTGGGCCTCGTCCGCACAGGGGGCGAGCGCGATCGGGCCGTCGACCGCCTCGACAATATCGGCCAGCGTAATCGCCGCAGCCGGACGCGCCAGCTTGAGCCCACCGCCCACCCCGCGTGACGAACGCAGCAGACCCGCAGCGGTCAGGCGGCTGACCAGCTTTTGCACCGTCGGCACCGGCAGGCCGGTTTCTTCGGCCAGCTGCGCCGCTGCAACGCGCGAACCGCCGCAATGGCGCGCGGCGGCGCTCATCGTCAGGACAGCATAGTCGGCCATATTGGAAAGGCGCATTGCCCGCTCCGGTTAAATCGGAAAGAATCGTTCCGATTTCCACCTAGTCGCGGAAACTGCGATTTTCAACCCTTGGGAATGCGCGCGAAACTGGGGCGCCGGTGGCGGAAATTGTCAATTCCGTTCATCGCCTGGGTCAACGCGGATTCCTCGGCCACCAGCCGCGTCGGGGTTCGTCCCAGGTAATGGCGCATCTCACGGATCAGGTGCGACTGGTCATAGAACAGATTGGTCAGGGCGGCGGCGCGTTCGTCATCACAATCCGGCGATTGCAGCAGTGCCGCCACACGCAGCGCACGGTACTTGCGCACCAGTTCGCGCGGAGTAGCACCGAAATAGCGCTTTACCAGGCGTTCGACCTGCCGGACCGAATAGCCTGTAGACCGGCCCAGCGCCGACAGTTCGGGGTCGAACGAGGATGATAGCCAGTCCCCCGTCTCGCGGATCAGGGATATGTGGCGCGGCGACGGCATTTTCATCTGCGCCGTCAGGATCGCGGCCAATTCGGCGCAGATCGCCTCACCGGTCAGCGCAGCGCTGACATAACCGGTACGCCAGCGCCGCAAGGCCGGGCCCGCTTCATCGCCAAGCCAGCTGGCTGCAGCAAGCACCTGGTTGCGCGCTTCGAAGGCCGGCATCCCCGTAAGAGCGCCCCAGCCAAGCGGCGACAAGGCCGCACCGACCAGGTGAAACGGTCCATCGGCGGTTACATGGGCAGCGCCGCTGGTCGGCGTCAGCAAGGCAAGTGGCGGCGCATCCACGCTTTCGCCATGCGCAAAGGTAACTTTGGCACTGCCCGAGAGGAGCGCCATGACATAACCGACGCCTGCTGGAACTACATCGGAAAGCAGGATTTCGTCGCAGGTAAAATGGTACAAGGTGACCACGAAAGGAGCGAGCGCGGCCGGCACCGGAAAATGATCGAGGCGGATCAGACTGGACGATGTCAGCTGCCCTTTGGCTGCCTGATCGTCTTGCCCGCTTGAAAATGTCACCCGGCCTCCTTTGCAGAAGATCATCGTGGCACTGCCAGTAACGTCTATGCAACATAAAAGAGCGGCTCCCCCGGGGTGCCGGGAGAGCCGCTTTGAGTTACAAGAACTCGTCGCAGAAAGCTTCGAGCCCTTCGGGTCGCGAGGTCTGACTACGCGATTCGGTTTGCAGGCGATTGTATGGAATCGACAAATTTTCGGATGAATCGTGCTATTTGTCGGTTGCAATCAATTTAAAACAATTGACCTTTTGACTGCATCGACACGGCCGAACACGCCTGTCATAGGCGGTTGCGCCATGATCTATGCCATGTTCCGCCCTGTCATGCGGCTGCTCGACGCCGAAGATGCGCATCGCCTTGCGATACAATCGCTCAAGCTCATTGCGCTGGGCGCAAAGCCGCGCGCCGACGGGCCACTCGCGACCAAGGTGGCGGGAATTGCCTTTCCCAACCCGCTTGGCATTGCCGCCGGTTTCGACAAGGATGCCGAGGTTCCGGACGCCTTGCTTGGCGTCGGCTTCGGATTTGCCGAGGTCGGATCCATCACCCCCCTGCCCCAATCCGGCAACCCGCGCCCGCGCCTGTTCCGGCTGGAGGAAGACCGCGGCGTGATCAACCGCATGGGGTTCAACAACCGCGGGGCCGAGGCCGCCATTGCCAGGCTTGCGCGGCGGGCAGGCCGGCCAGGAATCGTCGGGATCAACATCGGAGCGAACAAGGATTCGGTCGACCGCGTAGCCGATTATGCCACCATGGCGCGCTTGATGGCGCCGCTGGCAAGCTATCTGGCAGTCAATATTTCCAGCCCCAATACTCCGGGACTGCGCGCTTTGCAGGATGAAGGGGCGCTGGCCGGGCTGCTCGATGCCGTTATGGCGGCGCGTGGTGCAGACGGTCCGCCGGTGTTCCTGAAAGTGGCGCCGGATCTGGAGCCGGCGGATATCGATGCCATTGCCCGGATTGCGATGGACAAAAAGCTGGGCGCGCTGATCGTGTCCAATACGACAATTTCCCGCCCGGCGTTGAAATCGCGCTTTGCTGATGAAGCCGGGGGCCTGTCGGGCACGCCATTGCGCGATCTGGCCCAGCAGCGGCTGCGCGATTTTCGCCTGGCCACCGGCGGTGCGCTGCCGCTGGTCGGCGTTGGCGGGATTGCAACGGCGCAGGATGCCTGGGCGCGCATCCGCGCCGGGGCCAGTCTGGTGCAACTCTATTCGGCCATGGCTTTCGGCGGCCCCGGCATTGCGCGGTCAATTACAGCTGGTATCCGGCGCCAGATGCAGCGCGACGGGTTTGTCACCATTGCCGAGGCGGTTGGAACAGAATAGCGTGAAGGCCATGACCCTTCGCACACACGTCGCCCTGCTGGCACTGCCCGTCCTCTCCGCCTTCGCAGTCGTTCCCGCGGCACTGGCCCGTCCTGCAGCAACACAGGTCTACACCAAGGGCATGGTCAGCGCGGCTGATCCCCGCGCAGCCGATGCCGGGGCACAGATGCTGCGCGCGGGCGGCAATGCGACCGACGCCGCGATTGCAACGATGCTGGCGCTATCCGTGGTCGAACCGCAGAGTTCTGGAATCGGCGGCGGCGGCTTCTTCGTCGAAACCGGGGCCGACGGGCATGTCGTTACCATCGACGGCCGCGAAAAGGCGCCGGCAAGTGCCAGCGACCAATGGTTTGTGCGCGATGGCAAAGTCATGAGTTTTTCAGATGCCGTGCCCGGTGCAATCAGCGTGGGCGTACCCGGAAACGTAGCCCTGGCTGCCAAGGCGCACAAGGCCCACGGCAAGCTGCCCTGGGCGCGGCTGTTCGCCCCGGCAATCAATTTGGCCCGACACGGTTTCGCCATTACCCCGCGGCTCAACGCCGCACTGAAGAACAGCGCAGCGACCGCCGCGTTTACGCCTGCTGGCAAAGCCCTGTTCTATGACGCGTCGGGCCAGCCCAAGGCGGTTGGAACGCGGGTGATCAATGCGGAAATGGCAGCAACGCTGATGGCGATTGCGGCGCGGGGCCCCAGGGCCTTCTACAGCGGACCGAACAGCACCAGCCTGGTCACCGCATTGGTCACCGCCGCGCGTAATCCCGCGCCGGTTACCAAGGAAGATGTCGCGGCCTATGCCGCACAGAACCGGGAACCGGTTTGCGGCAATTATCGCCTGTACCGGATCTGCGGGATGGGCCCGCCCAGTTCCGGCGCGACCACGGTTTTCGCCACGCTGAAACAGCTGGAACGGTTTGACCTGACTGCACTGGGCAAGGATTCGCCTGTAGCCTGGCACCTGATCGCCGAATCGATGCGCCTCGCCTATGCCGACCGCGCCCGCTATTCTGGTGACGCTGATTTCGTGCGCGTGCCGGTGGCGGGGTTGACCGATCCTGACTATCTGTCGCAGCGTTCCGCACTGATTTCGCCGGAAAAGACCATGCCTGCGGTCAGCGCCGGCATGCCCCGCGGGGCCGAAAGCCTGGTTCTGGCCGATCCCGCCCCGCAGGAAGAGCACGGCACGTCGCACTTTGTCGCAGCTGACCGGCGCGGAAATGTTGTCACCTACACCTCGACAATCGAAAGCGCGTTTGGATCGGGACTGATGACGGGCGGCTATTTCCTCAACAACGAGTTGACCGATTTTGACATGAACCCGGTTTTTGGCGGCAAACCCGCCAACAACCGCGTGCAGGGCGGCAAACGCCCGCGCAGTTCGATGAGCCCGACCCTGGTATTCGGGCCGGATGGCGCCATGCGGCTGGCCGTTGGCGCCGCAGGCGGCGCGACGATCCCGGCACAGGTCATCCGCGCAGTGATTGGCGTACTTGACTGGAAACTGTCGGCGCAGGATGCGCTGGCCCTGCCGGTGCTGTTCGCTCCTGGCGGCGATGCCGTCTACGTCGAACAGGGTTCCGCTGCCGAAGCGATGGTTCCGGCGCTGACCGCACTGGGCCATGCCAGTGTCACCGCGCGTGCCCTGCCGCTCAAGGCCAATGCCATCGAAATGGTCGGCGGCGTGCTGATCGGCGCTGCCGATCCGCGCAGCGAGGGTAAGGCCGTGTCCGAATAAGGCCAAGCCAATGCTTGCCGCTAGGCCAAACCCCGCCTAGTTTGGGCTCCGGGTTTGAGGAACTGTGCAGCATAATAAAGGGGCTTCCTGCACGTGGTTGATATTTCCGATCTGCCGACCAGAAAGAATCTGGTCGATTTGCTGTTCAGCCGGGCCGATATGCGCGGTGACGCGCCGTTCCTGTGGGCCAAGCGCGGCGGAACCTGGCAATCGCAAAGCTGGGCAGAAACCGTGCGCCAGATCTGCAAACTGGCCGAAGCGCTGCGTGCAATGGGCCTGAATTCCGGCGACCGGGTGCTGCTCGTATCGGAAAACCGGCCCGAATGGCTCATTGCCGATTTCGCGATCATGGCTGCGGGCTGCGTCAGCGTGCCGGCCTATGTCACCAATACCGAGCGCGATCATTTGCATGTACTGGACAATTCGGGCGCCCGGGCGGTGATTGTCGCCAACGACAAGCTGGCCAAACCCTTGCTGAGTGCAGTGCTGCGCTCCAGCCGGGCCGAACATGTCATTGGCATAGAGCCGCTGCGCATGGCCCAGACCGGCAGCTTTGAATATCACGATTGGCAAAACCTGCTGCAAGGCGATGCCGCTGCCAGCCGGGCTGCGGTCGACGCAAGGATTGCCGGGATCGGGCGCGAAGACCTGGCTTGCATCATTTACACCAGCGGAACCGGCGGGGCGCCGCGCGGGGTAATGCAGCATCACGGCGCGGTGCTGTGCAATGTCGATGGCGCGGCACGCATCCTGAACGAGGATTTCGGACTGGACGACGAGGTGTTCCTGTCGTTCCTGCCGCTTAGTCACGCATATGAACATACCGGCGGGCAAATGCTGCCGATCGGGTGCGGGGCGCAAATCTATTATTCCGAAGGCCTTGAGAAACTGGCCAGCAATATCGAGGAAGTGCGCCCGACGATCATGGTGGTCGTGCCCCGCCTGTTCGAAGTGCTGCGCACCCGGATCATGAAACAGGTCGAAAAGCAGGGCAAGCTGGCGAACTACCTGATGGACCGGGCAGTCGGGATCGGAACGCTGAAGGCAAAAGGCCGCAGGCGGTTGCGCGACATGCCGATCGGTCTGGTCATCAGCCGTGCTCTGCGGCCCAAGATTCGCGCCAAGTTCGGCGGCAGGCTGAAAGCAATGGTTTCGGGCGGGGCGCCGCTCAACCCGGATATCGGTGTGTTCTTCGACTCAATGGGACTGACCATGCTGCAAGGCTATGGCCAGACCGAAGCGGGGCCGGTGATCAGCTGTAACCGGCCCAAGGCCGGGCTCAAGATGGATACCGTCGGCCCACCGATGCACGGGGTCGAAATCCGCATTGCCGAAGATGGCGAAATCCTGGTGCGCGGCGAACTGGTGATGCGCGGTTATTGGCAAAACGAGGCCGAAACCGCCAAGGCGCTGCAGGACGGCTGGCTGCACACCGGTGATATCGGCCATATCGACAACAAGGGCCGGATTGTCATCACCGACCGCAAGAAAGACATGATCGTCAACGACAAGGGCGACAATGTCTCGCCGCAGAAGATCGAGGGAATGCTGACCCTGCAGCCCGAAATCGCGCAGGCGATGGTGATCGGTGACAAGCGCCCCTATCTGGTCGGCCTGATCGTGCCCGACGCAGAATGGGCATTGGAATGGGCCCGCGCCAACGATGAAAAGTTCAATCTGCACGCGCTGCAGGATTTGCCTGCCTTCCGCTCAGCCGTGCGCGGGGCGATCGACCGGGTCAACCAGGACCTGTCGGTAATCGAGAAGGTTCGCCAGTTCACTTTCGCCGACGAGGCTTTCGGGATCGAGAACGAGGAAATGACGCCCAGCCTGAAGATCCGGCGGCACAAGCTCAAAGACCGTTACGGCGAGCGACTGGACGCGCTTTACAAAGGCTAGCCGACTAGCGCCGCCCAAGCCAGGCCCGAAGCCGCGACCACAGGGTAGGCGCTGGCACCGGTTCATGATCCGGCTCGGCCGCGTAGGCGGCTTCTTCTTCAAGCCAGTCGATGCCGAACGGCCAGACCGGTCCGAGCTCCGGCGTGCGACTGGCCGGTTCGGTTACCGGATCTTCTGCTGCAAGCCCGGCCGGTTCAGGTTCAGGTGCGGGACTGGACGGGCGCAGTTCCGGCACGTGCGGGGCGAGCAGCGATTCAAGCCTGATCTGCAGGCTGGGTTCCAGAAAGGCAAAGCCGGGCCCGACCGGGGGCTGGCTTGGAAAACGTGGGCGCGGCGCAGCTTCGCCAACCGGATCGGGCAAGCGTGGCAGCAACGGCGCAAGCTGGGCCAGCGGCGGCTCCGGCTCGTCAGGTTCAGGCTCTCCCGGCGGTACGGGCGGATCACCAGGGCCGGCCGTTTCGAACGGCAGGTCGGCAACCGCCGGCTTGGTCTCGGGCAATGGTTCCGGATCTTGCGGCAGTGCGGTTTGCGCCGGCTCAGGCGTGGCGGGCCACTGCTCGGCTGCAGGTACGACCGGATCGGCCGGATCGGCCGGACGGGCTGCTTCGAACGGCAGATCGGCAACTGGCGGCTTGGTCCCGGGCTGGGGTTCCGCCCGGTCAGGCGTCAGCGCAGCCGGCGGCCCTTCCGGGCTTTCCGGTTCGGGCTGTGACGGCGGTTCGAACGACAGGTCGCCGTGCGGCGGTTCAGCATCGCGCGGCGGACCCAGCATGTCGCGGAAGTCCCATGATTGGCCGGGGGCCTTCTTGGTCATCAAGGGACCGTCGACGACCGGAATGATCGTGGTTTCCGGGTCGATGCCGACCGGCGGCTCATCCGCGCTGGCCGCTGCAGGCAGGGCGGGCGGCGGTAGCGCACCTTCGCGGTGGTTGATACCGCGCAGCGATGCGATACGCACTTCCATTTCCTCGGCGCTTTCCTGAAGCACCAGGACCGCGCGCTTTTTGGCCCGCGGGATGCCGGTTACCAGCAGGCTGGAATAGCGCGGGCCGGGTACGCCGCGATCTATCACTTCGTCTTCTTCGGCAGCTTCGGCAGCTTTGCGCGCGTCTTCGGGCATTCCCGCAACCGGCGCGTCAAAATAAGGATAGACCCCGTTGCTGCCGGCCATCACGCATAACGGACGCGGCAGGCCGTCGCGAACGATTCGATCGGATACGGCCTGGTACAGCAGCACCGAAAGCAGGCAGGCGCCCAGTGACCCGGCGCGAATGCCGTCGTCGTCAGGCTCGTCGCTCTCCAGCAAGCGCGCTTCCAGAATGGCCAATGCGCCGTGCAGATCATCGATGCCGCCAAGCGAGAGCGTGCTTTCGGTCGCTTCGCAATCATCGGCCCAGGTACACCCGTGGTAGGAATAGCCATCAAGCAGATCTTCGCGGGCGCTGACCGAAAACGGAAACGAATCGTCGGTGTAATAGCCGGTTTCGATCAGCGGATTGAGCCGGCCATCGGCGTCAGGAACCGGGCTCTCTTCCCCGGGCCAGCCAAATGCGATCGACAATGCGGTGACCGGGCGGCCCGGACGGTCATGGCGGTGCAGCGCATCGGCCAGTCCGTCCCAGCCATAAAGATTGAGGTCGGCCGAAGTAACGGTCAGAAAGCGTTCGGGCAAAATGCCGCCCGGTCCGGCGAAAAGCGCAATCAAGCCGCGCAAGCGTTCAAGCGCAGCGCCGGCCAGATCGTGGCGCAGACGCATTTCGATCGAACGCCGGAACTCTTCTTCGTTCAGTCCATCAAGTGTAATGGTGTTCACACGCGTTTCCCCAGGCGCTGGCTAGGGCGGACCTTCGCGCACAATGGTTTATATGGCGTTACGAACCCGCCAGGGCATCGCAACGAAAGGCGGCTCAAGCCGCTTCCTTCTCCACCCATTCGGGATAGAAACTGGGTTCACGCGCCGACCAGCCCGGAGCGGTGGCGGCCGCTTCGCTGATCGACTGAAGCAGATGCTTGCGCTTGTCGGGGCGGATCTGCGGAAGTGCCGCCGCCGCGCAGAATGCCGAAGGCAGGAACGGGCGCACTTCGGCGCCGAGCAGCCGTTCATAAAGAAAGCGAAACGCCGAGAAACCGTCGATGCGTTCCTGTGCCAGATCGAAAGCGGCGATGCGCACCAGCTTGCCGATATAGGCTTCCAACGCGTCGAATCCGGTGTCTGCCGGGACCTGGCCGCGCAGCGCCTTCAGTTCTTGGTAGACCACGTACTGGCTGCGGATCGAACGGCTTTCCGAATCGTCGCGCGCCCACAGCTTGAACGCGTCCTGCCGCCCCAGCCCGACATCGAGGCTGCGCTTGATGTAGCGCTGCTCGCACGAAGTGAAGCTGGCAAACTCGCGCAGTTCCGAGATGGTCAGCGATGCAGTTCCGATATTGGCCATGGTCTTGCCCCCTTGATGAGAACAAGATCACCCAAGGTAGTTATAAACCCGTTAACCGTGTTGTCTAAATCAGTCCGGCCAGCGGGCTGGATGGATCTGCGTACTTGCGGGTTGCCATCCGGCCCGACAAATAGGCGTCGCGGCCGGCCTCGACCGCCAGCTTCATGGCGCGGGCCATGCGCAGCGGGTCCTTGGCCTCGGCTATTGCCGTGTTCATCAGCACGCCGTCACAGCCCAGTTCCATCGCCACGGCGGCATCGCTGGCGGTGCCAACCCCGGCATCGACCAACACCGGGACAGACGCACCTTCAACGATCAGGCGGATCGTTACCCGGTTCTGGATGCCCAGACCCGATCCGATCGGCGCGCCCAGCGGCATGACAGCAACCGCGCCGGCGCTTTCCAGTTGTTTGGCGGCAATCGGATCGTCAGTACAGTAGACCATCGGGGCAAATCCCTCGCCCGCCAGCACCTCGCATGCCTTCAACGTTTCGCGCATGTCGGGATAAAGCGTTCGGGCCTCACCCAGCACTTCCAGCTTGACCAGATCCCATCCGCCCGCCTCGCGCGCCAGGCGCAGAGTGCGGATCGCATCATCGGCGGTGAAGCAGCCCGCCGTGTTGGGCAGATAAGTGATTTTCATGGGATCGATGAAATCGGTCAGCATTGGCGCGCCGCGATCGCTGACGTTGACCCGGCGCACCGCGACGGTGACGATTTCTGCGCCCGAAGCTTCGAGCGCCGCGGCATTCTGGGCAAAGTCCCTGTACTTGCCGGTGCCGACAATCAGGCGTGACCGAAACGTGCGGCCAGCAACGGTCCAGCTGTCATCATGGTCACCCCCGCCGACGAAGTGGACAATTTCCAGCACGTCACCATCGGTCAGCGCCACAGTCCCAAGGGTTGATCGCGGAACGATCGCTCCATTGCACTCAACTGCGACCTTGGCCGGGTCAAGATCTAGGGACCGGACCAGATCGGCCAGCGAACCAGAAGCGGTGCGGCGCAATTCGCCATTGACGGTCAGTGAAATTGTTTCGGTCATCGCTCCGCAGATAGCGCGGATCGGCCGAGAATCAACGCCGTGTAACCGCGATCAGGCCGCGCAGCTGTTCAGCCGCATATTGCGAAGGTGCGCGGCTGCTAGCAGCACCACCCCGCCAATGGTCAGCACGGCCTCGGCCGTTCCGTGACCGACAAACAGCGCAACGCCCATCAGCGCGATCCCGGCGGCTCCGGCATGCAGCGGAACCGGATCGCCATGGCGAACCACACCCATCACCAAAGTCCCTGCGCCAACGGCAATCGCCAGCGCCAGTCCTACCCGGTGAATCGCAGGATTGAGCAGAAACTCACCCCCCAGTCCCATACCGGCGACAAGCAGCAGACTGGCCAGGCAGTGCACCGCGCAAAGCCCCGACAACAGGACGCCGACCCGGTCAAGCCGGTCGCGAATCGAGAGCATGGCTACACGCATTGCAGGGCCCATGTATGTGACGGTATACCATCATTCAAGCACCAAGGTGCAGGTCGGCGTATTTCCCTTGCGCTTTGCCGCCTGGTTTTGCACTGGCGCTGGCCATGAACGCGGTCCAATCTTCCGCCCGTCCGCTGGCCTTGGCACGCTGGCTGTTCACCGTCGCGGCCTTGGTGGTCCTGATGGTGGCAGTGGGCGGGATCACCCGGCTGACCGAATCGGGTTTGTCGATTACCGAATGGAAACCGGTCAGTGGCGCGCTGCCGCCGCTCAACGAAACGCAGTGGCTGGACGAGTTTGCTGCCTACAAGCGTATTCCTCAATACCGCGAGGTCAATGGTCCGGCCGGGATGACGCTGGCCGAATACAAGTTCATCTTTTTCTGGGAATGGTTCCATCGCCTGCTTGGGCGGATGATCGGGATTGCCTTTGCCTTGCCGCTGGCCTGGTTCTGGGTCAGGCGCGCAATTCCACCGGGCTATCGCTTGCGGCTTGTCGGCCTGCTGGCGTTGGGCGGTCTTCAGGGCGCAGTTGGCTGGTGGATGGTCAAGTCGGGCCTGACCCACGATGTCAAGGTCAGCCATTTCCGCCTCGCCACACATCTCCTGTTGGCCTTGACCACTCTGGGTGCGTTGGTCTGGACCGCGCTCGATTTGCGCGCTGAGGCGCGTGGACGCAGCGCCGCACATGTTACGGCATTTGCAGGGCTGGCTCTGGCCATGGTGCTCCTTCAGCTTGGTTATGGCGCACTGGTGGCCGGGCTTCGCGCCGGGTACGTTGGCGGATCGGGCTGGTTGAACTGGCAGGCCTGGCCGCTGATGCAGGGGCGGTTTGTGCCCGACGGCATCGATCTGTCGCAAGGACTGGGCCATGCCTTGGTGTCGGATCTCTACCTGGTGCACTTCATCCACCGCTGGTGGGCCTGGGCGGTGGTGGCGATCCTGATCGTGCTGGCCCGCAAGGTGAGGTCCATCGATCGGCGGGCGTCCGTGGCTATCCACGCTGCCTTCGGGACACAGGTTCTGCTTGGTATCGCCACGGTTATGAGCGGGATGACACTGTGGCTGGCCGCTCTGCACCAGCTGGTTGGCGCGCTTCTTGTCGCTGCGGTGGTCTGGGGGGTCCACTGTCTGGGCCGAACCGTTGACAGGTCCGCCACCTAAGACAGATACGCAAAGATACGCAGGCCTATGGCGGCGCTAATCGGTTCATGATAGGTGCGCACGGAACGCCCCGCAGTCCATGCGCAGGGGTGAGGGGCGCAATTGTGCAGATGAAGTCACCAACAGGCCGGCCACGGCATGCGGTCTTGCTGGCCGGTCTGGCAGCGCTGGCCCCCGGCTTGTGCGCGGGCGCGCCAAGCGCTTTTGCCAGCGAAACCGGAACGCAGCATTTCAATCCGCCGCGTTCGGCTGTCATCACCCGTACGCTGTGGCGTTTGCTTTCTGACGGCCAAGCGATTGTGGTAACGCGCCGTTATGATGTTCGCTTCGTGCGGGCGCAGGACGGCTTCCGGCTTGAAGGGTCGCTGATCGATACCGCGGTCAATGCGCCGCCCGAACTTGCGGCCCTTGCTGAAATTGAACGCAGCCGCGCCGATCACGCCTTTCCCATCCTGCTTGACCGGGCGGGCAGAATCCAGACGGATGGTACATTGGCAGCACCCGTGTCCCCCGATACCTTGACCGCCCATTCGCTCAAGGTTGTTGAAAAATCCCAGGTTCCGGTAAGCGGCCGGCAGGAAATTTTGCGCCAGCTTGCCGGTCTCACGGCCATGCCGGGACATAGCCCGACACCGGCCGAACTGTTCGATCCGCATGCGGCCAACCATCGCGAAACGCGCACCCTTGCCTTGCCAGGGGGAATGCTGGGCGAGGTTGAACTGTCCACTAAGGTCGAAGCGGCCGCTGGCGCGCGGCTTCCCAGCCGGGTCGAGAAGGTGACCACCACGCGCCTTGCCGGCACGACCAATGTCTCGCGCGAAGTCTGGACCGTGACGCCGCGCTGATGGGTTTGGTCGCAGCGCAATACGGCGCGGTATTATTTTACCTCTTGGCAAACGGGCTGAAAAGCTTGACTTTGCGGGGCATCTGGACGAATGGCCCGCCTTCTCCTGCCCCGTGCAGGGATTCGCAATTCCCAGGGTAACCCCTTTTTACAAGGAAAGCTGGCCATGAAGGCGCTCAGCAAGGTCACCCGGTCGATCAAACCGGCCGAGGTGGAAAAGAACTGGCATCTTATCGATGCCGATGGACTGGTAGTCGGGCGTCTGGCCGTGGTCATCGCCAACCGTCTGCGCGGCAAGCACAAGCCAAGCTTCACCCCTCACGTCGATTGCGGCGATCACGTTGTCGTGATCAATGCTGACAAGGTGCGGCTGACTGGCAACAAGCTCAAGCAGAAGACCTATTACAAGCACACCGGCTATGCGGGCGGGATCAAGGAAGTCACTGCCGACAAGGTGCTGGACGGCCGCTTCCCTGAACGCGTGCTGGAAAAGGCCGTGGAACGCATGATCCCGCGTGGCCCGCTGGGCCGCGCGCAGATGCGTGCGCTTCACCTCTACGCCGGCACCGAGCATCCCCATGGTGGCACCCAGCCCCAGCCGCTCGACGTTGCTGCCATGAACCGCAAGAACAAGGTGGGCGCATAATGTCCGAAACCACTCTCACCGACCTGGCTGACCTCGGCACTGCCGCCGACGTTCCGGCCACTCCGGCTGCTCCTGCCGCCCCGCTGCGCGAACAGCAGATCGATGCCCAGGGCCGTGCCTATGCCACCGGCCGCCGCAAGGACGCGGTAGCCCGTGTCTGGATCAAGCCCGGTTCGGGCAAGATCGTCGTCAATGGCCGCGATCAGGACGTGTATTTTGCCCGTCCAACTCTGCGCCTGGTAATCGACCAGCCGTTTCAGATCGCCGATCGCGCCGGACAGTACGATGTGATCGCTACCGTCAAGGGCGGCGGACTTTCGGGCCAGGCCGGTGCGGTCAAGCACGGCATTGCCCAGGCCTTGTCGAAGTTTGAACCCGCGCTGCGCAGTGCGGTCAAGGCTGCCGGGTTCCTGACCCGCGACAGCCGCGTGGTCGAACGCAAGAAGTACGGCCGGGCCAAGGCGCGCAAGAGCTTCCAGTTCTCGAAGCGCTAAGTTTTTTAGCCTCGGCTATGACGAAAAAGGCGGTCCGCAAGCGGGCCGCCTTTTTTCATGGCCATCATGCTATCGCGGCGGTTTCCCCGGGCAAGGGTCCGCTTGGGACTTCGCCCACCTGGACTTGCGGCGTTGCCAGATGTTCGCGATTGCGCACCGCAACACGCACGTCGCTTCCGGCAAGCTCGATGCGATTGTAGCTGGGCGGCGTCGATCGCAACCGGGTCGACAAGGTGCCGGCACCGATCATTCGAAGATGGCCTTGCGCCGTTTCCTGCACCAGATCGAACGGATCGTGGACATGACCGGTCAGCACCGCGGCGACACCGCGCCGGGCCAGCTCGGCCATGGCGCGGGTTCCCCCTATGGTAAGGTGTTTGCCTTCCGGCGACCGTTCCGGCAGCGGATGATGCGCCGTGACCAGCACCCGCGTTTCTGCTGGCAGCGCATCTATCGCTGCCAGGGTCTGTGCCAGCGCAGGTTCGCGAACCCATCCATCGACCCATGGCCAGCGCCACTGCGCCCGCGTAGTGGTGCGCAAAGGGACTACGGCGAAACCGGGAAAGCCCAGCTCGCGTTCGATCAGCCGCTCGATTGCATGGTAGCGGCGATAGGGGTCGGTAAAACGTTCCCACAGGTTGAAATAGGGCAGGTCGTGATTGCCCACCTCCACCGTCACGGGAACACCCAGATCGCTGATCCAGGCGCAGGCTGCGTCAAACTCGCTGGTGCGGGCGCGCATGGTAAGGTCACCCGTGATCAGCACCGCATCCGGTTTTTCAAGCGCGATCGCATCGCGCACCCATTGCAAGGCACCGCGATCCTCGCGCCCGAAATGCAGATCGCTGATATGAAAAAAAGTAAGGTCCGGGGTCATGCCGCCGGAGCAAGCAGATCAACCGCCAAAGGTGCAAGAGAAAACGTCTCGGCCGCCTTTCCCGTCGCACGTTCTCCGTCGATCATCAGGTCCATCTTCGACCCATCGATAGTCTCGCAGCGGATGGACGCATGCTCGCCCAACTCATCGTGCGGACCTTCGCGAAAGTTGCGGCGCAGCAGGGCAAGGCCCTGCTTCAGATAGTCCGCCACGCCTTCGCTGCCATAACCGTCTACCGCCATGCCGCCGGCTTCGGGCACCAGCCGCACGCCGCCATAGCCATCAGGTTTGCCCAGTTCCGGCTCGCACAGCCGGACCAAACCTCCACTGCTGGTCTGCTTGGCCGCTTCAACAGCAGTCTGGGCCATGGCAACAAGATTGCCTTCGCGCATTTCCTCTCGCACGTCGCTCCACGTTGCACCTGGTCCCGCCAGCAGTTCGCACACCGCCTTGCCGCCGCTGTAGGCTATGGCATGTCGGCGCGTTGCCTGCAGCGATCCGGCCGCCAAGGCGGCAAGGACCGCTTCGGTGGTCACGTCTTCTCCGTGCAAAGACTTGGCCAGCAGATTGGTCGTCCCGCCGGGCAGGACCAGAACCTTGCCGCCCCATCCTTCCACCGCGCAAATGACCGAGTTTAGCGAGCCGTCGCCGGTAAAGACCGCCAAGATCGCCACACCCGCACGATCGAGCGCGGCGGGCGAAATATCCGGTTCGGCCGTTATGTCGACAATCTGGTCCGGGGCGTGACCCGCTTTGGTCAAACCCTCGATCAGACTGTCGCGCGCTGCATCATCGTTGCTGCCGCTTGCCGGATTGACGACAAGCCATAGGCTTTTTGATTGGTCCATGATGCAGCATCAACCGGCGAATGGCCGCGATGTTCCGTTCAGACCCTTTCGGTCAGGATCAACCAAGCGGCAAGCGCGTTGAATGCGGTATAGGCCCCGTAAAACATCGCCCAGATAGTGTGCCCTTGGGCGATCAGCAGCATTGCGCCCAGCAGCATCACAAACTCGACCGCAATCGCAGCGCGGCCACCCATGCTATGGAAAAGGCCGGCCATCGATGTCAGGAGCGGGTGCCCGCTTTCGACAACTGCGCGGTGCAAAACGAAGTTGGCAATGCCAAGCAGAAAGGTCACGATCAAGGGCATGCTGGCCACACCCTAGGGCTAATGCAGCGCTTGGCAATCATCGACGGGATCAGCGGCCGGCCATTGCCTTCGCCTTGGCCAGATAGGTTCGCCCGATGCGCACCGCGCTGCCATCGCCCAGTTCGGCCGACCACACCCCAAGCCCATCGTGACGCAGCCCCGTGATCCGGTCACGGCGCAGAATCGTCGAACGGTGCAGGCGGATGAACTTCTCAGGATCGAGCCGCGCTTCCAGGCCCGATACGGTCTGCAGCATCAGGTAGCTGCGCGGCGGGCCATCCGGCGCCGTAACATGCAACCGCACATAATCGCGTTCGGCATCGATCCGGCTGACATCGGCAGCCGCGATGCGCAGCAGTTCCGAGCGGTGCGGCACCCAGAATTCGGTAAGCCATTCACCCTTGCCCGCAGCGCGGCTGCCGCGGCGGGAGACCGCGCGGGAGACGGCGCGTTCCAGCCGCTCGGGGGTGACGGGTTTAAGCACATAGTCGACCGCGTCGAGATCGAAGGCTTCGACGGCGAACCCGTCATGCGCGGTTACAAAGATGATCGCCGGTGCCACACTTCTAGCTGACAGTGCGCGTGCCACGGCAAGGCCGTCCAGCTCGGGCATGGTCATATCAAGCAGGATCAGGTCGGGGACGTGCTCGTCTATTGCGCGCAGCGCCGCAGCACCATCGTGCGCTGTGCCAACCACATCAAGCGATGCCAGGCTGCGACAAATGTGCAGCATCCTCTCAAGCGCCAAGGGCTCGTCGTCGACCACAAGGGTGCGCAAGGCTGCGGGATCAACCATGCTGTTCCAGCGGCATTCGGATCGTTGCGGTCCAGCCTCCATCTGATGCAGGGCCCGCCGACAACGCGGCCTGATCGCCGTAACGCGCGGCCAGACGATCGCGGACGTTCGCAAGGCCGATGCCAAAACCCTTGTCTGCAATGCTGGGCAGGCCGGGTCCGTTATCGTGCACTTCCAGGACCAGAACGTCGCCATCAGCATGCGCGGCAATGCGGATTGTCACAGGACGGGATACCGGCGCCACGCCATAGCGCACTGCATTTTCAACCAGCGGCTGAAGAATCATGCCGGGAACGCTGGCATGGCGCAGACTGTCCGGAACCGCAATCTGGGCCCGCAACCGGTCGGGAAAGCGGACCGCTTCGATCTCAAGATATAGCTGCTGCTGCGACACTTCATGGCTCAGCGCCTGTTCCGCGCTGGGATCGCCCGCCAGGCTGCGGCGATAGAATCCGGACAGCGACTGGATCATCCGTTCGGCAGCCTGCGCCTTGCCGGTCAGCACCAGCGCCGACAGCGAATTGAGCGTGTTGAACAGAAAATGCGGATTGACCTGATAGCGCAGGCTTCGCAGCTCCGCCGCCTTGGCAGCGCGGCGGTAATTGCCTTCGCGCCGCTCTGCCGCGCGGGCCTGCTCGGCATTGACCAGCGCAAAATATAGCGCCGTCCAGGCCAGTAGCAGAAAATAGCGACCCAGCGCCACGTCGACCAACTGCCGCCAGCGAATGTCGTTTCGCGTTTCGGCATCGATGGTAATGGCCGGATCGCCTTGTTCCTGCTGCGCTATGGTGGGGATAGCAGGCGATGGCGGCGGCACGATTGGCGGAGCGGAGCCGGACTGCACGCTGACGGGATCTTCATCGCGATCAAGCGGATCGACCAGCAGGTTGCCCGCCTCGTCACTGCGAATGCGGAGGCCTTCACGCGCACCAATCTGCGCGGTCGCCTGTTCTTCTACCGAGGCGAACACCCACTGGTTTATCAGCGCCAGCAGCAGCGATGCCGGCAAGGCGACCAGCAACACAGCCATCGATTTTTCCCACAAAGGCCGCGGGTCAAGCAGGCGCAGCAGCGGCCACAGCGCAAGGGTAACGCCCATCGAACAGGCTATGACCAGCGCTCTGCGCCACAGCAGCGCATCGTATAACTCAAGCCCGACCAGCCAGCCGCGCAGCGTGGCGATAAGGAAATAAGCCAGCCACAGCCCCGCCACCGAAACGATGACGACGCGCGCCGGCACGCGCGAAGGGGTAGCCTCATCCTCCATTACCATCTGCACTAGCCTACCGCGCGGCCCCAGGGCCAGTCGCTTCATCGAAGCATCGGCGTGGTTGGTCGAAGGGCCCTTACTTGGCCAGCAGTCCTTCACGGGCAATCTTTTCCTGCCACACCAGCGGGGCGATCTTGTGGACATTGTTGCCTTCGCTATCCACTGCGACGGTCACCGGCATATCTTCGACCGTGAACTCGTAGATCGCCTCCATGCCCAGATCTTCGAACGCGACCACCTTCGATTCGCGGATCGCCCGGGACACCAGATAGGCGGCACCGCCGACCGCCATCAGGTAGGCAACCTTGTGCCTGGCAATGCAATCGACCGCGCCTTGCCCGCGCTCGGCCTTGCCGATCATGGTCAGCAAGCCAAGTTCAAGCATCATGTCAGTGAACTTGTCCATCCGCGTCGCGGTTGTCGGGCCGGCGGGACCGACCACTTCGCCCAGAACCGGATCAACCGGACCGACATAGTAGATCGCCCGGCCCTTGAAATCGACTGGCAGAGCCTCACCCTTGGCCAGCATGTCCTGGATGCGCTTGTGCGCGGCATCGCGGCCCGTCAGCATCTTGCCGTTCAACAGCAGCCGGTCACCTTGCTTCCAGCTTTCCACCTCTTCGCGGGTCAGCGCATCAAGATTGACGCGCTTGGCCGCTTTATCCGGGGTCCAGTGCACGTCGGGCCATTCATCGAGCCGGGGCGCTTCAAGAAAGCTGGGGCCCGATCCGTCGAGCGTGAAATGGGCATGGCGCGTGGCGGCGCAGTTGGGGATCATGCCTACCGGCTTGCCCGCGGCGTGGCACGGCGCGTCCATGATCTTGACGTCGAGTATGGTTGACAGCCCGCCCAGTCCCTGCGCGCCGATCCCCAGTGCGTTGACCTTATCGAAAATCTCGATCCGCAGGGCTTCGACATCGGTCTTCGCGCCGCGCCGCTTCAGCTGGGCCATGTCGATCGGCTCCATCAGCGCTTGCTTGGCCAATACCATGCACTGTTCGGCCGTTCCTCCGATACCGATCCCCAGCATGCCCGGGGGGCACCAGCCGGCGCCCATCTGGGGCAACATCTCGATCACCCAGTCGACGATCGAATCGCTGGGGTTCATCATCTTGAACTTTGACTTGTTTTCACTCCCGCCGCCCTTGGCCGCAACATCGATCGACACGGTTCTGCCCGGCACCATTTCCACATGAAGCACGCAAGGGGTGTTGTCGCGGGTGTTGCGGCGGGTGAAAGCGGGGTCAGCCAGCACGCTGGCGCGCAGCTTGTTGTCGGGGTTGAGATAGGCCTTGCGCACCCCGTCATCGACCACGTCCTGCAGCGAACGGCGCGAATCAAGCCGGCATTCCGTGCCCCACTTGACGAACACGTTAACGATCCCGGTGTCTTGGCAGATCGGTCGGTGTCCTTCGGCGCACATTCGGCTGTTAGTCAGAATCTGGGCGATCGCGTCCTTGGCTGCCGGTCCCTGCTCGGCCTCATAGGCATCGCCCAGAGCCCGGATATAGTCCATCGGGTGGAAATAGCTGATGAACTGTAGCGCGTCGGCCACGCTTTCGATCAGGTCCTGCTCGCTGATGGTCACCATGTCGGTCATTCGCCGATTTCCCTCTTGAACTCGTGCTCGCCGCCCCATAGGCGCTGCACAACCCTGTCGTCAAAGTCGCTGTGGCGGGTTTTGGCGGGATCGCAGGGGTAGTTGCCTACCTGTTTTGCCTGTGTAATACAGTCCGCAATAAAGGACATCGATTGATGAGCGTAGCCACTCTGGACTCTGCTGCCGCCCGCAAGGCGATGATCGACAGCCAGCTGCGCCCCAGCGGCGTTAACGAGGAATGGGTCTTGGCCGCTATGGGCTCCGTCGCGCGCGAAGACTATGTCCCTGCCGCCGCACGCGGCCACGCTTATATCGACCGCGCCCTGCCGCTGGGTGATGGTCAGGCGCTGCCCGCTCCGCTGGTCCAGGGCACTATGCTGTGCCAAGCGGCGCCTCGCGCCGATGACAAGGTGCTGGTGGTCAGCTGCGGCAGCGATTACCTCGCCGCGCTGCTGCGCTCGCAAGTTACGGATGTGACTGTGGTTTCCGCCATGGCCGCTGCTGCCGGGGTCAAGGGTACCTTCAGTCTGATCCTGGTCGATGGCGCGATTGAGCATCTGTCCGACGGGCTGGCAAGCGCGCTGGCCGAAGGCGGGCGGATCGTTACCGGGCTGGTTCAGCGCGGCGTCACCCGGCTGGCATCGGGCCGCAAGATCGGCGGCAATGTCGCGCTGATCGCGCTTGCCGATATGGGTATTCCCACCCTGCCCTCTTTTTCTGCCCCCAAGAGCTGGAGCTTCTGACTATGCGCCTGATGCGCTTTGCCCTGCTTGCAGGGATGGCTCTGGCCGCGAGCCCGGCCCTGGCCGACGATCTGCGCGAAGCGCTGACCATGGCGTATGCCTCCAATCCGCAATTGCAAGCCGCCCGCGCCCAGCAGCGCGCGGTGGACGAAGGCGTGCCAATCGCGCGATCGTCCTCACTTCCATCGGTCAGTGCCGGTGCAACCTATACCGAGTTTCTGCACACCAGCGGGTCAAGCCCGCTGGCGCCCGATCGCAATCTGGGCTTCAATGTCGATGTCGGCATGCCGCTTTATGCCGGCGGAGCGATCAAAAATTCGATCCGCGCCGCACGCACGCGGGTCGCAGCCGGACAGGCTGATCTGCGCGCGACCGAATCAGGCGTGTTCAGCCAGGTGGTCGCAGCCTATATGGATGTGATCACCGGACAGGCCGTGGTCAATCTCAACCGCAGCAACACCAGAGCGCTGGGCGTCAATCTGCAAGCCACGCGCGACCGATTCGAGATCGGCGATCTGACCCGCACCGACGTTGCCCAGTCGCAGTCACGATTCGCCCTTGCCGGAGGACAGACCCGCAGCGCCGAGGCGCAGCTGATTTCCGCGCGCGAACGCTATATTCAGGTGGTTGGAAAAGCGCCCGTCGCGCTTCAGCCCCCTCCGCCGTTGCCGGGCCTGCCCGATTCGGTCGATGCGGCCGTCCAGACCGCGCTCGACAGCAATCCTGATCTTGTTGCCGCGCGCACGCGCAGCAAGGCCGCCGGTTTCGACACTGCCGTGGCAGGTTCGGGACGACTGCCCACAATCAGCGTATTCACCGGCGCGGACCGCAGCGATTATCTGGGCTCGAACGGCGTACCCGGCGCCGCGCAATCGTCGACCAGCGCGGTGGCCGGCATTCGCGCCTCGATCCCGTTGTTTCAGGGCGGCCTGCCCGCTGCGCAGCGACGTCAGGCGCAGGCCCGCGAAGGCGCGACGCTGGAGCAGGAAATCGGTATTGAACGCGAAGTGATCGCCGCCACCCGCTCAGCCTATGCCAGCTGGCAGGCGGCGACATCGCTGATCACCTCTTCGCAAACCGCAGTCGACGCTGCAGCGCTCAGTCTTGAAGGGGTGCGCGCTGAAAATACCGTCGGGAACCGCACCATCCTCGATATCCTCAACGCCGAACAGGAACTGCTTAACGCGCAGGTCCAGCTGGTGACGGCCAAGCGCAATGCCTATGTTGCCGGGTTCAATCTGCTGTCAGCTATGGGTAAGGCCGAAGCCCGCGATCTGGGGCTGGATGGCGGACCGCTGTATGATCCGGTTACGAATTACGACCGTGTCAAAAATATCATCTGGGATTGGCAAAGCGACCCCGCGCCCAAGCCCCAATCGACGCGGACCGTTGACACCCCGGCGCAGGACGGTTCAGTTATCAATCCGTGAATCAGTCCCGTCATGGGACAGCTGGGGGTAACAGGGCGATGCGCCAGGCTGGAGAACCATCGGTCGAGGAGATCCTCGAATCGATCAAAAAAGTGATCGCGCGCGACAACCGCGTTGGCGCTGCAGAAGAACGCAAGGACCGCGAAGAGCGCGGAATCTCGCGGGATACAGCACCTCAGACCGATCCTGCCGACGACGAGGTATTTGATCTGGCTGACGCCGATCTGGTCGATGCAGACGATGTTGATGATCAGGCGATGGCGCCCGACAGCCCTCTACTGACAGAGGATGCAACCAGTTCAATGCGCGATTCGCTGAGCGCGCTGGCGATGTTGGCCCAGCCGCCCGCTGCTCCGCAGATCGTCCGTTCGGGCGAAACCTCGCTCGAAGGGCTGACCCGCGAATTGCTGCGCCCGGCACTGGCGCAATGGCTCGACACCAATCTGCCGCCGCTGGTCGAACGAATGGTTGCTGCGGAAATTGCCCGGATCGTCGGCAAAAAGGTCTGATCCCGAAGGGCGAGGCAATTCATTTTGCCTTTGGCGCCAAGGCGTTTATCCCTGCCGCCCATGACGCACACCTTTTGGCTTGCAGCAGCGCTTTGCGCGGCCTCCGCCCTGTCCGCTGTTCCCGTCCAGGCACAAACCGCCCCGCCGATGAGCGCGCAGGATCTAGTCACTCTAGGGCGGCTTGGCGCTGTTGCGGTTTCACCCGATGGCAAGACCGTTGCCGTGGTGGTTACCACCACCGATCCCGCCACGTACAAGCGCAGCGGCGCCATCCGCTTTATCCCGCTGGGCCGCACCGGCGTGCAAACCCAGTTACCCTGGACCGGCGCCAGCGACCCTGCCTATGCGCCCGACGGTACGCTTTACTGGCTGTCGGCCAGTGGCATGGATGGCAAGCCCGCCGCTGACGGCTTGACCCAGGTTTGGGCCTTGCCGGCCAAGGCGCGCAGCGGCAATGCGCCGCCGGCCGCTGATTTCACGGCGATACAGGTCACCCGGTTCAAGGCCGATGTGGCCGGCTTCAAGGTTTCGCCCAATGGCAAGCGCTTGCTGGTCTGGGGCGATGTGGCACGCGATTGCCCGACATTGGGCTGCGAGAAAGACGGTAACACAGCACTGCCCGGCCCTGGCACCGGGCGGCTCTACAAGGATGGCAGCGGCTTTGTCCGGCACTGGGACGCGTGGGAAACTCCGGGCAATTACAGCCGCGGCTTCGTCGTCGATCTTGGCGCAGATGGGACAGCAAGCAGCGCGGTGGTCGCCATCGACGGCCCGTCCGATACGCTGACCGGAGATACCCCGTCCAAACCATTTGGCGGGGGCGAAGAACTGTCGTGGTCTGCCGATTCGAAGGGGGTCTATTTCACCGCCCGCCAGGCCGACCGCAACGAGCCGCTGTCGACCAATCTAGACGTGTGGCATTCCCCGATAGACGGGACAGCCCCGCACAACCTGACCCCCGACAATCTGGCAACTGACACCCTTCCTGCAGCATCGCCCGATGGCAAGTGGCTCGCCTGGGCAGCAATGGCGCGCCCCGGTTACGAAGCTGATCGACAGGTGTTGACCCTGCTCAGCCTGCAGACTGGCCAGAAACGCGCGCTCACTCAAGGTTGGGATCGCTCAGTTGGGTCAATTGACTGGATGCCCGATTCGCAAGGGATGATCGTTACTGCCAATGACGTGCTCGATAACCCGGCCTTTCGCGTCGATCTGGCCGGCAAGGTGACCCGCTTGGCGCTTTCGCCCGAGGTGAAGCGTGAAGGGCATATTGGCGCCGTGTTCCCCTTGCGCGACGGGCGGATCGTCTTCACCCGCGATTCGATTGCCGGTCCGGCCGAGCTCTACATTGCCGCGAAGGGCAAGCGCGGTATGCGGATTACGGATGTGGCCGCATCTGCCCTTGCCGCGCGTGCGTCCGTTGTCACCCAGCGCTTCAGCTTTGCCGGGGCAAATGGCGATACCGTGTGGGGCCAGATCACCAAGCCAGCTGGCGCAGCGGGCAGGCTGCCCGCGATCCTCTATGTCCACGGCGGGCCGCAAGGCAGTTTCAACGACAGCTGGTCCAACCGCTGGAACCCCCGCGTGGTGGCGAGCCAAGGTTACGCGGTCGTCTCGGTCGATTTTCATGGCAGTACCGGCTATGGTCAGGCCTTTACCGATGCGATCAACAAGGACTGGGGCGGCAAGCCGTTGGAGGATCTTCAAAAGGGATTTGCCGCGGCGGCGCGGCTTGATGCGCAGGTTGATCTGGCCAATTCCTGCGCGATGGGCGCCAGCTATGGCGGCTACATGATGAACTGGATTGCGGGAAAATGGCCCGACCAGTTCAAGTGCCTGGTCCAGCATGACGGCGTGTTCGATGCCCGGGCCATGGCCTATGAAACCGAAGAATTGTGGTTTGACGAATGGGAACACGGCGGCAAACCCTATTATGAGGCCGCTGCCGAGTACGAAAAGTGGAACCCGGTGAACCACGTCGACAAATGGAAGACTCCGATGCTGGTCATCACCGGCGAAAAGGATTTCCGCATTCCCTATACTCAGGGACTGGCCAGCTACACCGCCTTGCAGCGCAAGGGCGTGCCGAGCGAACTGCTGGTGTTCCCCGATGAAAACCATTGGGTGCTGAAACCCAAGAACTCACTGCAATGGCATCAAACTGTGTTTGACTGGTTGGGCCGGTGGCTGAAGAAGTGAGCACTGGGGCGCAAATTGCCAAGGCCCGTGCTGCGCTGACCAAGATCGGCGGTGAAGGCACGCGCCGCCACATCTTCCTTTGCGCCGAACCCGAAAAGGGCGAGTGCTGTTCGCGCAGCGTCGGCGCGCCTGCGTGGAAATACCTCAAAAAACGTTTGAAGCAGCTCGACCTTGATGGCGGCGGCGGCGTTGCGCGGACCAAGGCGGACTGCCTGCGAATCTGCGCTGCGGGGCCGGTCGCCGTGGTCTGGCCGGACGGGGTCTGGTATCATTCATGCACAGAACCGGTGCTGGAACGCATCATTCAGGAACATCTGATCGGCGGCGTTCCGGTCGAGGATTACCGGCTTTACCCGACCTGATCGTCCCGCCGTTCAAAATCACGGACGGCGTCATCATGGCCGGTTCCACTCGACAGGAAAAGCAGGCTCATCAACGCCCCGGTCATCATGATCATGGCGCCGATGCCCAGCGCCGCGGCGATGTAGAAGTGGATTGAAACCAGCCCGAACTGGTTGAAAAACCACGCCACCGCGCCAGCTGCTGACAGGACTGAAACCAGTGCCCAGCCGCGCAGCATCCGGCGAAACCGGTTCCAGGCAAACTGAGCGTTTTCAACATTGTCGAGCGGAGAGCGGACCATGACGCTGTTCATGATCGCAAGTCTGGCGGCTGACAAGTGGCGGACTGGCCAATTCACAGGCTTCGTGGCATCATGGCGGCACCATACATCTGCGGGAGAGCGCCCATGACAATTGCACGCCTGATCCAGGAGCGCAGCGGCGCGATCATCAGCTGCGATGCGTCAATCAGCGTGGCCGAAGCGGTGGCCATTTTGGCCGATCGCCGCATCGGCGCATTGCCGGTTATGCAGGAAGGCCGTGTTGCGGGAATATTTTCCGAACGCGATGTCGTCTATCAACTGGCCGCCCATGGTCCAACCATGCTGAACAAGCGGGTGGGCGACGTCATGACATCGCCAGCCATATCGGTAGACCCGCAGACCGGAGTGCTTGACGCCTTGGGCTTGATGACCCGGCGGCGCGTACGCCACTTGCCGGTAGTCGACGACGGACAGCTAACCGACTTTGTCTCGATCGGTGATCTGGTGAAATACCGTATCGACAACATAGTGGCGGAAGCCGAAGCGATGCGCAGCTATATCCAGAGCGCGTAGTTGCTGCAAAGGGACAGACACCCTACATCGGCTGCATGGACATCCAGACCATGACCCTTAGCCATTCCGCCGCCGCGCGCGTGGCGGCAATCGCAGCCAAGCAGGGTAAGCCCGCAATCTTGCGCCTGGCCGTCGAAGGCGGCGGTTGTTCGGGCTTCCAGTACAAGTTTGAACTGGCCGATGCACCAGACCCTGACGACCTCAAGGTTGAAACCGACGGGGTTGCGCTGGTGGTTGATCCGGTCAGCCTTGATCTGGTCGCCGGCAGCATGGTCGATTTTGTCGAATCGCTTGGCGGATCAGCTTTTCAAGTGACCAATCCCAACGCGGCAAGCGGTTGCGGGTGCGGATCCAGCTTCGCCATCTGATGAAGATCGCCACGTTCAACATCAACGGTATCAAGGCGCGGCTGCCGCGGCTGCTGGAATGGCTGGAAGAAACGCGGCCAAGCGTGGCCTGCCTGCAGGAGATCAAATCCCAGGATGACGGGTTTCCGGCCGCAGACTTTGAAAAGATCGGTTATCACGCGATATGGCATGGCCAGAAAAGTTTCAACGGCGTGGCGATTCTGGCGGATGGAATAGTCCCAACCGAAGTTCAGCGCGGTCTGGCGGGCGAGGACGAGGATGACCATTCACGCTACCTAGAAGCCGATGTTTTCGGCACACGGGTGGCCTGCATCTATCTGCCCAACGGCAATCCGCAGCCCGGCCCCAAGTTCGATTACAAGCTGCGCTGGATGGACCGGCTGCGCAGCCGCATGCGCGAAATCGCTGCCCAGGAAGTACCGGCAATCATTCTGGGTGATTACAATGTCATTCCGAATGATAGCGATGTTTGGTCACCCACTGCGATGGCCGCGGATGCCTTGATGCAACCGGCATCACGCGATGCGTATTCCCGCTTACTATGTGACGGCTGGACAGATGCGCTCGCCACCCACAATCCGCAAGGCGGCGTGTGGACCTATTGGGACTACCAGGCCGGCGCCTGGCAGCGCGATCACGGCTTTCGCATAGACCATGGGCTTTTGTCGCCCGAGCTGGCCGACCGGCTGGTCGCCTGCGGCGTTGATAAAGACCACCGCGGCCGCGAAAAAGCCAGTGACCATGCTCCGGTTTGGTTTGAGTTTGGAGCGTAGCGATAAGGGTTAAGGCCAACCGGCCCGTGCTCACCGATAAAAGACGTGATTGTCGACTCGGGCCAGGCGGGTCAGGCGCCAGCCGGGCGAAACATAGGCGGCGTGAAAGAACAACGCGCCTTCGGCCGGACTTTTCCACGCGCCAGAATGGGCTATCTGGGCGATTGCCACAGCGTTCTTCCACTGCTTCGAAGCCTTGGGGATCGCAGGCATGGACGCGCCGCGCACGAACGAGAACTGCGAACGCTGAAAAACCACGCCGCAATAAGAGTCAGGGAAACGGCCCGATTTTGACCGCGCCACGACCACTCGTCCGACAGCGAGCTGTCCGGCAAGCGATTCGCTCTTCGATTCGAAATAAATCGCACCGGCCAGGCAGTTCAGTTCCCGCGAGAGGTCGCTAACCTTGGGTTGAGCGGCAACCATCGCGGCCAACGACGCGGCTTTGGGTATGACGGGAAGGGGAAGGGCATCGGCAACCGGGTCGGTTTCCGGACCAGTGCCTTCGGTGACCACGGCCGGCGCTTGCGGCGTGGTGATCAAGATCGACGCTTGAGGAGTCGGCTCCTGAATTGCCGTGTCAGCCTTGGCGGCCTGAGCGGCAGCGCCCGAACCGTCGGCGCTGAAGACTATCGTCATTACTGTGGCGGCCATGGCAAGTGCGCTGGCCTTGTTAAGCTTGCGGCTCATTCGTCCGTCGTATTGGGCGGTGGACGCGCCAGAACAAGGTCGGATCGGGATCGCCTGAGCCATCCGATACCAGCTGAAACCCTGCCGGCTGTCCCCCGTCTGCGTGCTAGCGTGACGGGCCTAGGTGCCCCCCGCGCCGCCTGCGCACAAACAAAAGGTGCGCGCCCCTAGTTGCCGCAGTGCAGCAGAGTCAATCAATAGTTCCCGACAATCCGATGAACCGTTCACCATTCGCGATATCCAGTTCAACAATCCACAAATCGGGGTCCTGCGCTCGTCGGCGGTTTAGAAATTCCGATGTTTTTTGTTTATTTTCAATGTCTTCCGTAAATGTCAGACGCCAAGATCGCTGACCCGTAGCAGTTGGCATTCGCTCATAGATGCGCGCATTTTCGCCCTTGTCGATGGTTAATACGAGGATTGTGCCAGCGTCGCGTTCACCTTTTGCGGCAACCACGGCAAAACCGCCCGCAGCCTCAACAGCGCGGACCAGCCCGGCAACTTCAAGATGAGCGGGAAAGCGCGGTTCGATGATCAAGGACCGGTCAGGCGCAAACCGAAATCAGGCCGCGTCGCGGTCTATCGAATTGGCCAGCAGGCTGTAGAGCGCCTCGGAACCCGGCGCTTCGCCCAAGGCCTGGTGCATCGTTTCGTCGCGCATCATGCGGCTGATCGCGGCAAGGGCGTGAAGATGCGCTGCGCCCGCCTGTTCGGGCGATAACAGACCAAAGACCATGTCAACCGGCATGCCGTCGGCAGCATCAAACGCAACGGGCGTATCGAGACGAAAGAACGCCGCCACAGGACGGCTCAAATCCGGCATCCGGGCGTGAGGTATCGCAACGCCTCGGCCAAATCCGGTGCTGCCTAGCTTTTCGCGTTCTTCGATTCGTTCCAGCACGAGCACGGGATCCAGCCCGTAAACCGATGCGAACCGGTCAGCCAGGCTAGCCAGGATGATTGGCTTGGTATCAGCCAAGATCATGCCGACAGCATTGGGGGAAAGGGTAAATAGTGCGGTCATTTCAGGGGCGCTAGCTTCCGTAAAACGGCAAAAGGGGGGCACAGGTGCAAGGTCAACTGCGGAAGCACCGCAACTGTTCCCCTGATCCTCACCCCCCGGAAAGTGCGCGGGCCTTTACCCTGTCCGTTACGAAGGTTCAACCCAACCGATCGAACCATCGCCGCGGCGGTAAACCATGTTGTGACGACCAGTACCCGTATTTTTGAAAAGGAGTGCGTTGGTATTACGCAGATCAAGCATCATAACGGCATCGGAAACTGTTGTTTCGGGCACGTCGACGCGGGTTTCGGCAATGACCACCGGGGCATCGGCGGAAACTTCTTCCGCTGCATGGTCAGGCTCTTCGAACACGGTATAGGCAGCGTCTTCCGCGCGGTTGGCGTGGCTGTGCTGTTCGTGGCGGTCCTTGATCCGGCGCTTGTAGCGGCGCAGCTGCTTGTCGATTTTTTCCGCTGCCTGGTCGAGCGCAACGTGCGCGTCCTGCGCGATGCCGGCACCCTTGAGCACTAATCCCTGCATGGCGTGCGTGACGATATCGCAGCGAAAGGCGTTGGCCGGTGCGCGGTTGAATGTAACGGTGCTGGACAGCGCCTGGCCGAAATACTTGTCGACAATGGCGGAAAGGCGTTCCTGCGCATGACTTTGCAGGGCTTCGCCGGTTTCAACCTGATGGCCGGAAACGCGAATATCCATGAATCACTTACTCCTGTCTTCGAACCCCGAAAGCTCGGATCAGGACTGCCAGAGCGGCGCCTTGACCGTTTCGAGGAAGGCAGCATGTGCCGCCAGTTCCGTCTCATTTGGCCGGTGGGGCCGCGCGGGGCGAAGGGGTCGTTCGCGAACCGTCAAGGTGACGGAGGCGGCTACCAGACTGTCCACCGCATCCTCCGCCAGGTGAAGCCCGATCTGGCGTCCGCCGGTCAGTTCAACATAGACCTGGGCCAGCAATTCGGCGTCAAGGAGCGCACCGTGCAACGTCCTGTGGCTTCGGTCGATGCCATAGCGGGAGCACAATGCATCGAGGCTGAGCTTGGCGCCGGGGTGCCGAATCCGTGCCAGCGCGACAGTATCGATCATCCGCGCCCGGTCGACCGGATCAAGGCCGCACATCTCCAGTTCGGTATTGAGGAAGCCGAAATCGAATCCGGCGTTATGCGCAACCAGCGGGGAATCGCCCAGAAAAGCGAGTAGATCGGCGGCGCGCTCATGAAAGCGGGGCTTGTCCGACAGGAAAGTGATCGACAGCCCGTGCACCGCTTCGGCGGCCTGGGGCATGTCACGATCGGGGTTGAAATAGGCGTGAAAGGTTTGCCCGGTTGTAACCCGATTGACCATTTCGATGCAGCCGATTTCCACCATGCGGTCGCCGGTCTTGGGATCAAGGCCGGTGGTCTCGGTATCGAATATGATTTCACGCATTAAGGGGAATATCTGCCTGTCCGCGCGCCTGCGCAAGGGGGCGCGGCGCTATTTTTCGGCAGTGGTGATCCCGTGCACCAATGCTTTGACGGCATCGCGCGTTTGATTCAGCGTCATGCCGGTGTCGATTACGTAGTCGGCCCGGCTGCGTTTGTCCGCATCGGACACCTGCAGTGCCAGAATCTGTTCAAACTTTTGCGCCGTCATGCCCGGCCGCGCCAAGACCCTGGCGCGCTGCATTTCCGGCGGTGCCGAGACGACCACCACCGCATCAAGCCCGTGCTGGCCGGTTTTTTCGTACAGCAAAGGAATATCGAAAACGATCAGCTCTGCGTTCGCATTGTCAGCCAGAAAGGTGCGGCGCATTTCAGCCACTTCGGGGTGAACGATGGCCTCAAGCCGTGTTAGCGCTTCGGCATCACCAAACACCGCCGCACCAAGCCGTGGCCGGTCGACCCCGCCCGGGCCGGTCGTTCCCGGGAACGCACGCTCGATCGGGGCCACGCAAGCGCCGTCAGGGCCTTGCAGTTCGTGCACCGCAGCGTCGGCATCGAACACCGGCACACCAAGGGCGCGGAACATTTCGGCTACGGCTGATTTGCCCATACCGATCGATCCGGTCAGACCCAGGATGAAGGGCTTGCTCATCGCGTCAAACGGTCGCGCAGCTCGGCGTCGTATTTGCGCGGCGCAGGTTGGCCGAAAAACAATTCGAATGCCGCAGCGGCCTGACCGATCAACATGGCCAGACCGTCGACCGTTTCAAACCCCCGTTCGCGCGCCGCGACCAGCAACGGCGTTTCAAGGGGATGAGTAACGATGTCATAGATTATACTTCCCGGGGGGACGTGGCTGAAATCCAGTTCAAGCGGTGACTGCCCCGCCATGCCGAGAGGGCTGGCATTGACCACGATGTCACAGATTCCTTGCCTGTCATCGAAAGCAAAATCGGTCGGCTGAGCAAAGTGCGCAAGCTGGACCGCGTGGTTGTCATCACCATGAGCCAGTTCGCCCAGCAATTCGGCGGCTTTTGCCGGATCACGTGCAGCCAGCACAATGGCAAACCCGGCGTTGGACAGCGCACTGACAATCGCGCGCGCGGCTCCGCCAGCACCGAACACGCGGGCAATGCGGAAAAGGTGCTGCTGGCCCAGCAGCGGCTGGAGCGGTTCGAGGAATCCGGCTACATCGGTGTTGGTTCCGGCAAGCACGCCGTGGGCACTGCGAACCACTGTGTTGACAGCCCCGATCCGCTGGGCGGCCGCATCGATTTGGTCCACCAGCGGCATGATAGCCTGTTTATGCGGCATGGTTACATTGCAGCCAAGCCAGGCCGTGTCGGTTCGACGCTGTGCGAGATATGTTTCCAGCCCGTCAGGGGGCACCTGGCATGCACGGTAACCCGCATCGATACCGAGCTTGTCCAACCAGAATGAATGGATCGCAGGCGACTTCGACTGTGCGATTGGATCGCCGATCACCTCGGCATAGGGGCGCGTCATGCCGAAATTGCCTTCAACTCGCGCAGGGCCCGCAATACCAGGAACAACGGCATTCCCAGCACGGTGAAATGATCACCGCGAATCTCTTCGAACAATTGAATGCCGAGCCCCTCAATCCGGAATACCCCGACGCAGCCGGCCACGGCTGGCCATTCGTGATCGAGGTATCCAGCGATGAAGCGATCCGACAGATCGCGGAAGGCCAGAGTTGCCGTATCAACCTGCTTCCACAGGCACCGCCCGCCGCGGGCCAAAGCGGCGGCGGAATGGAGCGACATATGCTTGCCTGAAAACAAGCGCAGGTGTGCGGCCGCCTCATCCCGGCTGGCGGGCTTGTCGAAGCGGCGCCCACCCACCACGACCAGAGAATCACTCCCCAGCACCAGGTCGCCCGGTCTTTGGCGCGACACCGCTTCGGCCTTGGCCTGGGCAAGGGCAAGAGCAATAGTTTCGGGCATCGAGCTTGACAGTTCAGCTTCGATCGCCCGCTCGTCAAGATGAGCGGGAACCGCCTGATGCAGCACACCGGCCGCCTTCAGCATAGCGCTGCGTGAGGCGCTTTGCGAAGCAAGGATCAAGGTCATTCCGCCGCAGCCTCGCGCGCGGCCAGAAACTCGTTGTAGAGGTTGATGATCGCCGCTGCAGCCTCTTCGATCGAGCGTCGGGTAACATCGATCACCGGCCAGTCGTTGTCGGCAAACATGCGCCGCGCAAACTGCACTTCCTTGGCAACGCGATCTTCATCCACATAGGCCGTTTCGGGCGCCTGGTTAAGCGACAGCAAGCGATTGCGGCGTACTTGGATCAACCGTTCTGGCGCAGTCGTCAGCCCGACCACCAGCGGATGTCGCAGGCCGTAGAGTGCTGAAGGCGGCGGACTTTCCACAACGATCGGTATGTTGGCCACCTTGTAACCCCGGTTGGCCAGATAAATGCTGGTCGGGGTCTTGGAACTTCGCGAAACGCCGGCGAGCACGATGTCGGCTTCTTCCCAGTCTTCCCACAGCACGCCATCATCATGCGCGATGGTAAACTGGATCGCATCGACCCGCGCAAAGTATGCCTCATCCATCATATGCTGGCGGCCAGGCCGGGCCTTGGGGTGCTGGCCCAGTGCGCTTTCTAGTGCTTCGACCGCTGCATCAAGCACTGGAACGATTGGCAGGCCAAGCGTGCGGCACTGCTCTTCCAGCCGGGTGCGGGTTTCGGCATTGACCAGCGTGAAGAATACCACGCCCGGATTGCTGGCGATTTCACCCATGATCCGGTCAAGGTGTTGTTGGCTGCGGACCATCGGCCAAAAATGGCGCGATACATCCGCTCCCTCGAACTGCGCGAGCGCTGCCTTGGCGATCATCTCCAGGGTTTCGCCGGTTGAATCGGACAAAAGATGCAGGTGCAGGCGCGGCATGACGGGATCGGAAAAGCCCCTGTGGACAGAGGCCCGCATAAACCACGGGACAACAGCAGGCACAAGTTCGGCAAGGGATTCGCTGCCCGCAACCGGCCTTCGAAATGGACTCTTGTGGACAGGGGGAAACTGTTCCCCACAGGCTGGGGATAGCGGGCATAGCTTAAGCTTGACGCGCAGGGGTAGGGATTCGCCGTTGCGCTTGGCCCTGTTCAGTCCGGCACAAATCAGGCAAGGGCGCGTCGTCCCCGCTTTCCACAGCACAACAACCTACAGAATCCTTTTAAGAATCTTATTGTTTTGATTAGGAATCGCCCGATGCCCGGTTTGCTCCTACGTACCCTGCGGGGTGAAAACTCCAGTGATCGGCCAGTCTGGCTGATGCGCCAAGCGGGGCGTTATCTTCCCGAATATCGCGCTTTGCGTGAACAGAAGGGCGGGTTCCTGCCGCTGGTTTATGATAGCGAAGCGGCGGCCGAAATCACCTTGCAGCCGATCCGCCGGTTCGGCTTTGACGGGGCAATCCTGTTTTCGGATATCCTGATCGTTCCTTATGCCATGGGCCAGGATCTTGAGTTCCTGGCGGGCGAGGGGCCACACCTCTCCCCGCGGTTGGCGGACGCGGCGCTGGCCGCGCTTCACGCGGTGCCCGAGCGGCTTTCCCCGATCTATGAAACAGTCAAGTTGGTGCGCGCGGCCCTGCCCGCAGACAAGACGATGCTGGGTTTTGCCGGCAGCCCGTGGACCGTCGCGACCTATATGGTCAACGGTCAGGGCAGCCGCGACCAGCATGACACCCGTGCCATGGCTTACCGCGATCCGGCCGCGTTCCAGGCCATCATCGATGCGATCACTGCGGTGACGGTCGAATATCTTGGCGGCCAGATCCTGGCAGGGGCCGAGGCAGTGCAATTGTTTGACAGCTGGGCTGGCAGCCTGGCTCCTGCAGAGTTCGAACGCTGGGTGGTGGCACCCAACGCAGCGATTGTGTCAGCGCTTCGCCAGCGATTTCCTGACGTTCCGATCATCGGCTTTCCCAAGGGCGCGGGCGAGAAACTCGATGCCTATGTCCGCGAGACCAAAGTTGATGCAGTGGGGATCGACGAAACGGTCGATCCGCTGTGGGCGGCACGTGTACTTCCTTCTCGCATGCCAGTGCAGGGCAATCTTGATCCCCTCCTGCTCTTGGCAGGAGGAGCGGAACTGGAGCGCCAAACGCTGAAAATCCTCGATACTTTTGCTGATCGACCCCACGTGTTCAACCTGGGACACGGGATTGGTCAGACCACACCGGTCGAGAATGTTGGCCATTTACTGGCGCTGGTTCGGGGTTGGCGTCCTTAAGGCATGCTATGTGGCCTGCTTGCACTGGTTGCCGGTTAATTGTGTTCGCCAAGCATTTCGGACATTGAGAGATTGTTGCGCCGGGTCTAGAACTGAACAGCTAACCACGACCGCATAAGGTCGGGCCGGATTTCAATGGGAGTCGATTGATGAGGTATTTTTCGCGGAAAATCAGCTTGCAGGCGCTTGTTGCGGCTTCAAGCGTTCTGGCGCTCAGCGCGCCGGCCTACGCGCAGGATTCCACTGCACAGGCTGACGAAGGTGAAACTGCCAGCGGTGAAATTATCGTCACCGCGACCCGCCGGGCCGAAGCTTTGTCGAACGTGCCGATCGCGATTTCGGCGGTCAATGCACAGTCTTTGCAAAACTCGGGGGCAAACGATATTCGCCAGCTTAACCAGCTTGCCCCGTCGCTGCTCGTATCCTCTACCGGCACCGAAGCAAACGGTTCGGCGCGTATTCGCGGCATCGGCACGGTTGGTGACAATCCCGGTCTGGAAAGTTCTGTCGCGGTATTCATCGATGGCGTCTATCGTTCGCGCTCAGGTATAGGCCTTAATGAACTGGGCGAAATCGAACGTGTTGAAGTGCTGCGCGGTCCGCAGGGTACGCTTTTCGGGCGCAATGCTTCGGCAGGCCTGATCCACGTGATCAGCAAGAAGCCGTCATTCACTTTCGGGGGCAATGCCGAAGCGACTTACGGCAACTTCAACTACTGGCGGCTGGCTGGCGGATTGACCGGTCCGATTTCGGACCAACTCGCTGTTCGTGTCGACGGCGTTTATTCCAAGCGCGACGGGTTCTACAACGACGTGCTAAACAACCGCGACGTGAACAACCGGAACCGGTATTTCGTGCGCGGCCAGCTGCTGTTTGAGCCGAGCGATGCTACCTCCATCCGTCTGATTGGCGATTATTCCCACAAGAGCGAAGACTGCTGCGCTGCGGTCTATCTTGATCGCAACTTCAATCCGTTGATTGGCGGGCTCAACGATCCGGCACAGAATAATATCGTTCGCGTGTTGACCGATCTTGGCCAGCCGGCAGCGGGTTTCAGCGATCCGTTCAGCCGTAATATCTGGGTAAACTCAGGGCGTACTTTCCACGGTACCACCAACGATGGCGGTGTCAGCCTTGAATGGAACCAGGATCTGGGTGCCGCCAAGCTGACCTCGATCACCGGTTACCGCGAATACAAGAGCGGGGGAGGTTCGGACACTGACTATTCAGCGGTCGATATTCTGTACCGGTCCGACGACGGAAATGCGTTCCGCCAGTTCAAGACTTTCAGCCAGGAACTGCGCCTGCAAGGTTCAGCCTTCAACGATAAGCTGGACTGGTTAATCGGTGGCTTCCTTGCCGATGAACGGTTGTCGCTGTCCGACAATTTGCGGTTTGGCAACCAGTATGGCCGCTTTGCCACCTGCCGCATTATCAGCGGAGGCTCTCTTGCCGGTCTGTATTCGCCCACCAACGTTGGTTGCGTTCCGCCGACAGTCGGACCGGCAACTATCGCAAGTGCTAGCGGCGGCGGGGCTACAGGTGCAGCAATTGCAGCTGGTTTCACGACGCTCGACGGGCTGAATAACCTTGGCAGCACGACTGATGTCTATAACCAGAAAAGCCGCAATTACGCGCTGTTCACCCACAACATCATTTCGCTTACCGATCAGCTCAAGCTGACCCTGGGCGCGCGCTACACGTGGGAAAAGAAGGACTTCAACGCCACCTTCGGCAATAACAACACGGTCTGTACGTCACTGCAAAGCAGTCTGACCAGTGCTCTCACCAGTGCTAACGCCTTGGCGCGTGGCCTGGCCGGCGCGTTGATCGGGCTGGGCTGCCAAGGCAACTCAACCGCAGAACTGAACGGCGTTTCGATTAACAGCAAGCGCAATGAAAGCGAGTTCACCGGCACTGCCGTGCTGTCTTACAAGGTCACGCCCGATCTGCTGGCTTATGCCAGCTTTTCCAAGGGCTATAAGGCAGGCGGCTTCAACCTTGACCGGTCGGCGCTGAAACTACCCATCCTGCCGGTTGCTGGCGTGCCCACCACTACATTTGCGGCTGCTGGCGGTGCCCAGTCGCTGGTTGGCAACCTGCAATTCGATCCGGAACTCAACAACGCGTACGAAGTCGGGCTGAAATACGGCACCCGGCCGTTCAGCGTCTCGATCACCGGCTTCCGGCAGGAGTTCAAGAACTTCCAGCTCAACACCTTCAATGGTTCGGTCTTCCTGGTCCAGACGGTCAATGGCTGCAAATCAAGCCTTGGCGGGCTCGACCGTGATGCCAGCGCAGCCACCGGAGCATGTCCGATCGGTGATGTCAGCTACGGCGTCCTCAGCCAAGGCGTTGAAATTGAAAGCGCCATCAATCCGGCACGCAATCTGGCCTTCAACTTTGGTGTGACCTATTCGAGCACCAAGTATCGCAATGACCTGGTCGGTAATAAAAGCGGCGCTCCGCTGGATCCTGCACTGCGCCTGCTGCCGGGCAAACAGCTTTCAAACGCCCCGGAACTGGTCGTGACAAGTTCGGCGTCTTGGACCCCGGACATCGGCAGTTCCGGCTTGTCTGCCCTGTTCTACGTCGATGGACGGTTAAGCAGCGATTATAACACCGGTTCTGACCTGTTCCCGCAGAAAGCGCAGGATTCTTTCATCCTGGTCAATGCCCGCGTTGGTCTGCGCGGTCCGGACAAGAAGTGGGCGATAGAAGCCTGGGTTCAGAACCTGTTCGACAAGGATTATACTCAGGTTGCCTTCAACACCCCGTTCCAGGCAGGCGGTGCATCAGCCGCGTTCACCTATCCAGCGTTCCCCGGTGGTCGCCAGATCTTTTCTGCATTCCTGGCCGAACCGCGGACCTACGGTGTAACACTGCGCGGCAAGTTCTGACCGCCTGATCCGGTTCTGACAAAAGGCCCGGGACCGCACGCGGTTCCGGGCCTTTTGCTTTGCACAGTCTGCCCTTGCCAAGCCGACAGCGGTAAGTCACAGGCCGGCATGATCTTTCCTTGAGTTCGATAGCTTCGCGGCTCTATGGACCTGGCTTATGCAGTGGGTGCTTTCCATGACGTATTTGTGGCTGAAAGCCGGGCATGTCGTGTTCGTGATTTTTTGGATGGCCGGCCTGTTCATGTTGCCGCGTTTCTTTGTCTACCATCAGGAATGCGCCATAGATTCGGCCGAAAACGCGGTGTGGACAGACCGCGAGGCCAAGCTGCTGAAGATCATTCTGTGGCCTTCGCTGGTCGTGGTGTGGCTTCTTGGCCTGGCCTTGGCAGTCTCTATTGGCGCCTTTGGTCAAGGCTGGTTTCACGCCAAGCTGGGTTTGGTACTGGCGCTCAGCGCCTATCACGTCTGGCTGGCCGGATATCACGCCGCTTTGGCCCAGGGAGAGCGGCGCCTGACTGGCAAGCACCTGCGCATGCTGAACGAGATCCCGGGCATCGCTGCGGCGCTGATCGTCATTCTGGTGATCGTTAAACCGTTCTGATCCGTTGACGGCAGGCCTGCGGCAGCCTATTTGCTGCGCTACCGGCACTTCGCACGCGGTTCTCCGCGGCACGATCCGCTTTCCCCAAGCCCTTCGATCTGGCCGGCCATTACCCAAATCCGCACAAACGGAAACCCGACATGCATCTCAAAGAACTCAAGAAAAAAACCTCGGCCGAACTGGTCGAAATGGCCGAAGAACTCGGCGTAGAAGGCGCATCAACCCTGCGCCGCCAAGACCTGATGTTCGCCATTTTGAAAGAAGTGGCCGAAGACGGTGAGGAAATTATCGGCCAAGGCACGATTGAAGTGCTGACCGACGGCTTTGGTTTCCTGCGCAGTCCCGAGGCAAACTGTCTGGCCGGTCCGGACGATATTTACGTGTCTCCCAACCAGGTTCGCAAATGGGGCCTGCGCACCGGCGACACGGTCGAGGGCGAGATACGCGCGCCGAAAGACGGCGAACGCTATTTTGCAATTACCAAGCTGGTCAGCGTCAACTACGATGATCCCGAAGCTGTTCGTCACCGGGTCAATTTCGATAACCTTACGCCGCTTTATCCCGACGAAAAACTCAGTCTCGATACGCTTGATCCGACGGTCAAGGACAAATCGGCGCGCGTGATCGATATCATCAGCCCGCAGGGTAAGGGCCAGCGCGCGCTGATTGTTGCGCCGCCGCGCACCGGCAAGACCGTGCTGCTGCAAAACATCGCTAAAGCGATCACCGACAACCATCCCGACGTGTTTCTGCTGGTCCTGCTGGTCGACGAACGGCCCGAAGAAGTCACCGACATGCAGCGCAGCGTAAAAGGTGAAGTAATTTCGTCCACCTTTGACGAGCCAGCCAGCCGCCACGTTCAGGTGGCCGAAATGGTCATCGAAAAGGCCAAACGGCTGGTCGAGCACAAGCGGGATGTGGTTATCCTGCTGGATTCGATCACTCGCCTTGGCCGCGCTTACAACACCGTGGTGCCCAGTTCGGGCAAGGTGCTGACGGGCGGTGTCGATGCCAACGCGCTTCAGCGTCCCAAGCGCTTTTTCGGCGCGGCGCGCAACATCGAGGAGGGCGGTTCGCTTTCCATCATCGCCACCGCGCTGATCGATACCGGCAGCCGCATGGACGAGGTCATCTTTGAAGAGTTCAAGGGGACCGGTAACTCTGAAATCGTGCTGGACCGCAAGGTAGCAGACAAGCGCATCTTCCCCGCGCTCGATGTGGGCAAGAGCGGTACCCGCAAGGAAGAATTGCTGGTCGAAAAGGACAAGCTATCCAAGATGTGGGTCTTGCGCCGCATCTTGATGCAGATGGGTACGGTCGATGCGATGGAGTTCCTTCTCGACAAGATGAAGGATTCCAAGACCAATGAAGATTTCTTCGCCACGATGAACCAGTAAAATGGCGCTTTCCGTACCCCGGCACGCGGTCCTTACCGGTGCGCCGGGGGCCGGAAAGACCACGCTGCTGGACGCTGCTGCTGCGGCGGGCTTGCAGACATCTCCGGAAGTTGCACGGCGTATTCTGCAGCAACCAGGCGGCATGACCCTGCGCAAAACGGATCCGCTTGGCTTTGCTGAGGCGATGGCCGAGGCTCACGCCCGTGAATACGAGCGTTTTGCCGACTATCCGGGAATCATTCTGTTCGACCGCGGTTTTCCGGATGTCGTCGGTTTTCTTGACGTCTCGGGTCTTTCCGTGCCCCGCTCTGTCGACCGGGCTTGCCGGACCTTGCGCTATGAAGGGCCGGTGTTTCGTGCTCCGGCGTGGGAGGACATCTATGTTCAGGATGCCGAGCGCATTCAGGATTGGGACGCGGCCGTTGCCAGTGATCAGGCGGTCACAGCAGCGTGGAAGCGTTATGGATATAACGTTACGCCGTTACCTTTGGTTCCCGTCGATCAGCGGCTGGCCTATCTGCTTGGGTCGCTTCAGTCGGCAGCCTGAAGCTGGGCAGCCATCAATTCCCAAAGCTTGTTGACGGCTTTGAGCGGCCGTACCATCACCTTGAAATCCTTTATCTTTCCGTGATCATCGAAAGTAATGAGATCGATTCCATTAACGTGGATGCCGTCAATCGTGGCAGTGAACTCCAGGCAGGCTTCGTTGCCGTCGACCAGTTCACGCTCATAGCGGAAACTGTCGTTCCCCAGCACCTTGGCAGCGCTCAGCAGGTATAGCATGACCTTGGCCTTGCCCACTTGCGCGGTATGGACGACGGGCGAGTGAAAGACTGCATCGTCTGCCACCAGCGCTGCCAAAAGATCGCGATTACCGCCGCTCTCCATGTAACGATGCCACGCGGCGATGCCTTGGTCCGCCGAGGTCATTGCAGATGCTCTGCAAGGAACGCAGCTGTGCGATCATCAGCGATCTGAGCGCCAGCTTCATCCCGGCGCTGGCCCATTTCGGCGGCGAAGCCGTGATCTAGCCCAGCGTAATCGTGAAGCGTAACCTTGGGGTGGCTGTCAAACGCGGCGTGAATCTTGGCCTGGGCTTCGGGGCCGACGAAGTGATCGGCGGTCGGAATGTGCAGCATCAGCGGATTGGCGATAGCGTGGGCCTCGTCCAGCATCTGGTCTATCATCACGCCATAATAGCCGACCGAGGCATCGATATCGGTTCGTGCCGCCGCCATATAGGCCAGCCGCCCGCCAAGGCAGTATCCCGCGCAGCCTACCTTTGCCACGCCGGCGCTGCGCCGCACCCAGTGGATCACCGCCTCGATATCGTAGACACCATCAGTCGGATCATATCGCTGAAAATAGCCGAACGCTTCATTCAGCTGATCGGGTATGTCAGGATCAAGTTCGACGCCGGGTGCAAACCGCCAGAATATGTCCGGCGCAACCGCGAGATAGCCCGCGTCGGCCCACTTGGCGCACTTCCCGCGAATACCTGCGTTGACCCCGAATATCTCGGGAATGACGATCACAGCCCCCTTGGGAGTGCCGGACGGATGCGCAACGTGGGCCGGAATTGCGCCAGAGCCGTCGATTGTGGGGATTTGCACTGATTCGGCCATGTCATCGCTCCGGTTGGAATAGGGTGATTGCGGCCCACCGTAAGCGCGGCGTAGACTTTGCCAAGGGGCTATGCCAGCAAGGGCACGCGAGGGGACCGGCACTCGCCCAAGGAGGCACCATGAAAGTTCACGTCGAAATCGACTGCACGCCCGAAGAGGCACGCACCTTCCTTGGCCTGCCAGATGTGGGCAAAGCCAACCAGTTTTACGTTGATGCCATATCCAAGGCTATGAAGGGGGCGGGCAGCGTCGATCAACTGCAGGAGTTCGCCAAAGGGCTGGCACCGATGGGACAAGTCGGCATGAAGTTGTTTCAGAACTTCATGGAAAGCGGAAATGCCTTTGCTGCCGGCGCAAAAAAAACCCGGGACGATACCTGAGCGTTACGTTTGAACGGGCATGACGCCCGCCCGCTGCCATGAATGATACCATTTTCGCCTTGTCGAGCGGACCTCCACCGGCAGCAATCGCCTTGATCCGTGTCAGCGGTCCGCAGGCCGACGCCGCGCTGTGGGCCCTTGCCGGGCGGGCTTTGCCGCCGCGCAAAGCGGTGACAGTCAGCCTGCGTGACGGCGGGGGAGAGCTGATTGATCGCGCTCTTGCGCTATGGTTGCCGGGGCCAGGAACAGCGACAGGCGAAGATACATTGGAATTGCACTGCCATGGTGGGCGCGCGGTAATTGCGGCGGTTGAGCAGGCCCTGGGTGATGTGCCTGGCCTTCGCGGGGCGACGGCCGGGGAGTTTACCCGGCGTGCGTTTGCCAATGCACGCATCGACCTGGCTGAAGCCGAGGGCCTGGCCGATCTGTTGGCAGCGGAAACCGAATTGCAGCGGCGCGCAGCCATTGCGATGGCTAGCGGCAGCCTGTCTCGCACTGTAGATGAGTGGCGTGATCGGCTGCTTGGGCTTTCGGCTAGGGTAGAGGCGATTCTCGATTTCGGAGATGAGGACGATGTGTCTGGGCTCCCGATTGGATTCGGCGATCAGATCACAGACTTGCAGAACGGTTTGCAGGCATGGCTGACGCAGCCCCGAGCCGAGATGTTGCGTGACGGCTTCAAAGTCGTACTGGCGGGTCCGCCAAATGCTGGAAAAAGCACACTTTTCAATGCTTTAATTCAGGAAGAGGCAGCGATTACCGCTCCTTTGGCGGGTACCACCCGGGATGTCTTGAATTATCCCATCGCCATCAACGGTATCCCTTTTCGTTTCCTCGATACCGCAGGCCTCCGCGACGAAACGCAAGACGCAGTAGAAGCCATCGGAGTAGAACGCGCGCGGTCCGCTTTGGCAGCGGCTGACCTTGTCTTGTGGCTGGGTCCTGAAGGGCAGGGACCACCATCGGCATGGGAAATTGCGCCCCAGCAAGACCGCGCCGACTTTCCCGGTAAAGTCACCCCGCGTCACCGCGTATCTGCCAAAACGGGAGAAGGGCTCGACGCGCTGCGTGCTGATCTGGTGCAGACGGCACGGCTTTCGATGCCGGCGCCTGGGCAAGCGGCACTTAACGCGCGTCAACACCGCCTGCTGTCTGAAGCAGCCGATGAGCTTGGCGCAGCAGCGATGGTTGGCGACCTGCTGTTGATCGCGGAAAATTTGCGGCTTTCGCGACTGGCCTTCGACGCATTGTTAGGCCGGACCACGACCGAAGATATGCTGGACACGTTGTTCGGACGATTCTGCATCGGCAAATAATGTTCCACGTGGAACACGTCTGCGCTAAGAGTCCCGGCGCATGAGTGGGTTTGATATTATTGTCATCGGCGGAGGACACGCCGGGGTAGAGGCCGCTGCGGTCGCCGCGCGCATGGGCGCACGTGTGGCGCTGGTTAGCTTTGACCTGGCTACCATTGGCGCGATGAGCTGTAACCCAGCCATTGGCGGCTTGGGCAAGGGCCACCTCGTACGCGAAGTTGATGCCTTCGATGGTATCATCGCCCGCGCTGCAGATGCTGGCGCAATTCATTACCGCATGCTCAATCGCTCAAAGGGGTCCGCGGTCCAGGGGCCACGCGTTCAGGCCGACCGCAAACGTTTCAAAGCAGAAATTCAGCGGCTGCTAACCTTGCAGGGCGATTTGACCCTGATTGGCGGCGAGGCGGCATCGCTGCAATTTAAAGGTGCAAGGGTTACGGGGGTAGAGCTGGCTGACGGGACAGCGCTGAAAGCGCGGGCTGTGGTCTTGTGTACCGGCACGTTCCTGGGTGGTACGTTATTCCGCGGTGAAGAGCGCATGACCGGAGGGCGCGTCGATGAAGCATCGGCGCAACGGTTGGCGGATCAACTGCGTTCAGCTTCCTTACCGATGGCTCGGCTCAAAACAGGGACGCCGCCTCGTCTTGATGGCCGGACGATAGACTGGGCTGTTCTCGAAGAACAACCGTCAGACAGCGAACCGTGGACGATGAGCGCGATGGGTACGCGGCGTCCTTTGCCGCAGGTGTTTTGCGCGATCACCCGAACCAACCCGGCGAGTCATGAAGTCATTCGCGCCAACCTTGATCGGTCACCGTTGTTCAGCGGCGCGATCGGTGCGTCTGGCCCGCGCTATTGTCCCTCGATAGAGGACAAGATCCACCGTTTTGCCGATCGTGATGGGCATCAGGTTTTCCTGGAACCGGAAGGCCTTGATACGCATCTGGTTTATCCTAACGGCATAAGCACGTCATTGCCCGCTGACGTGCAACTGGCCATGCTGCGTACTATGCCGGGGCTTCAGAAAGTCGACATGGTGGTGCCGGGCTACGCGGTAGAATATGATCATGTAGATCCCCGAAGTCTGCGAAAAAGCCTCGAAATGCGGACAATCGCAGGTCTTTTTTGCGCCGGTCAGATCAATGGCACCACCGGTTATGAAGAGGCGGCCGCGCAAGGCTTGGTCGCCGGAATGCACGCTGCTGCGTCTGTGCTGGATCGTGAACCAGCGCCCCTTGACCGCGCCAACAGCTATCTTGCAGTGATGGTGGATGATCTGACCCTTCACGGCGTAAGCGAGCCATACCGGATGCTTACGGCGCGGGCAGAGTATCGATTGCGTCTACGGGCCAACAATGCCTCAACCCGCTTGACCGATCTGGCCCTTGCAGCCGGTTGCATTGGTGCAGAGCGGCGCGAATGGTTTCGGGACCGAAAGCAAACCAAGCGAACGATAGAAGACCGTCTCGACTTAAATGTTGCGGCTGGTGACCTTATTGCTGCCGGCCTGTCCGTAAGGCCCGATGGCGGGCGACTTACCCTGCGTGATTGGTTGCGCTTTGACGGCGTAAGCATGGTTGGTCTTTCAAATTGGCTTGGCGATTTGCCGATCGGCGATTGCGATATCCTCGACGAGATTGCCGAAGACGCCGCATATGCACCTTACCTGGTTCGGCAGGATGCTGAATTGCGCGATATGCGGTCCGCTGACGCACTGGTTCTGGGTGAAACCTTTCCGTACGAAGCCGTGCCAGGGCTATCCCGAGAGATGGTTGAACGGCTTTCATCCGCCCGGCCTGAAACACTAGCTGCGGCAGGCCGCATTCCCGGCATTACGCCCGCTGCTCTGGCCGCGTTGTTGGTTCAGGCACGGCGGATTGCCGCGTGATATTGAATGACGAACGTTCGGCGCGTGCCTGGCTTTCCGCTCTGCCAGAGTGGAATGTGCAAGCGGGGGAGCGGTTGGAAAAGCTGATCACATTGCTCACCGAAGAAAACAGCAAGCAAAACCTTGTTTCCACTGGAAGTCTGGATCTGATTTGGCCGCGCCACATTGCCGATTCGGCGCAATTGTTGCCGCACTCTCCACGTGAAACGTGTTCACCCTGGCTTGATTTGGGTACTGGGGCCGGCTTTCCTGGATTGGTGATTGCCGCTCTGCGTCCCGAATCTAAAGTTCATCTGGTTGAATCGCGGGCGCGGCGGATAGACTGGCTTACCAGAGCAACATTGGCTCTCGGCCTCGAAAATGTAGAAATACATGGCGATCGACTGGAGTCGCTCTCGTCATTTCCGGTCCGTGTCGTTTCGGCACGGGCATTTGCTCCGCTGAACAAGCTTATAAGCCTATCGGAGCGTTTTTCCACAGCAGACACACTATGGTTGTTGCCCAAAGGCAGGTCCGCCGCGCATGAATTGCAGGAACTCGGGGGATGGAGACATATGTTCCACGTGGAACAATCGCTGACAGACCCAGAAGCTGGTGTGATCGTGGGCAATATTGGACGACCGGCAAAGCGCGGAATGAAGGGATAAACGTCGTGATACGCGTGGCAATCGCCAACCAGAAGGGCGGGGTAGGCAAGACCACCACGGCGATAAATATTGCGACGGCCATGGCCGCAACAGGCTGGAAAGTCCTGCTGATCGACCTTGATCCGCAAGGAAACGCATCAACCGGGATAGGCATCGCCACGAATGATCGAGAACGGTCATCCTATGATCTCCTGGTCGATCAGGTATCCGTCAACGAATGCCTGCAAGCGACACGCATCCCCAATCTGGATATCATCCCTGCAACCGTTGACCTTTCCGGCGCAGAAATTGAACTCGTCTCAGTCGATAACAGGACTGATCGGTTGCGCGATGCGCTGAACGGCGCTCACGGGCACGACATTTGCTTCGTTGATTGCCCGCCATCTCTCGGGCTGCTGACGCTCAACGCCCTGACCGCAGCCGATACATTGCTTGTCCCACTTCAATGCGAGTTCTTTGCGCTGGAAGGGCTGAGCCAACTTTTGCAGACGGTCGAACGGGTCCAGCAGCGGTTCAATCCTGATCTGGGGATTGTCGGCATTGCATTGACCATGTTTGATCGGCGCAACCGCCTCACCGATCAGGTTGCCGATGACGTACGCTCTTGCCTCGGCGGTTTAGTGTTCGAATCGGTAATTCCCCGCAATGTCCGCCTGTCAGAGGCACCGAGTCACGGATTGCCGGCGCTTGTCTATGATCACACATGCGCCGGGAGCCGCGCCTACATGGCCCTGGCACGCGAATTGATCACGCGGTTGCCGGAAAAAAGGAAGGCTGCATGAGCGACGAACCAGCTGTCCGCACACCGTCCAAACCTGAGGCATCCCCGCGTCGTCCGGCTCTGGGGCGCGGTCTTGGTGCTTTACTGGGCGATTCGCGTCGCGAAGAGCCGCTGGTAGTCGCGGGCCTTTCGGGTGATGCCGGGCAAAGTCTAAACGGGGCGGGGTTTGCCATGCTGGCGGTTGCATCGATTTCGCCGCATCCCGGTCAGCCACGGCGGCGTTTTGATGAGGCGGCGCTTGACGAGCTGGCCGCTTCGATCGCTGCGCGCGGCGTCATCCAGCCAGTTATCGTTACAGCGCATGATCAAGGCTATCGTCTGGTCGCTGGCGAACGCCGTTGGCGGGCCGCGCAAAAAGCGCAACTGCATGAAATACCAGCCCTAATTCGAGATCTTGACGAGCGCGAAATTACAGCGCTGGCCTTGATCGAGAATCTCCAACGGGAAGACCTCAACCCGATTGAAGAGGCGCGCGCCTATCACAAATTGGCCGAGGATGAGGGGCTGACCCAGGCCGAAATTGCAAAACTTGTCGACAAGAGCCGCAGCCACGTCGCCAATTTCCAGCGTCTGCTGACATTGCCTGAACCGGTACTTGAGCTGGTGGAGGAAGGTCGACTTTCGATGGGCCATGCCCGTGCGCTTATCGGAGTTGAAGATGCCTTGATGGTGGCCACCGACGCAGTTGCGCGCCACCTGTCTGTGCGTGAGGTCGAAAAACTTGTTCGACGCAAATCGCCTGGCAGTGCTGCACCGCGCCGCGCCCGGGGTCAAACCGATGTCGGTTCAACCGCCGATATCGCAGCAGTGCAAGGCCATCTGGAGGAGTTTCTGGGTCTTCCCGTGCGAATCAATGCCGATGCCGATCCGCGTTCGGGGACGGTTACCATCCGCTATCGCACGCTCGATCAGCTTGATCTGGTGTGCCAGCGCCTTACTGGCGGCGGAATCTGATCCGGTGTTTCATGCGCATATTTACCGATGCGTGCCGTAGTGCGCCAGCAAGTCTGCTGAGTTAGGTCAAGGATGTGCTTCGCCGGTCCATCCTGCTGACCCTGATCGCCTCATCCGCCCCCATGCAGGCGCGGGCCGGCGAAGCCAGCATCGGCGCTATTGCTGTGAGTGTCGAAGTCGTTTCCAATTGCACGGTATCTGCCACACCCATTACGCTTTCCGCTCGTGAGGGCGTGACGACGCAGGCCGAATCAGCGATCGACGTACAATGCGGCCCGGAGCAGCCGTTTACTGTGAGCTTAAACCACGGCGACTATGCCGATGGGACTACGCGCCGGGCCTTTGACAGTGCTGCAATGCGCTATCTGGCCTACGATATTTACCGCGATCCTGCCCGCTTATTTCCCTGGAGTGATTCGCCCGAACAAAGCGCTTCAGGAGTGACCAACGCTGTCGGCCAAGCGAGACTGAAGGCCTACGGATCTTTACGAACTGCCCAGGCTATTTCACCCGGCAAATATGCCGACCGCGTCGTTGTGACTATTAATTTCTAAATATACCATACACTTAAGGGCTTCGATTAAGCCTTAACTTCATCGCAAGGGTAAACCCTTAGACCTCCGATTAAGACTGATTGGGGGTACTGATGCGATTCGCGCATCGTCAATGCTGCATCGCGCTGGCTGCGACCGGACTGGTTGCTGCTGTGCCCGCGCATGCCGGCAAGGCGACCTATACGATGCCGGTTCGTGCCACGGTGATCAACGGCTGCACGGTCTCTGCCTTGCCGCTGGTGTTCATGGTCCCGGTTCCGACCAATCTTAATGTCGATTCGTCTACCACGGTAACTGTCGCGTGCACGCCGAACATTCCCTTTACGGTGGACATCGATACCGGCCTTTACGCCAACGGTATCAACCGCCGTGTCTTTAATGCGGCGGCCAGCGCGTATATAAACTATGATGTGTACCGCGACCCGCCGCGTAGCCAGGTCTGGGGTACGGGCGGGGCTAAAAACGTAACCGGAAACTCTGGCATCACCGGTGTCGTTGTCTTGCCCGTTTATGGGCGCCTAGCATCGTCCGCCAAGCTCAAAGCTGGCAATTACCGCGATACGCTGACCGTAACGATCAGCTTCTAAGCGCACACAGCACTACACTGCCCAAACCGGCGCGGCTCATGAAAATGATGGCCGCGCTTACCTGTTGTTAACCATATCTTCCTAACAATACCGGGCAGCAGAGAGCAGAAATTCATTGCAGCATTAAGTCTTTTGCAACGGATTGCAGCGCATGGAGACGGCGGCAGAGATTGCCAATGATCAGGGGAATACACCATGCGTAAAATTGCTTTCGGGTTCGCAGCCATTGCTGCTGTCGCTGCCACTCCGGCTCTTGCCGCTTCGGCCAGCAACCAGATGCCGGTTTCGGTTAACGTTGTAAATTCGTGCACCGTGTCGGCAACGCCGATGGCGTTTGGCACGCTGACTTCAGTTGGCGGCGTGAACGTCGATACCACTTCGAACGTCGACCTCATCTGCACCATCGGTGCAAGCTATGACGTGTCCATGGACTTTGGCACCCATGCAGCGGGTAGCCAGCGCAACCTTCAGAACACGACCGACGCGACGAAAAAGATTCCGTACGGCGTGTACCGCGATTCCGCACGCGGTCTGAGCTGGGGCAACACCTCTGGCACCGACACCGTTGTCGGTTCAAGCGCCACAGGCCTTGCCACGCTGACCGCCTTTGGCCGGATCCCGTCGACCGCTACGTCGGTACCGGCTGGTTCGTACACCGATACCGTCACTGTGACGGTGAACTTCTAAGCATTATGGAGACCTGAATGATCCGCAATGTCGCTGTCCTCAGCAAGTTTGCCCTGATAACGGCAGGCGGATCGTTCCTCTCCTTCGGGCTGCTTACGGCGGCCCGTGCTGAAGAGCCTATTGTCGCCGCGGCCCCGCAAAACGCGGACCGCGGCGCTCGGCTTAATATTGCCCCGCTGCGGATCGAGCTTGATGCTGCAAAGACCGGGGCAACGGTCATGCTGACCAATACATCAAATCGCCCGCTGCCCGTCCAGACCCGGCTATTCGCCTGGTCGCAGGAAGGCGGCGAAGATCGCTTTGCACCGTCCGGCGCGCTAACCGTATCGCCATCGATCATTTCGATTGCTCCTGGTGCAACGCAGATTGTCCGGCTGATCCGCACCACCGGTGCTTCTCAAGGCGAAAAACACTTTCGGTTGGCGGTAGACCAGCTACCCGATCCGGCCCTGGTGCAAAGCGGCGAGGCCGAAGCGCGCCTGCGTTTCACCGTTCCGGTGTTCCTTGATCGCGACAAGGCAGCTCCTGCCGCCTTGAACTGGAGACTCGCCGGCAACCGCATCGAACTTGCGAACAGTGGCGGCCAGACTGCGCGCATCCTGGGTATTCAGATCAAGTCTGCAAGCGGGCTGTCAGTTTCCGTTGAGCGCAACGCCTTGCGTTATGTGCTGGGCGGTTCGACGATACAGTGGACACTCACCGGATCATGCCCGCAGGGTCCTCTAACGATCTCTACCCAGATCGATGGCCAGGCCGTCAATGCGCAGGTTTCGCCAAACTGCGGGTGAGCGGCTCCTTGCGCTGGCTGCCGCGCTTGGCACGGCCCTGGGCGGACAATCCGCCCACGCGCAGACGGATCCGTTCGCCCTCCCCACAGGCGTAACCGCCCAGAGCGTGGCGGCGCAAAGCGGGCCCGGCTTGTCGGAAATCGCGATAGACGGGGAAACTCGTGCGCGGCTGGTCGATCTTTCCTGGGCCAACGGTGTCCTGACGATCAGCGCCGAAAGTGCAAAAGCAGCAGGTCTGCCAATTCCAGCCGATGCCAGCGGGCAAATACCTCTGTCATCAATCAAAATTGCCAAATGGAGTTTCGATTCGCTCAAGCAGCGGCTCGACATTCAGCTGCTTCGCAAGAGCGACGGCAAAAATCTCATAGATATGGGCATTACAGCACGGCTGGATGGCACCAGTACTCCGCTCACCGCCTTCCGGATAGACTATGACATGACGGCAACGGCGGCGCAGGGGCGGACTGGCGCTGCCGCGTTCCTCGAAGCATCGGTAGTCCGGGGCAACTTTGCCGCCTTGTCATCGTTTCAATATAATACCGACCCCCAGCCTGGATCACGCGCACTGACCAGGCTCGATTCGCAGGTGCAAGTGCTTCTGCCCAAGCCGGGAATAACGGCAACGGCTGGCGATTTCATCTCAGCAGGCGGCCAGAACCAGCGTGCATTGCGGCTCGGCGGTGTGCAGATCGCTTCGGATTATTCCTTGCGCCCTGATCTGGTCACCGTTCCGCTACCCGCATTTACGGGCCAGGTGTCGGTTCCGACCGGCGTAGAGCTGATTAGCGGCGACCAGCGCTATTCCTTGGGTGACGTCCAACCCGGCGAGTTCACGGTCCGCAACGTTCCATCAAACGCTGGCAGGGGTGAAGTCGCAGTAGTGATCCGCGATTCGCTGGGCCGCGAAGTCATCCAGAACGCCCGGTTTTATATGTCGCGGTCATTGCTGGCGCCACGTTTGCGCGAATATGCCATCAACGCGGGCGTCGTGCGACGACGCTATGGGGTCCGCAGCAGTGACTACGGACCCCTTGCCGCCAGCATTTATTATCGCCGCGGCGTCAGCTCGCGGTTTACGGTTGAAGGGACCAGCGAATGGACCCCGGGGCTCATCAACATGGGCGCCCGGGGTGATCTAGCGCTTGGCGGGATCGCGCTCGCCACGGTTGAAGCGCGTGCCAGCTCGGAGCATTCCACAGGCAAGGCGGGCGCGCTTGTCAATTTGGCGCTCGAATCCGTTGGACGGACAATATCTGCGCGGGTTTCGGCATCGTTTCCAAGCACCGGCTATCGTGATGTTGCGGCGAAACTGGGCGACCCTTTGTCCCCGCGTGAGTTTTTGGGGCAAATCTCGTTCAACCTTAAGAACATGACCCAGCTTCAGCTTTCGGCAGGACGACAGGAGCGTCATTTCGATTCGCGCTATCCGTCGCTTGAGCCCCGCGTCACCTTTGCAAACGCAGCGTTTCGCACGCGCATCAGTAAAAAAGTCGATTTTTACAGCTCAGTCGGGATGCGCAATGGCCTGACGCGTTCGGTATCGGCCTGGGCCGGACTGTCGTTCCAATTTGGTGGAGGGCGCTCGGCGCAAGGATCTGCCAGCAGTGGAACAGGGATGCCAGTCAGCGTCAACGCCGGCTACTATCGCCACGCGACGGAGCAGCAGCGGCTCGGATACGCCTTCGAAGGCAGCACCGGCGCTTCAACCCGGATTTCGGCCGCTGCCACCTACCGCAGTACCTTTACCCGGGTCGAAGCCCAGGCTGAGCGCGTTGCCGGCCGGTATGGTATGCGCCTCAATGCCCGAGGCACGCTATTGATGGCCGGCGGTTCGGTGTTTGCCCGCAACCAGACCGGCGGTAGCTACGCCCTTGTCCGTACAGGCAAAGTCGCCGGGGTCACGGTACTACGCGAAAACCGCGCTGCCGGGGTGACCAAGAAAGGCGGCCTGCTGCTTGTTGAAAATATAACACCGCAGGTTCCGCTCAGCTTCGATATCGATCCCGACAAGCTGCCGGTGAATGCACTAGCCCGCGACACCCATCGCCGCGTCCTGGTTCCGCGGCGCGCGATCGGCTTGGTGTCGCTCGACGTCATCCGCTTTGCTCCGCGTCAGGTTCGCATCACCGGGCCCACCGGCGTTAACCTGCCGGTCGGCACCATCTTGCTGGCGCAACCTTCAGGAGACCAAATGATGGTCGGATTTGACGGTCTTGTGGATTTCAACGCGGAAGGCGGCGATACCCAGCTTGATCAGATCCTGGACGGCGGTTCGCATTGTGTGGCGAGTATAAAGCCGATTGCCGTTGCTGCGACGGATGAAATTGCGGTGGTGGCCTGCCGGATCGAGATCAAGGCGGAGTTTGCCGCGCGCAGCCCGAACAATCCCAATCGTCCTGCTGTCCCAGGTCGGGGGAAGGGTGCAGGGCGGCGCTGATCAAGTTGCGCCGCGCAACTTCGGCTATCTTTAAGCGATCGATTAAATCCAGTTGCGATCATTCTACGCCGCGCCTAATCGTTGGGGCAACCACTCCGCTGATGAGGTTGACCATGACGCTCGATACGCTTTCGCGCACTTGCTATTCCGAAGATCACGAAGCCTTCCGCTCAACCGTGCGGCGCTTTGTTGCCGAGCAGCTTGAGCCGCATGCCGCCAAATGGGATGAAGACGGGATCGTGCCGAAAGACGTCTGGCCGAAAGCTGGCGAACTGGGCCTGCTCTGCCCGACTGTGCCCGAAGCTTATGGAGGCCTGGGCCTCGACTTTGGTTACAACGCGATAATCGATGAAGAGATCGGCTATGGAACGGACGTTGCCACCGGCTTTTCACTGCAGTCCGATATCGTTGCCAACTACATTATCCAGTACGGCTCGGATGAGCAGAAACAGACCTGGCTTCCCAAGATGGTCAGTGGCGAGATTGTAACCGCGATTGCCATGACCGAACCGGGCACCGGATCGGATCTGCAGGCACTGCGCACCACCGCGCGCAAGGACGGCAACCACTACGTGATCAACGGATCCAAGACCTATATCACCAATGGCCAGAACGCCGATCTGATTCTGGTTTGCGCCAAGACCGATACCGACGTGCAGCCGGCATGGAAAGGCGTGTCCATCGTTCTGGTTGAAGCTAATCGCGAAGGATTCAAGCGCGGCCGTAATCTCGATAAAGTGGGTCTTGATGCAGCTGACACATCGGAAATGTTTTTCGAGGATGTCCGGGTGCCGATCACCAATTGTCTGGGAGAAGAAGGCAAAGGCTTCATTTATCTGATGAGCGAACTGCCACAGGAACGCCTAGGCATTGCCATATCGGCGCAAACCGCAGCGCAGCGTGCCTTTGATATGACGGTGGAGTTTACCCGCGATCGCAAGGCATTCGGCAAGCCGGTGCTCGATTTTCAGAATACACGGTTCATTCTGGCCGATCTTAAGGCCAAACTTCAGGTTGGCTGGGCGCATCTGGACTGGTGCATCGCCCGCCACATCAAGCACGAGCTGACCCCTGTCGAGGCATCTGGCGCCAAATTGTGGCACACCGAACTGCAAGGCGAAGTGGTCGACAAGTGCCTGCAGCTGCATGGCGGCGCGGGCTTCATGAACGAATACCCGATTGCCAAGCAGTGGCGCGGCGCGCGGGTGACCCGGATCTTTGGCGGCACCAGCGAAATCATGAAAGAGCTGATTGGCCGCTCGCTCTAGCAGCGTTCAATTCGCCCCGGGGCTGTCAGTTGACAGGTATCCGTTTGTCCGGCGCAAGCCTGATGCGTTTGTCGGGCAACGGACGCGGACGGGGCGGAATGTAACGCTTGCGCGGCCCCACAGGCACCCATTCCTCGATCACTTGTGTTTCCGTGCACTCGCGCGTCCGGGGCTGCGAGGAGGCGGCGATTGGCTGTGCCTGGGCGATCATCACCGGAACCATCACCGTCATTGGCTGATACGCATAGGTATAGCCATAACCTGGCTGGCCATAGCCAGACGCGGTGTGGCGTTCGAGATAGCTTTCGCAGTAATCGATTGACCGGCGCTCATCGCGGCGGTCTGCCCCAGAACCCAGCGCGCCGCCTGCCGCGGCGCCGACGGCGGCTCCGGCGATTGTGCCCAGCGTCTTGTCACCCCGGCCAGCAACGGCATTACCGACCAACCCGCCGACCACGCCGCCGACCAAGGCGCCGCCAATTGTCTTGCCCTTGCGCCCACCTCGGTGGTTAGCGCGGCATTCATCCAGCCAGGCAGCGCGCTGGTCTTCCCAGGCGGCTTGGTCATACTGCGGTGCATAGCCGGCGCCCACAGGCGGCGGCGCAACCATCTGTGCCTGGGCCGGGGCGGCGATCGCTGTGACCGCGACAAACCCCAGCATCAGGCTGATCCGGTGAGATGACAAACGGAATGGCATGGCAACCCCCTGCATTCACCGGGCGATTCCGGTGTTAACGTGTAAGTTACCATCACTAACCAAATGAATCCAAGGCTCGGTTCCGATCTGTCTTGCCGCTGTCCCGATCTGGTGCAACGCCAAGACGTCAGATTGCGTCGGCGATTTCCCGCGCAAGTGCCTCTATTCCAGCGGCGTCTTCAGCATCAAAGCGCCCGGCTTCCGGACTGTCGAGATCGATGACGGCGATTACTTCGCCGCGGCGGATGACTGGAACGACCAGCTCACTTCGGCTTTCCGCGTCACAAGCGATGTGGCCCGGAAATGCGTGAACATCGGGTACCAGCAGGGTTGCTGCGCTGGCTGCCGATGTGCCGCACACGCCCTGACCAAAGGGAATGCGAATGCAGGCTGCCTTCCCTTGAAATGGCCCGAGCACCAACCCGCCATCGACTACGCGGTAAAATCCGGCCCAGTTAAGCCGATCAACGAATTGCCAGACGATGGCCGCAACATTGGCCATGTTGGCAACCGCGTCCGGTTCGTCTGCAACTAACGCGCGCGCGGCTAGCACCAGGTCTCGGTACAGTTCGGCCTTTGGCTGGGCAGCACCTGGAAAAAAAGCATGCATGCGCGTTATACTATCTCACACACGCCTTGCCGCCTAGCCGTGATGCGCCTACTTCGTTGCACATGTCGACCAAACGCAAGCTTCTCGTTGCCCTAGGGGTATTTCTTCTCGTCATCGGTGGTTTCGCACTCTATCTCTTCCGAGGAACGCCGGCAGAAAAGACACTGGATCAGCTGTCTGGACGCGATCCGCAACTGGTCGAACCCAAACCAGAGAAAATACCATCGGTAGGGATTGCCAAACCGGTCGGATGGAAAGCCAGCGAAGCGCCGGTGGCAGCGCCCGGTTTGGCGGTTTCGCGCTTCGCTGAGGGGCTTGATCATCCCCGCGTTATGCTGACTCTGCCTAATGGCGATGTTCTTGTATCGGAAGCCGATGCACCGCCTGCAAATACCGGAGGCGGTATCAAGGGCTGGATCATGAAAATGATGATGCAACAGGCCGGGGCAAACAAGGGTTCGCCTGATACGCTGGTGTTGCTGCGCGATGCAGACGGCGATGGCAAAGCCGAAGGCAAGTTCGCACTTCGCCAGGGCAACGGACTTGCTTCCCCATCAGGCCTCGCCTGGCGCAATGATACGCTTTACGTGGCCAATCACGATGCAGTGTTGGCATTTCCCTACAAGCTGGGCGAAACGACACTTGGTGCAACACCCAAGAAACTGATGGACCTGCCTGCCGCAGGCAATCACTGGATGCGCAACTTGCTCCTTAGCAACGATGGCGAGCGGCTTTATGTTGCGGTGGGATCAGCCAGCAATATTGCTGAAAATGGTCTCGAAATCGAAAAGGGCCGCGCCGCGATCTGGGAACTTAACCTCAAATCCGGTTATCCCCGCCAGTTTGCGCAAGGGTTGCGCAACCCGAATGGAATGGACTTCAACCCCGCTTCGGGCGAGCTGTGGACGGTGGTCAACGAACGTGACCAGTTGGGCCCGGATCTGGTTCCTGATTACCTGACTAATGTCCCTGTGGGGGCGCATTATGGCTGGCCGTGGGTCTACTACAAGACGCACGACGACGACCGGGTCAAATCGGCACCGCCCGAGTTCTTCGACGACTATGTGCGCAAACCGGAATACGCATTAGGTGCGCACGTGGCGCCCCTTGGCCTGGTATTTGTGCGCGGGGGCGAAAAGCTGGGTTCGAACTTTGCCAACGGCGCGGTGATCGCCCGGCATGGTTCTTGGAACCGCAAGCCGATTTCTGGATATGACGTGGTATTTGTCAAGTTTGACGCGAACGGGAATCCGCAGGGACTTCCGATTTCTTTGCTGTCGGGCTTCTTGGTCACGGGCAAAAAGGAAACGCGTGGCCGTCCTACCTGGGTATCGTTTGCGCGCGATGGTGCTCTGCTGGTCAGTGACGATACCGGCGGAATAATCTGGCGGGTGCTTTCACCTACTGCCGCTCCGGCCGGTCCAATCAAGCCGGTCGTGACCGCTAGAATGCCGCCGCAGCGCGATCTTAAGGGCGATCCCAATGCGCAGTATAGCGCCGGATTCCGCCCTGATGAAAAGGTCAGGCAGTAACAGCTGCCGTCAAAGCACAATCCCGGCGCGTCCGGCCAGTTCGGTCACGAACTGCCAGGCGATCCGGCCCGATCGCGCACCGCGGCGCTTGGCCCATTCCAGCGCCTCGCCGTGGTCCCAGGCAAGCGAGTGGGCCGCGCAGTAGCCGGCAACAATCGCCAGGTAATCGTCTTGGCTGCAGGCATGAAAGCCGATCGACAAACCGAATCGGTCCGCCAGCGCCAACCGGTCATCGACAGCGTCGCGCGGATTAACCGGATCATCCTGTTCGGACAAATGCCGGGACACAATAGCGCGGCGGTTGGATGTGACGGCCAATCTTACGTTGGCGGGCCGCGCTTCGATACCGCCTTCCAGCCACGAACGCAGCGCGCGCGGGCCGGCGCTGTCACCGTCTTCAAATCCCAAGTCATCAATGAAAACAAGAAACCGCCGATCCACGGCCCCAAGGATGCCAAAAAGGCTGCTGAGCCGGGTCAGGGCATCGGGCGTGACCTGCACTAATGCCAGCTTGCCAGGCGCCCTGGACTGGGCCGCGGCAACACCGGCGCGCAGCAGTGCCGATTTGCCCATCCCGCGCGATCCCCACAGCAGCATGTCATGTGCCGCAAAGCCATTCGCCAGCCGGGTAACATTGGCGGTAACCGCCGCTTTCTGGTTATCGATGCCCATGAGCAGTTCCAGCGGCGGGGCGATCAGGCGGGCGACTGGCCGCGGCGCACCGTTCCAGACATAAGCCGGCGAAGCTAGCCAGTCTTCATGGATGGCAGCCGACGGGCACAGCCGTTCCAGCGCATCGGCGATGCGAGCCAGGGGGTCGCCCTGATCGCTCATCCTGCCAACACTGCGCTATCGAGTTCGTAAAGCAAGCCAGCCCCAGCAGTCGCAGCCGCCTTCAGCCCCATCGCCTCTGCTGCGATGGTTTGCGCAAAATAGCGCGTGACGACAGACTTGGCCTTAGCTTTCACGGTCTCTTGACCCACCAAGGCTGCGGCCTGCCGGGCCAGCTGGGCGCCCCCGATGGCCACTGCGCACATGGTGCAGAACGCCGTGCTTCCCGCCAGCCGATCGTCGAGCGAGGCGTCGGTGCTCATCCATCCGGCAATTGCGATGCAGTCCTGGGCCAGGCTTTGCAACACAGGATAGCCGGCGGCATCGCGGGCAGCCTCTGCCAGCAGCGACGTCAAGACCGCGCCTCCCTCGTAGCCAAGCTTGCGGGTGACAAGATCAGCGGCCTGAATGCCGTTGGTCCCTTCGTAGATCGGTGCAATCCGTGCATCACGGTAATGCTGGGCAGCACCCGTTTCTTCAACAAACCCCATCCCGCCGTGGATCTGGACCCCGATGCTGGCGACTTCGCACCCGATGTCGGTACCCCAGGCCTTGATGAGCGGAACCAGGCAATCAGCACGGGCCTGTGCCCCGGAAATGCCCAGCGCGCCGCGATCCACCAGTCCGGCCGTGTAGTACAGCAGCGCACGAGCGCCTTCAGTCAACGCGCGCATCCGCAACAGCATCCGCCGTACGTCAGGATGCTCGATGATTGCCACCGGGTTCTTGTCGGCTGATCCGGCGCGCGCCGACTGGATCCGGTCGCGGGCATACCGGCTGGCCTGCTGCAAGGCGCGTTCAGCAATCTGCACGCCCTGGTTGCCCACATTGATACGGGCGCTGTTCATCATCGTGAACATTGCCTTCAGGCCTTCATTTTCGTTGCCGACAAGTTCGCCCACACAGGCGTCATCGTCACCGAAGGTCATCACGCAGGTCGGGCTGGCCATGATCCCCAGCTTATGTTCTATTCCGGCGCAACGAAGGTCGTTGCGCGCGCCCACAGATCCGTCTGCTTCAACCAAGAATTTGGGGACCACGAACAGACTGATTCCCCGGCTGCCAGCAGGCGCGCCGGGTGTTCGGGCAAGGACCAGATGGACAATGTTTTCGGTCAGGTCGTGTTCGCCCCACGTGATATATATCTTGGTCCCCTTGATCGACCAGGTGCCATCGCCGCGCGGTGTCGCTGTGGTGCGCAGCGCGCCGACGTCGGAGCCGGCCTGCGGTTCGGTCAGGTTCATCGTGCCGGACCATTCGCCGCTGATCAGCTTGGGCAGGTAATGCGCTTTCTGGCCCTGGCTGCCGTGATGCTGCAGCGCCTCAATCGCGCCGACAGTCAACAACGGGAGCAGTGTAAAAGCCATGTTGGCGCTACCAAGGTTTTCGATAACGCTTGTAGCAAGTGAAAAAGGTAGCCCTTGGCCGCCATGCTCTGGCGGCCCGGCGATCGCGTTCCAGCCTTGTTCGACATAGGCATGGTAGGCCTTCGCAAAGCCTTCTGGCAGGGTAACGGTTTGGTCGGCCAGCTTTGCCCCCTCGACATCGCCCTTGCGGTTAAGCGGGGCGAATTCCCCAGCCGCGAATTGGCCGATCCCTTCTACGATGGCTTCGACCATGTCGGGGCTAGCGGCGGCGAAGGGTTCGTGCGCGGCAATTTCGGCAATGCCCGCATTGACGGATATCGCCAGGATCTGGTCGGAAGTTGGTGCAACGTAATCCATCGGCAGTCTTTCGGCTTTAGCTTGGCAATTGTTCTTATCGCCTATAGCGCGGGGCCATGTCGGGCAAGCATCACAACAGCCAGATCCGCGCTCCCGATGCAGCTGGAATTGCGGCAGCCGTTAACACGTTGCAAGGCGGCCAGCTGGTCGCGCTGCCGACCGAGACCGTTTACGGACTTGCCGCCCGTGCAGACTGCGCCGAAGCCGTAGCGGCAATTTACCGGGCCAAGGGGCGGCCCGATTTCAACCCCTTGATCGTCCATGTCGGGACTATTGAACATGCCGCGACGATCGCACGGCTGGATGACCGTGTCCGCGGTCTTGCTGACGCATTTTGGCCCGGGCCTTTGACTTTGGTTTTGCCGCTGCAAAAAGAAGCACCGATTAGCCCGGCCGTCACCGCCGGGCTCAGTACCGTGGCGATTCGCTGTCCTTCTCATCCCGTTATGCGCCGTGTTCTGCTGGACAGCGCACTAGCCCTTGCTGCGCCCTCTGCCAATCGCAGCGGCGCGGTCAGTCCAACCCACGCCGCCCATGTAGCTGCTTCACTGGGCGACAAGGTGTCGTTGATTCTTGATGGAGGCGCCTGCGCCGCCGGTATAGAAAGCACCATAGTGGCACTTCGAGAAGGGGGCGGCTGGCAGATCCTTCGGCCCGGACCGATCGCTGTTGCGCAAATCGCTGCCATTCTTGGCGAGGATGAACAAGAAGCAGCCTCAGCTGGAATTGAAGCGCCGGGACAGTTGGCAAGCCACTATTCGCCGGGCAAGCCGATACGCCTCAATGCCATAAACGCCGCCAGTGACGAGTTTTTTATCGGCTTCGGCCCCGTTGCCGGTATGGTCAACCTTTCCACCGGCGGCGACTTGGCCGAGGCAGCTTCCCGGCTTTATGCATGCCTGCACCGCGCCGCTGCGGCGATAGAACCTCGCATTGCCGTGGCTCCGATTCCGGAACGCGGGATAGGGGCCGCGATCAAAGACCGTCTGCGCCGCGCCGCAGCGTGATCAGCGCATCGTGGCTGGGACCGATGGCAGCAGCAACTCGATGTCGCGGGCCATCGCTTCAGCCTTTTGGCATGCTTCGGCGTCTCCTTGCTCGCAGCGCTGCACTTCGCGACGTTGCTGGCGTTCAAGCTTGCCCAACTGCTCTTCACGCCTGCGCAAATCGCGCCCGCGCTTTTCGTCCGACTCGGATTGGCTGGTTGTGACAAGGTCAACGCTCCTGCTGACCACTTTTACTGGTGCCGTCACAACATCCATGGCGGTGCGGGCGATGCACCCGCCAAGTGTGGCGACCAGCGCCAACGCGCCAAAAACCCGGACCCCGTGTTTCATTTAGACCACCTTCAATGAGCAGGATGGCGATGAAGCACGGGTCGGGTTGCTCGGCGGTGAACAGCGCTTATTGCGGCGTTAGCGGTGCAGTGGGCGCGGCCGGCGGTTTTGTTGTTTTTTCCGATGCCTTCGGTTCCACCGGTCCTTCGCAGATCAGGCTACCCGAACCCATCGACGAGACTTTGCAGCGCGCGCGTCCTTTTACAGTGACCGAACCGGAACCCATGATAGAGGCGTCGACTTCTCCATCAGAGGAGAATGTCGCATCGCCTGATCCCGCTACTGTGACCTTGGCTCGTTCGGTTTTGAGAGGGGCCATGTCGGCCGATCCGCTGCCGGCCACGGTTATGTCGAGCTTTTTGGTGTTTCCAGCTCCGCGGAAGCTTCCCGATCCGGCAATGTTGAGGTCGAGGCTTTCATCCCCGACGCTTGTGGTTTCAACAGTTCCAGAGCCTGCCACCGTAACTTTAGAGTCAGCAGCAAGCGCGGCGGCCACAATCTTGCCCGAACCGGCCAGCACCATTTCCTTGGGAGGGGGCATCGTGACGTGGACCACCGCGACTTTCATGTCGTCCTTTTCGAAAAGTTTGCCATCGCGCATAATACCCAAGGTTCCATCCTTGAGGGTAAAGCGTATCTTTGCGGCCGCTTCGGCATCGCCGCCTACTGTTATGGCCAGCTTTTCGCCTTGTGAAATCTGGACTTCATCGGGGCCTGCCAACACCACTTCTTCCGGGGCCAAGCCTGACAGGTCAAGATCGGCCAGCTTCTTGCCGTCTTCGCCGTTGATCTTGAATGACGTCTTGCCATCACAGCCGGCCAATGCAGCTGCAAGGGCAATACAGACGATCGGGGCAAAGGCCCTTGAAAGATGCTTGAAATTCATCGCCACCTCCACTGTGTGTATTATTGTTATAATACTGTAGAGGGGCTGCTGCAATACCTTGCAATGAAAAAGGGCCGTTCCTTCCGAAACGGCCCTTCCTCGGTGATTCGTGAAACCACGCCCGTCAGGCGGTGGCTGCTTCCGCATAATATTTTGGAGCGTGTTCATTCAGGATCGCAAGGATCTTTTTGAGCGCTGCCGGTTCGTCAGTCTTTTCCATTGCTGCCAGTTCGCGAGCGAGTCGCGAAGATGCGGCTTCGAAAATCTGGCGTTCGGAATAGGATTGTTCGGGCTGATCATCGGCGCGGAACAGGTCGCGGGTCACTTCGGCAATCGAAACCAGATCGCCCGAATTTATTTTCGCTTCGTATTCCTGGGCGCGGCGAGACCACATGGTGCGCTTGACCTTGGGTTTGCCTTTCAGCGTATCAAGGGCTTCGCGCAGAGTCTTGTCCGAAGACAGTTTGCGCATGCCGATCGCCTCAACCTTATTGGTTGGAACGCGCAGGGTCATGCGTTCTTTTTCGAAACGCAGTACATACAATTCCAGCTTCATGCCGGCGATTTCCTGCTCTTGCAGTTCAATCACCCGGCCAACACCGTGCTTGGGATAAACAACGTAATCACCAACATCGAAGGCGTGCGCCTTGATCACCATGTATCGTCCTTTCACTCACAGAACGAAGGCGCCAAAACGCCCGTAAACGGGGGATGCACTGGTAAACGGGTAGGAGATTGCGACCCGGCCCGATGTTCCCATCAACCGCTAAAACCGTCCTGCCTTTCATGATTTCAGGCTGCGCGCAGAACCAATCGGTTCCGGCAGTCACGGATTATATAACATATCCGTAACAATATTGCCAGAGCGCGTGAAACCGGGCTGTCTCTCGGATTTCAAATCAACATCAATCCACGATCAGTTGCATGTGACATACCGATTCGCGGCAAAATTCTGCCGCGCTGTGCCAATCAATCGCCTTCGCCGGGTTCGGCCGAGAAGTATGCTTCAAACTTGCCGTCCTTACCCTTGAACTCGTCGGCGTCCGCAGGCGAATCCTTTTTTGTGGTCAGGTTGGGCCATTCTGCAGAATATTTCGCATTAAGTTCGAGCCATTGTTCCAGCCCGCTTTCAGTGTCGGGCAAAATCGCTTCGGCCGGGCATTCCGGTTCGCAAACACCGCAGTCGATGCATTCGCTGGGGTTGATAACCAGCATATTCTCGCCCTCGTAGAAGCAATCGACCGGGCAGACCTCGACGCAGTCCATGTACTTGCACTTGATGCAGGCGTCGGTAACGACATAGGTCATGGCAATTCAATCCCCTCAGGCGTGGTTTCAGCGACTGCTATGGGATTTGCGGCTCCCACGTCAAGCACGCGGTAGCACGAATGCGCTTCTTCGCTGGGACCGCGGCGATCGGGCAGATTGATAAGCTCAATTATTGCCACCTTGCGGGCCAGAGGAATCACCAGAACATCCCCCACGGACACATTCTGCGCGCTGCGTTCAACGCGCTTTCCATTCAGCCGGATATGACCGCCTCCGACCATGGCCTGGGCCGCACCTCGGGTCTTTGACAAGCGCAAGAACCACAGGAGTTTGTCGATCCGCATTTTGTCAGCGAACCAGATCTGCCAGTGCTGCGAAGGCGCCACCCGCTGTCACTGCGCGCACCGCCGCAACGATCGGCGCGCGCCGCACGGGCCGCCAACGCCATTGCGGCGGCCTCGGTGGTCCGTAAGCTTTCGCGTCAAGGGGTCGAGGAACACTGGCGATGAAACCGCCGAACCGTAGCAACTGCGCATACGTCAAAGTCGACAGCCCGGTTGAAATCGCCATAGCGGGATCAATTACGAAAGCCCTGCCGCTGGCTGCAACGCGTGCTGCATGGGCCGCGCGCAGCAGTTTTTCCGCCACATCGAACCGGATCGCCTGCTTGCCCAATCGCCGGTAGCCTGCTGGCGTAGCTGATTTGCCCGTAATGACAACAACGGGCGGCATTCCTGGAATGATCGCAGGTATTATATTACCGCTAATAGCTGACACCGCACGCCATGCCAACAATGCTTGGTACTTGAGCATTGCTGGAACAAACAGGTCAAGCGCGCCCACCACAAGCCCCAGACTGCGCAGACGATCGCGCTGGAGCTTGTCGAGTTGATCAAGCCCGGATCCGGTCCGCTCAAGCATCCCGCCGCTTTCAACCAGACGAATCAGCAGCGCACGAAGCTCAGGGCCGGCTGAACCTTGGGTGGAGCCCGTCTGCAACCAATGCAGCGGTCTCAAGGCCGCGAACGCGCTTGTCAGCCATCCGGTCAGGGCTGCTTCAACCGCGCTACGCACAGGCAGGGACAGAGCGGCCAGCGATTCGTCCGGAACCATTTCAGGCGTTAGCACTGATCGCCCCGGCCGAAGGCGTGCAATTGGCTCACCATCCCAAAGGATCTGCGAATTGCGAAGTATCAATCCGGATTGCTCACCTTCCATCGCGGCCAGTAACTCGCCAGCGCGATGATCAAGCGCCTTGGGCAAGTGGCGCTCGGCCGCGGCGAGCAGCAATTTTCGGTCGGCCAGGCGTGTCTGCGGATCGACGCGAAACCGGAATCCAGCCAAGCGGCCGATATGCTCGCCGTCGACCAACACCTGATCATCGGTGACCGTCACCGGCAGCAAACCCGCGTCAGAGCCGAGCCTTTTCAACAGGACGCTGGTGCGTCGATTGACGAAGCGTTCAGTCAGGCGTTCGTGAAGCGCATCGGACAGCCGCGCCTCAGCGGCACGGGCGCGGCCCGCCATTTCATCGCGGGCCAGCACCCAATCGGGCCGCTGAGCGATGTAAGACCACGAGCGGATGGCGGCGATACGCATTTGCAGCGTGTCGATATCGCCGGTGGGGCGGTCCAATTCTGCAATCGCCCGCGCCATGTAGTCGCCGCCCAGACAACCACCGCGCAAATCTTGCCATAGCCGCGCAACAAAGCGTGAATGAGTGTCGATTCCCGCCTGGCGGAAATCAGGTAGTGAGCACACCTCCCAAAAACGCCGCACGGCCGCAGATCCGCGAACAGTTGAGGCAACATCCGGATCCTCTGCCAGCCGCTTTAGCACGGCAAGATCGATCGTTTCGGGTGCAGCAGCCAATTCAGCTAGATCCGGACGGGCTTCCAGGTCAGCGATCAGCACGGCCAGACTGCTGTTACGCGGCTCGGATTCGCGCCAGAAAAGTCGGGTCAACGGGGTAAAGCGATGTTCTTCGATCGCATAGACCTCCTCGGCCGAGAACTCGGCATCGTGGCCGCCGGTTCCGGCCAGGGTGCCGAAAGTGCCATCGCGCTGATGACGCCCCGCGCGACCGGCAATCTGGGCCATCTCGGTCGGAATCAGGCGGCGCTGCCGCACACCGTCGAACTTTGACAAGCCGGCGAAGGCGACGTGGTCAATGTCGAGGTTCAGACCCATGCCGATAGCATCGGTCGCGACAAGGTAATCGACTTCGCCGGCCTGGTAGAGTGCGACCTGGCGATTGCGAGTCTCTGGCGACAGCGCGCCCATCACCACCGCTGCGCCGCCGCGAAACCGGCGTAGCATTTCGGCCACGGCATAGACCTGTTCGGCCGAAAAGGCGACGATTGCGCTACGTGGCGGGATCCGGCTGAGCTTGCGCGCGCCGCTGTGGCGCAGAGTAGAAAACCGCGGGCGGCTGACGATTTCGGCTTCGGGAATGAGCGCACGGACCAAGGGCTCGATCGTGGCCGAACCCAGGATCATGGTTTCGTCGCGGCCGCGTGCGTGAAGCAGCCGGTCTGTAAAGATGTGCCCGCGTTCCCGGTCTGCCCCCAGCTGCGCTTCATCCAGCGCGACAAACGAAAGGTCGGCGTTAACCGGCATCGCCTCGGCAGTGCACAGCAGCCAACGGGCGTTCTTCGGCTCTATCCGTTCCTCGCCTGTGATCAGCGCAACCTTGTCGGCGCCCTTAATCGTGCAGACCCGGTCGTACACCTCGCGCGCCAGCAGCCGCAGCGGAAATCCAATTGCACCCGATGAATGGGCGCAGAGCCGTTCAATCGCCAAGTGGGTCTTGCCGGTATTGGTAGGGCCCAGCACTGCCTTGATGCGGCTGTCGGTGACGCGGGGCTTGGCGCGGGCAAAAGGCGTGGCCATTGTGAGAGTTAGATGGCATCGGCGCGCTTGCCTATCAAGGCTTGCTGCCGCGGCGATCCCCAGCTCTGCAGCCATCAGCGATTTAGCCAAGAATTAACTATCCCCGGTGCAGAATTGCAGCGGATTTCACAAGGTGTCCCGGGGGTAACTGGTGTTCAGGTCGCGCGAACTGGCGCAAGATGATTACGGCGCCCCGCGCGCTGCTGCCGTGGCGCTGCGCTCTCCGGCAGGTTTTGGCACGTCATCACGGCCCGATCCGGGCAACAGGCTGATGCAGCTAAAGGCCCGCCATGCGCAGCTTGGCACCATCTTGGCTAAGTCGGATTGGGCTGTCGATCTGGCTGATGACATCGGAAGCGCGCGGTGGTTTCGGGGCCTGTCGACATTGGCGGCGATCAGCACGCTGGCGATTGCCATGGCGCCGGCGGACAACACCTTGCGCTCGGCACCAGCCATGGCAATCGATGCCGCGGCGCAGGACGAGTTCCGCAGTCAGATGATTCAACCTATGGCATTGGGCAGCGACAGTGGCCGCCGGATGGGCGCAACCAGCGCGGTTATTCCGTTGGCCAGCGCGCCGCAGCGCCGCGCCGTGCAACTGACCGCTACGCTAGGCCAGGGCGACAGCTTTTCCCGCATGCTCGAACGCGCTGGCCTTGGTGCCGGCGATGCGGCGCAAGTCGAACGGATGATTTCCGGTGTCGCCTCACCATCGACATTTGCGCCGGGCACGCAGGTCGATATTACGCTGGGCCAGCCAGCCGATGGCGCTAGTACGCGCCCGCTTGAAAAGCTGGCCTTCCGCGCTCGTTTTGACCTGGACCTGTCAGTGTCGCGCAGTCCGGCGGGCCTGATCCTGACCCAGCACCTGATCCGGGTCGACACGACCCCGCTGCGTATTCGTGGGACCGTGGGCAGCGGAATCTTCCGGTCGGCCCGGGCTTCCGGCGCCCCGATTGAGGCGATCCAGCAATACCTGCAGGTGATTGACCAGCACCTCAGCCTTGATACCGAAGTGTTGCCCGGCGACACATTCGATATGATCGTCGCGTACCGCCGCTCTGCCAATGGCGAAAGCAAGGTTGGCGAGCTACTCTATGCGGGCCTCGAGCGCAGCGGCAAACCAGAGGCACAGCTGCTGCGCTGGGGTGGCGAAGGCCAATTTTTTGAAGCATCGGGCATGGGCTCGCAGCGCACGGGTTTGCTGATGCCGGTGGTCGGGCACATCACTTCGACCTTCGGCGCGCGCCGCCATCCGATTCTGGGCTACACCCGGATGCATGCTGGGGTTGATTTCGGCGCACCCTATGGCTCGGCGATATATGCTGTGGGTGATGCGACGGTAAACTTTTCAGGTTGGCACGGCGGCCACGGCAATTACGTGCGCCTGAACCACGGGGGCGGATATGCGACTGGCTACGGCCACATGAGCCGCATCGCGGTGGCGGCAGGAACCCGCGTCCGTGCGGGCCAAGTCATAGGCTATGTCGGATCAACCGGGTTGTCGACCGGCCCCCACCTTCATTATGAGCTTTATCAAAACGGTGTGCCGGTCAATCCGTTGTCTGTACGCTTTACTGTCAGCAATCAGGTCGATGCAGCGGAACTGGCCGCCTTCAAAAAGCGGCTCAGCGCGTTGCAACAAGTCCCAGCAGGTGTGGCCATGGCCAGCCTTGCGCCCCGTCAGGCTGTGGTCGGCACTGCGGCAGGCCGTGAAATCGACCGCCTTGGTGATTGAAGCCGCGACCCGTCCCGCCTAGAAGTCCGCGAATGACCGGATTGTATCCCGCAACGCGCCTGCGCCGCACTCGATCCACCGCGTGGAGCCGCGCGCTTTTTCGTGAAACGATGGTAACTCCCGCCGACCTGATCTGGCCGCTGTTCATCACTGATGGATCCGGGGTGGAACAGCCTATCGCATCGCTGCCCGGCGTATCGCGCTGGTCGGTCGACGGGATTGTCGCCCGGGCGCGCGAAGCGGTGGCCTTGGGCATACCGGTGGTGGCACTATTTCCCTACACGCAGGCGGAGCGGCGCAGCGCAGATGGTAAGGAAGCACTCAATCCCGACAACCTGATGTGCCGCGCCATTGCGGCGGTCAAGCAGGCCTGCGGCGACGAGCTGGGAGTTCTGACCGATGTCGCGCTCGACCCCTATACCGATCATGGTCAAGACGGACTGGTCGATAACTCTGGTTACGTCGTAAATGATGCCACGGTCGAGGTACTCGTCGGGCAAAGCCTCAACCAGGCGCGGGCCGGTGCGGATATCATCGCTCCAAGCGACATGATGGACGGCCGGATCGGAGCGATCCGCGACGCCTTGGAAGGGACAGGGTACGCCAATGTCCAGATCATGGCCTATGCGGCCAAGTATGCCAGCGCGTTTTATGGGCCGTTCCGCGATGCCGTGGGCAGCAGCGGACTGCTGAAGGGCGACAAGAAAACCTACCAGATGGACCCGGCGAACACCGAGGAGGCGCTTCGCGAGATCGAACAGGATTTGGGCCAGGGTGCTGACAGTGTCATGGTCAAGCCCGGCCTGCCCTATCTGGACATTGTCCGCCGGGTAAAAGACACGTTTGCAGTACCGGTCTTTGCTTATCAGGTAAGCGGCGAATACGCGATGATCGAGGCTGCTGCTGAAGCTGGAGTAGGCGAGCGCGATGCGCTGGTGCTTGAGACTCTGCTTGCCTTCAAGCGAGCGGGATGTTCGGGCGTGCTTACGTATCACGCAGCCCACGCGGCGAGACTTCTGGGTGGCTGAGGCAGAGCTGGAAACAGCGCGGCTGATCCTACGGCGGCCTGTGGAGGCTGATCTTCTTTGGCAGCAACAATGGCTCAACACCGCAGCGGTGATGCGGCACATGGGCGGCGTTCAAGCGCCTGAAACGCTTGAGCCGGGTTTCGCGGCCAATGCAGCAGCTATGGCAGCGGATGGTCCTGGTTTCTGGACGGTGGTGCTGCGTGAAACCGCGAAGCCTATCGGCAAATGCGGACTTGCTTCGATCACCGGATCATCCGTGCCGGCGGATTTACAGGATGAGGTCCAGGTCGGCTGGTCGCTGGCAGAGGCATTCTGGCGGTACGGCTATGGCAGCGAAGCGGCGCGCGCTGCGATTGCTCAAGGTTTCACCGCGCGCGGTCTTGGCACTATCTGGGCACAGACCAGCGATTCAAACGCCGCTTCGACGGCAATGATGACGCGGCTGGGCCTGACCCGTTGCCCGCAGTATGATTATACTGACCCGGCATATCCCGCAGCGGACAATCCGACCACTATCTATCGCCTGACAAAAACCGAATGGGAACAGTCATGACGTTTCCAGTAATTGCGTTTTTGTTGCGAACACGGTCACAGTTAAATGCGGTGCGCACATGGACATTGGCGCAAGGCCTTCGCAATCCGATCACCATATTCTGGCTGGAGCAACCCATTGACTGGTAGCATTATACCGCAAAAGGCCGCGCGGCCTTTGTTCGTTCTGACGATCCTGACCGGCAGTTTTCTGTTGTTTCTGGTTCAGCCGATGATTGCGCGAATGGCTTTGCCGCGGCTGGGCGGAGCGCCCAACGTTTGGAACAGCGCAATGCTGGTTTACCAGGCATTGCTACTGGGCGGCTATTTCTATGCCCACCGGCTGGCGCGGATGCCCGTGGCGCGCCAAGCGAAGATCCACCTGATCCTGTTCGCAATCGCCGCGCTGACACTGCCAGTGGGGCTGATCGATCTACCGCCCGCCAAGCCGGGCCTAGAGGCCATCTGGGTTCCAGCCCTGCTTGGCTTGTCGATCGGCCCTGTGTTTCTGCTGGTGTCCGCTCAGGCCCCTCTGATGCAGCGCTGGTATGCCGCCAATCCGTTGGCGGGTGAACCCTGGGCGCTCTATGCTGCGTCCAACCTGGGCAGTTTTTCCGGATTGATCGCCTACCCTTTGCTGGCCGAGCCGCTGCTGTCGCTTCATGCGCAAGCCTGGGGGTGGAGTATTGGTTATGGCCTGTTGTTCGGTTTGATCGCGTTGTGCGCGCTGGCCCGCCGCGACGCGGTTGATCAAGTCGCAGTGCCAGATGTGCAAGCCAATGTCGCGCCTGTGCCCCGGCGCAAGATTGCCCTGTGGCTGGCCCTGGCCGCAGTTCCTTCGGGGCTAATGCTATCGACGACCACGCATCTGACGACCGATCTGTTTGCCATGCCGCTGTTATGGGTGATCCCGCTGGGCCTCTATTTGCTCAGTTTCGTTTTCGCCTTTTCGGAACGGCGCGGCGCGGCACGACTGCTGACGCTGCTTGCCTGGCCGTCGCTGTTCACTGCTGGGGCGCTGGCGATGGTCTCACAAGGATCGAGTGCGCTCTTTCCGGTGTTCGCTTCGATCGCGCTACTGTTTCTCATCTGCGTGGCGCTGCATGGGCGCCTATACGATGAGCGGCCAAATGCCGCTCATCTCACCTTTTTTTATCTGATCATGTCAGTTGGCGGCGTGGTGGGCGGACTATTCACAGCGCTGATTGCGCCGTTGGCTTTCGACTGGGCATGGGAACATCCGATTCTGGTCCTTGCCGCAGCCGTGCTGATCCCGCCATCAGATCGGTTCGACTGGCGCAAGCTGCCGGGACTTGATCAATCCTCGCATCACCTGATGCGCCTGGCCGCGCTTGCCCTGGCGCTGTTCTGCTCATGGCAGATCGCCTTGATTGTGCTCGACAACGGGGACCGCGCGGTTGCCGCTCTGTGGTTGACCGGGGTGGCGCTGGGCGGCCTCCTAGTCAGCCAGTGGCGGCCGCTTGTGTTGCTCGTTACGATGTGGGCGATGCTGGCCGAAGGCGGACTGCTGACAATCCAAGAAACGTTGAATGGTATGCGAGAACGCAGCTATTTCGGCATCTATACCGTGCGCGAGCGGCCGACCGAAAAGGTCCGCACACTGGCCCATGGTACAACCCTCCACGGCATCCAGTCTACTGATCCAGCTCTCATCCGTCAGCCACTGTCCTATTACGGCCCTACGTCCGGGGCAGGACTTGCCTTTAGCCAAGCGCAGGCGCTGTACGGCAGCGGCGCGCGTCTGGGAGTGGTCGGGCTCGGCGCCGGATCGCTGGCCTGTTACAAGCGCCCGGGCGAGGCCTGGACTTTCTTCGAGATCGACCCGCTAGTACTCGCTTACTCCGTTAAACGAACTTTTACGTACCTCAAGGACTGCGCTCCCGAAGCCCGCGTGGTGATCGGGGACGCGCGGCTTGAACTGGCCAGAATCGCCCCAGCTTCATTCGACATGCTGGCAGTCGATGCTTTTTCATCAGATGCCATCCCCTTGCACCTTATGACCGACGAGGCGCTGGGCGTTTACGAACGCGCGCTTTCACCCAAGGGGATGATGCTGATACATATTTCCAACCGCTTCATCGATCTGGAGCCGGTATTGGCTGCCGATGCGAAAAAACGCGGCCTATTTGCGGTTAAACGTAACGACGTGCCCGATACAAGCGCCGGGTTCAGCCCGTCGCTGTGGATCGCGATGAGCCGCGACCCCCAGGCAATCGCTGGCTTGCAAGCAGGCACCAAATTACAGAGCTGGGAAAAACTGGGCAAGCCGGCCAAGACAGTATGGACCGATGATCATGCCTCGATCCTGTCACACGTTGAATGGCGCAACGTACTGGGAGCAAACAAGTGAACCGACCAGACGTGACCCTGCTGCCAATCCACGGCAAAAGTCCGCGGATTCATCAGAGCGCTTTCATTGCGCCGGGCTGCCGTATCATCGGCGATGTCGAGATCGGCCCCGATGTAAGCATCTGGTACAATTGCGTTCTGCGCGCCGATGTCAGCCGCATTGTCATAGGCGCTCGAAGTAATGTGCAGGACGGCAGCGTAGTTCACTGCGATCCGCCGCGTCCGGGGGATCCAGACGGGTCGCCGACGATCATCGGTGAAGACGTACTCATCGGCCACATGGCCATGATTCACGGTTGCGTGATCGAGGATCGCGGCTTTGTTGGTCTGGGTGCCATCGTAATGAATAAGGCGCGGATCGGCAGCGACGCCATGCTGGCTGCCGGAGCGATGCTTACCGAAGGCAAAGTGATGGAGCCGCGCCAGCTGTGGGGTGGACGTCCGGCGCGGTTCATGCGCGAACTTGATGATGTGGCAATCATGGGCATGCGTATGGGTACCGCGCACTACGTCGAGAACGGGCAGCATCATGCCGCGGCAATTACCGGCCTGACAAATGTTGCGGCCTCGTTCTGAACTCCCCTTATCCGGCGCCCTGCACACGCTGATCGGCAAACAGAGCCGGATCGCCCCGCGCATTGATCCGGGCACTGACAAGGAGGCGGTCGGGAATAGTCCGGGGTGCCGGTTGGTCAAAGTTTGCGCCGGGCTGGATAAACTCAAAGCCAACGCCGCATTACGCGCGTTGGCGGCAATTGAGTTTTGCCAGCCGACGTCCCGGCTTCCACTTGTTGCGCCGCGCAACTGGGCGCGACAAGCTGATCAGGATAAAGCTCTAGGCGCGGGGTAATCTCCGGGCAGCAATGCTCAGTGCACCGGCCCACAGGGCTGCCAGCCACAACATCAGTTCAGGAAAACGTAACCAGGCCATGGCGCCGGCGACAGCGCCCAATGCCAACCCCAACCACAGGAAGAACCATAGCACCCAGCCTTCGCCGCCGGTTCCGGATATCCGTGCCGCGATCCCTTGGCCAAGGCGGACCAGCGCACCGGTCATGTATGTCACTCCAACCGCAACGCCGCCATCACGCTGAAAGGTATTGTTTATCGCGCCCATGGCCAGGACAAGCAGCGCAAGTGTTACATTGCCTGAACCAGTAAGATTTGCCAGCGCCGCTCCCGCCAGCAGCAATGCCACGGCCGCCAGCACGGCAAACTTGCGCTGATCGCCTGCACGCGCGGATACGAGTGAGCCGCCCACTACCCCTGCTACAAATCCCCCGATAAGCAAAACCGGCATAATGGCCGATCCAGGTGTGGTGGCGAGATCCACGCCAAGCCTGGTTGTGTTGCCCGACATGAACGACACGAAATAGCGGTTTGCCGAGAGGTAGCCTGCCGCATCAATGCTGCCGGCAAGTGCTGCGGAGGCAATCGCAAGGGCTTGGCGCGGTGGATCGTAACTTTGCACCGGACCTGCCTAACCCACAGTGCGCGACGAGTTCAATCGCGGATCAAGGCCCTTAGGCTTTCTAGCCGGTCAGCTTCGTGGGCCGGCTTATCCGCACGTATCCGGTTGATGCGCGGAAAGCGCATGGCTACGCCGGATTTGTGCCGCTTGCTGGCGTGGACCGAATCAAATGCCACTTCGAACACCAGACTGCGATCGGTTTCGCGCACCGGCCCAAAGCGATTGACCGTATGTTGGCGGATATGGCGGTCCAGCCATTTCAATTCTTCGTCGGTGAAACCGAAATAGGCTTTGCCGACCGGAAGCAGATCCGCGCCGCTATCAGGATCGCCCGCCCAGCACCCGAACGTGAAGTCCGAATAGAAACTGCTGCGCTTTCCGCTTCCGCGCTGGGCATACATCAGGACACAATCGATCAACAGTGGGTCGCGTTTCCATTTGTACCAGAATCCGGTCTTCCGGCCCGTGACATACGGACTGTCACGCCGCTTCAGCATCACCCCTTCGATCGCGTCATCGCGGGCGCGATCGCGTATCGCGGTGAGTTCAGCAAAGTCGCGGGCTTCGATTACCGCGCTTATGTCAAAGCGCTCAGGGTCCAGCCTGGGCAGCAGCGCTTCTAATACTTGGCGCCGGTCGGTCCATGCGCGCGGCCGGTGGTCCTCGCCTTCCAGGACGAGGACGTCGTATAGCCGTACAAAGGCAGGAAAATCGGCCATCATCGCCTTGGACACAGTCTTGCGTCCCAGCCGCTGCTGCAAGGCGTTAAAGCTGGCAGCTCCGCCTTGCTCTCCGCCCTGATGGGTCCCGCGAACCAAAAGTTCCCCATCCAGCGCAGCGGGAACGGTAAGGGCCGGGGCCAGCTCGGGAAATGTCGCGGTGATATCGTCGCCTGAACGCGAATAGATTCGCGTTTCGCCAGACACGTGAACTAACTGAACCCGGATGCCGTCCCATTTCCATTCGGCCGCATAGTCCGCCAGATCAACCTGCAAATCCTCAAGCGGATGGGCAAGCATGAAGGGACGGAACAGCGGCAGGTCATCGGTGCGTGGCGGTGCTGCGCCGCGCGCTGCCCAATCAAACAGCGGTAAATAAGGCGGGGTCAGGCCGTGCCAGTATTCTTCTACATCGTCGACGCTTACACCGAAAGCTTGGGCAAAGGCGGTCTTGGCCAGGCGCGACGAAATGCCGATGCGCATTGCCCCCGTCGCCAGTTTGAGCAGAGCATAACGTCCCGACGAATCAAGCCGGTCGAGAAGGTCTGCAAGAACGCGCGGGGCGGTGGCGCGATTGCCGCCGGAGAGATCGGCGACAACGTTGCTTACCGTCGGAGGCGGCGCGGTAACGCCTGGCGGATCGGGCCACAGCAGGCTGGCCGTCTCTGCCGTATCGCCAACGTAGTCGCGGCTTAGCTGGAACAGTACCGGATCGACGCGATCCATCAGCAGTTTGCGGATCGTGCTCGCCTTGATTGCCGGGAAGTCCAGCCCGTCGGTCAATGCGGCCAGTGCCCAACCGCGATCGGGGTCGGGCGTGGATTGCAAATAAGCGGCCAGCAAGGCCAGCTTTGCATTGCGCGACGGGGTATAGACCAGTGCGTCGATCAGGGCGGCAAAGCGCTCCACCTAGTCGCCCCCCTTAATCATCTTCGTCCTCATAACCGATCAGCGCCAAGGCCCGCGCCTTGCGCTGGTTAAGCTCGCACCAGCGAAGCAGTGCATCTTCGCGTCCGTGGGTGATCCAGGTCTCAGCCGGATTGACCTCGGTGATCGTCCGCGTCAGTTCGCCCCAGTCGGCGTGATCGGAAATGATCAGGGGCAATTCGACATTCTTCTGCCGCGCGCGCTGGCGTACGCGCATCCACCCGGATGCCATCGCGGTGATCGGATCAGGCAGGCGGCGGCTCCACCGGTCGTTTAGCGCGGAAGGCGGGCAAAGGGCGATCTGCCCCTGCAGCGCGGCTTTGGGCAAGCCGGCAATCGGCCGTAATTCTCCTAACCCGACACCCAGTTCTTCGTAAAGTCGGCACATTTTTTCCAGAGCGCCATGGAGGTAGATCGGCTCGGCATATCCGGCCAGCCGCAGCTCGGCGATCACCCGCTGCGCCTTGCCCAGCGCATAGGCGCCGATCAGCACGCAGCGATCGGGACTGGCGGCACGTGCGGCGAGCAGCTTGGTCATTTCTTCCGCGATCGGCGGATGGTGAAAGATCGGCAGGCCGAAAGTTGCCTCGGTGATAAATATGTCGCAGGGGATCGGCACGAACGGCGGGCAGGTGGGATCACTGCGGCGTTTGTAATCGCCGGTAATCACGACGCGTTCGCCGGCATGTTCCAGTAGGATTTGCGCTGATCCAAGTACGTGCCCAGCCGGCTGGTACGTTGCTGTCACCCCGCCGGGCAAGCGGATTGTTTCGCCATAGGCCACCGGCGTGGCCCCGGCTTCGGTCTGGTAGCGCAGTTGCATGATTGCCAATGTCTGCGGTGTGGCGATGGTTTGTCCGTGGCCGCCGCGTGCGTGATCGGCGTGGCCGTGGGTGACCAGCGCCTTATCGACAGGCCGCGCCGGATCGATCCAGCAGTTGGCAGGAAGGATGCGGATGCCCATCGGCTCCGCCTTGATCCAGGAAAACGCTGCAGCCACCTCGTCCTAACGTGGAACCGGGCAGTACAGTTCCATCACTGGGCTGCGGCCGCCTTGGCCTTTGCATCCTTTTCTGCTTTTTCCTGCGCCTGCCATTCGGTGATCGCCTGGTTGTCGCGCAGGATCTTGCTTTCAGGATCAATCGTGTAATCGCTGGTGTCGCCGCCCAGTGTCACGCTGCCCCGTCCACCCGTCATCGGCAGTCGGGCAACGCGCGATCCGACGCGCACATCCAGGGGCATCGGGAAAACCGTATGACCTGCCGTTGTCCAGGCCAGATCAAGCCGCTGTCCGGTGCGCGTCACCGTTAGCTTGGGTAATGGCCCCTGGCTCAAATACGCTTCGAAGAACCATGTCAGGTCTTTCCCGCTGGCTTTTTCCGCCTCGCTTCTGAAATCATCGCTCGTTCGGTAGACAGGCAGGAAATTGCCGGGTCGCGGATCATCGCGGCCATAAGTCACGCGGCGCAGGGTGGCAAAAAAGGCTTTGTCCCCGATCAGCGCGCGCAGCGTATGGGCAATCCACGCGCCCTTGTAATAGATGTCACCGCCCCAACCGGCATCCTTATCGTTATAGTAGGCGCTCGACACCCGGCCATCGGGAACAAGCGCGACTTTCGCTACGATCTTCTTGCGCATGTCCCACAAGGCGGCGTGATAATTAGCCTCGCCAAGCTTTTGCTGGAGATAGAGCGGCTGCATGTAGCTGCCCAGCCCTTCCTGCAACCACATGTGTTTGGGTTCGGTTTCGGCCAGTTGATTGGCGAACCATTCGTGGCTGAACTCATGGTGCATCAGCCAGTCGTACCCTTCGGGCGCCAGCTTGAAGCCGTTGCCGTAAGCGTTGATGGTTTGATGCTCCATGCCGAGGTGCGGGGTTTCTACCAGCCCGACTTTTTCCGCGCCCGCCGGATAAGGGCCGATTGCACGCTCAAAGAAATCAAGGAATTGCGTCATCTGGTCAACTAGGGCGACGGCTTTGTCACGGTTGCCGGGCAGGTACCAGAACGAGATCGGATAGCTGTTTCCAAAGCGGCTGGCATAGGTCCGTTCGACCGTTTGATACGGCCCGATGTTGAGCGCTAGGGCATAGGTGTTGAGGTTGCGGGTCTGCCATTTCCATGTCGTCCAGCCGCCTTCGTCGCTGCGTCCCATGAACTTGCCGTTGCCCGCCGCAACCAGCGGGGCCGGGACTGCAATCGCCGCATCGATTACGGCAACGCGTTTTTGGGAGTTGTCGATGCAGGGGTATATCAAGTCGCAGCCTTCGCCTTGTACGGCGGTTGCGATCCATGGCTGGCCGCTCGGCGTGCGGCTCCACTGGATGCCGCCGTCCCAAGGTGCTTTCTTGGCTTTGTGAGGATGGCCGGAATAGCGCACTTCCAAGGCTATTTCGGCACCCTTCGAAGCCGGCTGCGGCAGATCGACCGAAAGCAGCCCCTTGTCGTTGCGCCAGCGTTCTGAAGTAACCAGTCCCCCATTTAGCCGCATAGCCGAAATGGCGTAACGCGGGTCCAAATCAAACTCGAGCCGGCTGATCGGAGCGAGCGCGGTCAGACGATAGCGCGCTATACCGGTCAGCGTGGTTGCCGCTGGATCAATCCGCAACGAAAGGTCCAGCGCGTCCAATCCGGTCGCCGTCTGGTTGGCAGTTAGCGGCAGGCCGCTTTCCCTGGTCCGTTCCGCCAGGGGCGGATCCCAGTCCGTGTCGTCTGCATCCTGGGCCAAGGTGGCAAATGGAATAATAGAAACCGCGAGCGCCAACGCTGCGATGGCGTTACGCACCGCGCGGTTCCACTTCGCGGCGATCACTCCCAAAGATGCCTATTCGGCGCTATCGTCGCTGGTTTCCGGCGCTGCCTTGGGCCTTTTGGTCCTGACTTTGGCCCGGCTTGCAACAGCATCGCTTTTTGGCTTTGCGCCGCGGGGCAACTTGGGCGGGGCAGGGGTGAGTTCAAAAGCGAGCGCTTCGTCTTTGACCGAGACGTGGACTTCGCCGCCGTGACGCAGCTTTCCGAACAACAGTTCCTCCGCCAGCGGCTGTTTGACTTTCTCTTGGATCAGGCGGGCCATCGGGCGCGCACCATAAAGCTTGTCATAGCCGCGCTTGCCCAGCCATTCGCGGGCATCGCCGTCAAACTGAATGTGAACATTCTGGTCGGCGAGCTGCAGTTCCAGCTGGAGCACGAACTTGTCGACAACACGGCTGATAGTCTCGGTGCCGAGATAGGCAAACGGCACGATCGCATCGAGCCGGTTGCGGAACTCTGGCGAAAACATCCGCTTGACCGCCTCATCGCCGGCATCCTCTTTGGATACGTCCCCAAAGCCGATGCCCTGCTTCGCCATGTCCGATGCACCGGCGTTGGTTGTCATGATCAGCACTACGTTGCGGAAATCGACTGTCTTGCCGTGGTGGTCGGTCAGACGGCCGTTGTCCATCACTTGCAGCAGGATGTTGAACAGGTCAGGGTGGGCCTTTTCGATTTCGTCCAGCAACAGGACGCTGTGTGGCTGCTGGTCGACTGCGTCAGTCAAAAGTCCACCCTGATCATATCCGACGTAACCGGGAGGCGCGCCGATCAGGCGGCTGACCGAATGACGTTCCATGTATTCCGACATGTCGAAACGCTGGATCGGAATGCCCATGATATCGGCCAGCTGCTTGGCCACTTCTGTCTTGCCGACGCCGGTCGGGCCGGAAAACAGAAACGAGCCAATCGGCTTTTCGGGATCGCGCAAGCCAGCCCGGCTGAGCTTCATTGCCGACGACAACACCTCGATCGCCTTGTCTTGGCCGAAAACGACGCGCTTCAGATCGCGTTCGAGATGCTCCAGCGCGGTGCGATCATCGCTCGAAACCGATTTTGGCGGGATCCGCGCCATCGTGGCAATGACCGCCTCGATCTCGCGCCCGGTGATGGTCTTCTTGCGTTTTGACGGCGGGACCAGCATCTGCATCGCGCCTACTTCGTCGATTACGTCGATTGCCTTGTCAGGCAGCTTGCGGTCGTTGATGTAGCGGGCCGAAAGCTCCACAGCGGTCTTGATCGCCTCGGGCGTATATTTGACCTTGTGGTGTTCCTCGAATGCTGTGCGCAGGCCCTTGAGGATCTTGATCGTGTCCTCGACCGTGGGCTCGTTCACGTCGATCTTCTGGAACCGGCGCAGCAGTGCGCGGTCCTTCTCAAAATGGTTGCGAAACTCTTTGTAGGTGGTCGACCCGATGCAACGGATGGTCCCGCCGGACAGGGCCGGTTTAAGGAGGTTCGACGCATCCATCGCACCGCCGCTGGTCGCCCCGGCGCCGATAACGGTGTGGATCTCGTCGATAAACAAAACGGCGTCCGGCATTTTTTCCAGTTCGTTGACCACCTGCTTGAGGCGTTCTTCAAAATCACCGCGATACCGGGTACCGGCTAGCAAAGCCCCCATATCCAGGCTGTAAATCACGGCTTCGGCCAGCACTTCGGGCACGTCACCTTCAACGATCTTTCGGGCCAGACCCTCGGCGATGGCGGTCTTGCCAACGCCGGGATCGCCGACGTAAAGCGGGTTGTTCTTGCTGCGGCGGCACAGGATCTGGATTGTCCGATCGACCTCGGGCCCCCGGCCGATCAACGGATCGACCTTGCCGGCCAGCGCCTTTTCATTGAGGTTCACCGTGAACTGGTCAAGCGCGGTTTCCTTTTTGCCGTCCTTGGTTGCGGCGGCCTTGTCCTCTGGTGCGGGGGCGTCTTCAGCCGCCCCCTTGGGACTGCGATCCTCGATCCGCTTGCCGCCCTTGCCTATCCCGTGGCTGATGAAGCTGACAGCATCCAGCCGGCTCATATCCTGCTGCTGCAAGAAATATACCGCGTAGCTGTCCCGTTCGGAAAACAGCGCAACCAGCACGTTGGCCCCGGTGACGGTGTCCTTGCCCGAGGACTGCACATGAAGGATGGCGCGCTGGATTACTCGCTGGAACCCTGCGGTAGGGGCGGGATCACCCTTTTCCTGGGTCTTGAGCGACTGGTATTCCTGATCAAGGTATTGTTTTACCACCTCGCCCAATTCGCCCAATTCAACCCCGCAGGCCTGCATCACTTCGGCTGCGTCGCTATCATCGATCAGCGCGAGCAGCAGATGCTCTAGCGTCGCGTACTCGTGGCTGCGCTCCGACGCGTTGGCGAGCGCAGAGTGGAGGGTCTTTTCGAGGCTTTGGGCAAAGCTGGGCATTTATGGGTCTCTTTCAGAGGGCAGAATGGCTCCGGAGGGTAAGGTTCGGCTTGCCGGAGAATATGAACGGTCGTGGTTAACAAAACCTATATGGGAAGCCCGCACCCTGCCGAAAAGGGCGGCGCTGCAAGCCATCAGCTGCTGCGCGGCCCGAACAGGGCATCAGCAGCGGCGCGGTGCGCGCTGGCCTTGTCGCGGTGAGCGCCTACGCGGGCAATTTCCGCTTCCAGCATGCATATCCGCTCAGCCAGTTCGTCCTGCGAATAACTGTCGAGCAGCTCCTTTGCCAGCAGGCTGGCCGCATCGCCTTTTACGCGGGGCAGATCGTCTTCCATGACGGGGACAGATTCGGAGCAGATGCCCTTGCTGTCAACACATCACGGCGATAGGGCGCAAAAGCGTGGCGATATGGCAACAGCGCCGCAAGACAGGGGCAAGGCATGACCGGGCAGATTCCTCAAACCATGACGGCAATCGGCTTTGATGCGCCGGGTGCGGCAGACGTATTGCGGCCCGAAACAGTGCCGGTCCCGGTACCGGGAATTGGCCAGGTGCTCATCCGGGTTGCCTACGCCGGGGTCAATCGCCCCGACGTAATTCAGCGCCAGGGGTTTTATCCCCCACCGCCTGGCGCCTCGCCAACCTGCGGGCTGGAAATATCAGGCACGATTGTGGCGCGCGGAGCCGGGTCCGATGCGGCGCTGGACGGACAGCAGGTTTGCGCGTTGGTCGCCGGCGGTGGATATGCCGAGTATTGCCTGGCAGAGGCCGACCTGTGTTTGCCGGTCCCGCACGGTCTGTCGCTCGCAGAGGCGGCCGCATTGCCTGAAACGCTGTTCACCGTATGGCACAACGTGTTCGAGCGCGGCTATGTCTGCGACGGGGAAACGATCCTGGTCCATGGCGGGACCAGCGGGATCGGTTCGATGGCGTGTCTTCTGGGCAAGCTGATGGGGGTGAAAGTCATTGTCACTTGCGGTGGGCCCGACAAGTGCGCCGCCGCTCTAGCCATCGGCGCAGCTCACGCCATCGATTACAAGGCCGCCGACTTTGTCGAGGAGGTGGCTCGGCTAACGGGGGGCCAGGGCGTTGCCATGGTGCTCGACATGGTTGCCGGAGACTATGTTGCGCGCAACCTCAAATGCCTTGCCGATGATGGCCGCCATGTAACCATAGCGGTCCAGGGCGGATTGCAGGCAACGCTTAACATGGCCGAGGTAATGCGCCGGCGCCTGATGCTGACCGGATCGACCCTGCGTCCACGCAGCAACACCTTCAAGGCGCTGCTCGCCCAGGAAATCGCCCAGCACGCTTGGCCCTTCGTGGAAAGCGGTCAGCTGCGCCCGGTGATGGACCAGACATTTGCCCTGGCCGATGCCGCATCGGCCCACGCCCGGATGGAAGCGGGCGATCATATCGGCAAGATAGTGTTGCGAGCCTTGGCGGTTTAGGCAAAAATTTGACTGACCGTTTGAAGGAAGAAATGAATGGGACTTCGTCATGTTGGTCTGCTTTGCACCTTCGCCCTGTCGGGGTGCGGCATAAGCGGCGGCGGCGAAGATTTCGCTGTTGATACCAAGGCGTCCCCAGCCGTTGTAGCCGCAGCATTGTCGAAAGTGTCATTCGACACACACGAGATGCTGTTCGGCAAACTGCCGATTGTACGAGAGCGGCCAGAAGAAGGCGCATTGCGTTGGATTATTGAGAGTTCATCGGTACCAGGCACCAAGGAAGACCCGGCAATTATCGCGCTTCGTCTTGAACCGCTCGGCAGTAATGGATCAACCCGCATTCACGCAACCATCGACGTTCCCGAGGTGCGGATCATGATGGGCGAAGCGAACAAGGTGCTGAGCGAGGCAAAAGTCGAAACGGAATTTCGCAAGCTGATCGAGAAACTGACCAAGCACCTTGATGCACGTAGCGATACGACTGCTGATGTCGATGAGATTGGTTCGCTCCTCGGGGCGGTGGCTGTTTCAGCCAACACCTCGCTTCAGGCGCGCGCCAATTATATCAAGAAGGATCTAGCAGGTGAATTGGGCTCCGTGGGCCGGGGGGATTCGGCAGCGGACCGGGAATATGCGGATCGCCCGTATGAAGACCGCTTTGATTCGCGCGGAAACGATAGCCAAGCGCAAGACGAGTCCTATGGCGATGCGGAACAGTAAGGCGGCGTCCCGGTGAATCGCGGCACTTGCCGGACGGCGCGAAACGCACTAGGAACGCCTTCGAACGGCCGCTCCGCAAGGGGCGGCCCTATTATTTTCTGACGGAGATTACCCCGTGTCCCAGCCGACCCCGCTGATGCCCCATGCGACCGCCTCGTGGCTGGTTGACAACACCGCGCTGTCATTTGAACAGATCGCGGAGTTCTGCGGACTTCACATACTTGAAGTCCAGGCGATGGCCGATGATCTGGCCAGTTCCAAGTACACCGGACGCGATCCGGTGCGGTCTGGGGAACTGACCATGGCTGAAATCGAAAAGGGCCAGGCGGATGCCGGTTATTCGCTGGTCATGCAAAAGGCGCCGGTCACGGTCAACCGCACCAAGGGTCCGCGGTATACCCCGGTTTCCAAACGCCAGGACAAGCCTGACGGCATTGCGTGGATTCTCCGCGCTCATCCCGAAATCTCGGACGCGCAGATCGGCAAGCTGATCGGGACGACCCGCAACACGATTTCCGCGATCCGCGACCGCAGCCATTGGAACATTGCCAACATTCAGCCCAAGGACCCGGTTACCCTGGGCCTGTGCAGCCAGCGCGAGCTGGACGCGATCGTAGCCAAGGCTGCCAAGAAGGCTGGCCTGACCGATGAAGCGGGCGATGATGCGCGGCTGGTCGATGACCGTGCTTCGCTGATCGAGGAACTGCGCGCCGAACGCGACGCGTCGAGCAAGGCGGCTGCTGAAGCCGCGCAAGAAGCAGAAGCCGCCGCCTGGCTTGAGGCCAAGCGAGCCGCCGAGGCTGCCGAGGCGGCTAGCGAAAGCTAAGCCTTTGCGAACAGCACGACCATGACGCTTGCCCTGCCCGGCGTGGTGGGGCTAAGCTGTTTACATGCATGTAAATAGTTCCGCTGCGGCACCTTGGGCCGAGCACTACGCGCACCCTTGCGCGTGGGATTTGGCGTTCCCGCCGCTATCTTTGCCTGATTTTTTTGCCGCTGCCGCACGCGACCATGCCGACAAGCCGCTGGTCGATTTCATGGGACGGCACTTCAGCTATGCCGAGCTCCATCAGGAGGCTTTGCACTTTGCCGCCGGTCTTCAGGAAATGGGGATTGCCAAAGGTGACCGGGTCGGGCTGTTCCTGCCGAACGTGCCGATCTATGTTTCCGCATATTATGGGGCAATGATCGCGGGCGCGATCGCGGTCAATTTCAGCCCGCTTTACACTGTGCCCGAGCTTCAGGCGCAGGTTGAGGATTCGGGCATCCGCGTGCTGGTCACGATCGATTCGTCCGCTCTGCTGCCTACCGCTCTTGAGGTTCTCGACAGCACGCCGCTCGAAACACTTGTAGTCGGCTCGCTTGCCGCATCGTTGCCTTGGTCAAAGGGGCTCCTCATGCGGCTGTTTGCGCGCAAAGCGCTGGCGCAGGTGCCTTGGCGCCAAGGCGTCAAAAGCTGGGCCGACACGCTGTTCATTACCGATCCGCCTCGCCCGGTGCCGTTGGATCCGCAAGAGGATCTGGCCTTGCTGCAATATACCGGCGGCACAACCGGATCGCCAAAGGGGGCTATGCTGACTCACCAGAACCTGTCAGCCAATGCCCGTCAGGTAGCGGCGATCGATCCCAAAGCAGGCCAGCGTGACATGATCATGGGGGTCCTGCCGCTGTTCCATGTCTTTGCCAACGTCTGCGTGCTAAATCGCACCGTCGCCAACGGAGGATGCATTGCGATGCTGCCGCGTTTCGATGCAGGCCAGGCGCTCAAGACCTTGCAGCGGGTCAAGGCGACGGCCATGCCAGGCGTGCCGACCATGTACCAAGCCCTGCTCGATCACCCAAACCTCAGCAGAACCGACTTTTCCTCACTTCGGGTTTGCATATCGGGCGGCGCCCCGCTTCCCGGCCCGCTGAAGACGCGATTCGAGGAAGCCACTGGCGCTCGGCTGGTCGAAGGCTACGGGCTTACCGAAACGTCGGGCGTGGTCTCGACCAACCCTTATGAGGGCGATGACCGCACAGGAACGATCGGGCAACCGCTCCCAGCCACGCGCATTCGCCTGCTCGACAAGGAGGACCCGGCTCAGGATGCGCCGCCGGGTGAGCCGGGTGAACTGGCAATCCAGGGACCCCAGGTGATGCGCGGATACTGGCGCCGGCCAGAAGCGGCAGCGTCTGCCTTTGCTGGCAGACCCGACGGGCGCTGGCTGCGCACCGGCGATGTCGCCACCATTGATACAGAAGGCTATCTGCGGATTGTCGACCGGATCAAGGACATGATCGCGGTAGGCGGATTCAAGGTTTTCCCAAGCCAGGTCGAAGCGGTGATCGAAGAGCATCCATCAATCAAAGAAGTGCTGGTGATCGGTGTGCCCGACACCTATCGCGGCGAGGCCCCCCGCGCCTATGTTACCTTGAAGGACGGTTGCAGCGATAGCGGTGAGGCGCTGCGCGACTGGCTCAACTTGCGGCTCGGCAAGCACGAGCGGGTTGATCAGGTAGTGGTAAGGAACAGTCTGCCCAAAACGATGATCGGCAAGCTGGACCGAAAGACACTGAGGGCCGAAGTTCTCTAGAAGCCCGAAACCAGCAGCGAACAGGCCTCAACTCGCTGCAAAGTTGACCACAGTGGCGTCTTCGCCCGCCACGCGCGGTGCAAAGCGGCCGTCAACCTGGGCGCCCTGTTCAATTGTCAGCGAATCGTAATGAACGTCGCCATGGATTCGTGCTGATTTCAGGATGACCAGATCACGGGCGTTGATCGTGCCGCGCACCGTGCCTGACAGGCGGGCGGTTTCGGCTTTGACCGCGCCCTGGATCTCGCTGCCTTCACCCTGCACCAGCGAGGTGCAGGTGACATCGCCTTCGACATGGCCATCAATGTGCAGATCGGCCGAAGCGTGCACATTGCCGGTGATGCGGATGTCGGTGCCGAATACGGAAAAAGTGGAAGCTGCCATCGACTTACCTTGCGGTCTGGGCGCCGTTTCCGGCGCGGTTTTCTGCTTGAACATGGGGCGCTGCCTCCAAAAAGGGACGCGGGTTGACCGGCCTGTCGCCGATGCGGACTTCAAAATGCAGGTGCGGTCCGGTCGAACGACCAGTGCTGCCGATCAGGCCGATGACTTCGCCCGGATTGACGGCCAGTCCGATTTGCGTGCGGAAAGCCGACATATGGGCATACCGGGTCACAAGGCCGTTGCCGTGGTCAATCTCGACGCAGTTGCCATAGCCGGATCGCTGGCCGACAAAGCTTACCGTTCCTCGCGCTGCCGCATAGATTGGTGCGCCGAGCGGCCCCTTGAAATCAAGTCCGGGATGAAACTCGCCGCCGCCGCCGGTAAAGGGGTTGGCGCGATAACCGAAGCCGGATGAGATGTATTCCAGACTGGCCGGAAGCACTTGCGGCAGGCCCCGGATCGAACGCTCGAGCAAGTCCATGCGCGCCATGCTTAATGCAAAGCGTTGAAAACGCGGGTCTATTGATCCATCGGACGATGTCGCCAAGGCTATCTGCGGACCACCTTGCGCTGACCGATCGTCACGCGCAGCAAGCATCGACTTGGGATTAAGGCCCAGGCTGCTCAGGCGCGCTTCAGCCGCTGCTGCGCGCCGATCAGCAAGCCTGGTCAAACCTTCAATCAAGGCAAGCTGCCGCGCTTCTATCCGGGCCAGCTCGACAGCCTGCGGTACAGCCAGAGAGACCTTTTCCACTGTCTGCGCCGCTTCGCTTGAACTGTTCGACACTGTTTCGCCAGCCTTGGCGTCACGGGGGAGGTCGCCCAACACGGCCTGGCTGGTCTTTTCGATGAAGTCCTGGCGGCGCTTCAAATCGTCGGCAACCTTGCCGATGTTTTCGCCGTATGCGTTCAACCGGCTTTCCGAACTTGCGACCTTGGCTTCACGGTCAAGCAGAGCCAGACGGTGGCGAGTCGACAGCACACTGGAAATCGCCATGGCAGCCATCGACAGCAGCCAGACAGCCAGCAATGCGGCAATTGCGCCTGCAGCAATCATCTGCACACGCGCGGAAATCTTGATGAAGCGAACCTGACCCTGCGATCGCATGAAAAACTCGCGATCCGGAAACCACGCACGCAGGCGGCCCCTTAATCCACCTTCGGCCAACTTTTGCAAAACGACCCCGAGTCCCTTTGTCCCTTTATGGGCCGCGCGCTAGCAGGTCGGATCGGGCATGGCGAATCTGCGGGATAGCTAAGACGCCGAGTCGAATTAGACTCGGGACGAAACGAAGGATTTAGCTGACATAGGGGTAAACTACGTATTGCGAATGCGCTCGGAACCCGGCCCAGACTCGTCTGGCCGTGACAAGGCAATTAGGCGGTGATAGGCCGATTTTCGCCATGAATTCACAACTCGAGACCAAAGCCGAATCGCCCGAAAACCTTGTTGGCCGGCTTGCCGCGGCTGGTCGCGCAGCGCAGCGCCAGCTCGCGCAGATGGATTCGGCGGCAAAGGCGCGGGCTTTGCACGCTGCCGCGACTGCCTTGCGTGCTGCCGAAGGCGCGGTCCTGGCTGCCAATGCGCGTGATGTTGCAACCGGGGAGGCCAGCGGCCTTAGCCCGGCGATGCTTGACCGGTTGAGACTTGATGCGGCACGGCTGGCGGCCATTGCCGATGCAGTAGATCAGGTTGCCGATTTGGCCGATCCGGTTGGCGCGGTCATCGACAGTTCGGTCCGGCCCAACGGTATGGCGCTGTCGCGGGTGCGCGTGCCAATCGGTCTGATCGGCATCATCTATGAAAGCCGGCCCAACGTCACTGCCGATGCCGCCGCGCTATGCCTGCGTTCGGGTAATGCGGTGCTGCTGCGCGGGGGCAGTGAAGCCGTGTACTCCAACCGTGCGATACATGCCGCCCTCGTCGCAGGACTGGAAGGCGAAGGCGTTCCCGCTGCCGCAGTTCAGCTGCTCCCGACCCAGGACCGGGCTGCCGTCGGCGCTATGCTGACCGCAGCTGGCCTGATCGACATGATCGTGCCGCGCGGGGGCAAGAGCTTGGTCGCACGGGTGCAAGCCGATGCCCGTGTTCCCGTGCTCGCTCACCTCGACGGGATTTGCCACACCTATATCCACGCTGCAGCCGATCCGGCCAAGGCAGCGGCGATTGCGCTAAACGCCAAGATGCGCCGAACCGGGATCTGCGGAGCCATGGAGACGCTGCTGATCGACGTGCAGTTTCCCGCTGCCCAGGCCGTGGTCGCAGACCTGCTCGGTGCGGGCTGTGAACTGCGCGGTGATGCACGGGCGTGTGCGCTTGATGCGCGAATTGCTCCAGCTGCGGACAATGACTGGGATACCGAATATCTCGATGCGATCCTCTCGGTTGCCGTGGTGGACGGATTAGAGGCTGCATTGAGGCATATCGCATGCCACTCTTCGCACCACACCGATGCAATCGTCACCGAAGATATCGGCGCAGCAGAACGGTTCCTGGCCGAAGTCGACAGCGCTATCGTGATTCACAATGCCAGTTCGCAGTTCGCAGACGGGGGTGAGTTTGGCCTGGGCGCCGAGATCGGGATCGCCACCGGACGCCTTCACGCCCGCGGTCCGGTCGCCCTCGAAGGCTTGACTACCTACAAGTGGCTGGTTCGCGGCAGCGGACAGATACGGCCCTGAAGACAGTCGGGCTCCTTGGCGGCAGCTTCAATCCCGCACACGGCGGGCATCGCCGTATTTCGTTGTTTGCACTGCAGGCGTTGGGATTGGACGAGGTCTGGTGGCTGGTGTCCCCCGGCAATCCGCTCAAGCCTAAAGCTGGGATGGCGCCGCTTGCGGCGCGGCTGGGATCGGCAGTGGCACAGGCGCGTGCCGCGCGAATCGTTCCGACCGCGATAGAGAGCGAACTAGGCACAGTTTATACAGTGGAAACCTTGCGCGCGCTGGTTCGCCGCTATCCCAAGACCCGTTTTGTGTGGCTCATGGGAAGCGACAATCTGGCTCAAATGCACCGCTGGCGCGACTGGCGGCAGATTGCGCGGACCATGCCGATTGCGGTAATTGCGCGTCCGGGTTATGACACCGCCGCAGCCGCGAGCCCCGCGGCAGCCTGGCTCGGCCGTTACCGGCGGTCCGCCGCCAGCCTTAAGCACCGGGCAGGATGGAGCGCACCCGCGCTGATACATTTGCGTTTCGATCCCGATCCGCGCTCGGCGACAGCTGTTCGCCGCGCCGATCCCGACTGGGCCAGCCGCTTTGTCGGCCGCGCTTGGTACGATCCGCTTACCCACCGTCCCGTCGAACCCGACATCGCATGAACCCTTGCGCCGCCCGCCCAGAGGAGCCGTTTCCGCTTAAATGACGCCCAATTCTTCCGATCTGGCCGCGACCACGCCGGCCTCAGATGCCGGGGTACCGGCCCCGCTCCCCGCCTCGGAACCGGGCTCGCTCCACGAACTCGTTCTGAAGTCGCTCGACGACGACCAGGCGATGGAACTCGTCTCGATCCCGCTCGAAGGCAAAAGCTCGATTGCCGATTTCATGGTAATCGCTTCGGGCCGCTCGACCCGTCAGGTCGCCGCAATGGCGCAGAAGCTGGCCGAACGGATCAAGCATGGCGGTTTCGGTCATGTCCGGATCGAGGGGCTGCCCGCCGCCGACTGGGTGCTGGTCGATGCCGGCGACGTTGTCGTTCATCTGTTCCGTCCCGAAGTGCGCAGTTTCTATAACCTTGAACGCATGTGGGCATTCGGCGACAGCGTCGGCGCTGCTTGATCCAACCGGTCGATGCGCCTCCACATCGTTGCGCGCGGCAAGATCGGACGATCACCCGAAGCTGAATTGGTCGATCGCTATCTCGCGCGGATTGCCTGGCCGGTTAAACTGACTGAGCTACCCGATGCAGGCGGTGCGTCGCCTGCTGCCATGACGCCATCGCGTACTGTCCTGTTGGATGAGCGCGGCCGTCAGTTTTCGTCCGGTGAGTTTGCGGCGCTGCTGGGCAAATGGCGTGATGAAGGCGTGCGCGAAACGCGCTTCGTGATCGGCGCAGCGGACGGCCACGCCAAAGCAGCACGATCCCAAGCCGACCTGCTGATCGCATTTGGCGCGATGACCTGGCCGCACATGATGGCACGGGCCATGCTTGCGGAACAATTGTGGCGCGCGGTCAGCATTCTGGCTGGCCATCCCTATCATCGTTCGGGATAAGGACGGCGATGGCGCTGCGTCCGATGTTCCTTGTCTTGTCGCTTGGCGCGCTGGCCATGGTCGGCGGCGCTTTGGCGCAAGACACTGCCGCCCCGACAACTGCGCAGGATGCGGCCGAGGCGCTCTTTGCTGCGAGGGCCCAGCAGGCCGAGGCCGGTGAACGTGCGCATCAGCTTGAAATCGCAGCGCGCAACGCTGTAGCAGAGGCTGACAAGACTGCGCAGGAAAGTGCTGCACTTGCCGCCCGAATCCAACAGGCTGAGGCGGCGATCGCCGCGAACCAGGCACAGATTTCGGTAATCGCAAGTCAGCGTGCGGTGCTGCGCGCCCGACTGGCCGAGCATCAGCGGCCCTTGGTGCGGCTAACCGCAGCGCTGCAGCGCATGTCGCGCCGCCCCCCCACGTTGTCTTTGCTCCGACCGGGATCGCTCCAAGATACGATTTACCTTCGCGCGGTCCTGCAGACCATGCTGCCCGAGGTCCAGCGCCGTACCGCAGGGCTGCGCAACGAAATTATGCACGCTCGCGCGCTGGAATCAAAGGCCGTTGCCGCCAATGCCGATCTGCGCGCCAGCGAGGGCGAGTTTGCCCGCCGCCGCCAGGCGCTAGCTGCGGTCGAGACTAAGCAACGCCTGACTTCACGTGAAGCCAGCGGTGTAGCCGATCGCGAGGCAGAGCGCGCCCTGGCGCTTGCCGAACAAGCCCGCGATCTGGGCAGCCTGGTTGGCGAACTTTCAAAGCAAGGAGAATTGCGCGCCGAACTGGCCTCCCTGCCGGGGCCGGTTCTGCGTCCGGCACTGCCCGCAAGTGCACAGGTCAGCGGTTCCGCTGCGTCTCCGACCGATGGGCCCGATACTTCTGCCACTGCCCCCGCTGGATACCGTCTTCCCGTCGCCGGGCGGCTCGTCCAGGGCTTTGGCGCCAGCACCTCTGGCAAGCCTCGAGCACGCGGAATTACGCTCGCCGTGAACCCTTCGGCCCAAACCGTGGCACCCGCTGCCGGACGGGTCGCCTTTGCCGGGCCCTATGCCGGCTACGGGCAAATAGTAATCATCGAACACGCGGGCGGCTGGACAAGTGTGATAACCGGCCTGGTTACGCTGGATACACGCGTGGGGGCGCAATTGATCGCCGGATCACCGTTGGGGCTGGCGGGGCCGGGCCGCCCAGTGATCACACTCGAGCTGCGCAAGGGGGGCGAACCGGTCAATCCCCTCGAAATTGCTGCCCGTTAGGGCTATCTGGCGTTAAGGCTTGGCCGTCTATAAAGCAGCCACTCGATACGAAAGGCCGCACCGATGAAGTTCGCACCTCTGCTTCGCGCCAGCTTGCTGGTTACCGCCGTTGCCCTGATTCCGGCAACTACTGCAGGTCTTGCCGCAGTTGACGGTCGCGCTGGGCCCGAGTTCGGGCGGCTTTTGTCGGTCTATCAGATGGTCAAATCTCAATATGTTGAGCAGGTCGATGATGACAAATTGATCAACGGGGCAATTGACGGGATGCTGGCATCACTCGATCCGCATTCAACATATCTTGAAGGCGCGACGCTGACCCGGCTGACCACGATGATCGACGGCAAATATTCGGGCCTTGGGCTGTCGGTTGAAATGGACGATGGTGCGGTCAAGGTGGTTTCGCCGATGCGCGGCAGCCCGGCCGAAGCATCGGGAGTCAAGGCGGGCGATTATATTACGCACCTTGATGGCAAGCTGATCTATGGCGGTGATCTTGACGATGCCGTGGCCAAGATGCGCGGCGAAGCGGGCTCCAAAATCCGCCTGACGATCTTTCGCGCAGGCCGCGAACAGCCGTTTGATGTTACTGTAACGCGCGGCGTAATCACGCTGGAGCCGGTTACCTGGAAGCTGGAAAAAGACGTTGGCGTTATCAGCGTGAATGAGTTTTCGCGCGATGTCGGCGTAAACGTCAATCGCGCTATTGCCGAGCTACGCAAGCAAAGCGCCGGCAAACTGTCAGGCCTTGTGCTCGATCTTAGGTCCAATCCGGGCGGCGCGCTGGACGAAGCGGTGGCATTGTCCGACCTGTTCCTGACCAAAGGCGATATCGTGTCGCAGCGCGGCCGCAACCCGCAGGATAACGAATTCTACAAGGCTGAAAGCGTTTATCCGGGCGATGCAGCAAAAGGCTTGCCACTGGTTGTGTTGATCGACGCCGGTTCGGCCTCGGCTTCGGAAATCGTTGCAGGCGCGCTGCAGGACCAGCACCGCGCGGTAATTATGGGCGAACGCAGCTTTGGCAAAGGCAGCGTCCAGTCGCTGTTCGAGCTCGATCGCAGCCACGCAGTCAAGCTTACCACTGCGCGCTATTTCACACCGTCGGGCCGGTCGGTGCAGGAAGGCGGGATCGACCCTGATATCCGTGTCCCGCAGCTGTCCGATCCCGATGCCCAGCGCCGCAATGATCTGGCTTTGCGCGAAAGCGACCTGCGCCGCCACTTGGTCAACGAGATCAGCATGGACGACAAGAAGCTTGAGGCCGATCGCCAGATCGATCCGCGCTTCAAGCAGACAGCAGAAGAGCTGAAGGCCAAAGGCATCAAGGATTTTCAGCTTTATTACGCGATGGAAACCCTGCGCCGCACTGGCGGCGTCGCTCTGGCCGCCAAGGGCAAGTAATGCTGTCACGCGGGGCAACGGCGTGGATCTGGGCGCGCCTTTTGGCGTTGGCGGTGCCAGCGGCCTTGCTGGGCGGCGCCTATCTTGGCGAGATCGGGTTTGATCTATACCCCTGCGAGATGTGCTGGTGGCAGCGCTATCCGCATTTTGTTGCCGTTGCGCTGGGCATCCTGGCTTATGTGTTGCGCGGTCAGGCGCGGCTGCTGGTGGCACTTGCGGCATTTGCCATCCTGATTTCTGGCGCGATTGGAGCTTTTCATGCCGGGGTCGAATATGGATGGTGGGAGGGTATAACGACTTGCACCGCAAGTCCGCTGGATGGGACTGGCGACCCGCTGAAAGCCATTCTCAACGCGCCGATCGTGCGCTGCGACCAGGTTCAGTGGGAAGTGCTGGGGATCAGTCTGGCCGGGTTCAACTTTCTTATTTCAACCATCGCGGCGCTGCTGATTTTTGGGCTGCTGCGCCGTTCGCAGGGATCACAGCCATGAACCGCGTTCAATCCGAGCGGATGCTCCGCGTCGATCAGGCGGGCGAGTATGGCGCCACGCGAATCTATGCCGGTCAGTTGGCAGTGATGGGTGATCGGGCGCCCCATGCTGCGACCGTGCGCCACATGGCCGAACAGGAAGCCGGTCACCGTGCCAAGTTTGACGCGCTGATCGCAGAACGCGGGGTCCGGCCCACCATATTGCAACCATTCTGGGACGTGGCGGGCTTTGCATTGGGCGCTGCGACCGCACTGATATCACCGGAAGCGGCCATGGCCTGCACCGCAGCTGTCGAAGAGGAGATCGACCGGCACTACACCGAGCAGCTTGAACAGCTGGGTGATGACGATCCTGAACTGGCCGCTCTGATCGAGGAGTTTCGCGCCGACGAACGTGAGCACCGCGAAACCGCCTTGGCTGCCGGGGCTGAGCGCGCTCCCGGCTTCCCTTTGCTGTCGGGCGCCATCCGGCTGGGATGCCGCGCGGCGATCAAGCTGGCCGAACGGATCTGATGTGATGGTGCCGCGTGAACGCGGCATTGCTTCATCTGTTATTCACCGCGTGGGCGCCCTATATGGATAGCCGTATCGCCGCGATTGAAGGAGTAGACCCCGTGATCCGCCACAGCCTGACCGGACTTGCCCTGGTGACTGCCTTTGCCGGCTTGTCCGCGCCTGCCGCCGCGCAGCAAGCGGCCGAACCCAAGGTCAACCAGTTGATCGTTTACGGCGATGATGAATGTCCGGCAGGCCAAGGGGACGAGATCGTGGTCTGTGCGCGCAAGGCGGAGAGCGAACGATACCGTATCCCAACGATCCTTCGCGAATCAACCTCACCACAGAACGAGGCATGGACGAACAAGGTGCTTGCCTACGAAACCGTCGGGCGCGGCGGTACGCAAAGCTGTTCGCCGGTCGGACCTGGCGGATTTACCGGCTGCACTAGCAAGTTGATCAACGACGCCTACAAGGAAAAGGCGACCGGTTCCGACGTCAAGATGGCAGAGCTGATCGCAGCCGAACGCGCCAAACGTCTGGCCACCATCGATGCCGACGCGGCCGAAACGCAAAGGCGCGTTGAGCAGGCGGAAAAGGACTATCTCGCCCGTCAGCAAGCGCTGGAAGAGGCTGAGGCCGCCAAGAAAGCTCCGCCCAAACCGTAATCCGGTCTATCCCAGCGCGATGTCGGGCGCGTCTTCCTGCTTCATGCCGATGGTGTGGTAGCCTGCATCGACGTGGTGGTTTTCGCCCGTCACACCCGAGGCCAGATCGGACAGCAGGTAAACCGCTGCTCCGCCAACATCGGCGATAGTGACATTGCGCCGCAGCGGCGCATTGTATTCGTTCCATTTCAGAATGTACCGGAAATCGCCGATCCCGCTGGCTGCAAGAGTCTTGATGGGTCCTGCCGAAATCGAATTGACCCGGATTCCCTGTGGTCCAAAATCGTTGGCCAGGTATTTCACACTGGTTTCAAGCGCCGCCTTGGCCACGCCCATTACATTGTAGTGGGGCACTACCTTTTCCGCGCCGTAATATGACAGCGTCAGCATCGCGCCGCCGCCGCTGCCAGTTTCGGGATCGAAGGCCGGCATCATCGCCGCCGCGCGGCGCGCCACTGCGGTAAAGCTGAACACTGAGATATTCATGGTCATCAGGAAATCGTCGAGGCCGACATCGGCATAGTGGCCGCGCAGCGCTTCCTTGTTGGTATAGCCGATCGCGTGGACCACGAAATCGATGCTGGGCCAGCGCGCGGCCAGTGCGGCGAAAGCCTTGTCCAGCTCTGCTTCGGTCGACACGTCGCAGTCTATCAGAAAATCGCAGCCCAGCTGCTCAGCCAGCGGGCGCACTCGCTTTTCCATTACCTCGCCCTGATAGGATATGGCCAGTTCTGCGCCCTGTTGGTGTAGCTTCTGGGCAATTCCCCAGGCCAGTGACTTGTCATTGGCGAGGCCCATTATCAGCCCCCGTTTGCCCTGCATCAGTCCGGTCATGCGTCTATCCTTGCGGTCCGTGTCGTCCCGGCGCGGCGCCAGTGGCGCGTTGGCGGTTATCCTTCTGCCCGATTGCATCCCGTTCCTCGGGGCTTTCGGTCAGCGCTGCGTTCAGTTCGGCGCCCATGACCATTCCTAGGCCGACCAGCCAGAAAAAGAAAAGTGCGATCATCACGCCGGCCAAGCTGCCGTAAGTCAAATCGTATGTGAAAAAGCGTTGCAGAACGGCAGGCAGGGCCATGGTGACAGCAACCCACCACACTGTAACCAGCAACGCGCCGGGCCACTTGGGATAGGCTTTGCCGCGATAGGCGGTGGGTGTCAGCGTCAGGAACAGTAGCCACAGAGACAGATAGATGATCGCCGCGGGAACGAGCCGCGACGTAGTCAGAGTGCCGATCCAGCCGCCCAGTCGGGGCAGCGAATGTTCGATGACCTGCTGTGCAGCGCCAATGGCCACCTGCACCAACAGGGCAAAGACCATGGCAATTACGGCGACAATGATCACACCTGTCGATGACAGGCGATAGCGCCAAAATGCGTGCATTGACTGAGTCCCATAGGCACGGCGCAGGATGTCGCGGATCGTTTCGATCAGGCTGCCCACAGTCCACAGTCCGACGATGGCACCCGCCCATAAAAGCCAGCCGCTGCGGGCTGCCACCACGTCCTGCGCGACCGGTTCAAGCGCGTTCGCCACCACTGGAGGCAAACCCAGAAGAAAGGCGTGAACCGATTCTTCACGCTGCGATTGCTCGCCGATCAGCGAAAATCCGGCGCCGACAGTTATGAAAAAGGGAAACAGCGCCAGGATCGCCATATAGGCCAGGTTGCCCGCATGGATGAACCCGTCGTGATAGGCTCCGGTCCAGACCCGGTTAAATACCTTGAAGAACCGCGTCTCCCAGAACTTGCCTTGTGGTCCGACGTGTTCGTCAAGTGTTTCCTGCAGCCCAGCGCGCAGACGCAACGCGCGCTTGCGGCGAGCTTCGGGGGAAAGGTCGGGCGGGGTTAGGGGGGGCAGGTTGCCATCAACCAGCGGACGCTCTTCCATCAGCGCGCAGCCCGCCCCTCAGACGCCCAGGCGCGCACGCAGGTTGCGCGGATCACGCCAACCATCAAGCCGGCGGACGAGATCCTCGTCCTGTTCGGGTAGCTGCACTTCCAGCGTTATGAGCTGATCGCCCCGGGTACCGTCCTTGCGGGTGAACCCTTTGCCCTTTAGGCGCAGCGTCTTGCCGGAACTGGAGCCGGGGGCCACGGTGAGCATCACCGCACCTTCAGCAGTGGGCACGCGCACCTTTGCCCCGCTCACCGCCTCGTCCAGGCTGATCGGCAAGTCGATCCGCAGGTTGTCCCCATCGCGCCGGAAAAAAGGGTGGGGCTGGAACTGGATCGTCACCAGGGCATCGCCGCTCCCGCCGGGACCGGCCTGGCCCTTACCGGTCAGCCGCATTTGCATGCCGTCCTCGATCCCGGGCGGCAGCTTCAGGTCAATGGTTTTACCGTCCGACAGGGTTATGCGCTGGGTGTGGAGCAATGCCACATCGGTCAGCGGCACGCCCAGCTTGTATTGCACCGAAGCACCCTTTGGTGCTGGACCGCGGCGGCCACCGGGCTGCGACCCGCCAAACCCGCCACCCATGCCGCCTCGTCCACCGAACAGGCCATCGAAAATATCGCCCAGGTCGATCCCCTCACCGGTCATTCCCTCAAACCCATCGGCGCGAAATCCGCGCTGTCCGGCGCCGGCGAATCCGCCACCCTGTCCTGCGCCGCCGCCGTATCCGAAAGGCATGCTGGGATTGCCGTCGATGTCGATTTCGCCGCGATCAAAGCGGGCCCGCTTGTCCTTGTCGGACAACAGATCATAGGCGCGCGTGATTTCGCCAAAGCGTTCAGCAGCCTTTGGGTTATCGGTATTGCGATCGGGGTGGAGCTCTTTTGCCAGCTTGCGATAGGCAGACTTGATGTCTTTCTCGGTCGCACTGCGGGCTACGCCCAGGATCGAATAGGGATCGGCCATCAAGGCTAGCTAAGTGTCCGCACCCGATCCGGCAAGCCGCCATTCGCTTATTGCGAGACGGTCGCGCTTTTCTAGCCCGGTTTGCGCCGCTATGCGAAGGCTATGGACAATGCCGATGCGATTACCGGATCAGACCCTTTTGCGCTGTTCAGCGCATGGTACAATGATGCCCGCAGCAGTGAACCCAACGATCCTGATGCCGTGGCTTTGGCCACAGCAACGCCCGATGCGGCGCCTTCGGTGCGGATGGTGCTGCTGAAGGACCACGGGCCGCACCTGGGCAGCCGGGGCGGGTTCGTGTTCTATACCAATGGCCAAAGCCGCAAAGGCAACGAACTTCACGCCAACCCGCAGGCCGCGATGCTGTTCCATTGGAAATCGCTGCGCCGCCAGATCCGCATCGAAGGGACTGTGGCTGAAGTCGATCCTGCCATGGCTGACGCCTATTTCGCCAGCCGCAGCCGCGATTCGCAATTGGGCGCAATTGCGTCCGACCAGTCGCGTCCACTGGCCTCACGGGGCGAGTTTTTGGCCAGGATTGCCCGGGTTACTGCTGCTAACCTGGTCGGCAAGATCCAGCGGCCCGCCCACTGGACAGGGTTTTGCCTGACTCCCTCCGCGTTTGAGTTCTGGATGGACCGGCCTTTTCGTCTTCACGAACGGCGCCGCTTCGTTGCGGGCGCGGACGGCGGCTGGACCAGCGCGCTGCTTTACCCATGACCGACGCGGGACGCCTTAACCGCAGCGCTGCCCTGGCATCGATTTCTGTCGCACTGCTATTGGTTGCGTTGAAGGTCTGGGCGGCGTGGACAACGGGTTCAACCGCCATGCTTGGTAGCCTGGCCGACACCGTACTCGACCTGGTTGCCAGCCTGGCGACGCTGGCGGGGGTGTGGGTAGCGGCCCAACCTGCGGACGAAAACCACCGGTTCGGCCATGGCAAGGCAGAGGCACTAGCAGCCATGTTCCAGGTCGTGCTGATCTCGATCTCCGCATTGACGCTGGCTGCGCGGGCGATCAGCCAATTGATTGGCGAAGCTCGCCCCGAAGGCGCAGAGGGCGGGATCATCGTCTCGCTGATTGCCATGGCGGCAACTCTCGCGCTGCTGGCTTGGCAGCGCTACGTTATCCGCCAGACTGGCAGTATCGCGATCAGCACCGATCACTTGCATTACAAATCGGACCTGCTTCTAAATCTAGCCGTAATCGCGGCGCTGGCACTGGACCAGTATGCGGGAATCGCCGGCGCTGATCCGCTGTTCGGCCTTGGCATCGCCGCGTGGCTGGGCTGGGGTGCGTGGGGCGCGTCGCAAGCAGCGATCGAGCAGCTGATGGATCATGAATGGGATGATGCCAAGAAGGCGCGCTTTCTTGAAGTCGTCGCCCGCCACCCTGAACTCAAGGGCCTTCACGACCTGCGCACGCGTTCGTCGGGCGACCGAGATTTCGTCCAGTTCCATGTCTCGGTAGATCCGCACATGACCGTGCGTCAGGCCCACCACGTGATGGACGAGATCGAAGCCAAGCTGCTGGCCGAGTTTCCCGGGATAGAGATCCTGATCCATCCCGATCCCGAAGGGCTGATCGACGAAACCGGGATTGCTGCCGAAGATCTGCTCGCCGCGCATCAGCGCAGCGCCTGAAAACTCACGCGTTGCGGCCCTCTCCGGCCAGGAATGCCGAATAACTGCGGGCGATTCCTTCCTTGAGGCCGACTTTTGGCGCCCAGCCAAGTGCGGCAAGCTTTGACCCGTCCAGCAGTTTACGCGGTGTGCCGTCAGGCCGGGACGGATCGGTCACGATGGTCGCGTGATAGCCCAACACATCCATCACAACCTGCGTCAAATCGATGATCGCGATATCCTTGCCGGCACCGACATTGACGTGCCCTGCGCCCGAGTAATGCTCCATCAAGTGAATGCAGGCATCGGCGCAGTCATCGACGTACAGGAATTCGCGCAGCGCAGTTCCGCTTCCCCAAATCTCCACCGGGCTCTGATTCAATTTAGCTTCGTGTACCTTGCGGACCAGGGCCGGCATAACATGACCGCCCTCGGGATCGTAATTGTCTCCAGGGCCATAAAGATTGGTCGGCATTGCGCTAATAAAGTCGCAGCCGAATTGCTGACGATATGCTTGGGCTAGTTTTATCCCGGCAATCTTGGCGATGGCGTACCATTCGTTTGTCGTCTCGAGTGGCCCGGTCAGCAAGGCTTCCTCACGGATCGGCTGCGCGGCATCGCGTGGATAGATGCATGACGAGCCAAGAAACAGCAGCTTTTCGACGCCCACTGATTCCGCCGCGGCTAAAATCGCGGTTTCGATAAGCAGATTGTCGCGAAGGAAATCGACAGGGAAAGTTGAATTAGCTAGGATTCCGCCGACCTTTGCCGCTGCCAGAAAAACGGCCTGAGGACGATGACTATGCATCCAGCCAAGGACGGCGCGTTGGTCTGTCAAGTTTAGGCTAGCGCGATCGGCGACAAGCACTTCGCACCTTTCATCAGCCAACCGGCGGACGATGGCAGACCCCACCATGCCAGTGTGTCCCGCAACCCAGACACGTTTGCCGGTCAGCGAATAAATAGGTTGGGGGGCAGCTTTGTACTGACCTTCATGTTGGCTCACTTGGCAGGGTCCTTTTGCGGTGCGGCAGTCTGGGGAAACAGCTGGATGATCTGCGCCATGGCACTACGCACCGGAGCATGGGCACCTTCGGCGGTCTTGCCAAGGCGGACCACGACCACGCCTTTGGTCGGCGCAACCGCTACAAACTGTCCCAGATGGCCGTTCATCGAAAAGGTCGAGGCAGGCGCGCCAGGCCATTCCAGGTGGCCGTCGCCAGCTTGCGGACGGTTAAGCCAGATCTGGGCGCCGTACCCCTGATTGCGCGGGCTGGGCCGGGTCATGAAATCGATCCAGGTAGTTGGCACCAGTTGTGCGCCCTTGACCGCGCCGCGATTGCGCAAAAACTCGCCAAAACGGGCCCAGTCGCGCGCGGTGCCGTGCATCAGGCTGCCGCCCAGTAACGTGCCTGCCGCGTCGAATTCAGCAATCATGCTTTTCATGCCGATCGGTTCGAACATACGCGTTTGGAGGTAATCATGCACCACGCGGCGCCGTTCGGCAGGATCGGTGCTGGTCGTCAGCGACCGGGCTGCAAGATCAGACAGGATTATTGAGGTAGCTGTCGAATATTCCCACTTGGCACCTGGTTCGGCCTCGAGCGGTTGTGCTTCCGCATAAGCGGCGGTGTCGTCGCGCCCATCCATGAACAGCATTCGCGCGGTATCGGTCAGGTAGGGCGCACCCTCTGCCTCAACGTGGCGCAGGCCTGACCTCATCTGCAACAGCTGGCGCAGTGTAATCTCGCCGCGCGGATCGCCGGGGCGTTGCCAAGCCGGGACTGGGGCGGTCTCGTCCAGTCGCAGGCGGCCGTCGGATACCAACATGCCAATCATCACCCCGGTGACCGATTTTGCCATCGACCAGGATATGAAGCGCGTATTCTCATGATAGCCGGGGGCATAACGTTCGGCCACGATGTGGCCGTCCCTCATCACCACTACGGCGCGAGTTTCGCTTGTGTCGGGCGCCGCGAACAGTCGGTCCACACTGCGGGCGAGCGCATCGCGATTTACACCGGGCTTGTCCACCACCGCGCTCAGAGCGGCGCTGGTCAACGGCGGCAGCGCAGGTGCTGCATTGTCGCCTGAACAGCCCAACAGGGCTGGCAGGAGAGCCAAGGGCAGGATAAGGGGCAGGCGGCGCGATCCCATGGCGCGCATCCCTTGCCCAAAGGCCCAGCAATGGCAACCGATAACCCCGCCGCTCCCCGTCGTCCCCGCCGCCGCCGGCAAATCGTGTGGCTGGCCATGCTTGCCCTGGCTGCTGCGCTGGCGTGGTTCTGGCAGCCCCTGAACGGCTATGCCCGCGTCGGCACCGCTTATGGCGCGCGGGTGGCCTGTTCGTGCCGGTTCGAAGGTGGCCGTAGTCTTGGGGATTGCCGCAAGGATTTTGAGGACGGCATGCAACTGATCATGCTGAGCGAAAACAGCGCGGCTAAAAGCGTGACGGCCCGCTTTCCCCTTCTGGCCAGCGATACCGCCACCTACCGCGAAGGCGAGGGTTGCCGATTGAAGCCGTGGACGCGCTGATTGCATGAAATGCAACGGCTGTTGCGCCGATTTCAGAGTCTTCAATGTCGGGTTTCGATTGCAGCCTTTGCAGGCGGCGATAAATTCAGCGCTATCGAACCGATCAAGGAGTTGGAGTAGCGGCGTTTCAGGGCTTGAGATTGTGCAGAATTGTTGACCGCCAATGGTCGGTTCTGCTTCTAGGCTGTTGCTTTCGTCGCCTTCGCCCGTGCTGCCATCCTTGCTTGGCAGCCCCCGCGCCGGCTTCCCGAACCCACAGACCATGACAACCCCGCGGGATGCGTTCCCGTGCGCCAACCTCTTATTTTGAGCGGCCCGAATCGCGCTCGGGGGGGCGACTGATCCCCCGCATGGGAGTAACACGGTATGGCATATACAAACGATGACGATGATGCGCAGACCGGCCATCAGGGTGCCCTGCGCCGGGCGTTCGGACCGCTGGCGGGACGGGCCGGGATGATTTTTGGTGCAGTCGCCGCAGGAACTTTGCTGTTCAGCACATTTGCCCAGGTTGAACCTGGCAACGTCGGGATCCGTGTCAACAATATCGCGGGCGGGGTTTCCACCCACCCGCTGGGAGTGGGCTGGTATTTCGCGCCGCCGGGCACGAAAATTTATGAGTATCCGGTCTTTACGCGCACCTATACCTGGACCGGATCGCCGACCGAACAAAGCCCGATTGATGAAAGCTTCGGCTTTCAGGACAAGAACGGTCTATCGCTAAAGGCTGACGTGGCGGTCAGTTACCACGTCGATCCGGGCAAGGCACCGATCCTGTTCCAGCGGTACCGTACTGATATGGACCAGATCATTTCCGGCCCGCTGCGTAATTCAATCCGCAATGCGATCGTCGAACGCGCATCGCAACTGGGGGTTGAACAGATATATGGCGATCACAAGGCCGAATTGGTCCAGACGGCCCAGGCCGCAGTGCAGCGCTTCTTTGGCCCGGTCGGGCTCGAGGTAGAGCAGATTTACTGGGCCGGGAACATTCAGGTGCCCCAGCAGGTGCTGGAACAGATCAACGCCAAGATTGCCAACGAACAGGCTGCGCTGGCAGCACAGGCCAATGTCGCCACCGCCGCGGCCAATGCCGACGCGCGCATTGCCAAAGCCAAAGGCGATGCCGAGGCGATCCAGGTCGAAGCCCAGGCGATCCGCACCAACCCTGAAATCGTCAAGCTGCGCGCTGTGGAAAAGTGGGACGGTAAATTGCCGACTTATGCCGGCGGCGGACCGCTTCCCTTCATCGATGTGAAATAGGGCGCTGGTGTCAGGTGGCGGGCTGGGTCGCTTCGATCCAGCCCCCGCCGACCACCCGTTCCCCGGCATAGATTACCGCGGCCTGGCCAGGGGCGACGCCGTATTCGGCCTGGGCAAAACGAATCGTGGTGTCCGCGCCTTCGCCCAGAGGCCCCTCAAGCGTGATGGGCACTGGCCTGGCCAACGAGCGTACCTTTGCGCTGAGCGGAACATCGGGCAGCAGACCAATCCGGTTAGTGTCGCTGATCGCCGCGCTGGCCACGCCCAGCAGCCGCTTTGGGCCGACCAGCACGCGGTGTTGCGCCGCATCGATGCCGGTCACATAGAGCGGTTCGGGCTGGCCGCCGATCTCCAGCCCCCGGCGCTGGCCGACGGTGAAATGGATGATCCCGGCATGGCTGCCCAATACCGCTCCGGTTTCGGCATGGACTATCTCGCCCGGCCGGACGCCTTCGGGCCTCACCGCCCGGACAATTTTGGCATAGTCGCCATCGGGGACAAAGCAGATGTCCTGGCTGTCGGGTTTGGCGGCGACGCGCAGACCTTCGGCGTCAGCAATCTGGCGGACCGCAGATTTGGGCAGACCGCCCAGCGGAAAGCGCAGAAAATCGAGCTGCGCCTCGGTTGTGCCATAGAGAAAATAGGACTGGTCACGTGCAGGATCGAGCGCGCGGTGCAATTCCGGTCCCGCTGCGCCCACTACGCGGCGGACGTAGTGACCGGTTGCCAGGCAATCCGCACCCAGTTCGCGCGCCATGCGCAGAAGGTCGGTAAACTTGGGCCCCATGTTGCAACGGATGCAGGGGATCGGGGTGCGGCCAGCCAGATAGTCATCGGCAAAGCGTTCAACTACGTCTTCGCGAAAGGCGCTTTCATGGTCGAAGACGTAGTGGGTGATACCCAGCCGGTCTGATACGGCGCGCGCATCGCGAATATCGTCGCCGGCGCAGCAAGCCCCCTTGCGGCCGGTCGCGGCGCCATAATCGTAAAGCTGGAGCGTGATACCGATGGTTTCGGCGCCGCTGCGTGCAGCCAGTGCAGCCACCACCGAACTGTCGACCCCGCCCGACATCGCAACGACGATTCGCTTGCCCGCCAAGGGCGAAGAAAGCTGGAACAGGTCCGCAAGGTCAAGATTGGCAAGCTGCTGCATCATCGCGCGCCGCCCATACACGCAGCGCGGCGCGAAGGGAAATACGCTCTATGGTGCGCAGCTTGGTGCGGCCGTGATGCAATTCGGTAAGTAATATGACCGGCAGGTAAAACAGGGCTTTACCCGATTTTGACGAGTGGCGGTCTAAGACGCCGAACATGGAGTACGCATCCGACCTGATGACCAGCCTTCGGGCGCGCCTTAAGACCGGTGAAATGCCGCGTCCGAGCGGTGCGATCGACTGGTACGCGCTGCAAACCCGTCTTGCCGCTGGCCATTCGGCGCGGCGCGAGCTGTCGCGCTGCGAATCGCAGGGCCGCATCAAGCCGGGCGCATTTGCGCAGTGGGTGAATATTCAAACCGGCGCCCACTGGGGTGCACCTGTCGTTAACCCAAATGATTTAGCAGTTCGCAAAGGAGCCGCTGGCATGGATGGCGCTGTCGCCGAACATGCCGCTCGCGGCGGCCAAGGATAACAATGATCGAGAACCAGAAAATCCGACCTGCGATGGTAATTGGCCCGCTTGGTGAGCCGCTGACGATCGAATCGCTGCCTGCGCCCGAAACCACCCGGTGGGTCGTGCGCCGCAAGGCAGAGGTAGTCGCGGCGGTCAACGGCGGCCTCTTGACGATTGACGAAGTGTGCGAGCGCTACAGCCTGACGCTGGAAGAGTTCGCTTCGTGGCAGCGGGCAGTCGACCGCTCGGGAATGCAAGGCCTGCGGGTAACCCGGCTGCAGCATTATCGCGACTTGTACGAGCGTCAATTCAAGTACTGACCGCAATTTAGAATCACCCTTTCGCGAACGGCCGGCCCGGCCTAGTCTCGGGCCGGTCGTTTCGTTTTGTGCGCAGTGGGCCGCAAGCGATCGGCTTGGAAAAAAGGGGAGAGTCTCAACATGATCAATCTCATCATCGCCCTGGTCGTGGGCGGCATTATCGGCTGGTTGGCCAGCATGGTCATGAACCGCGATGCCTCGATGGGCATGATAGCCAATGTAATCGTCGGCTGCCTTGGCTCGATCCTTGGCCGATTCCTGCTGGGCCGGTTTTTCGGCGGCGGGCACCTGCGCGGCGATGCGTTCGATCCGATGACCTTGCTGACTGCGTTCATCGGTGCGATCATTTTATTGGCTATCGTCAACCTGGTGCGACGCGGACGCGTTCGCTAAGGTCTTAGCTGCGGCCAACGCTGTTTGCCGAAGCCATTCGGCAGTCTGCCGAGCCGTCTATTGCCTCGCTGCGGCCCGGCGCTTATGCGCCGGGCCGTTGTGTCATCTTCACCGCGTAACTCTTGATTAGTCGGCGAAGGTGATATAGCCATGTAACACAGTGGCAAACCCCCGCAATTCACTGTACCATGGCGATATGGACCGCGGACCAGACTAAAGGCGCATTGGATAATGAACTTCGACACGCGGATCAGCAGTGACGACACTGCATTGAGCGATGAGCGTAATCCGCTGCTTGGTGACGCTGACCGCCGTAGCCGTATCCTGGTGATTGCGGGCATAGTGGCTGTCCTGGCGGTGATCGTGGGCGTGTGGTTCCTGACCAGAAGTGGAGGCGCAGGCGAAGGCGCCAACGCGGCAAAGGCGCAGGTTCCTGTCGTCAGCGTGGTTTCGCCCGGCAGCGGTACAATAGCCGGCCAGATCAACGCTACGGGCACGCTGGCGGCACGGCGCGCATTGCCAGTGGGCATACCGGGCGAAGGCGGGCAAATCGTCCGCGTCCTGGTTGAACCTGGCCAGTGGGTCCGCCAGGGCCAGGTCCTGGCGATCATCGACCGTTCGGTACAGGTCCAGCAGCAAGCCAGTCAGGGCGCACAAGTCCAGGTAGCGCGGGCCAATGCCGATTTGGCTGAAGCCAATTATCAGCGCGCGCTTAAGCTGGTCGACAAGGGCTTCATTTCGAAGGCCGACGTCGATCGTTTGCGCGCTACCCGTGACGGGGCCTATGCTCAGGTTCGCGTTGCCGGCGCGCAGTTGGGCGTACTGCGGGCGCAGTCCGCGCGGCTCAACGTGGTTGCGCCGGCCGCTGGTCTGGTACTGGAGCGGCGGGTTGAACCGGGTCAGGTAGTCAGCGGCGGATCGGGCGTGCTGTTCAGTATCGCGAAGGGCGGCGAGATGGAATTGCTGGCCCAGGTCGGCGAAATTGATCTTGCCAAACTGGCAACTGGAGTTTCAGCCGAAGTCACACCTGTCGGATCGGACCGCACCTTCGGCGGACAAATCTGGCAGGTTGCGCCGGTAATCGATCCCCAATCGCGGCAGGGCACCGCGCGTATCGCCTTGGCCTATGCCCCTGAACTGCGACCTGGCGGCTTCGCCGGCGCAGTGATCAATGCTGGCTCGCTCGTGGCCCCGCTCCTGCCCGAATCGGCGATCCTGTCTGATGACAAGGGGCGCTATGTCTATGTCGTTGACAGTGCCAACAAGGTCCGGCGCCGCGCTGTCAAAACCGGACTGGTCACAGGCCAGGGCGTCGCGGTGATCGAAGGCTTGAACGGTGCAGAACGGGTCGTGCTGCGCGCTGGCGGATTCCTCAATCCGGGAGATACGGTCAAGCCGCAAGCGGCCAAGGCCAACTGAGGGGTCCTGGCGTGAACTTTCGTAACATTTCTGCCTGGTCGATCCGCAACCCGATCATTCCGATCGTGCTGTTCATCGGCTTGCTCCTGGCCGGCGTCGTCTCGTTCAGCCGGATGGATGTGAACGACAATCCGGACATCGACTTTCCCGCTGTCAACGTCACGATTGCGCAGCCCGGCGCAGCACCGCGCGAGATCGAAACACAGATCACGCAAAAGGTCGAAGCGGCAATCCGATCAATCAACGGGGTCGATGAAATCCAGTCGACCGCCAGCGAAGGTGCCAGCAATACTTTCGTTCAGTTCGCCATCGGGACCAACACGATCGAGGCAACCAGCGACGTCAAGAACGCGATTGACCAGATTCGCGGAAGTCTTCCCGACGGCATTCTCGAACCACAGATTTCAAAGGTCGAAATCGGCGGCAACGGCCCAATCGGCTATTTCGCGGTCAGCGCCGATGACATGACGATGGAACAGCTCAGCTGGTTTGTCGACGATACCGTAGCCAAGCGGCTGCTCGGTGTAAGCGGGATGGCCTCGGTCGAACGTGCTGGCGGGGTTGACCGTGAAATCCGTGTCGTACTCGATCCGGCGCGGATGCAGTCCCTGGGTGTCACGGCAAGCCAGGTCAACGCTGCACTCCGCCAGGTCAATGTCGATGCTGCCGGCGGACGCGCAGAAATCGCCGGTTCGCGCCAGTCGGTGCGCGTGCTGGGCAATGCCCGGGATGCCTATGCGTTGTCGCAGACCCAGGTCGCGCTCAGTGGCGGCAGGACTGTGCGGCTTAGCGACGTAGCTGCCGTGTCGGACGGCTATTCCGAACAGACTTCGATCGCGAAGATGGCAGGGCGCCAGGTTGTGACTTTCGGGATCGAGCGCGCCAAGGGTGCTTCCGATGTGACGGTCTACGACGGCGCAATTGCCGAGATCGACAAGCTGAAGAAGGAAAACCCGGGGATCCACTTCACTCAGCTTTATACCAGCGTAAAATATACCAAGGACCAATATCACAGTTCGCTCGAAGCGATGATCGAAGGCGCCGTCCTTGCGATCATCGTGGTGTTTTTCTTCCTGCGCGATTGGCGCGCTACGATCATCAGCGCAATCGCGATCCCCTTGTCGGCGATACCGACCTTCTGGTTCATGAGCCTGATGGGGTTCAACCTCAACAGCCTCTCGCTGTTGGCACTCAGTCTGGTTGCAGGCGTGCTGGTCGACGATGCCATCGTCGAGATCGAAAACATCGTGCGCCACATGCGCATGGGCAAGACAGCTTATCAGGCGTCCATTGATGCGGCTGACGAAATCGGCCTGGCGGTGGTGGCGACCACGATGTGTATCGTCGCGGTTTTCCTGCCGGTTGGCCTGATGCCGGGCATTTCGGGGCAGTTCTTCAAAAACTTCGGCCTGACGATCGTCGCCGCAGTTCTGGTATCACTGGCTGTCGCGCGCATGATAACGCCGATGGTCGCGGCCTATTTCCTCAAGTCTCACGGAGAGGAAAGCCACGGCGAAGGCCGCATGATGGACTTTTACACCCGCGTGCTTTCGTGGACGCTTGATACCTCGAAGGCCGAGGCCATTCGCGCCCGGGTTGAGCGTCAACGCGGGTATTGGGCCTATTACCTGTTCGAACTGGTTCTGATAGTTGTTTCGGTGATCGCCGCCCTGGCCGGTCGGATGGGCTTGACCAAGGTGCTGGCCCCGCTTGAGCTTTCCGCGCTGATCCGCGTACCGCTGACCCTATTGGTCATGATCGTCGCCGCCTTTGCCGCCGGCGCTTTGCTCAGCCGGCTTGCGGGCAAATTGGGCGGCGGACTTGGCCGATACCACGCGTATTTCAAGGCACGTGTGGGTGCGCGACTGAAAGGCGATCACCGCGTTTGGGCGTTTGGCATGGGCCTCGTCGCGCTGGTGCTCACCTTTGCGCTGCTAACCAACATCCCGCAGCAGTTCCAACCGACGATCAACGACGATTCCAGCCGGATAAATATCGAGACAGTTCCCGGAACAACGATCGAGCAGACCTTGCTCATCGCCGACAAGGTCGAAGCCCTGATTGGCGGGCAACCCGAAGTTGAACGGGTGATGGAACGTGTGCGCGAAGGAAATGCGCGGCTGTTCATCACGCTGAAGGCAGAACGCGAAACAACTTCGATCGAGTTCGAGCGTCGTCTGGCCCCCGCACTGGCTGCAATCCCTGATGCGCGTGTCACTTTTGCCTCGCAATCGGGGGGGTTCGGCACCGGTCGCGATATCTCGGTCATGCTGTCGGGCAGCGACCCGGACCTGCTGCAGAAAACAGCTCAGACCTTGGCTGACCAGATGCACGATGTGGTCGGCGTCGTCGCGCCGCGCATCGCCGCGGACATGAAGCGGCCCGAACTGGTCATCATCCCGCGCCTCGACATTGCCGCCCAGCTCGGTGTGACAACAGCGTCACTCAGCCAGGCGATCCGCATTGCAACGCAGGGTGAGATTGATCAGAATGCGGCCAAGTTCTCGCTCAGCAACCGACAGGTACCGATCCGGGTAATCCTGCCCCGCGAAGCGCGGCGCGACATTGCGACGATCCAGAACCTGCCGGTGCCCACGGCGACCGGCGGATCGGTACCGCTCAGCCGGGTGGCGGAAGTAACCTTTGGTGCCGGCCCCACGCAGATTCAACGCTACAACCAATCGCGCCGGATCTTTGTTGGCGCCGACCTGGCCGAAGGAGCGGTCAAGGGCACAGTCACGGAAAAAATTCAGGCCTTGCCGATCATGAAGAACTTGCCGCAAGGGGTTTCAAACGCCCCTGTAGGCGACGAGAAATGGCAGGGCGAATTGGTGATGAACTTCATCTATGCCGTCATTTCTGGCATCCTGCTGGTCTTTGCGGTGCTGGTGCTGCTTTATCACCGCTTCGTGTCGCCGCTGGTCAACATGACATCGCTGCTGCTCGCCCCTCTGGGCGGTCTTTTGGCCTTGGTCCTGATCGGCCAGCCGATATCGATGCCGGTCTACATCGGTTTGCTGATGCTGTTGGGTATTGTCGCCAAGAACTCGATCCTGCTGATCGACTTCGCGATCGAGGAGATGGCACGCGGCGTGCCCAAGCTGCAGGCGATCAAGGATGCCGGGCACAAGCGCGCGCAACCAATCGTGATGACCACCGTGGCGATGACCGCAGGGATGGTTCCGACCGCACTTTCGCTGTCGGGTGACGGCGCATGGCGCGCGCCGATGGGAACGGTAGTGATGGGCGGCCTGGTTGTATCGACCGTCCTCACTCTGATTATCGTTCCAGCGGGCTTCAGCCTTGCTGACGGCCTCGAAAAGCGGATCGGCCCGTGGCTGCGCACCCGACTCCTGACCTACCAGCCGGGTGATGCCGAAGGCGAACCCCGCGAGCCCCGCCCACAAACCGAAATTCCTGCAACCGTACCGGCGACTCGCCTTGGCGGACAATCCGGGCCATTACCGGCCGAGTGACGCAACCTACTCCCAGCCAGCACTTGCCCGGAACCATTCCGATCCCGCTTGTCGATCGGGCGCGGCGGATGCGGTTGTTCGCCACCAGCCTGTTGGTAGTCATGGCCGGGGTTTATTTTGTGGCGCGCCAATTTCTTGGCCTGCATCCGGCGTGGGGCTATGTTCTTGCCTTTGCCGAAGCGGGCATGATTGGCGGCATGGCAGACTGGTTCGCGGTTACGGCGCTGTTCCGCCACCCACTGGGCCTGCCGATCCCGCACACCGCCATCATCCCGGAAAACAAGGACCGCATCGCTGATACGATGGCGGCCTTTCTGCGCGAATATTTCCTGACCCCGCAGGTCGTTGCCCGGCGGCTGCACAGCATGAACCTGGCGGGTGCGGCCGGCAACTGGCTGGCTGAACCCGGAGGCGGAGCCGCAGGGTCGCGCATCGGTACCGGGGCGGCGGAACTGGGAGCGCAGCTGCTCGAATCGCTCGATCCGGAACGGCTGGGGGTGCAGGTGCGCGGCGGGCTGGTGCGTCAGGTGGGCAAGTTGGAAGTCGCACCGCTGTTGGGGCAGCTCCTTACCGCTGCAATTGCCGATCGCCGCCACCTGCCTGTGATCGATGCGCTGGTGCGCTGGACGGGGCTGACGCTGGAGGACAACGAAGAACTGATCCGAAAACTCATTCATGACCGTGCCAATGGAGTCCTGCGCTGGACGGGGCTGGACGAAAGGTTGGCCAATTCGGTGATTGACGGGCTCTACAAGCTGCTTGCCGAAGTTATGGTCGATCCCGAACACCCCTTGCGCGACAAGATCGAGGAAGGCCTTGCCAGCCTGGCCGACAAACTTTTGAACGATCCGGAAATGCGCGCCACGGTCGAGCGGCTGAAAGGCGAAGTGCTGGCCAATCCCGCTGTGGCAAGCTGGTGGCAAGGCGTATGGGAACGAATACGGCTCGGAATGATTAAACGCCTGCGCCAGCCCGGCGCCGGACTGGGCAATCAGTTTACCGAAGCGCTGGCTGAACTTGGAACCACTTTGCGGGATGATCCGGCGTTGCAGGCGCAGATCA
>NZ_JAHEBV010000036.1 GCF_024642085.1 Novosphingobium sp. | reverse complement strand
GCGCGTTGAAGATGCCGGCAAACTCCATCGCGATATAGCCAGCGCCTTGCACGATCACCCGCTTGGGCAAGCTGGGCAGATGAAACACCTCATTCGACGTGATGCAATGCTCATTGCCTGGGAAGTCGGGCATTACCGGCCAACCGCCGGTAGCGATCAGGATATATTTCGCCGTGATTTCCCGGCCCGAGGCAAGCGTTACTGTATTCGGTCCGGCAACAGTCGCGCGTTCCTTGAAATGGTCGACCTTGTTGTTGTCGAGCGTGGCCGTATAGGCCGCTTCCAGCCGATCAACATCGCGCAGCACCGTATCGCGCAGCACGGCCCAATCGAAGCTCATCCCCGAAACGGACCACCCATAGTGGCTGGCATCCTGCAGCTCTTCGGCAAAGTGTGATCCGTAGACAAGCAGCTTCTTGGGCACGCAGCCGCGGATCACGCAGGTGCCCCCGATGCGGTACTCCTCCGCCACCGCAACCCGTGCACCGTGCGATGCCGCAATCCGGCTGGCCCGTACCCCGCCCGAACCCGCACCAATCACGAACAGGTCATAATCAAAATCTGTCATGGGCGGGATATGGGGGTTTGAACCACGGTTTGCCAAATGGTTTTCGCGGTCAGCGCTTTCGGCCGCAGCGCGGCGGCGGCGTGGACCATTTTCGATCCTATTTTATCCCGGCTTCGGCCAGCAAGGCGTCGGTGCTGGCATCGAAACTCGCGCTTCCGGCAACAATCGACTTGGCTATTTCCTTGCCCAGCTCAACCCCGAACTGGTCGAACGGATTAATCCCCAGCAAAACCCCGTTGCAGAACGTGCGGTGTTCGTGGAACGCGATCAAGGCGCCGAGCGTGGCGGGATTAAGATCCTCGCACAGGATCGTGGCTGACGGTCGATCCCCCGGATAGGCTCGCGCACCATCCGTGCTGGCCTTGCCCGCCATCAAAGCCGCGCCCTGGCCAAAGCAGTTGGCAAGCAGGTTGCGGTGGTGGGCCGGATCCAGGCTATCGCCTGCTATGATGGCGGCAATGAAATCGACCGGGACAAGATTGGTGCCCTGATGCAGCAACTGGAATACCGCATGCTGCGCATCGGTGCCCACTCCGCCCCAGGTGATCGGCGCGGTCGGCCCGTCAACCGGGTTACCGTCAAGCGTCACAGACTTGCCGTTCGATTCCATTTCAAGCTGCTGCAGATAGCTTGGCAGCAGGCGCAGCCGCTCGTCATAGGCAAATACGGCGCGGGTCTGGCAGCCGCGCAGGCGCGTGTAATAAAGGTCGGCATAGGCTGCGCGCAGCGGCAGATTAGCCGCACCATCGCTATCACGAAAGTGCACGTCCATTGCCGCCGCGCCCTCCAGAAACTCGGCAAAGTCGCTCCACCCCAGTGCCAGCGCGATGGGAAAGCCGATCGACGACCACAGTGAATACCGCCCGCCAACCGATTCAGCGAAGGGCAGCACGCGGGTTTCGTCGACGCCCCATTCTACCGCCTTGTCGGGATAGGCGGTCAGCGCGATCACCCGGCCGAACGGATCGGCCACGCCGTTCTGCTCCAGCCAGTCCAGCGCCGACCGGGCGTTGGTCATGGTCTCGGTCGTGGTGAAAGTCTTGGATGCGACCGCGATCAGCGTAGTCGCCGGATCGCAGGCCTTGAACGCCTGTTCCAGCGCGCAGCCATCGATATTGGCGACCACGTGGACGTCAACCACCGCGCCGTCGCGGGTCAGGGCGTCAATTGCCAGGTTCGGCCCCAGTGCCGATCCGCCGATCCCGATGTGGATCAGGTGCTTGACCTCGCCCAGCGCGCCGGCGTGGATCGCCTCGACCAAGGCCTTCATGCGCAGGTGCAGCGCATGGGCCTCCTCAACGCTTGTTTCGCGGCCCACACCGCGCAGCGCGGTGTGCTCGACCGCGCGGTCTTCAGTGACGTTGATGTGCTCACCCGCAAACATCGCGGCGCGGCGCGCGGCAAATCCGGCAGCATCGGCCAGGGTTTCGAACCCGGCAAGGTGCGGCGCGTCCATGTGGGTTTTCGACCAGTCGAAGCGGATCGTCCCGCCGGGCAAGGCCAGCGCGCTCGACCAGGCGTGAAGCCGACCACGATCCGCAAACAGATCACTGAGCGTCGGCTTGGGCAAAGCGGCCAGATCTGTCCAGGCAGCGCGCGTCGCATCACTCATCGTCTACTCCTCAGGTCCGATTCCGGGTGCCGCTATGGCCTCCCCGTGGCGCCGAGCCAAGCCGGGAAACGTATGCGGCCAGCGTGCGACAGCCGTTAGTGACCTATCTATATAATACACTATAGGTCTTGACGGCAGCCGTTCGCGCCAACATGGACTCCGCCATGACCGAAACACCCACTGTTGCACCCGCTTCCCCCACTGACGCGGCGTCCGCAGACACTCCAGTCAAACCTGCCAAGAAGGAGGACAGTTTCCCCGTCTTCCTGCTCAAACTGGCGCTTTTCGTGGCGATATTCCGCAGCTTTTTCCTGGCGCCGTTCTACATTCCCAGCGAATCGATGCTGCCACGCCTGCTCGTCGGTGACTATCTGCTGCTGGCCAAGTGGCCCTATGGCTATTCCCGCAAGAGCCTGCCCTTCGGCGTGCCACTGCTGCCGGAAAGCCGCATTTTCGCGGCCCAGCCAAAGCGCGGCGATGTCGTGGTGTTCAAGGCCCCGCCCGAGGCGGAGGAAGACTGGATCAAGCGCGTCATCGGTCTGCCCGGCGATACCATACAGATGAAGAATGGCGTGGTGTGGCTTAACGGCCAGGCAATCCCCAAGGTGCGCGTTGCCGATTTTCAGGTACCGGTGACTCCCAACACCGCCTGCTATTCGGCCGAGTTTGAAGCCAAGCTGGCTGATGGCACCGACGTGTGCCGCTATCCCCAGTACCGCGAAACCCTGCCTGGCGGGCGCAGTTACACCGTGCTGGATTTCGGCCAGCGCGATAACGACAACACCGACCCGGTCATGGTGCCTGAAGGCAAGGTTTTCCTGATGGGTGACAACCGCGACAACTCTGCCGACAGCCGCGTTCCGTTCGATCGCAACGGTCTTGGCGGTCCCGTGCCGCAAGACAACATCCTGGGCCGGGCCACAGTGATGATGTTCTCCACCGATGGCGGGGCCGAATGGATCAAGCCATGGACCTGGTTCAGCGCGGCGCGATTTGACCGGATCGGCAGCGGGTTCTGATCATTTGCCATGAATAGCGAGAGCCTTGATTTCCTGACATCGCTGCTTGGCCACCCGCCCCATGACAAGGACCTGTGGCTTGAAGCACTGACCCACGGCAGCACCGGCGCCGCGCGCGATTACCAGCGGCTCGAGTTTCTGGGCGACCGGGTGCTGGGAATGGTCATCGCTGAATGGCTGTTCCAGCTGGAAGCCTCTGACGAAGGGCGCATGTCGCAGCGGCTCAACGCGCTGGTCAGTCGGGCAACCTGTGCCGAAGTGGCCCGGGCGATCGACCTTGCCGACCATATCCTGCTGGGCAAGCAGGCGCGCGAAGACGGCGGCAAGGACAGTGACAACATCCTGGGCGATGTAATGGAGGCGCTGATTGGCGCCAGCTTCGTCGCTGAGGGGTTCGATGCGACCCGCGATCTGATCCGCCGCCTGTGGGCTGATCCCGTCGCAGGCAAGGCCGGACAGGCCAAACACCCCAAGTCAGCCTTGCAGGAATGGGCAGCCGGCAACCGCCGCCGCGGTCCCGAATACCGACTGGTCGAGCGTTCTGGTCCTGATCATGCCGCGCGCTTTACCGTCGCGGTCAGCATAAACGGCGTGGGTGAGGCCGAAGCGACAGGGACATCAATGCGCGAAGCCGAAACCGCCGCCGCCGCGGCTTTCATGCAGAGGTTTGGATGACACAGCATTGCGGTCTCGTTGCCGTTCTGGGCGCGCCCAACGCGGGCAAATCGACGCTGGTCAATGCGCTGGTCGGCCAAAAGGTTGCCATCGTCAGCGCCAAGGCGCAGACCACGAGGGCGCGGCTGATGGGCATCGCTCTTGCTGGCGATACGCAGATTATCCTGGCCGATACTCCCGGCCTGTTTGAGCCAAAGCGCCGCTTGGACCGGGCGATGGTCAGCGCCGCCTGGGAAGGCGCACAGGAAGCTGACGCGATCCTGCTGGTCGTCGATGGCCGCAAGAAAAAGCGCGAGTATCTCGCCTCGATCCTTGAAAGCCTGAAGGACCGGCCAGAACGCAAGATCCTGGTGCTCAACAAGGTCGACGAAACCGCCAAGGAACCGCTCCTGATCGCGGCGCAGGACCTTGCGGGCGAAGACCAGTTTTCCGAGGTGTTCTTCGTGTCGGCCCTGACCGGGGACGGTGTACCCGAACTCAAGGCGCGGCTGGCCGGACTCATGCCCGAAGGGCCGTGGCACTATCCCGAAGACCAGGTATCCGACGCCAGCGAACGCCTGCTGGCCTGCGAAATCACGCGCGAGCAACTCTACCGCCAGCTTCACGACGAGCTGCCCTATGACAGCGCGGTACGCCCGGAAAGCTACACCGTGCGGCCTGACGGATCAGTCGAGATCCACCAGCAGATCGTCATCGCCCGCGACAGCCAGAAAGGCATCGTGCTGGGCAAGGGCGGCTCGAAACTGAAAGCCATCGGTGAGGCCGCGCGCAAGGAACTGACCGACCTGCTGGGCGTAAAGGTCCACCTGTTCCTCCACGTCAAGGTTGACGAGAAGTGGAGCGAGGACAAGGAGATCTACGAGGAACTCGGGCTGGAGTGGGTGCGTTAGCGCAGCTTCGCGATGCCGATACCGTCGATCTTGGCGCGTTCCTTCGTCGATTCCTCGCTGCGGTTCAGCGCCTTGGCGATTTCCTTGAGGCCCTTGCCCTTGCCAGCCAGGGTGCGCAGTTTGGCAACCTCGTCGGCCTTCCAGGGCTGTTTGTGCTTGGTGAATTGTTCAGCCATCAGCTGGTCGCCTTCTTCTTCGCCGCCGCCGTCTTCTTTGGCGCGGCCTTCTTTTTTGGCGCGGCCTTCTTCTTGCCTTTTGCAGGTCCCTTGGCGGCCCGTTCGGTGATCAGGACTACGGCCTCTTCCTCGGTCAAGTCCTCGGGCTTCTTGTCGCGGGGCAAGGTAGCGTTGGTTGTACCATCGGTGACGTAGGGGCCATAGCGGCCGGCCATCAGCTTCATTTCACCGCCGCTTTCGGGATGCGCGCCGAACACCTTTAGCGGTTCGGCTGCGGCACGCGCGCCCCTGCCCCCGCCATTGGCCGCCTCGGCCAGCTTCGCGACCGCACTGTTCATGCCGGTTTCGAACACTTCGGCGGTGCCGCGCAGCTTCGCATACTTGCCGCTGTGCGCCAGATAGGGTCCATAGCGCCCGATTGCCGCGGTGATCGGTTCACCGGTTTCTGGGTGCGCGCCAATGGTGCGCGGCAGGCTGAGCAGCTTGACTGCCCAGTCCAGATCGAGTTCGGCGATGTCTTTGGGGATCGAGGCGCGGGCCGCCTCCTTGCCTTCGCCCATCTGGATGTAGGGACCAAACCGCCCGGCCTTGCGAAGGATCGGCTCGCCGGATTCCGGATGCTTGCCCACTTCGCCGTCCTCTCCTGCATCACCATTGCCGCCGGGCTGGGCAAACTTGCGGGTGTATTTACAATCCGGATAGTTGGCACAGGCTACAAATGCGCCGTAACGCCCGCCGCGCAGTGCCAGGCGGCCGCCGCTGCGACCTTCGGTTTCGCACAGTGGACAGCGCCGGGGATCGGTGCCGTCTTCGCTTGGCGGAAACAAATAGTCTGACAGGAAGTCATCCAGAGCTTCGGTCACCTCAGACGGCTTGCGCTCCATGACTTCGTCGCTCTTGGGCTTGAAGTCTTTCCAAAACTTGGCGAGCAGATCCTTCCAGGCCTCGCGCCCGCCGGACACGTCGTCCAGCTCGTCTTCCATGCCGGCCGTGAAGTCATATCCGACATAGCGGGGAAAGAAGCGTTCAAGAAACGCTGTCAGCAACCGGCCCGATTCCTCTGCAAAGAAACGGTTTTTCTCGGTCCGGACATAGGCGCGGTCTTTGATCACCTGGATTGTTGCGGCGTAGGTCGATGGCCGACCGATGCCGAGCTCTTCCAATCGCTTGACCAGTGTTGCTTCGGAGTATCGCGCGGGCGGCTGGGTGAAATGCTGGGTCGCATCGACGCCGTGCCTGGCCGGCTGATCGCCCTTGTTCAGGACCGGCAGCATCGCGCCGTCATCATCATCATCGCCCGGTTTTGCATCAAGCGTTTCGTCATAGACGGCCAGGAAGCCCGGAAACTTGATCACTTGCCCGGTCGCGCGTAACTCGTGCTTGCCGGTGCCGTCGCGCATGGTGACAGTCGTGCGCTCAATATTGGCGCTGGCCATCTGACTGGCAATCGCGCGCTTCCAGATAAGCTCGTAAAGCCGCGCCTCATCCCCGCTGCCGTGGCGATCCTTGGCAAAATCGGTTGGGCGGATCGCCTCGTGCGCTTCCTGTGCGTTCTTTGCTTTCGATTCATAATGACGCGGCTTTTCAGGAAGATAATGCCCGTTGTTGTAACGATTGCTGATCGCCAGGCGCGCGGCTGATATGGCGCTGCTGTCCATCTGCACGCCGTCGGTCCGCATGTAGGTAATCGCACCAGCCTCATAAAGGCCCTGCGCCACCCGCATCGTGTGGCTAGCGGAAAAACCCAGCTTGCGCGACGCTTCCATCTGCAGGGTGGACGTGGTGAACGGGGGATAGGGGTTTCGACGCGTCGGCCGGGTTTCAACATCGTCCACCGCAAAGGTCGCGGCCTCTACCGCAGCCTTTGCGGCATTGGCCGCGCCGGCGTCGCCCAAGGTCATTTTGTCGAGTTTGGCCCCGTCGAATTTGACCAGCCGGGCCGGAAACTGCGTCCCCAGATGCTCCATCCGGGCAATGACGGACCAGTATTCCTGCGGGCGGAATGCTTCGATCTCGCGTTCACGCTCAACAATCAGGCGCAGCGCGACCGACTGCACACGGCCCGCACTTTTCGCACCCGGCAGCTTGCGCCACAGCACCGGCGACAGGGTAAAGCCAAACAGGTAATCCAGCGCTCGGCGTGCCAGATAAGCGTCGATCAGATCCTGATCAAGCTCACGCGGGGCCTTCATCGCCGCAAGGATCACATCCTTGGTAATGGCGTTGAAAGTGACCCGCTCAACCTCATTGGGCAGCGCCTTTTTCTTGGCCAGCAGTTCGCGAACATGCCACGAAATCGCCTCCCCCTCACGGTCGGGGTCGGTGGCCAGGATCAGACGGTCAGCAGTCTTGGCCGCATCGGTGATGGCCTTAACCTGGCGCGCCTTGTCGCCGTAGAGTTCCCAGTCCATCGCAAAGTCTTCGTCCGGACGGACCGAGCCGTCCTTGGGCGGCAGATCGCGAACGTGACCGAAGCTGGCCAGGACCTTGTAGTCCTTGCCCAGATACTTCTCGATGGTTTTGGCCTTGGCGGGGGATTCAACGATGACAAGCTGCATGGCGTTTTACGGCGACCCTTTACGCGTATGTGTACACGCGCGAGGGTGAGAGGTTCTGATCAGGTCCGTCAAGAGGGGGTGCGGCGCCAAGCGGCAAAGAACCCCAGCCCCAGCAACACGTCCACGCCGGCAAACGCGGCAATGGCCGGGTGCATGGGATAACCCTGCCGGAACAACGCCAGCGCAGGAAGCGCAAATACAAGCTTTTCCGCCACGCCCAGCGGCATCAGCGGTCGGTATTTCACGGGGTTGCTGCCAATCATCCAGAACAGGCCCTGAAACACCAGCGCGCAGCCGATAAAACCGTAGAGCGTCTCGCCCATAACCGCAGGCAGCGGGGTGAAATACATCGGCAACAGCACGGCCGCGCCATAGATTGCCGCCCAGCGGAACATGCGGGAAGGAAAGATGCCCATGATGCCTCCGTGGATTATCTCCCCGCAGGATTGCTCCGCCGTTACTGTTCCGGCAAGCGGCTGCGCGGAATTATGCACCGGCCCCTGTCATACTGACCGACCTCGCGGATCACTTCGCTATCCTTGGGTTCGATCCGGCGGCCCGCGATCTGGCTGTCGATCACCCGGCGTAGCAGAGCATCGAGCCGGGTGACCAGATAGCAGTCGATCGCCGGGGCTGCATGGGAGTTGCCGACGCCGCTGTCGTCGGTCAGGAAAAGGTAGCGGCTTTGCGTCAGCGCGGCCATGGCGCGCATTGCGTATTCGGCTTTGTCAGCCACGCCCGATGCTGCGACCGCCACGATGTGAACGCGGTTGGCGCGCAGATGTTCGGCGGCGCGCCAAGCCATGCCCATGTTTTCATCATGCGGGGGGGCGTCGGCTACCAGCAGCAGGCTTTTGACAGCATCACGGCGCCAGTCCTGCCTTGCGGCCCGGACCAAGGCCTGATCCATCGCTTCGGGATAATCGCCCCCACCCCCGGCATAGCGCTGCGCCAAAGCGCCTTGGGCCGCGGCAAAATCACGCGTCAAGGGCACGGTGTTGGTGACATAATCATCGCCAACATCACGGTAGAAAACAAAGCCAACGCGGATGTCGAGACCAGGGTGACGCGTGCGGATTGCGTCCAGGATCGCCGCCAGCTCGCTTTGCAGGTAGCGGATTTCATCGCCCATCGATCCGGTAGTGTCGATCGCCAGCATAAGGTCGAGTTTGGGCGGCGCCATCACCGCAACCGCATTGCTGGTAAAGGTAATCCGCTGGCCGCCCGCGCCGCGCGGAATTGTGACAACACGCCAGTCCTGATTGAGCGCCCGAACCTTGACCGAAGGGCTCAGGTTGTCGAGCCCGGGAAACAGCGTAACCGTACCGTCCGACATGGTCTGCAGCAGCAGGCGATTTCCATCAGCGCACTGAACTTCGACCAGAGAGCGGCCAAGCGGATTACCGGCAAAGTCCTTGATTTCGACAGTCAGGATCCGCGCAGTATCTAACTGGGGCAAATCGGCAATCTGCTGACCAAGATCAGAGCGGCGCACATAGGCGGCGTAAAGTTCGGGGTTGAGCAGATCGTCATGCTCGCCCGCGGTCAGCAAACCGGACTGCCGCTGCGGATAGGGTCGGGGGCGCCGCGGGCCGACTTTCGCGTCCACCGGAGAATCTGAAGCGCTCTTGTCCGCCGCCGTTGTCCGCTCCCCGCGATCGATTCGCGAACCTGCCGCAACGATAGCCTCGCTGGCAGTGGAATCCGCTGCTGACACAGCCATTGGGGGAGCCGCAACCGGCGGCGGCGGCGGTGCGCCCTTGTCCTTGATGGCGCGTGCTTCCATCGTCGCATAAGGGACTTGCACATCGAAAGGCGGAACGCCTGCTTCGGAACCCAAGTCAGGCAGCGCAGCAGGCGTGCGGCACTGACTACGCTGCACGGGGTTGCGCGCGCCACCGGCGGCAGGCTCGCGTTGGGATTGCGCCGGTTGCGGTACCAGCAGGGTCATCACGACAGCGGCGGTAACCCCCCGGCTAAGTTTATGGCGCATCGACCCTCTCCCAATCCGTTCTGAGGACCAGACGTGCATCCGGAGCGATGAACCGCAGGTTAAGGAGATATTATATCATTGAGCCAGACTTACGCGTCCGGCAGCATGGCGCACCAACTGGCCGGTCAGTTCAAGCTCAAGCAATGCCAATTGCACCGCGGCCGGGCTTTCGCCGCTTTGCCGGATCAGCTCGTCAACCGGCACAGGAGCGACAGTCAGCAGCCCGGCAATGTCGGCAGGCGTGTCACCCAGATCGTCTGGCAAGCCGCTAAAATCGGACCCGGTTTCGCGGAAATGGGACCGCGGGGTGCCATCAAAGCTGCTGATCAGTTCGATCACGTCAGCTGCGGACTGGACCAGCACGGCGCCTTCGCGGATCAACAGGTTGCAGCCCTGGGAGCGTGGTTCGAGCGGCGAACCCGGCACGGCCATTACCTCGCGCCCAGCCTCTCCTGCCAGCCGCGCTGTGATCAGCGATCCTGACCGGGGCGCAGCCTCCACTACCACGGTGCCGCTGCACAGTCCGGCAATGATGCGGTTGCGCGACGGGAAATGGCGGGCCAAAGGTTCGGTCTTGGGTGGCTGCTCGGCCAGCAGCAGGCCTTGTGTTGCCACAGCCTCCTGCAAGTCGGCGTGCTCGGGCGGATAGGCGATGTCGATCCCGCTGGCGATCACCCCGATTGTGCCCGCTGATAATGCCGCGTGATTTGCGGCGCTGTCGATCCCGCGCGCCAGTCCGGACACTACGACAAAGCCGGCATCGGCGAGATCACCGGCAAACTGCCGCGCCAGCTTGACCGCTGCGGCTGACGCATTGCGCGCGCCGACAACCGCCACACAGGGCCTTGCAGCCATTCCTGCATCGCCGCGATATGTCAGGATCGGCGGGGCACTGTCCAGCTCGGCCAGCAAGGCCGGATAATCAGGCGCGTCATGGAAAAGATAGCGTGCACCGGCCTGGCGCACGGCAGAAATCTCGGCTGCCACGCTGCTTTCTGGCGCCGCGCGATATCCCCCCTTCGCGCGTCCGGCCAGATCGGGCAATGCCTTCAGCGCCGCGCTGGCTGCTCCAAACCGGCGGAGCAGCTGGCGGTAGGAAACCGGCCCGATATTTGGCGAGCGCAGCAAGCGGATGCGGGCAAAAGCCTCGTCCTGCGACAAGGCTTGCATCAAGACTTGCCGCCAATCTTGGGCTCGGTCCCGGCGCGCAGCCGGGCGATGTTGGCCCGGTGTTGGAAGAACACAATGAAGGCGATGACAGCCATGACGGCTGCGACCGCCGGATAGCCCATCAACCAGGACGCAACGGGCGCGGCAGCACTGGCACTGAGCGAGGACACCGACGACGTGCGGCTAAGCGCCAGCGCCAGCGCCCAAATTGCGGCGCATACCAGCAGCACGGGCCAGGCAAGAGCGCCGAGCACACCCGCCGCGGTGGCAAAACCCTTGCCCCCCTTGAAGCGCAGCCACAGCGGGAAACAATGGCCGATGATCGCCGCCACTGCTGCCAGTCCCTCGGTCCCCGGCCACAGCCGCGCAGCAAGCAGCACGGCAAGGACTCCTTTGCCCGCATCAAGCAGGACGGTTGCCGCTGCCAGCCCCTTGTGCCCGGTGCGCAGCACATTGGTGGCCCCGATGCTGCCCGATCCGATCTGGCGCAGATCGCCCGCGCCAAACAATCGGGTCAGGACCAGGCCGAAGGGAATCGATCCCAGCAGGTACGCCAGCCCAAATGCAGTGACAGAATCCATTGTGGTCCTTTCCTTTGCTGCCCAGTCCTAGCTACAAGGCGCCTGCGCCGACAAGGGCGCCAAGGGGGATTGCCACGATAATGGATGCTGCTGCGCCGGTGCTGCTGTTTGATTCCGGCGTCGGCGGGCTGTCAGTGCTGGCGCAAGTGCGCAAGTTGCTGCCTAATGCGCCGGTGATCTATGCCGCCGACAACGGCGGCCTGCCCTATGGCACCAAAACCGAGGCGGAGATTGCTGCGCGGGTGTGCGGCTTGCTTGGCCGGATGAGCGAGCGGTTCCGGCCGCGCCTGATCTGCATAGCCTGCAACACCGCCAGCACCATTGCGCTGGCCATGGTCCGCGATGTGCTGGCCGTGCCGGTGGTCGGCACTGTCCCGGCGATCAAGACTGCGGCCGAAACCACCGGCAGCGGGGTGATCGGGCTTCTGGGCACTGCGGCGACCATTCGCCAGGGCTATGTCGACCGGCTCGAGGCAGACTTTGCGGCGGACAAGACCCTGCTGCGTTTTGCCGCCAGCGAACTGGTCGGCGCCGCAGAGGCCAAGTTGCGCGGGACACCGGTCGATCCGGCAATTGTCAAACGGGCCGTTGACGGCCTGCGCAGCCAGCCCAGGGGGGCCCTGATCGACACCGTGGTGCTGGCCTGCACGCACTTTCCGCTGCTGGCCGACGAACTTTTGGCCGGTTTCGAATCCAAGGTCGCGCTCATCGACGGTGCGCAAGGGATCGCGCGGCGCATCGCGGCCTTGACTGGCGGTCAGACGTTCAATCGCCGTACACCCGATCTGGCACTGTTTACCCGTAGCGATGAAAGTCTGGCCGCGCTGGAACCAGCACTTCAAGAATACGGCCTTGACCGGATGGAGATCCTGCAATGACCCGGCGGCTAAACTGGATCATCGCATTGCTGCTGCTGATCATCGGTTTGCCGTACTACTGGCTGCTGATCGACAACCGCCCGGGATCAATTGCGTCCCAGCCGGTTACTGTCGGGCAGCTGCGCGAGCTGGCCGATGCATTACCGGGACCGCACCCGTCCGGGGTGGAAATGGAACTTGTCGGCTGGCGCAAGGCCCCGGGCACATTGTTCGCGGCGGGCGCCGGATTGCAGAACCGCTTCATCGGCATCATGGCCTATCGCCTGCCTGTAACCGGCGGCAAGCCGATTGTAATCGACAGCGGATTGGGCCTTGCAGATGTCGCAGGTATGCGGCTCGACCAGTTTTTGCCCGGCAACCAGCGCACTGTGGATCGCGCAATGGACGAAGCGGGGCTGATCCTGATCACTCATGAACATCCCGATCACATCGGGGGCATGATCGCATGGGCCAGGAACGATGCGGACGTCATGCACAAGGCATTTGGCAAGCAGCGCATGACCCCGCCTCAATCGGCATTTGTATCGCAAAAGCTTGGAATAGTGCAGCGTGATCAGAGCGCCTCGCTTGCCGCGCCGCCCCGCGCAATTGCTCCGGGAGTGGTCGCCATCCCTGCCCCCAGCCACACTCCCGGTTCCCAGATGTTCTTCGTGCAGCTGGCCGACGGGCGCGAATACCTGTTCACCGGCGATATCGCGACCTTGGCAATCAGCTGGGAGGCATTGCGCGCGCGGTCACGACTGATCGGAGATTTCGTTGTTCCGGAGGATCGCCCAGCAGTCTTTTCGTGGCTGAAGACGATCCGCGCGCTCAAGCAGGCAAGTCCCGCGCTCAACATCATACCGGGCCATGATACCAGCGCCGTGCTTGAACTGGCCGACAAGGGCCAGGTGCGGCGTGACTTTAATCTCGTGCCGATCGGTGCCACCACGCAATAACCTGCTGGTCACGGCGAAAACAGTGGGCTAAGGGGCGGCAGATTCAGCGCTGCGGCCTTCATTTGCCGGGCGCACCGGAGGGCAGGACCCGCGTGAATTACGATCATATTTTCAACCAGGCGATTGAACGCCTGCACGCGGAAGGGCGCTATCGCGTTTTCATCGATATCCTGCGCAACAAGGGCGCTTATCCCAATGCGCGCTGCTTTGCCGGGCACAACGGGCCCAAGGACATCACCGTTTGGTGTTCGAACGATTACCTCGCCATGGGCCAGCACCCCAAAGTGATCGCTGCCATGGAAGAAGCGCTCAACGATGTCGGCGCCGGTTCAGGCGGCACCCGTAACATTGGCGGCAACACGCACTACCACGTCGATCTTGAAGCGGAACTGGCCGATCTTCACGGCAAGGACGGGGCGCTGCTGTTCACTTCGGGCTATGTTTCGAACGATGCCACGCTTTCCACCTTGGCCAAGGTCCTGCCCGGCTGCGTGATCTTTTCGGACGAGCTAAACCACGCCAGCATGATCGCCGGCATTCGCAATTCCGGCGCGGAAAAGCGCGTGTTCGGCCACAACAACCTGGCCCACCTTGAAGAACTGCTGGCCGAAACCGACCCCGCCCTGCCCAAACTGATAGCCTTCGAATCGGTCTACTCGATGGAAGGCGATGTCGCGCCGATCCATGCGATTTGCGACCTTGCCGAAAAATACAACGCCTTGACCTATATCGACGAGGTGCACGCGGTCGGCATGTACGGCCCGCGCGGCGGTGGTATTTCCGACCGTGACGAGGCGGCGCACCGCATCGACATCATCGAAGGCACCCTTGGCAAGGCATTTGGCGTGATGGGCGGCTATATCGCTGCCGACAGCCGGATCATCGACGTGATCCGCTCCTATGCGCCCGGCTTCATTTTTACGACTTCGCTGTCGCCCGTACTAGTCGCCGGCGTCCTCGCGTCGGTTCGGCATCTCAAGGCCTCAAGCGCCGAGCGTGAGGGCCAGCAAGCCGCAGCGGCTTTCCTCAAGGCGCGCCTGCGCGAAGCGGGCCTGCCGGTTATGGATTCGACCACCCACATCGTGCCGCTGATGGTCGGCGATCCGGTTCGCGCCAAGAAGATCAGCGATATTCTGCTTGCTGAATACGGCGTCTATGTGCAGCCGATCAATTATCCGACAGTGCCGCGCGGGACTGAGCGTTTGCGCTTTACCCCCGGCCCCGCCCATACAGAGGGGATGATGGTTGAGCTGACCGCGGCGCTGGTTGAAATATGGCAGCGGCTCGACCTTCAGCGCGCCGCCTGACGGGCACGTTTATTCCGGTTTTTCGCGTGCCGGCTCGCTGCTGATGTCAGCGATGGTGGGCCGCCAGCCTTTGCTGGGATCGACATAGCCGGCATCGTTGTCAGAACGTCGCGGAGCCACTTCGCCGAGGCCTTGGGCCACCATGGCCGCTTCTTCGGCGCTGCCCGTTTCCGTTGCCATCGCCGGCGGCATGGGCAGAACGCCTGGCTCTATCCCGGTATAGGCTGCGGTAAAGACCCCGCGCCGTCCCCAGCCCAGGGGCCATCGATAAAACTGGTGATGACCGATCGCCGCGACTTTTTCCAGTCGCGGTGCCCAGACCGGGTAAACATAGTCGGCGTGGTAATGTGTCGCCATTCCGACCGATTTCTCGACCCGCCCCGCCAGCGCCTCGCCCGCCTCGCGCAATGTCTTGTCCCATATGGCGGCAACAGGCTGGCGCGCCAGGGCACCGTCGCACGCAAAGGTGAACTGGCAGGTCCCGCCCTGACGCTGGTAAACCACATCGCAAACCGAATGGGGAAAGGCGGGATGGCGCAGCCGGTTGAGGACGACCTGGGCCACAGCGCGGCGTCCCTGCTCACCTTCAAAGCCGGCTTCGTAATACATTGCCTGGGCAAGGCAAGTCTCGGCCCGCAGACGTGTCGCCGGATCGGCCGGTCCGGCAAAGCTGCGCGCTGGTTCAAGCGCACCGGGGACAAGCAACAGCGCCGCATTGGCAGCGCGCGCCGCATCCGCTTCTGCCACGATCGACCGGTTATCAGCGGTCACAGCAAGCAGCTCGGCGGTCGGTATCGCCTGGGGAAATGTCGATCCGGGTGATCCTGGCTGCACGGCACGCGGAACAGAGCGCGCTGCCAGGACAGCAAAGACCAGTACCGCCAACCCAGCCCCGGCGACAATGATCCAGCGGCGAGGCAATGCGGCGCGGGGAGCCGCCTTAATCACTCGATCCCGTATTTAGGCTTGGCCGTCAGACCCAGGAACGCACGAAAGCGATTTTCGCGCGCGAGCAAGGCATATTCCGACAGGACAACGCTTGCCCGGGCCGCTTCGCGTTCACCTGCTGCACTAAACGAAGCGCTTTGCGCGTCCAGCACGTCAAGCAGCGAGCGCCGTCCAATGCCGAACTGAGAGCGATAGGAAAACACCAGATCCTTGGCGACCTGTGCGCGCACGTCCTGTTCGGTCAACTTGGTCCGCCAGGCTCCAAGTTGCTCCCAGTCGTCGCGCACCCCGCGCTCGCTTTCGCGCTGCGCCTTGATCAAAGCCTCGGCCGCTTCATAGGACCGGCCCATCGCCTCACGCACGCGGGCGGCATTGACGCCGCCATCGAAAAACCGCCAGCGCATGCTTACAAGAGCGGAGTAATCGTTGGTCTTGCCGCGGAAACCGTCGAAATCGTTGCCAGTCCGGGCACTCCCCTGCGCATCGATTGTCGGCAAGCCGTCCGCTCGCGCCCGGCGCACCAAAGCCTGGGTTGATGCCACATCGTGCTGCGCCGCGATGACCGCCGGATCCTGACGCGCCGCATTGCGGATCGATTCGTCCAATGTCGGCGCCAGCACAGTGGCTGCACTGGGTGGTTGTTCTAGACCCACAGGCTCGCGTCCGACCAGGCTCATGAACAAGTTGCGCGCAGTACCGACATCCCGTTCGGCATCGGTCAGTCGGACCAGCGCCTGTTGCCGCCGCTCGTCGGCTTGCTGCCTTTCGGAAACGCTCATCGCACCTTGGGCGACACCTTCGCGCATATCCGCGGCAAGGCGATCATGGAAGGTCATATTAGCCTTCGCATTGTCCAGCAGCTGGCCATAGAGCAGCGTGACCACATAGGCCCGGGCGACCTGGAATGCAGCCTGCTCAGCCGTCTGTTCACGCGCTTCCTTGAGCGAGCTGAGCCGCGACGTCTGGGCCGAAATGGTCGCCGATCGGCGCCCCATATCATAGATCGGCTGCTCAATCGAAATGCCGACATAGCGCGGGCGTTCATTGAGCGCGGAAAGGCCCAGGCTGTTACGCGCCGAGTTTTCGAGCCGCCTGATCCCGATATTGGCTTCGGCGGTCAGTTTGGGCAGCCAGTCTCGCGTAGCCTGGTCACGTGCAGCCTCGCCCTGCATAACCCGCGCGTCAGCCTGTCCTAAATCGGGACTGCGCGCCAAAGCAGCGGCCGCCGCTTCTCGAAGCGGCAACGCCTGCGCCAATGCAGCATCGGCCATGACGGGGCCGGCCAATATCATCACGCCCCATGCAAATCGCTGACGGACAGGCTTCATCACATATCCTCTCGACTCGCGGCGAGCCGGGGGAAGCATTTCATCGGACAGGATAATATCGTCTCTGCCATGGCCCCAAAATGCTACCGCATTGACATCTGCCTAACAGCCTTGACCGATTCGCGCCAAGCAACCTTCGTCTCAGCGCTGATGCGGCGGCAGCGAACCTGTTTCTGCGCGGCGTGGCGCGCAATGAAAATCTAACCTGTGATACTCGTTGACCTTTCCGCGTTGACGACCC
>NZ_JAHEBV010000035.1 GCF_024642085.1 Novosphingobium sp. | reverse complement strand
GCAGAGCGCGCCTTTAAAGGTCGCCTTGACCCATCGAGGGCAAGTAAGTCTGGACTGATTGGTGCGGTCGAGAAGACTCGAACTTCCACGGGCTTTCGCCCACAACGACCTCAACGTTGCGCGTCTACCAATTCCGCCACGACCGCTAAATCATCGGGGCGCGCTGGTCGTCCCGGGGGGGTAGGAGCGCGCCCTTAGCAAAGGGTATGCGGGGCCGCAAGCGGGTTAGCCATGGAATCGTGGGCGTGTCCCCGGCGCAGCGATTATGAACCGGGCTTCCAGCCGAACTCTGCCTTGACAGCGGCCTTGGGCACCTGGACCAGGGCTTCGTTGATCGCGGCGCTTTCGCCGGGGGCAAGGACCCGCTTTGGGCTGCGCACTTCAGCGGAATACACGACCCGGCCGCGGGCATCGCGCAGCACGATCAGGATCGGGGGCACGCTACGCGCGGTTTGCGACACGTTGCTGACCGTGCCGCTGGCCTGGAAGTACCAGGTGCTGTCGGGCAGCTGATGGCGGTCCTGCTGCTTGGCCGGGAAATCAAGCTTGAGCCCCGGTTGCGCTTCGGCAAACAGCGGGTGCGCGAACGGCATCCAGTCAGGCAGGCCCCACCAGGCCGTTGCACCGATCAGGCCGACCGCGATCGTTCCGACCAGTCCGGCCACCACGGTCCACATCTTTGCCGGGTTGCGGCGGGGACGGAACGGCGGTTCGTGCGCGAAGCTGGAATATTCGGCGTCCGGTTCATTGACCGCCGCCGGGGCAGCCCAGCTGGGCGCGGGCGCATCATCGCCGTAGCCGAACGAAGGCGGCGTGGGGGGCACATCTTCCGGTTCATCCTCAACCACCGGGGCGGGCTGCGGCGCTGGCGGAGCGGCAGGCGGTGCGGCAGGCGGTGCCGCGGGATCGGCTGGTGGCTGTGCACGATCAAAGTTGACCGATACGGCCACGGTTGGCGCGGGCATCGCATCGGCTGCCGCCGGTTCAATCCCCGGTGAAGCGACTGGCGCAAACCGGGGCGGCGCGTCTTGCACGGGCTGCGGAGAAGGAGGCGGCGGCGTTGGAGGCGGTGGAGGAGGTGGCGGCGGGGCGGCCGGAGCCTCTGTCCGCGGTGGGAGCGCCGGGCCTTCCTGAAACCAGCTGTGGCGACATTTGGCGCAGCGCACAGTGCGTCCGTCAACGCCGATGGCGCTGTCCGGCACGGCATAGCGCGTGGTGCAGGCAGGGCAGGCGATGATCATGGACGGCAGCTTAAACACGCCGCTTGCCCATCCTGCAATGCCCCGGCTGTGAAAGGACTGCTGTATGGGCCTTTTTTCCACATGGATTGGCCGCTATAGCCGCGCTGACCTTCCTTTGCTGGACACTATCCGCAGATCATGAGCAGCGCCCCCGACGCGGAAATCGTTCAGTTTGACAACGTGGGGCTGCGCTATGGCAGCGACCGCGAGGTGTTGAGCGACGTGTCGTTCACGCTGTTTCCGGGCAGTTTCTACTTTCTGACGGGGGCCAGCGGCGCGGGCAAGACCTCACTGCTGCGCTTGCTCTACCTGGCGCAGCGTCCGTCACGCGGGATGATCCGCATGTTCGGCACCGATGCGATCACCTTGCCGCGCGAACGTCTGCCGGGCTTTCGCCGCCGCCTGGGCGTGGTTTTCCAGGATTTCCGTCTGGTTCAGCACCTTTCGGCCTATGACAACGTGGCCCTGCCGCTGCGGGTCGCCGGAGTCGCGGAGAAAGAACTGGCAAAGCCGGTCGCCGACATGCTCGACTGGGTTGGCCTGGCTGATCGGATACACGCCCAGCCGGCACAGCTTTCAGGCGGAGAGCAGCAGCGCGTGGCAATCGCCCGCGCGGTGATCGGCCGTCCCGAACTGCTGGTCGCGGACGAGCCGACCGGCAACGTCGATCCCGAAATGGCGGTCAAGCTGCTGCGCCTGTTCGAAGCGTTGAACCGGCTGGGCACCACGGTGGTGGTCGCCACCCACGATGTCCATTTGCTAAGGAAAGTGCCGGATTCGCTGATCATGCGGCTTGATCGCGGGCGCCTGTCCGACCCGACCGGAGTCCTGCGCTATCCTCCGCGGCCCACCGGTTTTCCGGCCGGGGGACAATAGCCGTGGCGCTGCGCCTTCCTGCCGCTCTGACCGGGCGACTCAACCGCGAAGTAACCGGTGATGCCTTGCTGATCCGGCAGGCGCGGCTGGCGGGGCCGATGCCGTGGGTCATAGCCATCATGGTCGCGCTGACGGTCATTGCCGCAGCGGCAGGCCTCGCACTGAGCAACACCGCGCGTTCTGCATCGGATGAACTTTCGGGCGGGGTGACGGTTCAGGTGGTCGAGGCCAATCCGGCCGAGCGAAACCGCCAGGCCAATGCCGCTGCCAGCCGGCTCAAGGCGACGCCCGGGATAGTATCGGCGCACACCGTTTCACAGGACGAGATCGAGCGGCTGATCGAGCCGTGGCTGGGCACCCAGGTGGGCGACGACCAGGAAATACCCGTGCCCGCTCTGATCGACGTGCGGCTGCGCGATCCGGTTGATGCCGAGACGCTTGGTGCTTTGCGGCGGTTGGTGCGCGAAGTTGCACCGGCGGCGCGGATCGATGCGCAATCGACCTGGCTCAAACCCGTGTTCGGCGCGATCGATTCGCTGCGCTGGCTGGCGGTTGCGCTGGTCGTGCTGCTGGGCTTTGCCCTGGCTGCCGCGGTCCTGCTGGCTGTGCGCAGTGCGCTGGGGGTCAACCGTGACACGATCGAAATCGTTCATCTGCTGGGCGGGACCGACAGCCAGGTGGCCCGTATTTTCCAGCGCTCGGTCGGGATCGATGCGCTGGGCGGCGGGATACTGGGTTTAATGGTTGGCGTGGTGGTGGTGCTGTTCTTCGGGCGCCGCTTTGCCGGACTGGGAGCGGGGCTGGTCGGCGGCGGAGCGCTGGCCTGGTATGACTGGCTGCTGCTGGGCCTGGTACCGGGTGCGGGGATCGTTTTGGCGATGGTAACCGCGCGGTTCACAGTCGTGCGCGCGCTGCGCCGGATGCTCTGATAAAGACCGCTCGCCATGATTCGCCGCCTGATCTCCATTGTTCTGATTGTCTGGGCGCTCGGCTTTGTGCTGTTCGCGGTGACTGTGCCGCAGCCAATCGGCAATTCGGGGACCGACGGGGTTGTCGTGCTGACCGGCGGCAAGGGCCGGATCGATCGCGGGCTTGATGTGCTGGGCGAAGGCTGGGCCAAGCGCTTGCTGGTCTCCGGCGTGGGACGCGAGGTCAAGCCGCGGGAATTCGCGGCAGAATACGGCATCAAGTCGCCGCTTCTCGCCTGCTGTGTGACACTGGGGTACAAGGCGGTCGATACCCGGTCCAACGGCAGCGAAACCGCTGAATGGGCGCGTGCGGCCAATGTGCGATCCTTGCGCCTGGTGACCAGCGACTGGCATATGCGCCGCGCCGCGCTGGAGCTGCGCCGTTCGCTCCCGGCGGACATTATCGTAATTGAAGATGCGGTGCCGACGCATCCCAACCTCAGCGTGTTGTTCCTTGAATACAACAAATGGATTGCCCGGCTGACCGCGCCGCTGTGGGAATGGCGCTGACCGTGCGGATCCTGCGCAGTCTGGCGTTTTACCTGGCATTTTACGGCGTCAGCATATTCATCGTTCTGGCCTGCGTGATCACATTGCTGATGGCCAGCCGCGAAACCTTTCGCCGCACTGTGCACAGCTGGTCGGCATGGCAGCGCATCTGCTGCCGCGCCCTGCTGGGTATAACCGTACGGGTGGAAGGGGCGCTTCCCGATGGCCCGGTCCTGGTCGCTTTCAAGCATGAAAGTTTTTTCGAAGCGATCGATTTGCCGCAGCTGCTGGATACGCCCGGCGTCTTTGCCAAGGTCGAACTGATGCGAATCCCGCTGTGGGGTCTGGCCGGTCGCCGCTATGGCCTTGTTTCGGTTGAGCGCGATCAGGGCGCGCGGGCGCTGCGTCACATGTTGGGAGAGGCGCGGGCGCTGATCGCACAGGGCCGACCGCTGGCAATCTTTCCTGAAGGTACCCGGGTACCGCACGGCGCCCGGCCCGAATTGAAATCTGGCTTTGCCGGTCTGTACAAGCTGCTGGGGGTGCCGGTCGTGGCCGTGGCTCTTGATTCCGGGCCGCTTTATCACCGGCTGGTCAAGCAGCCGGGCGTTATCACCTACAAGCTGTCTGAGCCGATCCCCGCAGGCCTGCCACGCGAAGAAGCCGAAGCGCGCGTCCGCGCGGCGATCAACGCGCTGAACACCTGATGACAGACGCTGCATCCCCTCGCTCTGCGCTTGAAGTGCTGGGGCCGGGACTGGTGACCGGGGCGGCCGACGATGATCCCAGCGGCATCGGCACTTACAGCCAGGTCGGCGCGCAGTTCGGCTATGCCATGGCCTGGACGATGTTCTTCGGCTTTCCGCTGCTCGCCTCGATCCAGGCCATATGCGCGCGGATCGGCGCGACAACCGGGCGCGGCATCGCGCAGAACTTGCGGCGGCACTATCCGCCCGCGGTGCTGCGCGTGGTCGTGGTGATGCTGCTGGTCGCCAACGTGATCAACCTTGGGGCCGATCTGGGCGCGATGGGAGAGGTGCTGGCGCTTATCATGCCAGGGCCGGTGCTGGCCTATACGGCACTGTTCGGGCTGGTCAGCGTGGTGCTCGAAGTCTTCGTCAGCTATAACCGGTTTGCCAGCATCCTGCGCTGGGCGACACTGTCGCTGTTTGCCTATGTCGGCGTGGTGTTTGTTGCCCATGTGCCGTGGGGGATTGCGATCCGATCCATCGTGGTGCCGCAGCTGGCTCTTGATCGCGCACAGGCAATGGCGCTGGTGGCAATTTTCGGTACGACGATCAGCCCCTACCTGTTCTTCTGGCAAGCCGGGCAGGAAGTGGAAGAACAGCACCGCCGTCATATCAAGCCGCTGCATGTATCGCCGCGCCGCGTGGCGGGGATCGAATTGAAACGCATTCGCACCGATACACTGGTCGGCATGGGATTTTCGCACCTGGTCGCATTGTTCATTATCATTGCGACGGCCGCGACGCTCCACGCCAATGGCGTACGCGATATCGAAAGCGCCGCCCAGGCGGCCGAGGCGCTTCGTCCGATTGCTGGCGAGTTTGCCTTTGCCCTGTTTGCCCTGGGTATAATCGGCACGGGCATGCTGGCCGTGCCGATCCTGGCCGGAAGCGCCGCCTATGCGGTCAGCGAGACTTTCGGCTGGACCGAGGGACTAGACCGCAAACCGCGCGAAGCGAAGGCTTTTTACGGCGTGATCGCTGCGGCGACTGTGGGCGGAGTGGCGCTTAATCTTACCGGCATCGATCCGATGAAAGCGCTGTATTGGGCCGCCGTGGTCAATGGCCTGCTAGCCCCGCCGCTGATGGTCATTACTATGCTGATAGCGCAGAACCGCAAAGTGATGGGCAAGCTGACAATTGGCCGCGGGCTGGCATTTGGAGGATGGCTGTCTACCGCGGTCATGTGGATTGTCGCTGCAGTGTTTCTGATCAGCTGATCCGTTCGACCTTCACGAACTGCTCAACAAAGGCTGCCTGACCGAAGCTGGAAAGGAACGCTGTATCAGCGGCATCGCGGCCGACCCCGATGATGGCGATATCGCTGGGCCGGGCCATGCCGGTCGGATCGACCAGATGCCAGATTCCATCAAGGAACACTTCGGCCACGGCATGAAAGTCAGGCGGGGTGACATTGGGGGCATAGACGCTGGCATAGCGCGCGGGAATCGATGCGGCCCTGACCAGCGTAATGAGCAGGTGCGCATAATCGCGGCAAACGCCCTGCCGCTGAACGAAAGTGTCGGTGGCGCTGGTCCCGGCGTGGCTGACGCCGGGGACGTATGACAGATGCCCGGCTATCCAGTCGCGCATCGCAGCAACGCAGGAACCACCCGTCAGGCTGCCGAATTCGGCCAGAACAAACTCTTCGAACCGGTCTGACGGGCAAAAGCGTGAAGGCATCAGGTAATCAACCACATCGCCCGGCAACAGGTGCGGTTCAACCGCAGCAAGACCGCCAAGATCGGATTCCTCGCGGGTCACCCTGATCTCGGCCTTGTAGTCCAGTTCCATGCGCCCTTCGACCTGCAGCCAGATCCGTTCGCCCAGGCCGTCGTGCGCTGGCACACGGGCGAAATGCCGCGCCGGGGTAAGCCATAATTCGGGATTTGCGATAATCTGTCCCGGCGTCATCGCCGCTTCGACCTGAACCAGAACGTCAGTCGGCTGGGCGTAATCGTAGACAATGTGGCTGTGGATCGAAAGTGTCATCGTGGGGCCAAACGCCGGGCGAGCGCTTCGGCTCCCGCACAATCGTTCATGAACCGTGATCGCTGCGGCCAAAGTCAGGCCGGGCATCATCCTGGCCTTCTTCGATGATCGATCTGCGAATGTCGCGGGTGCGGGCAAAATGGTCGAACAATTTGTCGCCGTCGCCGACCCGGATCGCGCGCTGCAGGGCAGTCAGATCTTCGGTAAAGCGTTGCAGCATGTCCAGTACGGCGTCCTTGTTTGACAGGAACACGTCACGCCACATCGTCGGATCACTGGCGGCAATGCGGGTGAAATCGCGAAAGCCGCCGGCCGAATACTTGATCACTTCGCTTTGCGTGACGCCTTCCAGATCATCCGCTGTGCCGACGATGGTATAGGCGATCAGATGCGGCAAGTGGCTGGTTACGGCCAGGACCAGGTCATGATGCGCCGGGTCCATGACCTCAACCTGCGCCCCCAGCGCTTCCCAGAAAGCGGACAGCGCGGCAACCTTGGCCGGATCGGCGCCGTCGGGCGGAGTGACTATGCACCAGCGCTGCTGGAACAGGCTGGCAAATCCGGCGTCGGGTCCGGAACGCTCGGTCCCGGCCACAGGATGGGCGGGGATGACGGCGTTGGCGGGCAGGGCAGCGGCCAGCGCCCGGGCAACCGACTGTTTGGATGATCCGACATCGCTGACCACGGCATCGGCGGGAAGCGCAGGCGCGATTTCGGCGGCTGCGGCGCCCATCGCGCCGACCGGCACGCACAGGATCACCAGCTGCGCATTGCGCACCGCATCGGCCGCGCTATCGAACACGGTCTGGACAAGGCCGCGCTCTCTGGCCCGTGCCCGGGTTGCTGGATCGGCGTCGTAGCCGGTGGTCATCGTGCCGGGCAAATGATCGTGCACCGCCAGGCCGATCGAACCGCCAAGCAGGCCCAGGCCGATAATCGCGATGCGGTCGAATGCCATCACGCTGCCGCTGCCAGGTCGCGCAGGATTGCGGCGATCGCATCCATATCGGCGCGCTTGCCGATCGTGATGCGCAGGCCGTGGGCCAGGCCCTGGCTGGGCAGCCAGCGGGTGATGTATCCGCGGTTCGCCAGGCCGTGATAAGCGGCTTCTGCGGTCAACTTGCCTTCAAACAGCACCAGCACGAAGTTCGCTTCGCTGGGTACGGCGCGCAGGCCGTGGTTGCCCAGCGTTTCGACCGCCGCGACAAAGCGCGCGCGTTCCGCCGCATTGTGCTGACGCGAATGGGTGACAAAAACTTGATCGCCCAGCGCAGCCAGCGCGGCCGCCTGCGCCGTATTGCTGACATTGAATGCTCCGCGGATGCGGTTCAGCACGCCAACCAGCGGCGCGGCGCCGGTGCCCCAGCCGACGCGCTCACCGGCCAGGCCATAGGCTTTGGAGAAAGTCCGGGTAACCAGCACGTTGCCGCAGCGCGCAGCAAGGTCCAGCGATCCGTCGTCATCCGCCGGATCGACATATTCGGCATAGGCCTGATCCAGCACCAGCAGCACGGCAGGGGGCAGGCCTGCGTGAAGGCGTGCGATCTCGGCGCGGGGCAGGAAAGTGCCGGTGGGGTTGTTGGGATTTGCCAGCAGCACCACGCGTGTCCGCTCGGTCACCGCCGCCAGCAATGCATCGACATCGTTCGCGTAATCGCTGGCCGTTGCTTCGACAGGGCTGGCGCCGCAGCGCCGTGTTACGATCTCGTACAGCGAAAACGCATATTGCGAATAGAGCACCTCATCCCCTGGCCCGGCAAAGGCTCCGGTTGCGGTGTGGAGCAGTTCGCCCGATCCGGTGCCCATTACAATCAACGCAGGATCGATGCCGTGGACGCGCCCGATCGCCTCGCGCAGCGCCGTGCTGTCACCATCGGGATAGAGCGAAGGGATCTGAGCCGCCGCCCGCGCGATCAGTGCCGCCGGGCTTGACCCAAGGGGGTTCTCGTTGGCCGACAGCTTGACCAGTGGGCGTCCGTCATCGGCGGCGCTTTTGCCGGGTACATAGGCGTGGATCGCATCGATCCAGGGCTTGGGGCAGGGGGCGTCGCTCATCCTGGCCGCGCGCATAGCACTGCCCGCAGCAATTGACAGCCCGCTTGTCGTCGCCCAATCGCCATTGATGGCTTCTGCCACTCTCCCTTCCGCCAGTCAGGTGCTGGATCTGATCGCGCCGCTGCCGCTCGATGGCGGGCAGCGCCTGGCCGATGTGCAGGTCGCCTTTGAGACTTACGGTAGCCTGAGCGCCAGCAAGTCCAATGCGATCCTGATTTTTCATGCGTTGACCGGTGACCAGTGCGTGGCCAGCCCGCATCCAGTTACGGGCAAGCCTGGCTGGTGGCTGCGGATGGTCGGACCGGGGCGGCCCATCGATACGGACCGTTTCTTCGTGATTTGCGCCAATGTGCTGGGCGGGTGCTATGGCTCGACCGGTCCAGCCAGCCTTGCCCCGGATGGCCAACCCTACGCCATGCGCTTCCCGGTTATCACCATACGCGACATGGTTCGAGCGCAGATTTCGGTGCTTGACGCGATGGGAATTGACCAGCTTCACGCCGTGGTCGGCGGATCGATGGGCGGGATGCAGGCGCTCAGTTTTGCGGCGAACTGGCCCGAGCGGACCCGCGCGGCGCTGATCGTGGCCAGCACCGCGCGCCATTCGGCCCAGAACATCGCCTTTCACGAAGTGGGCCGCCAGGCGATCATGGCCGATCCCAAGTGGCAGGGCGGCGATTACTACGCTGCAGGCAAAGGGCCGGACGCGGGCCTGGCAGTCGCTCGGATGGCGGCGCATATCACCTACTTGTCTGAAGAAGGGATGCACGAAAAGTTCGGGCGCAAGCTGCAGGACAGAAGCGCAAAGACGTTTGGGTTTGATGCCGATTTTCAGGTGGAGAGTTATTTGCGCCACCAAGGCCTTAGCTTTACCGACCGGTTCGACGCCAACAGCTATCTCTACATCACCCGCGCGATGGACTATTTCGATCTGGCGGAGGAGCAGGGGGGCAAACTGGCCGAAGCTTTTGCCGGGGCTACCGCGCGCTTCTGCCTGATCAGTTTCGATACCGACTGGCTATATCCTACAGCAGAAAGCCGCACGATAGCCCATGCGCTCAACGCGGCAGGCGCGCCGGTCAGCTTTGTCGAACTGTCCGCCCCGTTCGGGCACGATAGCTTTCTGCTCGACGTGCCAGCACTCGATCGCGTGATTGCAGGGTTTCTGGGGCAATGAGCGCGCTGCCTGCTGGATACGAAGTGACCTGCGATCAATCCAGGATCGATGCGACAGCGGCGCACGCTTATCTGACGCGTAGTTATTGGGCAGCAGGTATCCCGGTAGAAACTGTTTTGCGTTCAATCGCCAATTCGATTTGCGTCGGCGCATTTTTTAAGAGCCGGCAAGTTGGATTTGCCCGCGTAGTCAGCGACCGCGCCACTTTCGCTTATCTGGCGGATGTCTATGTGCTCGAACCGCATCGCGGTTTGGGCCTTTCTCATGCCTTGCTCGCAGCAGTTGATAAGCATCCTGAATTGCAGGGTTTGCGTCGTTGGGCGTTGTTTACACAGGACGCTCAGGCTTTGTACCGGCAGCATGGCTGGACCGAATACCCGCACCCAGAACGCATGATGGTGCGTGACGATCCGCTAGTTTACCAATGATCACGCTGCGGCCCGATCTTGCGATCATTGCAGCCAATGTCGCGGCAGGCAGCCGGGTGCTTGACATCGGTTGCGGCGACGGCGCGCTGATGGCGGCCTTGCAGCGTGACCGGCAGTGCGATGCACGCGGGATGGAGCTTGATCCGCACAATGTCGCGGAATGTGTAGCGCGCGGACTATCGGTAATACAGGGCGATGCTGATGCCGATCTGGCCGATTACTCCGACGGCGCCTTCGACTATGCGATTCTTAGTCAAACGCTTCAGACGACGAAGCGGCCCGATCAGGTGCTGGATGAACTGCTCCGCGTCGGGCGCAGGGCATTCGTCAGCTTTCCAAACTTTGCGCATTGGAAGGTGCGGGCGAGCTTGCTTTGGAACGGGCGGATGCCGGTTACGCGATTGCTGCCCGTTGCCTGGTACGAAACACCCAATATCCACCACGTCACCGTCCGTGATTTCCGCGAGCTCGTTGCAGCCAAGGGTTTGAAAGTGGAGGGCGCCTGGTTCCTGTCAGGAGATGCGCGGATAAGCGATGCCGCCGCATCTTGGCGCGCTGAACATGCGGTGTTCCAGCTGTCAAGTTGAGGCGTCGTTGACCAGCAGCACGCTATCATTACGGGCCAGCACCCACAGGCTGAGCCCGGCGGCATGCGCCCGCTCAACCGCCAGTGACGTTGGCAGCGATACCGTGACGAGCGTAGTTGCTCCGCCGCGCACGGCCTTTTCAACGATTTCGTAGCTGCATCGCGCGGTCGAAAGGACAAGGCCATCGGCAAGCGATTGCCCGCTCCGTGCTGCCGCGCCTACCAATTTATCGAGCGCATTATGGCGGCCGACATCTTCGCGGACCAGGCTGACGCTACCTTCAGCCGAAACCCAGGCAGCCGCGTGGGCCGCACCGGTTTCACGCGCCAGCGGTTGATGATCGCGAAGTTCGGTAAGCGCACGAAAGATTGCGTCCGTTGCGATCTTTGCGTGGTGGGCCACCGCTGGCAGGGGCCGGTTGACTGCCTCCAGATTTTCGATCCCGCACAGCCCACAGCTCGATTCCGCAACACGGGTGCGCACTCGCTCGCCCAGTTGATCGACGCCTAGACCCGACAGCATCGTTCGCACGATCCAGCCTTGGTCGGTTTGCGCAGCTACCACCTCGCCCAGGTCGGCGATGGTCCGCGCCAGCCCTTCGCACAGCGCAAAACCGATGGCGAAATCTGCGAGATCGGCTGGCGTTGCCATCATCACGGCATAGGCGAGGCCATTGAACTCAAGCGCCACCGGCGCCTCGGGCACCCAGCGGCGGGAAACCGCGCGCTGGATGCCGTCTGGCGTAATCTCGGTTGGCGCAGGGCCGCTTACATCCGCTTGAGTGCGCAGAGCTTGTTCCCGTCGGGATCGCGCAGGTAGGCCAGATAAAGATCGCCCATTCCGCCTGAGCGAACCCCCGGCGCGTCTTCTATTGCAGTGCCGCCGTTGGCGACGCCGGCGGCATGCCAGGCGTTGGCCTCATCCGGATTGTCCATCGCAAAACCGATGGTGCATCCGTTGCCCGCGGTGGCCGGGTTGCCGTCAATCGGCGGAGTGACCAGAAAAATGCCGCCATTGTGCATGTAGATCAGCCGGCCTTTGTCGTCCTTGATACCGGGATTGCCGCCCATAGCGCCGAATACGGCATCGTAGAATTTTTTGGACCGCTCAATGTCATTGCTGCCCACCATGTTGTGGCTGTACATGCGCCTCTCCTTTTTCCGTTGCGATTTGCCACGATTGCCCGGCCTCGTGCGCGCGTCAATCGGAATGCGGCGTACCCACGGACAAATTGTTGGCTGCGGTTCAGCTTAGCCGCGTTAGGGGGCGTCATGATATTCACCTTGCTGATCCCGATCTTCGCACTCGCAGCGCAGGTTCCGTTACAATCAGCCGAGGCGCCGCAACCAGTACTTACTCTCGAGCAGGAAACGGCGGTTCGCTGCGGGGCGGCCTTCGCTGTCGTTTCGGCTGAACAGATGCGAGGATCGGCGGCGGCGGGCTGGCCCGCACTGGGTACGCGAGGGCGCGAATATTTCGTCCGGACTGGCGCCCGGTTGATGGACGAAACCGGGGCGACGCGCCCGGTTATAGGCGCTTTGTTCGCCCGATCAGCCGCCGAACTGCGCGCTGGCGGTAATCTTAAGGCCAAATTGGAAAGCCTGCGTAAACCCTGTCTTTTGTTGTTGGATCTAACAATTCCTGTACCCTGAACCGATCTGCGACCGTGCCAGACCGCACGGTTCATTCAGCCAGCCGCAAGCCTCACTGGCCTAGATAGCGGTGGCCCGAATCAGCGGGCGCTTGGAGTGTGCCGAAATGCCGCAGTTGCGACCTGCCGTTAAACTGGTTTCCCTCACCGCGCTTGCCGCCGCCTTGCTGGCCCCGCTTCCCGCTTTAGCCAAGGATCGGTCCGACCGCGAACAGACGATGGGTGATATACAGGACAAGCTGGGCGACCCGCGCACCCAGGCCGCGATTGGCGATGCCTTGGCGGGGATGATGGCGGCGATGCTCGACGTGAAGGCCGCGCCATTCCTCAAGGCGATGGACCGTGTCGGCCAGACCACCGGCGAACGTCCCCGCCACCGTGATATTCCAGATGATGCCACCTTGGGTGACCTGGCCGGTCCGGGTGCGCGCGACATGCCGCGTGAAGTGGCACGCAAGGCTCCGGCCATGATGGGCGCGGCTGGTGCGATGGTAGGCGTAATGGGTGAGATGCTGCCGCAACTTGAGGAAGCCGGCAAACGCATGGGCGACCAAATGCGCAAGTCGATCGACAAGGCCCAGGGCACCTATCGCGATGATTCCGATCTGCGCGACGAAGATTGACCACTGCCCACTGGTAAGCCACCGCCGCGCAGGCTAGGCCTGCGCGGGTGAGTGATCTTCGCCGTCAGGCCATCATCGATATCGGGTCCAATTCGATCCGATTGGTAGTTTTCGGCGGCGCCCCGCGTGCGCCCGCTACACTTTTTAATGAAAAGCTGATGGCTGGCCTTGGGAAAGGCATGGTTCCAGGCGGACCTCTTGATTCTCAAGCCCGGGCCTTTGCATTGCAAGGCTTGGCGCGCTTTGCCGCGCTCGTCCGCTTGATGGAACCTGAGACGCTGCGGGTTGTGGCTACCGCGGCGGTGCGAACGGCCAGTGACGGTCCGAACTTGATTGCAGAAGTGCAAAGCCTTGGCCTCCCCGCCGAACTGCTGAGCGGCGACGATGAAGCCGTCGCCGCCGGATATGGCGTCATTTCCGCTAAGCCCGATGCACGCGGGCTTGTTGCTGATATGGGGGGCGGCAGCCTGGAACTTGTGCGCGTTGCCGATGGCGAAGTGCACGAGCGCGTCTCCTTGCCTCTGGGGCTTATTCCGGTCGGATCGATACGCGCTGGCGGCACGGGATTGCTGCGCAAGGCTTTGCGCACCATGCTCAAGCCTCACGGCTGGATTGCGCAAGTCGAAGGTCAAACCCTTTACGTTGTTGGCGGCGGATGGCGAACGCTCGCCAGGGTTCATATGCACGACGCCGGCTGGCCCTTGTCAGTTTTGGGCACATACCGATTTCCTGCTGAGGACGCCCGCTTGTTGAAGATTGCGGTGCGTGAAGCGGGATCCGAAAAGCTCGCCGGTATTCGCGGGGTGCGTCATTCGCGGGCTGTACAGCTTGATGACGCTGCGGCGCTTTTAGCGGCGCTGGTGCGCGAAGCCCGCCCGGCCGCGATCGAGGTGTCCACTTTTGGCCTGCGCGAAGGCCTCCTCTATCAACAGTTGGACACCGCCACTCGCGCGCAGGACCCGCTGATTGCCGGTGTCCGCCATGCAGTTGGTGGTCAGTTGCCGATTCCTGGCTATCCGGACGCCGTGCTGGAGTGGAGCGACGGAGCTTTTCCGGACGAACCGCAGGGGCTGCGCCGCCTGCGCCATGCTGCTTGCTTGATGGCAGGGACGGGCTGGGCTTCAAACCCTGATTTCCGCGTTCTTTCCGGCGAAGAAATGGCGCTTCATGGTAACTGGATCGGGGTTGATGCCGCCGGCCGGGCAGTGATTGCCATGGCGCTCCACGTCGGGCTGGGCGGCGATCCTTCCGATGCGCCGGCTATCTTTGCCGCACTAGCAGACGAAGCCGTGCTCGACCGTGCCCGTGCCTGGGGTGTCGCACTGCGACTGGCGCAGCGGCTGGGCGGCGGGTCTCCGCAGGTTCTGGCCGCGGTTCCGGTATCGATCGCGCCTGACGGTGACCTGGTGCTGAAAGTGCGGCGCGCCGACATTGCCCTGGTTGATAGCGCCAGCGAGCGCCGCCTGACTCGCCTGGGTCTGGCACTGGGGCGGCAGACCCGGATCGAATGCTGATGTTTTCCACCTGAAAAGTCGGCCCGGCCGCTCCGTGGAGGGTGGACGCGCGATTCGCGCACAGGCATGACGAATGATCATGTGGCAGCTTTACCAATTTCCCCTGTGCCCGTTCAGCCGCAAGGTCCGCCTGCTCCTTAGCGAAAAAGGGATCGGCTATGAGCTTTGGCGCGAAAACCCCTGGGAAGGGCGCGACGATTTCTTCGCGCTGAACCCGGCCGGACGCACGCCGGTGCTGCACGATCCTGCGAAAACCCTGACACTTATTGATAGCCGCGCGATCTGTGAATATTTTGAGGAAACGGTCGACAAGAATCCAATGATCAACGGGACTGCGGCGGGCCGCGCGGAAATCCGCCGCCTGGTCGCACTGTTCGACGAAAACTTCTATGGCGACGTTACTGCGCCGCTACTTCACGAGCGCATGAAGAAGCGTCTGGTCTATCGCCAGTCACCCGACAGTAAGGTGCTGCGCGAAGCAATGAAACTTGCGCATGAGCACCTCTATTACATTGATCACCTCATCGATCACCGCCCATGGCTGGCCGGCGCGACGATGAGCCTTGCCGATCTAGCCGCCGCTGCGCAGATTTCGGTGGCAGATTATCTCGGCGGCCTGGACTGGACCGGGCACGACCAGTCACGCGACTGGTATGCCGTCTTCAAAAGCCGGCCCAGCTTCCGCCCGTTGCTCGGCGAACGCATGGAAGTGATCCAGCCGCCCAGCCACTATGCCGACGTAAACGCCTGATCAGGCTGCCGCTCGGTCGGCAAAGCGCCCATGTTTGCGAAACCGTACCAGCCATCGATCGAGAAACAGGCCGATCGGGCGTGGCGTGATGCCCAGCGCCGTGATCCCCGGCCAATCATCTGAAGCGACATTTCCGGCACTCAGCAGTTTCCACTGATCATTCGTAATTGGCGCACCTGGAAGCCAGCCGGTGGCCGCTGCGATCAACCCCGACAGGGTATCGGGCAAAGGCAGCAAATGGGTAGATCGACCCGCTGCCACAGCGATCCGCTGGTTAAGTTCCAACATGGTCAACACCTCAGGACCAGCCAGTTCGAACGTCTTGCCGCCATGGGCCTCTGGATCGGCCAGCGCGGACACAATTCCCTTGGCGCAATCGTCGACGAACAAAGGCTGCAATTTGGCCTGTGGTGCGAACACAGGCATTGCGGGCAGCAGCGAAATGAGTCCGGCGAAACGGTTGATGAAGGTGTCATCCGCCCCGAACAGGATCGACGGACGTAGCACCGTTGCCGACTGAAAGGCGTCAAGCACCGCAGTTTCGCCAGCCGCCTTGGCGCGGGCATAGGCGGTCTCACCCGCGGCATCAGCGCCGATGGCCGAAATATGGACAAAGGTTTTGGCACCAGCAGCCGTGGCGGCCCGCGCAAGCGCACCCACTCCGCTACCCATTACGGCGTCAAGATCTCCGGCAAATGCGCCCGCCAGGTTTACCACCGCATCGGCGCCTGCAACCGCGCGTACCAGGCTTGCAGGCCTGGTGATGTCGGTGCGGACCAGTTGTACTTGTCCCAGGTTACCGAGCGGCTTAATCGCAAAAGCCCGTTCGGCACGGCGGCTTGCCACTCGCAGCCGCGCCCCGCGTGTGAGCAGTTCCTGCGCGACATGTCGGCCCAGGAAGCCTGCACCTCCGATCAGAACAACCAGTTTACCGCCAAGATCCTGTGTCATAGTCTAACCGTCACATGCCAAATACAGACCCTGGGCCTTGGCACAGAATGCCGCGCTGCCGCAACGGCGATTGTAGCACCGGACTACGAGCTTAAACCTTTGGCCCTATGCGCCTTCAAAAAAGCCCAGGGGCAAGCAACCATCGGTTGACAACCCCCGCCACCCCCCGCTAGTGGCGCGCTCCTACCCGGCAGTAGGCACCTAACCCCGCTGCCTCCGGTGCCCAGATGGCGGAATTGGTAGACGCACCAGCTTCAGGTGCTGGCGCTCGCAAGGGCGTGGAGGTTCGAGTCCTCTTCTGGGCACCATTTTTCCGTTCGTCGATGTTCGCGAACGGTTGAGAAACCCAAGGAAATCTGGGATAAATTGCTCCGAAACGTTCGGGAGCATTCGCGTATGTTCGTCAAAAGTCGCTCGCTTTTGGGGGCATCAGAGGGGGCATACGCCCCGAATTGCCCCAATTGCGCGAATTTCGGTGCCCCCAGATGGCACTGAAAGACTCAGAAATCAGGGCATTAAAGCCGCGCGAAAAGAACTACCGCAGGGCTGACAGCGGCGGGCTTTATCTAGAAGTCTTCCCAAACGGGTCAAAGCTGTGGCGTTGGAAGTTCCGCGTTGCGGGGAAGGAGAAGCGCCTAGCTCTGGGGGCATACCCAACTGTCTCGCTCAAGGATGCGCGCGCGAAGCGCGACGAAGAGAAGGCAAAATTGCTCGGCGGCGTGGACCCCGCACTTGAACGCAAGCGCGGCAAGGTCGCAGCGAAGATCAGCGCGGTGAACACCTTCGCCGCGGTGGCACGCGAATACATCGAAAAGAAAATGGTCAGAGAGGCGCGCGCCAAAGCGACAGTCAGCAAGGCGTATTGGTTTCTTGAGCAGCTAGAGCCTGCCATCGGCACCATGCCGATCGCTGAGTTCGATCAGCAAATGCTGTTAGCCGCTCTGATGCGGGTGCAGATGCGCGGACGTTATGAGACGGCCAAGAAGTGCCGATCCTTCGCCAGCCGGGTGTTCCGGTATGCTGCCGCTACCGGACGATGCAGTTCAGACCCTGCCCATCTGCTCAAAGGT
>NZ_JAHEBV010000058.1 GCF_024642085.1 Novosphingobium sp. | reverse complement strand
CCCGCAGAAACGAGCGATCACGTTAGTGATGCGTTTTTCAAGTTTGGAGACCCCGGCGGCTGTCGCAAGGTCGAGATCTTTGATGCCAACGACCATTTTGACCGGCTCCAGTCCTTCCGGGGCCTTCATGTTGGCGGTGATAACGATTTCCTGCTGGGCCGTCTGCTGCGCGGCGAGCGGAGACGCGATCAGGGCGAAGCCTGTGCTGGCAGCAAGTGACAAGCCAATTTTGCTAATGCATGGCATGGTAAGTCCCCTCCATAAGAACCGACTGCCGCAACCGTCTACGACTAGTCCCGACCGGATCAGCAGTCGACCAGAGCCGCGGCATTTCCAATCACGCTGCTGTTGTTAGGGCTCTGGAACCATCGCGCATTGATCTGGATCATATGCGAGCCGCTTCCGGCTCAGGCCCAGGCCTGTGCATACAGGGCAGTAATCTCGTCAACGTCGGGAACGCGCGGGTTGTTCGCCGGGCTGCCGCTGGCGAGAGCCTGGCTTGCCATAAGCGGAACGATGTCATCCCACCGCCCCTTGTCGATGCCGTAATCGCGCGGGCTGGGGACTTTGAGATCCGCGTTTGTCTGTTGCAATGCCTCGACCAGCCGGCCCACGGCGCCCTGATCGCTGACGGTGTTGTCTGCAAGTGCCATGGCGCGGGCGCAGTCGGCATAGCGGGGCAGGGCAGCCGGCGCGCTCCATCGCGTCACGACCGGCATCAGCATCGCATTGCTGAGGCCGTGGCTGACGTGGAAGTGCGCCCCGATCGGGCGGCTCATGCCGTGGACCAGCGCCACCGAGCTGTTGGAAAAAGCGATCCCGCCCTGCAGCGCACCCAGCATCATGGCTTCTCTTGCGGCCCGGTCAGCGGGATCGGCACAAGCGCGCGGCAAATTTGGCCAGATCAACCGCATCGCCGAAAGCGCCATGCTATCCGCAAAAGGATTGGCGCGCTTTGAAACATAGGCCTCAATCGCATGGACCAGACTGTCGATCCCGGTATCGGCAGTCAACCGCGCGGGCTTGGTCAGCGTCAACTCAAAATCGCACACCGCAATCAGCGGCAGATAGGCCAGCCCCGCACAGAGCATTTTCTCATCGGTTTCGGCATCAGTGATCACAGTGAAGCGCGTCGCCTCGCTGCCGGTGCCCGCAGTGGTCGGCACGGCGATAATCGGCAGCCCCGGCGCATCTTCCTGATGCGGCGACTTGAGGCTTTGCACTGAGCGCCCACCTTTGACCGCGATCATCTTGGCGCTGTCGATCGGGCTGCCGCCGCCAAGCCCGATCACGCAATCGTGATCCCCGCCCGCCAGAAACGCGCAGCCGTCCTCGATTGAACTGACGGTCGGATCGGGGACTACCCCGGTGAAGCTGCGGGCGGCCACTCCGGCTCTGGCCAGCAGCGCCTCAACCCGCTCCAGAATCCCGCAATCCGCGATCCAGCTGTCGGTCACGATCAGCGGGCGCGACAGTCCGGCGGCCGCCAGCACCGCGGGCAGCTCGTCCAGCACGCCTCCGCCAATCCGGATCGTGCGCGGCAGGTGAATTGCGGACATGGTCAGGCCAGCAAATGCTCGATCCCATAGAACCGCGCGGCGTTGCCGGCATAGAGCGCGGCTTTGTCTTCCGCGCTGGCGCCGTGAGTCAGGCGCTTAAAGGCGTTCCAAAGCACGGCATAACTGGCGCCCCATTTGTCGACCGGGTAATTGCTTTCGAACATTCCCCGCCTGGGTCCGAAAGCTTCGATGCAGGTTTCGATATAGGGCCGCCACATAGCCGCCAGCACGTCTGAACCAAGCCCCGCCGCGGGCCCGTGATCGGGCATACCCGCGAAAGACATGGCAAGTCCGCCAAGCTTCACCGAAACATTCGGGCACTGGGCGATGGCCTTGATCTTCTCACGCCAGGTATCAAACCTTTCGTGCAGCTTGCCGTGATAGGAACCCAGGCCCAGTGGGGTGCCGCAGTGGTCAAGACAGATCGGCTGATCGGGGAAAGCGCGGGCCAGATCGAGCACGTCACCCAGCTGCGGTTCGAGCAGCCAGGCATCGAAGGTCAGCCCAAGGGCGCCAAGATGGCGAAACCCTTCGCGGAACTTGGCGTCACCATACAGGCCAGCGGGCGCATGGAAAGGTGGGCCCAGTACATCGGGATCTGCATCCCAGGCGGCAGCATGGCGGATGCCCTTGAAGCGCGGGGTTGCGTCGATCAGCATTTCCAGCACACCGCGTGCATCGTCGCCCTGGGTCAGGTCGGCATGACCGATAATTGCATCGCACAGACGTGTCGGGCCATAGAGCCCGCTTGCGCTCTGCGCGGCTACTCCGTTCACATATTCGACCTCACCGATCACCTTTTGCCCATCGCTGGCATCAGCTGTGTAGAACGCGCCGCATTCCATGAACACGGTGCCGATTACGTTGTGACCGCTGGTCACATCAGCCTGAATTTCATTAAAGGTGTAATAGGGTGACAGCGCGATCGCCTGGATGAAGGTGTGGCGCGGTTCGGGGAAGGCCGCCATCAGCGGACGAAGATCCCACAAATGGTGGTGCGGATCGATGATCGGAAGTTCGGGTTCCAGGATCGCTTCGGTCATGCTGTCCTCTCCTTTTGCCGGGCAGCTTATGCAAGCGACGGCGTTTGACAAGCGCTGTGGCACCGCGCATTAATCGATCGATTAAAAACCTGTGGAGAGGGTGATGGCTGGCGATACCGATTTTACCGGTAAGCGAGTGCTTGTTGTCGGCGGATCGAGCGGTATCGGGAACGGAATCGCCCATGGTTTTCGCCAGCGTGGCGGGCAGGTTCACGTTTGGGGCACAAGGGCTTTGGCATCGGAATATGATGCGGCTGAAGGTTCGGACCTTGACGGCCTTGGCTACACCTGCGTCGATGTCGGTGATCCTGATGCCGTCGCGGCCGCACCCCTGCCGTTTGCAGGGTTGGACGTGCTGGTGCTGTGCCAGGGCACAGTAGTCTATCGCCGCGGCGAGTTTGCGCGCGAGGGGTGGGACCGGGTCATGGCGGTCAACCTCGACAGCCTGATGCACTGTGCCAACCGTTTCCGCGATCACCTGGCGGCGGCGCGTGGCAGCATGATTATCGTCAGCTCGATCTCGGGACTGAAGGCGAATATCGGCAACCCCGCCTATGCCGCGTCAAAAGCCGGCGCAATCAGCCTGACCAAGACGCTGGGCCAGGCCTGGGCGCCGCTGGGGATCCGCGTAAACGGTCTGGCACCGGGGCTTGTGGATACCAAGCTGACCAAGGTCACCACCGAGCATCCCGAACGCCTTGCCGGCGCGTTGGCGCGCATTCCCGATGGGCGGATGGGTACCCCTGCAGACATGGCCGGCACCGCAATTTTCCTCGCCTCTCCGCTCGCTTCCTATGTCACTGGTCACACGGTGATCGTTGATGGCGGCCTGTCCCTTTAACGAAGGTCTTTCCGATGAATTTTGAACACAGCGACAAGGTGAAGGATCTGCTGGCCAAGGTCAGCGCCTTTATGGACGAACATATCTATCCCAATGAGCAAGCCTACCATGACTTTGTCACCGATCCCGCCAAGCAATGGCTGGAATGGCCGGGAATGGAGGCGCTGAAGGAGAAGGCTCGGGCACAAGGCTTATGGAACCTTTTCCTGCCGCACGAATACGGCGCCATCTCTCCCGGGCTTACAAACCTTGAATATGCGCCGGTGGCAGAACTGCTGGGCCGGGTGCCGTGGGCCAGCCAGGTGCTGAACTGCTCGGCCCCCGATACCGGCAACATGGAAGTGCTGGCCAAGTACGGCAGTCCTCAGCAGCAGGAAAAATGGCTGAAGCCGCTGCTCGAGGGGACAATCCGCTCAGCCTACGTGATGACCGAGCCGCAGGTCGCCTCGTCCGACGCGACCAACCTCGAACTGTCGATCACGCCTGATGGCGATTCATACGTCCTCAACGGGCGCAAGTGGTGGATTTCCAACGCGATGCATCCACGCTGCACGATCTGGATTGTAATGGGCAAGACCGATTTTGATGCGCCGCGCCATGCCCAGCATTCGCAGATCCTGGTCGAACCGGGCACGCCGGGGATTACTATCATACGACACCTGACCGTGTTCGGATCGCACAATTCGCCCGGCGGTGAGGTAGAACTGCGTTTTGACAACGTCCGCGTGCCGCGCGAAAACCTGATCCTGGGCGAAGGACGCGGGTTCGAGATCGCGCAGGGGCGACTTGGGCCGGGCCGGATCCACCATTGCATGCGCTCGATCGGGCAAGCCCAGCGCGCTCTGGAAATCATGGCCCGCCGCGCAGACAGCCGCACCGCTTTTGGCAAGAAGCTGGCCGACCAGTCGAGCATTCGCCAGGATATCGCGAAAAGCTTTTGCGAGATCGAGATGTCGCGCCTGCTGACACTGAAAGCCGCCGATGCGATGGATCGTTATGGTAACAAAGTCGCCAAGGACTTGATTGCCGCAATCAAGGTCGTCGCCCCGCAGATGGCGCAAACCGTCTGCGACCGGGCAATTCAGGTCCACGGCGGAATGGGCGTTTCCGATGATACCCCGGTGGCGCGGTTTTTCACGCTCAACCGCTTTGTTCGTATCGCCGACGGTCCGGACGAGGTTCACATGAGCCAGCTGGGCAAGGCCAAGATCAAGGAATATGTTGCGATGAACGAGCGCTGATGCCGGTAGCTTCGCTGTTCGATTTGTCCGT
>NZ_JAHEBV010000057.1 GCF_024642085.1 Novosphingobium sp. | reverse complement strand
CCGCGCTCAATCCGGCGGACTACTTCCAGATCGCTGTCGTTATCGCCGCCGTGCAGGCCGGGCGCTTCGGCCAGCAGCACTACTTCGGCAAAATCACGCGGGGGGCGGGTGGTGGTCCCGGCGAAGATCACATCTTCCATCCCGCCGCTGCGCATCGATTTGGGAGAGCTTTCACCCATGACCCACCGGATCGCTTCAAGCAAGTTCGATTTACCGCAGCCGTTGGGGCCGACGACACCGGTCAGACCCGGTTCGATGCGCAGCTCAGCCGGCTCGACAAAGCTCTTGAATCCAGAGAGCTTGAGCCGTTTGATACGCATCGGACCGACTTACCCTTCCAATTTTGCGCCTAGCGGGCGCCGGCTTTTTCCAGCAACGGTTTGATCGCAGCCCAGGTGTTGCCTTCCACCTTCTTGCCGTTGACCAGGAATGTGGGCGTCCCGGCGATCTCAAAAGCATCGGACTGCTTGTTGATCAGGGCCACCAGCGCTTCGGCTTTGGCCGTATCGGCCAGACACTGGTTGGCCCGGTCCTGCGCCAGGCCATTCGCCGCGAAAAAGGCTGTCAGTCCGGTCAACGCGCCGATCGCAGGGCCGCGTTTGGCCGGCTCGGCGGCAAAAGCGGCGTCTTGTGCCGCTTTCCCGGCCGTCTGGGCCTTGTCGAAAAAGTCCTTCTGATTGGCCAACACCTTGTCCGTCTGGGCAAAGTAGGTTTCCGGCGGGCCGCATCGGGTCAATTGCACTGCCGTCAGGTCGATCGCGTCGCGGATGAAATTGCGCATTTCGTAACTGACCCTGCCGCTGTCGACATAGGTGCCTTTGAGTTCTGCGGAGGACTGAGCCGCGAAATCAGCGCAATGCGAACAGGTGAGCGAGACATATTCGACCAGCCTGATCGGCGCTTGCGGGTTGCCCATCACATAGCCGCCTTCGGCAGAGACGGCGATTACATCGGTCCACGCCTTGCCTGCGGGCGGGGCTACCTTGGCCAGCGGGGCGCTATCGCTGTCAGCCGACTTCGTTCCGCTTTGGTCGCAGCCGACCAGAGCAAGGGGCAACAGCAGCGCAAAGCGCAGACGGCGAAACGGCAGGGCAGCGAAGGGAACGGTCATCGGGTTTCCTGCAATCGGGAGCTTTTCCTTGGGGAAAGGCTAGCCTACCGCCCGCCGCTATTCAAAGCGAAGCTGCGCCGGGTGACCCCGTCATCCACAGGATTCGGCTCGATGCCCGGCCTTTTGCGTCGCGGGTTTCAGCGGGCGCCCAGCTTTTCCAGATGAGGTTTGACCGCTTCCCATGTGTTGAAGTCAAGCTTCACCCCATTGGCATAGAAGGTCGGCGTGCCTTCAACCTTGTATTTTTCGGCATAATCGCCTGACGCCTTGACCAATCGCTCGGCCTTGGCCGTGTCCGCCAGGCACATCGCCGCCTGATCGCGCGCCACACCGCGTGCGGCAAAGAACTGATCCATACCGGTCAGCTGAGCCGTGGCGGCAAACTGCTGTTCGCGCGGCAACTGGCTGACCGCCTGGAACTTGGCATCGCCGGCAGCCTTGAGATTTTCGAACATGGTTCCCTGCCAGGCCCAGAACTGGTCGGCCAGCGGCAACACTGCCTCGGGCGCACCGCAGGTGGCAAGAAGATCGGCCGGCACGTCGAGCGCGTTGTTGAGCATCAGGCGCAATTCATAACTGACGCGCCCTGAATCGACGAAATTCGAGCGCATCTCCGCACTCGATTTTTCAGAAAACTCGGCGCAGTGCGAACACGATAGCGCGCCGTATTCAATCAGCTTGATCGGCGCCTGGGGGTTGCCCATCTGATAGCCGCCATCCGGCGTAACCGTCACCACATCGGACCATGCCTTGCCGGCAGGCGGGGCGACCTTGGCAATCGGATCACCGGCGGCCGTGCTGGCAGCGGTGCCGCTGTCCGTATCTTTCTTGCACGCCGCGGCACCAAGGCACAGCGGAACCAGGCTGGCGGCGATAAGCAGGCGGCGTGTGGATGTGGTCAGCAAGGCAGATCTCCGGATTTGACGAGCGGCCTCGCGGCGCGCCCGTTACTGCATTCAGGCAGCGCTCAATCGCTCAAGCCAGCGCTGCGGTCAATCACAGCGCGGCGTCGATCTGCGGCTGAAGCACCGACCATTCGTTCGTTCCGGCCAGCAGCGCGCCGTTGATGGCAAAGCTGGGAGTGCCGGTAACGCCCAGTTCGCTGGCATTCTGGGCCTGCTTGGCCAGACGTTCGGCCATGACCTTGTCAGTCAGGCAGCGGTCCACTGCGGCGCGATCGTAACCGCGCGTCGCCATCATCTCGTAGAAGTGAAAATCGGCTGCAATTGACCGGTTGCGAGTGCCCAAGTCGCCGCTCGACCAGCGTGACCGCTGCGGACCGGTGGCGGTCATCATCAGTTTGATCCATGTCGCCTGACTGCGCATGAACATGCCGTGGTTGACAAAGAACTTGTCCTTGGTGCCGCAGTTGGTCAGCATCGCAACGGTCAAGTCGATCGGATCGCGCAGCATGTGCTGTACCTCGACCGAAACTTTGCCGGTACGGACATAGGCCAGGCGAAGAGGATTGGTCGCCTCGGCTTCGAAATGGGCGCAGTGCGGGCAGGTGTAGCTCACATATTCGGTCAATTTAATCTGGGCCGCCGGATTGCCGAGCACGTGACCGCCTGCCGGAGTGACTGCTACAGCGGTATTCCAGTTGGCAGCAGGTTTAGTGGCCGCAAGTGACAGGACCGCGACGGCGACAAGTGCTGCAAGTTTTGTCATTCGGCTCACTTCGTCGGCTCCTCTTCCGTGGTGCCCAGATTGCGGGCAAGCGATTCCAGCACCGCCCGCAATTCAGGATCGCCGATGTCGCGCAGACTTTCGCCCAATTCCAGCGGGATCGGGCGCAGCGATGGCGGCGCGGTTGGCGCCTCCTTGGCCTTTGGGGGATTAACCGGCCCTTGCCGCAACTTGACTCGCGAAACCGCCTGATAACCGAAAAACCGGTTCACCCGTTCCATGATTTCGGGGATGACATGACTGATCAGCGGAGCATGGGCTGGAACGACTACCAGCTGCAGGATCCCGTCGCGCTTTTCACCCGGAGCAAAGCGGATCGATTCGGGCGAGCAGACCTTGGCGTGATGTTCACCGACAATTTCAGGCCAGCGCGTTACCACACTTGATTGCACAAATCCGAACTTGCGGAACGCGGTACGACCGATTTCAGGCATAAGTTCGGCAATCGGACGCACGCCCGTGCCGCGTCGCCGCTCAAACGGACGGCCTGCTGTGCCCGGCTTGGTGCGATCCCGTTCCATTACGCCGCGGGCAATGCCATAGCGGCGGCATGGATGCCAGCGCCGAGACAGTCCAATCTGCACTTCTTGCCTGGTACCAGGATTATGCGCGCAGCCTGCCGTGGCGCAATCCGCCAGGTCAAAAGCCGCCCGACCCCTACCGCGTATGGCTGTCAGAAGTGATGCTGCAGCAAACCACGACGGCAGCAGTTGCACCGTTTTTCGACAGGTTTTTGGCGCGCTGGCCTCGTGTTACCGATCTGGCCGCCGCCGCAGATGAGGATGTCATGGCCGCTTGGGCGGGTTTGGGTTATTATGCCCGTGCGCGCAATTTGCTGGCCTGCGCGCGGGCCGTCGCGGCACGCGGCGGGACCTTTCCTGCAACCGAGGCGGAACTGCGGCAGTTGCCGGGACTTGGCGCATATACCGCAGCAGCGGTCGCCGCGATCGCGTTTGAAGAAGCAGCAACCGTGGTTGATGCCAATGTCGAGCGGGTGATCGCCCGGCTTTATGCGATCGACCAGCCGCTGCCAGCCGCGCGCAAGGCGATTCGCGCCCGGGCCGAGGTGCTGACACCAAGCGACCGACCGGGCGATTTTGCGCAGGCATTGATGGATCTGGGTGCGACCATCTGCACATCGCGCAACCCGCGTTGCTTGCTTTGCCCACTGGCTGAGGGGTGTCAGGGCAGGTTGCAGGGGGCTGAACTGTACCCCGTCAAAACTGCGAAAGTAGCGCGCCCCACGCGGACGGGCAGCGCGTTCTGGATTGAACGCCAAGGTGCTGTCTGGCTGGTAACCCGGCCGGGCAAAGGCCTGTTGGGCGGGATGCGCGCGTTACCCGATGATGGCTGGTCTGCCCGGGGCAATGGCGATGGAACGCCGCCGATTGACGGATCCTGGACAGCGGCAGGCGGGGTGCGCCACACTTTTTCGCATTTCGATCTTGAATTGCAATTGATGCTGCATTCAGGTGGGGATTGCTCTAGGCATCCGGAACAAGGGCAGTGGTGGCCGCTTGATCGCATCGACGATGCGGGATTGCCCACCGTGTTTGCAAAGGTTGCCCGGCTGGCTCTGGCGCAAACTGCCGAAATGGGAGAATAATTACGTGTCTGATATGATCGATCCTTCGGTTTCGCGTCGTTCGATGCTGCGCGGCGGGGCCATGCTGGGCGCCGGTGCAGCGCTTGGTGCATTGCCTTTTGGCGCAGCGAGCGCCTGGGCAGCCGATGTCGATATCGCGGCGCAGTGGCCCGCCGTGACCGCCATGCTGGACAAGTATGTCAGCACGCGCAAGCTGGCCGGAATGGCCGCTGCGATCGGTTGGGGGTCCAAGGATCCGGGATATATCCTGCGCGGCAAGGAAGGTCTGGACGATCCCGATGGTGTAGGCCCGGACAGTCTGTTCCGGATCTATTCGATGACCAAACCGATCACAGGCATGGCGGCGATGATCCTGATTGATGAAGGCAAGCTGGGACTGGATCAGCCGCTGGCCGATCTGCTGCCCAAGTTTGCCAAGATGCA
>NZ_JAHEBV010000034.1 GCF_024642085.1 Novosphingobium sp. | reverse complement strand
AAACGTTGGTCTTGAAATCATCGGCCAGCAGCAAGGAAGTCGGGTTGGTCGTATTGGGCGCGTTGTAAAGCTGCTTGATCACGCCCTGCCCTTCATCCGCGCCAAGGCTGACGCCCACGGTCCGGTCGATGTGCAGGTAATAGGCGCCCAGCTGCCAGCCCAGCGGCCCGTCTCCGGTTGATGCCAGCCGCACTTCGCCGCTGATGTCCTTTTGATTGCGCAACTGATACTGGATGCCGTCGCAGGTCGTCGGGCTGTAAGGGCCGAACGTCGATCCGTTGAAAGTCGGTCCGGAAAAGATGAACGGAACCGGCGTCGCCCCGATGTTGCCGGGCTGATTGACAGGATAACCAGTCAGCGCCGCCGTGGTCGCAAAGCAGCTGTTGACTGCCGGCTGCGCAGCCGGATTTGCGGCAAAGATATAGCGGGCAAAATCGGCGGAGGTGCCGTCTGCAACCAGATCCTGCTTGATGTTGGAATACAGCGCCCAGGCGGTCAGCTTCACCGATCCGAAATCGTGGTCCAGCTTGGCCGATACGTCAAAACTGGTCTGGTCGTTGGTTGGACGGATATTATTGTAGAAATTGAACGGATGGCGGTTCACGTCTTCGTAATAGGCAGGATTGATCCCGGCAAAGTTGGGCAACGCAAACGCCGCATTGAACGGCAGCGAAGCGCCGTGAAACTCGGCATAGCGGGCCTTCAGATCGACCGTGGTGTCGCTGTCCATGCCCAGCATCACGCGCCCATCGACCGACCATGACCGGTGATCATCGACAACGCTGGCATTGTTGAGAAAGCTGTTCTTGTAGAACCCGTCACTGCGTTCGTATCCGCCCGACAGGACAAAGCCCGCGCCGTCCATCAGCGGCCCAGCGATATAGGCGGACGTGCTCCACGTGTTGTGTTCGCCATAGGATCCTTTGACCCCGCCTGACAGGGTTTGGGTTGGCTTGAGCGTCTGCACCACGATCGCACCGGCTGCGGCATTGCGGCCATAAATTGCGCCCTGCGGGCCTTTGAGTATTTCGACCTGGCGCAAAGTGCCCTGATCCTGGTTCAATTGCGCGGTATTGGTCTTTAGAATGCCGTCGACCACCAGCGCGACCGAACTTTCCGCATCGCGCGCACCGTTCATTCCGCGAATATTGATCTGGGTATCGCCCGCCTCTGCCGTGCCGGTGACGATCGTCACGCCGGGGGTGAGCTGGACGAAATCTTCCGCCTTGGTCGCGCCGGTCCGTTCCAGCGCGGCCGCGGTCAGCACTGCGACCGATGCGGGGACATCCTGCAGCCGCTCGTTCTGGCGGCGCGCTGTGACAATGATGGCGCCTTCGTCCTCATCGGCAGACGCCGTGGTGCCTGTCGGGGCCGCATCCTGCGCCATGGCAGGCGCCGAAGCGAGAGCAAGACCGGCGATCGAGGCTGACAGCAGCCAGTTGGTGGCACGCATAGATGGACTCCCTGTTGTCTCCAGCGCCGCGAAAAAATTATGCCCTCACAGCCTTCGCGGGTTGCTAGGGACGCAGCCTATTGTATACAAATGGTCGAGGTCAAGCAATTTGGGAGCTTTCATGTCACGCGCCAGTGACCGTGCCTATGCCGGGATCCGCAGCATGATCCTGTCGGGCGAGCTGCCCGCCGGATCGCAGCTGGGCGAAGAGGCGTTGGCCGAACGCTGCGGCGTGTCGCGTACCCCGGTGCGCGACGCCTTGCGCCGGCTGGAAAGCGAACTGCTGGTCAAGCGGAACGAGGCGCAGCGCAGCTTTGTTGCCGACTGGTCGCTGGGCGATGTCGCTGATGCATTTGAACTGCGCGCCATGCTGGAAGGCCACGCCGCGCGGCGCGCGGCAGAACGGATGGACGATGCCGCGCTCCAGGCGCTGCGGCGCTGCAATCAGGCGATACTGCGCGCGGTACAGGCTGACCCGCCCGACGTTGGCGCCTTTCTTGAAGGCAACCGCGAGTTTCATGCAATCATCCTCGATACCGCGCAGTCGCGGCGCCTTTCAGCGATGCTGGCAGCGCTGATCGAACAGCCGGTGATCTGGCGCACTGCGCACCATTACGGCCGTGATGCGCTGCGCCGGTCGCACGGCGAACACGACGAGCTGCTGGCCGCCTTTGCCCGCCGCGACGGGGCCTGGGCCGAAGCCGTCATGGCGGCGCATATCCGCCGGGCCTTCCACGCCTATGCCGATGCCCATCAGGGCCTGACGGCAATCGATGCAGCGCGGGTATCATGACCGGTTTGTATACATCGTCGATCGAGATGGTCGAAGTTTCACCGCGCGACGGGCTGCAGAACGAAAAGCGCGAGATCGCAACCGCCGACAAGCTTGCCCTGATTTCCCGCGCCATTTCTGCCGGGACGCGCCGGATCGAAGTGACCAGCTTTGTCAACCCGCGCGCGGTACCGCAGATGGCCGATGCCGAAGCGGTCTGCGCCGCGTTGCCGAGCCGTGATGACGTCACGTATATCGGACTGGTCATGAACCAGCGCGGCGCGGACCGGGCACTGGCCACTAGGCGGATAGACCAGTTGGGCGCGGTTGCGGTGACCACCGATACCTTCGCCATGGCCAACCAGGGTCAAAGCAGTGACGGATCGGTAGATGCGGCCAGGGCGATTATAGAAATGGCGCGCGCTTCAGGGCGTACCGGCCAGGCAACCATTGCCGCCAGTTTTGGCTGCCCGTTCGAAGGCGAGGTGGCCGAGGACCGGGTGCTGGCGATGGCGCTGGCGATTGCCGAGGCGGGCGCGGTCGAAATCGGGCTGGCCGATACCATCGGAGTCGCCAACCCGGCCCATGTCGCGCGGCTGGTGGCACGCGTGCGCGAAGCGATCGCGCCGCTGCCGGTGCGGGTTCACTTTCACAACACCCGCGGGACCGGCCTTGCCAATGTCTGGGCGGCGCTGGGCGCTGGGGCGGTCACCGTTGATGCTTCTATCGGCGGGCTTGGCGGCTGTCCCTTCGCGCCGGGCGCAGCGGGCAATGTCGCCACCGAAGACGTGGTCAACATGCTGGAACGCGCCGGGATCGCAACCGGACTGAACCTGGCCGCCCTTATTGAAACGAACCACTGGCTGGCCGGTGTGATGGATCGCAGATTGCCCGGAATGGTGGCGCATACGCCCGCCTTCCCCGCGGCCGCTTAGGAGAAGACAAGCATGGGTTATCGCCTTGGCGTCGATGTTGGCGGCACATTTACCGATCTTCTGCTGTTTGATACCGCAAGCGGCGCGTTCTGGCGGCACAAAACTCCGTCCACCCCGCACGACAGTTCCGAAGGGATCCTGACCGGGGTCACTGCAATCTGCGCCGATGCGGGCATTGCGCCGGATGCCATCGATACCTTCCTGCACGGCACCACGGTTGCCACCAACGCCGTGCTGGAAGGAAAGGGCGCACGCGTAGGGCTGGTCACGACCGAGGGCTACCGCCACATCATGCAGATCGCGCGCAGTTTTGTCCCCGGCGGGCTGGCGGCGTGGATCATCTGGCCAAAGCCGACGCCGCTGGCGGCGCTGGAAGATACTGTCACGATCAAGGGCCGGATGGACGCAGACGGAAATGAAGTTCGCGCCATCGATGAAAACGACGTCCGCGATCAGCTTGGCCTGCTCAAGGCGCAAGGGGTGGAGGCGGTCACTGTCAGCCTGATCAACGCCTATGCCAGCGGCGCGCACGAAACCCGCGTTGGCCAGATCGCCGCCGAAGTGCTTCCCGGCGTGCCCGTTTCACTCAGCCATGAGGTCCTGCCTGAAATGCAGGAATACGAACGCACACTGACCACGGTGGCCAATGCGGCGGTGCGCCCGGTGGTGGGCAAGTACGTGTCCAACCTGCGCGCCAAGCTGGCAGATGCCGGAATGGCGGGGAAACTTTCGCTTTTGCGGTCTGATGGCGGCCTGATGAGCGCGCTCAAGGCGGAGGAACACCCGGTCAACATCCTGATGTCCGGCCCGGCCGGGGGGGTGACCGGGGCGCTGTGGGTTGGGCGCAATGCCGGTATCCGCAATATCCTGACGCTTGATGTTGGCGGGACCAGCACCGACGTTGCCCTGATCGAAAATCTTGAGCCGCGCCGCCAACGCACGACCGAGGTTGGCCATCTGTCGGTCCGCGCCTCGGCGCTAGACGTGAAGACGGTGGGCGCGGGCGGCGGTTCCATCGCCTATGTTCCCGACCTGACCAAGGCGCTGCGGGTCGGTCCGCAAAGCGCAGGCGCTGTCCCGGGGCCCGTCGCCTACGGCAAGGGCGGTGAGGCACCGACCGTGACCGACGCCAATGTTGTGCTGGGGTATCTGCCCGAAAACCTTCTGGGCGGCAGCTTCAAGCTGGACCGTGAAGGCGCGAAGGCAGCGGTGCAGACCATTGCCGACGCGCTGGGGATCGACCTGATGGCCGCGGCACGCGGGATCATCGATATCGTCAATGAAAACATGTTCGGCGCTTTGCGCATGATTTCGGTCCAGCAGGGCTATGACCCGCGCCACTTTGCGCTGATGGGCTTTGGCGGGGCGGGTCCGCTACACGTCAATGCAGTGGCGCGGCTGATGGGGTCGTGGCCCGCAATATCACCTGTTTCGCCAGGCGTGCTGTGCGCGCTGGGCGATGCGACAACCCGGATGCGGACCGAGACTGCCCGCAGCTTTTCGCGATTGGCGTCAACCACCAAGGCCGAGGAGCTGATCGCAATCCTGGATGAAATGGCCGCTCAGACCCGAGCCGAACTGGCATCTGACGGAGTGCCGGAGGATCAGATCACCAGCGAGTTCGAAGTGGACGTGCGCTATGCCGGGCAGGCCTTCGAAGTGCCGCTGACCATCACTGCCGATGTGCTGCGCGCCGACGGAGTGGACGGCATCCTCAAACGGTTTGACGAGGAGCACCACCGCCTGTTCACTTTCAACATGGACACCCCGCACGAGATTGTGAACCTGCGCGCGGTCGCGCTGGGCCAGGCGCTTGACCTGCCCGCTGCCGAATTGCCCAAGGGTGATGGCAATCCTGCGCCGGCCAAGATGCGCGACCACACGCTGTGGATGGATGGGCGCGAACAGGCCGCGGTGATCTATGACCGGACCAAGCTGCGCCAGGGCGATGTCATTCGCGGGCCAGCAATCGTGACCGAAATGGATTCGACCACACTGATCGAAAGCGGCTGTGTCGCCACGGTCGATGCGGTCGGCAACATCCTGATCAACCTGGTCTGAAGCGGAGACGAGAGACATGCCTGCAACCATCGTCACAACCAACCCCGCTCCTTTCACCAAGGTCGCGATCGATCCCGTTACCCTGGACATCATCGAAAACGCGCTGCGCAACGCGCGGATCGAAATGGACGCTACGCTGGTGCGCACTGCCATGTCGCCCGGGATCCGCGAACAGGGCGATGCCTTCCCGCTGATCGCCGATCACACTGGCAAGATGATTGTCGGCCAGTTCGGCAGCTTCATCGGCGGCTTCCTGGAAGGCTTCGACGGAACGCTGGAAGACGGGGACATGATCTTCCTGTCCGATCCCTATTCCTGTGAAGGCGCGATCAGCCATTCGAACGATTGGCTGGTGCTGTTGCCCGTTTTCAAGGATGGCCGCCTGCTGGCCTATACCGCGATGTTTGGCCACCAGAGCGACATCGGCGGCAAGGTGGTTGGATCGATGCCGATCAATGCCCGCTCGATTTTTGAAGAAGGGGTGCGCATTCCGCCGGTCAAGATCTGGAAAAAAGGCGAATACAACGATGATCTGATGAAGCTGGTCATGCACCAGACCCGCAAGCCGGATTGGTGCCAGGCCGATCTCAACGCGCTGATCGCCTCGTGCCGGGTCGCAGCGCGGCGCGTGATTGAAATGGCGGGCCGCTTTGGCGACGACGTATATGTCTCTGCCACGCAGGAGCTGCTGGCCCGCAACCACCGCGCGATGCAGGCGCTGATCGGCATGGCAATCGCCGAGGAGCCGGTCAGTTTCGAGGATTACATCTGCGACGACGGGGTCGGCTACGGCCCCTACAAAATCAAGTGCACGATGTGGCGTGAGAACGGCAAGGTGGTTCTCGATTTTGCGGGGACCGACCCGCAAAGCGCCGCTTCGATCAACTTCTATCTCAATGAAAACATGTTCAAGATGTTCTTCGGCATCTACATGATCATGGTCTTCGATCCGCAGATTCTGTTCAACGACGGGTTCTATGACCTGATCGACGTGCGCATCCCCGAAGGATCGCTGCTGAAGCCAAGGTTCCCCGCAGCGCTGTCGGGCCGGACCCATGCGCTGGGTCGGATTTTTGACATTCTGGGCGGTCTGCTGGGGCAGAAAACACCCGAGTTCCTCAACGCCGCCGGGTTCAGTTCCAGCCCGCACCTGTTCTATTCGGGCAACGATAACCGGCCGGGCAAGCATGGCGACTGGTTTCAGCTTTTCCAGATCGGGTTTGGTGGCATACCCGGCCGTCCGCTGGGTGACGGACCGGATGGCCATTCACTGTGGCCGGGCTTTACCAATGTACCCAACGAGTTCCTTGAACGCTATTTCCCGATGCTGATCGAACGTTACGAAACCGAGCCTGACAGCGGCGGCGCCGGGCTTCACCGTGGCGGCAACGGCATCCACATGACCTATCGCTTTCTTGCCGCAGGCACGATCTCGATCCACGATGACCGCTGGTTCGTGCCGCCGTGGGGGGTCAACGGCGGCCTGCCCGGCCAGCGCGCGCGCAAGGTACTGGAAAAGGCCGATGGCACGCAGATCATCGTCGGCAACAAGGTAGAAGACGTTAGCGTCGAAGTGGGCGATCAGCTGCACTTTATCACCTGGGGTGGCGGCGGTTGGGGCGATCCGCTGGACCGCGATCCGGCGCTGGTCGGCAAGGAGATTACCCAGGGGCTGATTACCCCCGCGGGCGCGCGCGATTATGGTGTGGTCGCCAGTGATCGCGGCGAAGTGGACGCTGCTGCAACCGCGGCATTGCGCGGGCAGATGCGCGGCAGCCGGGGTGAATTGAAGCTGTTCGACTATGGCCCATCGATTGATGAGCTGCGCGCCAATGCCCAGGCAGAAACGGGTCTTCCCGCTCCGATCCAGCCGGTCTGGACCATGGCCGAGGCAGCGGAATAGGCCATGGCGCAAGCGGGGGCATTGGCCGGGCTGCGCGTGGTCGAACTGGGCCAGCTGCTGGCCGGTCCATTTTGCGGACAGCTGCTGGGCGACATGGGCGCCGATGTTATCAAGGTCGAGCCGCCGGGCGCGGGCGATCCGATGCGCGAATGGGGCCAGGGCGCGGTCAAGGTGCAGTGGGAAGTGATTGCCCGCAACAAGCGCTCGGTCTCTGCCAATATGCGCGTGGCAGAAGGCCAGGCGCTGGTGCGGCAGCTGATCCGCCATGCCGACGTTTTGATAGAGAACTTCAAGCCCGGCACCATGGAAAAGTGGGGCCTCGATCCCGCGCGCCTGCTGGAAGACCAGCCAGGCCTGATTGTCGCGCGGATGAGCGGTTACGGCCAGACCGGACCCTATTCGGACCGCGCCGGATTTGGCGGCATTGGCGAGGCGATGGGCGGCTGGCGCTATATCGTGGGCGAACCTGATCGTGCCCCCAGCCGCATGGGTGTTTCGATTGGGGATTCCCTTACCGCGACCTACGGCTGCATGGGCGTCCTTGCAGCGCTGCATCACCGTGACCGGACGGGCCAAGGCCAGGTAATCGATGCCGCGCTCTATGAAAGCGTCCTGCAGGTGATGGAGGGTCTGGTTCCTGAATATGCCTACAATGGCGTGATCCGCGAACGGTCGGGATCGATCCTGCCGGGCATCGCACCGTCCAACGTCTACACCTGCAGCGACGGCGAATACATGATCGGGGCCAACAAGGATTCGCTGTGGAAGCGGCTAGCTAGCGCGATGGGATGCCCCGAACTGGGCGATGACCCGCGCTATGCCACGCATCTGGCGCGCGGGACCAACCAGCTTGAACTGGACGCGCTGATCAACGCCTGGACCGCGACGCTGTCGGTGGACGAGGTCGATGCGCTGATGATCGCGCATTCGATCCCCGCCGGCCGGGTCTATCGAGCGCCCGAGATGCTGGCCGATCCGCACTTTCAGGCCCGCGAAGCCATTATCGATGTCGATACGCAGCGCTATGGACCACTCAAGATGCAGGGTGCCTTTCCCAAGCTGTCGGCTACGCCCAGCACCGTGCGCCGCCCTGCCCCAGCGACACCCGGACAGCACAACGCAGAGATTTACGGCGAGCTGCTGGGTTTGGATCAGGCGGAGCTTGAACGCCTTGCCGCCAGCGGCACAATCTGATGGACGAACCCGCGCTGACCGACAATTACCGCGGCGCTTTTGATGGACATCTACCGCCGCCCCGCCGCCCTGCGGTGCTGATCGTCGATGTTGTCATGGCTTACCTGGATCCAGCGTCACCGCTTTACGCCGGGGTCGAACAGGCGCTGGCCAGCTGCGTCCGGCTGGTCCGCGCTTCCCGGGCAGGCGGCGTGCCGGTGATCTTCACCAATGTAGAATACGAACCCGGCGGCAAGGATGGCGGGGTGTTCTACCGCAAAGTACCCGCTCTCAAGGCTTTTGACCGGGGATCACCGCTCGGCAAGTTTCCGCCGTCGCTGCAACCACAAGACGGCGATGCCGTGATTACCAAGCAATACGCCTCGGCCTTTTTCGGCACGCCGCTGGCGGCTGTGCTGCGCGAAAGGCACATCGACGGGCTGCTGATCGGCGGATTTTCAACCTCTGGCTGCGTCCGGGCAACCGCGCTTGATGCGTGCCAGAACGGGTTCCTGCCCTTTGTGGTCAGTGACGCCTGCGGTGATCGTCACCCCGATCCGCACCAGGCCAACCTGTTCGACCTGCAAGCCAAATACGCTGAAGTCATCGGCGAGGCGGCGGCGTTGGAGATTATCGCCGGGGCTCAGGTCTAGGCCTTGAGAACGCAGACCGATGCCGGATCCATCCGCCGCGCTCCCAGTATCGGTGTTCCGGCCTGCGATCGCGGCAGTTCGGCGGCCATCGCGCTGTAATTGAAAGCAAAGGTCAGTTCGCCCGCGCGGCGCAGGCGCACCCCGTCGGGCAAGGTGTGGCACGCCAGCCCGGCATCGCCGGCCGCGCGGCCCAGCAGCGCATCGACAAGATCCCGTTCCGGCCAGCTGGCTAGATAGCGCGTGCGCCCGTACCGCCAGCCTGCCACCGTTCCGTCTGCCGCGACGAACTCGGCCTCGGCGTCCCCTTCGGCATGGTCCAGCCAGCGCGCGGCGTGCCAGCCGTCGCCCTGATGGGAAAGACCCGGCGGCAGGCTTTCGACATGGGTAACTTTAAGCGGCAGCAGCGGCCGGAGAACGCCGGGGGCCAGGCCATCGGGAATGGCAAACTCGGCGGTGCGGCTGCCGCTGCGCGGGCCGATCACGATCTGCCCGGCAAAGTTTTGCAGCTCTCCAACCAGGCCTTCCGGCACGTGCGGCAGGCACGGGACAACGCACAGCGCATAGCCATCAAGCGAGCGCCCGGGCGGAACGATGTCCACATTAAGCCCCATGCGGCGCAGCGCCGAATAGCATTCAAACGCCGCCCACAGCGCTGAAAAGCCGCGGCCTTGTGGCTGGATCTGGGTGATCCAGTCAGCATCATAGGAAAAGACCAGCGCCGCCTGCCGTGTGGCCGCGCCAGCCGGGCCAAGCGCCGCAATATCATCCGCTGCCGCGCGTGCCTCGGCCAAGCCGGGCGCGGCACTGCTGTCGGGGCGCAGCAGACCGGCGTGGTTCTGTTCCTGCGCCATGGGGAACTGCCGCCAGCGGAAATAACTGACCAGCTCGGCGCCGTGGGCCATCGCTTCCAGTGTCCACAACCGCACCATGCCGGGCAGCGGCGCGGGGTTATGGGCCGACCAGTTGACCGGCCCGGGCTGCTGCTCGATCACCCACCAGCGCCCGCCTTGTGTGCAGCCGCGATACAGATCGTGGTGAAACGCAGCGATATCAGGGTGACCCTGCCGGGCGTAGGCCAGCTTGTCCGCCGCATCGAACCGAAAGCTGTCAAGGAAACCCAGCGGATAGCTGTCCCACCCCACCACATCCAGATCGGCGGCCAGATCGTGATGATCGAACTGGGTGAAGAACCCCATGGCGTTGTGCATCACGTCACGGCCCGGTGACAGGTCGCGCAGCGCCTCCACCTGGGCGCGGTTGAAGGCAGCGACCTGATCTGATGAGAACCGGCGGAATGCCAGCCAATGTGCCGGGTTCGCCTCGGTCACGGTCTGGTTGGGCAGGTCGACCGCGCAAAAGCTGGGATATTCCATGGACCAGAACACGTTGCCCCAGGCCTGGTTCAAGTGCTCAATGGTGCCATAGCGGGCTTTCAGCCAGTGACGAAAGGCCTTGAGCGCTGATGCAGAATAGCTGATTGCGGTATCGTGGCAGCCGTATTCGTTATCGGTCTGCCAGGCCACAACCGCCGGATTTTGGCCATAGCGTTCTGCCACAGCGCGGGTAATCCGCACGGCCTCATCCCGGTAGGGGGCATGGCTGAAGCAATAGTGCCGCCGCGATCCGAACCCGCGCGGGTGTCCATCCGCATCCAGCGCGACCATATCTGGCATGGTGTCGACCAGCCACTTGGGCGGAGTGGCGGTGGGCGTGCCCAGGATCACGCCCAGCCCGGCGGCGTGCAGCACAGCAATCGCCCGGTCAAGCCAGCCCCAGTCAAAGCGGCCGGCCTCGGGCTCGATCCGGCTCCACGCAAACTCACCCACCCGCACCCGGCTGAGCCCGGCGGCGACCATGCGAGCGGCATCGTCCGCCCATTGCGTCTCGGGCCAGTGTTCGGGATAATAGCAGACGCCCAGGCGCATCGGTTCGGCGGTCATCCTTGGCTGCTCCCCATGCGCGCTGTTCCATCGCCGTAAATACGCTTTGCGCAGGCGATGCAAGGCTTGCGCTTGACTTGCGCGAGGGCTTTGCCGAAGCCTTGGCACGCAGGACCGTGCAAGTCTCTGCGCCCTTACCTACCGGCTGGACAATGCGGCGATGAGCGAAAACGATAATTCCCCCGCCAGCCCGGTCCCGCATCGGCGGCGCAATCTGCTGACCGGCGATTGGGTGCTGGTATCGCCCCACCGGATGACCCGGCCCTGGCAGGGAGAGGCTGCGCCCGCTGCCGCGCCGCCAGGGGCCAGCCACGATCCATCGTGCTATCTTTGCCCCGGCAACCGCCGCGCCAATGGTGAGGATAATCCGCCCTATTCCGGCACCTTCACCTTTCCCAACGACTTTGCTGCCCTGCTGCCCCAGTCGGTTGAGCCGCCACAAGGCCAGGGCCTGTTCGCCAGCCACCCGGCCCGGGGCGAGGCGCGGGTGATCTGCTATGCGCCCGATCATTCGGCGACCATGGCCCGGCTTTCCCCGCCCGCCATGGCCGAGGTAATCGCCGCCTGGTGCGACCTGTCGCGGGACCTGGGCATGCGCTGGGACCACGTCCAGATATTCGAGAACAAAGGCGCGATGATGGGCGCGTCCAGCCCGCACCCGCACGGCCAGGTCTGGGCCAGCGATTTTGTTCCCGATCTGCCCGAAGCAGAGGATCTGCATCAGCGCGATTGGCGGGCGCAGAACGGCACGGTGCTGCTCGACGCGGTTGTCGCGGCGGAAGAACAAGCCGGAACCCGGATTATCGAGGCCAATGACCACTGGATTGCCTTCGTGCCGTTCTGGGCGGCCTGGCCGTTCGAAACGCTGCTGGTCGCGCGCGGACCCGCAGCCCGGCTGGAGGATCTGGATCAGGATGCGCGCACGGCCCTGGGCACTATCCTGGCCCGCCTGCTGTCCCGCTATGACGGCCTGTTTGGCTGTGATTTCCCCTATTCAATGGGTTGGCACGGCGCGCCGCACGGGCTGGGCAGCGATACGGCGCACTGGCGGCTGCACGCGCATTTCTTTCCCCCGCTGCTGCGTTCAGCCACTGTGCGCAAGCACATGGTCGGGTTTGAACTGATGGCCGAAACCCAGCGCGACCTGACCCCGGAAGCAGCGGCAGAGCGGCTGCGCGGCGTAGTGCCGGCATGACCGTGTCCGATCTGGCCGCACGTTTCACCGCCGCGTTCGGCCATGTCCCGCAGGGCACCGTATTTGCGCCGGGCCGGGTCAATCTGATTGGGGAGCATCTTGATTATAACGGAGGGATGGTTCTGCCGATGCCGATCAGCAGCGGCACACAGGTTGCTTGGTCGCCCCGCGATGACGGCATGATAAGCGCGCTGGCCTGCGATTTTGCAGGCGATCCGGTAACCTTTACGCCGCAAGGTGATCTGGTTGGCGCACCCGGAGATTGGGCCAGCTACGTTCAGGGCATGGCCCACAGCTGCGCCGCGCGCGGTATCCCGCAAGCCGGGGCAAACCTGGCGATCAGCGGGACCATGCCGCGCGGGTCCGGATTATCGTCGTCGGCATCGCTGTGCGTTGCGGTGGGCCGCGCGCTGTGCGCTGCGGCCGGGATAGCGCAGCCCGATCAACAGCTGCTGGCCGAAGCGGCGCAGACGACCGAGCATGACTTTGCCGGGGTGCGCTGCGGGATCATGGACCAAATGGCGGTGGCCCACGCCGCGCCGGGCCAGGCCTTGGCGCTCGATTGCGGGACGCTTGCCTTCACGCGGGTCGCCTTGCCGCGCGGCTGGACGGTGCTGATTGTCCAGTCCGGCGTCGAACGCGGCCTGGTCGACGGAGAATACAATGCGCGGCGCCAGGATTGCGAAGTGGCCGCGTCAGCCCTTGGCGCGGCAAATCTGGCCCATGCCAGCGCCGATGATCTGGCCCGTGCCGGACTTGATGCACGGGTCCTGCGCCGGGCCCGTCACGTAATCACTGAGCAGGCCCGCACCCAAGCCGCGATAGCTGCGCTGCAAGCGGCCGACCTGGTCACATTGGGCCGTCTGATGCGCGAAAGCCACGCCAGCCTGCGCGACGATTTTGAAGTCAGCGTGCCCGCAGTCGACGCGCTGGTCGACGTGCTGAATCAAGCAATCGGGCAACAGGGCGGTGCCAGGATGACCGGCGGCGGATTTGGCGGAGCGGTTGTGGCGGCACTGCATGACGGTCAGGTCGAAGCCGTGCTGTGCGCGCTGCAGGCCGGTTACCGCACACCGCAAGGCGGCCCTGCTCCGATAATGCTGGAACGGGGCGCAGCGTCTGCGGATTGAACAGTACTTCGATCTTGGCAGAAGTGAACCCATCGGGGGCCCGCACCGCAGCGGCGAATGCGGTCAATCCGTTTGCGGCACAAACATATCAACCCCACTTCCATAACCCGACAATCACGCTATGGTAGCGGTAACATTTTGTGTTGGGAGTGGGCTATGCGGGGTTTTTGGCCGGTTGTGGCGGCGTGTTCGGCAATTGCGGGATGCTCCACCCCGCCGCCGGCGTCGGGGCCCGCGCCGCAGTCGCTGCGCGGCGTTGCGGATCCGGCAATCTGGCCGAAATACACATATCCCGTGGTCACACCGCCAACGGAAAAGGCGCAGATAGCGGCGCTGATGGCGCGCATGACCTTGCCCGAAAAAATCGGGCAGCTGGTCCAGGCCGACCTGTGCTGTGTGACCCCGGCAGATGTCCGGCAGTACCATCTCGGGTCAATCTTGGTTGGCGGCAATAGCGGACCAGGCGGCAACGATTTTGCGCTTGCACCGCAATGGCTGAAGGCTGCTGACGATTTCTGGGCGGCATCGGTAGACACATCGCAAGGCGCGGTTGGCATCCCGATCATCTGGGGGATCGACGCAGTTCACGGCAATTCCAACATCATCGGTGCCACGCTGTTTCCGCACAACGTTGGCCTGGGCGCAGCCCACGATCCCGCCCTGATCGAACGGATCGGCGCGATCACCGCAACCGAAATCCGCGTGACCGGACAGGAATGGACCTTCGCGCCCACGGTAACTGTCCCGCAGGATTACCGCTGGGGCCGTGCCTATGAAGGCTATTCGTCCGATCCCAGGCTGGTGGCCAGCTATGTCGGGGCGATGGTGCGCGGCCTGCAAGGACCGCCCGATCAGCGCGATCTTCTTGCCCGCGGTAAGGTCATCGCCTCGACCAAGCATTTCCTGGCCGATGGCGGAACAAAGGACGGGGTCGACCAGGGCGATGCCGACATCGCTGAAACCGAACTGCGCGATATTCACGGCCTTCCCTATGGCCCGGCGGTGGAAAACGGCGTTGCGACGGTTATGGCCAGTTTTTCCAGCTGGCAGGGCGTCAAGATGGCGGGCAACCGCAGTCTGCTGACGGGCGTATTGAAGGACCGCATGGATTTTGGCGGTTTCCTGGTGACCGACTGGAACTCTCATGGCCAGGTGGCTGGCTGCACCAACGATTCGTGCCCGCAGGCGCTGGAAGCCGGGGTCGATATGTATATGGCGCCCGATACGTGGAAGGCGATCTATGCCGATCTGCTTGCCCGCGCCCGCGCCGGGACACTGCCGATTGACCGGATCGACGATGCCGTACGCCGTGTGCTTGACGTGAAAAGCCGGCTGGGTCTGTTTGGCGCCGGCAAGCCATCGTCGCGCCCATTGTCGGGACGGTTTGATCTGCTTGGTGCACCCGAACACCGGGCCGTGGCGCGCGAAGCCGTGCGCAAAAGCCTGGTCCTGCTGAAGAACCAGGGGGTTTTGCCGATCAAGGCTGGTGGCCGCTTGCTGATCGCCGGCGAAGGGACTGACGATGTGGCGCGGCAAAGCGGCGGCTGGACGATCACCTGGCAAGGCACGGGACTGGGCAATGACAAGTTTCCCGGTGCCACATCGCTTTACAGCGGGTTTCGCCAAGCGGTCGAAGCCGGCGGCGGATCGGTCGAACTGAATGCGGATGGCAATTACACGCGCAAGCCTGATGCCGCGGTAGTGGTGTTCGGGGAAAAGCCCTATGCCGAGTTTCAGGGCGACCGCGCCACGCTGGCGCTGGATAGCGATCTGACCGGCCCCTATCAGACCATGCGCAAACTCAAGGCCCAGGGCATCCCGGTCATTGCCGTCATGCTGACGGGGCGGCCGCTGTATACCAACCCGGCGCTGAACCTTGCCGATGCCTTTGTCGTGGCGTGGCTGCCGGGATCGGAAGGCGGCGGGGTTGCCGACGTGCTGGTGGGCGATGGCAAGGGACGGCCGCGGTTCGATTTTACCGGCTCTCTGGCCGCACGCTGGCCGCTTACCCCGAACATGCGCGAAGGGGTGCTTTATGACATGAACTTCGGGCTGAGCTATGCCAGCCCCGCGCCCGGCCCGTGGAAGCCGCTGCGCGAAGTCGATGCGTCGCAGGCGATGGATTCGCGGACCTGGTTTACCGCCGGACGGGCTGCGGCCAGCTGGTCGTTGCTGGTCGAAGGCATCAACGGAACGGCGGATGAAACGCGCATAACCACGGTCCCTGCCGAAGCCCTGGGCGGCCGGGTCAAGATTACGGCCCTTGATTACCGGGTGCAGGAAGGGGCGCGCCGTTTTACCGTTACCGGCGGGCCGGCGGCCATAGCGCTGCGCAATTTTTCGCCGGTCAACCTGGACCGCGAAACAAACGCCGATGTCCTGCTATTGTTCACGGCGCGTGTATTTGGCGCTCCCGAAAGCGCCGCACTGACCCTGGTCGGCGCCAAAGGCAGCGGCTCTCTGCCCGTTTCGCTGACACCGGGCGATCGGTTTGTCCGCTATGGCGTTGCTCTTAAATGCCTGCGCGGCCGCGGTGCGGATGTCACCGCGCTGACCAAGCCGTTCGTACTATCAACCCAGGGCGCTGCCGATATCGCACTGGGTGAAGTGCGGCTTGGCATGGATGCCGAGGTCGTGTTGCCCTGCCCGGCATGATTTGCGCCCCAGCCATGCGCCCGGTGGCCGAAATGCCGCCGTGCGGCGCGCAGACGTTCGCCCGCGAACAGCGCCCGCTTTACCGCCCGGTAGTGATCCGCGCGATCGCGGCGGACTGGCCGGTCGTGCGGACGGCGCAGCAGGGAAACGGCGCCCTGCTTGATCAAATACGGGCCATGGACAGCGGTGCCGCGGCGGAAACCATGATCGCCCCGCAAGCTGCCCGCGGCCGTTTTTTCTATGCTGACGACATGCGCGGTTTCAATTTTCGGCGCGAACAGCTGTCCCTGGGCGATCTGGCTGAACACCTGGCCCTGATCGAAACCGATCCTGAACCGATCGGCATTTATGCCGGGGCCGCGGCGGCAGAACGCCACTTGCCGGGCTTCACGCAGGCCAATCCGTTTCCCCTTGCCGAAGCGGCGCAGGCGCAATGCCGCCTGTGGCTTGGCAATGCAACGCAGGTGGCCGCCCACTTTGACCTGTCGGACAATTTCGCGGTCGTGGCGGCGGGCCGGCGGACCTTTACCCTGTTTCCGCCAGAACAGGCCGAAAACCTGTATGTCGGGCCGCTGGACCGCACGCTGGCGGGACAGCCTGTCAGCATGGTCGATCCGCTGGCCCCCGATCTGGACCGCTATCCCCGGTTTGCCAAGGCTTCCGAGCAGGGCCTGTGCGCCGTGCTGGACCCGGGTGACGCGATCTTCATCCCGGCATTGTGGTGGCATCATGTCGCGGCCAGCAGTCCGGTCAACTTGCTGGTCAATTACTGGCACAACGATGCGCCCCGCGGCGGCGGCTTTCTGGCGATGATCCACGCGCTGATGGCGATACGGGATCTGCCGCCGGCTGAGCGCCGCGCCTGGAAAAGCTGGTTCGACACGTTCGTGTTCGGTGACGGCGCGCCGACGGCTTTCGATCACCTGCCCGATCACGCGCGCGGCGTCACGGGGCCGGTCGGGCCAGAACGCGACGCGGTGATCAGGCAATTCCTGGTCACGATACTCGGATCATAAGGGACACCCGACAAATGAAACGTGTGTGTGCATTGGCAATCGTTCTGGCAGCGGGATCCCTGCCGGCCCAGGCCCGCGACTTGCCCGTCGGGCCCTGCATCAACATGGGCAACAGCCTTGAATCAGTGCCGGAAAACGCCGGCGGCAGACGCATGATGCCAGCCGACTTCGCGCGCATCCGGGCGGCCGGATTCCAGACCGTGCGCATCCCGGTCCGCTGGTCCGCCCGCGCCGCGAAGGCCGCGCCATATACAATCAAGCCCGGTTTTCAGCGCCGCGCCGTGCAAGTGGTGGACATGGCGCTGGACGCCGGTTTGAACGTCATCGTCAACGATCATCATTATGAGGAACTGTTTACCGATCCCGCAGCCAACGCCGCCAGGCTGGCCGGGATATGGCAGCAAGTTGCCGCCGTGCTTGCCGCCCGGCCGACCCAGCGCCTGTGGTTCGAGATCGAGAACGAGCCGCACGACAAGCTTTCGAACGCCAACCTGCTGGCCACCCTGGCGCCGTCGCTGGCCGCGATCCGCGCGACCAATCCCGACCGGCCGGTGATCATCGGCGGTGATTTCTGGAGCGGGGTGGATTCGCTTGCTACGCTGCAATTGCCTGATGACCCGAATGTCTATCCGACATTTCACTATTACGAACCGTTCCGGTTCACTCACCAGGGCGCGCCCTGGATTACTTCCGACATGCCTCCGGTCGGAAGGATTTACGGGTCGAGCGAAGATAGGCAGCGCCTGAAAACCGATCTGGCCAAGGTCAAGGCCTATGCCGCGCGCACCGGGCTGACCCCGTTCATCGGGGAAACGGGCGCGTATGAAGCATATATCCCGCTGGCGCAGCGCATTCAGTATGCCAAGGCCGTCCACGATACCTTCGCCCCGGAAAATGTGGCGGTGTGCCAGTGGGCCTATACCAACACGTTCCCGTGGTACGATGCTGCGGGCAAGCGATGGCAGCCGGGACTGCGCGCCGCGATCGGCCTGCCTGAAGATTGAGCGATCTGCGCGCGGAAGGTGCCGTCACGCCTTTTCTTCCCCGCCAAGCCTGCGCCATCATCGTCCGCGACCGCGGGGCTTGCCGTTAAGGGGGCCTCCGCATATGGTAGCGCTAACAGAGAGGGGCTACAGCGGTGAATAGCGCAATGATTTCCGATTGGCTGCCGGCCGATCATCACATCGGCACCTTTCTTGGCCGCGCGCTGTCTCCCGACGGGCCCTGCGTCATCCGCATCCAGAACGGCATCATCCATGACATGACGCAGGTGGCAGCGTCCGTGTCGGGCGCGGTTATCCGCCGTATGTTCACCGGCGGCGATGCAATCGGTCCGGTCAGCCAGGGATTGCCCGATGGCTGGACCTTGCTTGCACCGGTCGATTTGCAATGCATCAAGGCTTGCGGGGTAACCTTTGCGCTGTCGGCCATCGAACGGGTGATCGAAGAGCGCGCCCGGGGCGACGGCGATCGTGCAGCGCAAATCCGCCGCGGGCTTGAAGAAACGGTCGGGGCCGGCATCCGTTCGGTCGTGCCTGGTTCGCCCGAAGCGGAACAGCTGAAAGCCGCGCTGATCGGACAGGGCATGTGGTCACAATATCTCGAAGTTGCCATTGGCCCCGATGCAGAAGTGTTTTCCAAAGCGCCGGTCCTGTCG
>NZ_JAHEBV010000001.1 GCF_024642085.1 Novosphingobium sp. | reverse complement strand
CTATTCGGCGACCAAGTTCGGAGTGCGCGCGCTGACCGAAAGCCTTGACGCCGAATGGTTCCAGGACGGCATCAAGGTGGCAGACCTGATGCCCGGTTTCATCGACACGCCGCTGATCGATATGGCACCCAACGCTGGCACCAACAGCGGCATCCGTGAGCAAGTTGTTGCCGCCGGGCTTGAAATTACGCCCGTGTCCGCCGTCGGAGATGCAGCCTGGGCGGCAGTCAACGGCACGGCGCTGCACACCTATGTCGGCAAGACCGCGCGCCGCGGCGCCTTCGCTGCGCGGTGGATGCCCGGCAGCATGCGCCGGTTCAACCGCAAGCGGGTGCGTCCGCTGGCAAAGTAGGCTTCAGAGAAAACCCTCGATCGCGCGGGCCATCGCGGCATCGCGCGTGCTCAGCCCCCCGGCGTCGTGAGTGGTCAGGGTGATCTGCACGCGGTTGTAGACGTTGGACCATTCGGGGTGGTGATCGACCTTGTCGGCATAAAGCGCGACGCGGGTCATGAAGCCGAAGGCCTGGTTGAAATCGGCAAACTCAAGCGTCCGCTCGATCGCGTGGCCATCGCCGCGCAGTTCCCAGCCTGGAAACTCGGCCAGCATCGCGGCGATTTCGGGTTCGCTGAGACGGTGTACGGACATGCGCGGCTCTCCTTGGCAGGGCCGCAGCTTTCCCCTATCCGGCGTGGCCATGCAAGGGGCCCGCCTGACCGCATCGAATATAGCCTGCCAGCGGGGCGACCGGCTGCTGTTCCAGAACGTGGACTTTGCGCTGGAAGGCGGGGCAGCCCTGCAATTGACCGGCGCCAACGGGACGGGCAAATCCAGCCTGATCCGCATTCTGGCAGGGCTTTTGCCAGCCTTTGCCGGAACGGTGAACCGCCAATGCGCAGCGGCCCTGCTCGACGAACGCCCTGCGCTTGATCCGCACCTGCCTTTGGGCCGCGCCCTGGCCTTCTGGCAGAAGCTCGACGGGCCAGAGGACAACCAGGCCATGCGGCTGGGGCTTGGTGACCTGCTGGACGTGCCAGTTCGCTACCTTTCAACCGGGCAGAAAAAGCGCGCCGCGCTTGCCCGGCTGATCGGCCAGCGCGCGCCGCTGTGGCTGCTTGATGAACCGCTTAACGGGCTTGATTCGCGCGGCGTCGCCCTTGTTGAAGCGCTTGCTGCGGAACATTGCCGCGGCGGCGGGATCTGCGTCATCGCTTCGCACCAGCCGTTCACGCTGGCGGGCATTGCGCGGCTAGATCTCAGGGATTTCGCGGCATGAGCATCCTCGTTGCCCTGCTCGCGCGTGACCTGAAGCAGTTGCTGCTGGGCGGGCGGCGCGGCGGGGCACTGCTGCCGGTGCTGTTCTTCGTGGCGGTGGCAATGCTGTTCCCCTTTGCGGTCGGGCCCGACGCGCCGGTGCTGGCGCGGACCGGCGGCGGGGTGCTGTGGATCGCTGCGCTGCTCGCCGCGATCCTGCCGCTTGACCGGCTGATCGAGCCTGATCTTGAACTGGGCCTGTTCGACCAGTGGGCGCTGCGCGGGATCAGTGAGGAAGCGGTGGTTGCGGTGCGGGTGCTGGCCCACTGGCTCAGCTTCGCGCCGCCGTTGATGCTCGCCGCCCTTCCCGGCGCAGCGCTGGTCGGGATCGACGGAGCGACTTTGCGCACGGTTGAACTGGGCCTGCTGCTCGGCACCCCGGGCCTCGCCGCACTCGGCGTCACCGTCGCCGCGCTGACCGCAGGCCTGCGCGGCGGCGCGGCCCTGGGCGGACTGCTGGTGATCCCGCTCGCCGTCCCGCTGCTGGTCTTCGGCGCGGGCAGCCTGGCGACGGGGGGCCAAAGCGGGCTGGCGCTGTGCGGTGCGGTGAGTTTGGTGCTGCTGGCGATTGCACCGTTTGCCGGCGGGGCAGCGATCAGGGCTGGGAGGGGATAGCGAAATGGCTGTCAGCAGCGAGATTGGGACGCAATAATGACCTTTGAAATCCCAACTTGTTTCGTGGCGTTGTTTGACATCGTTGGGTTCAAAGCGATGCGCCAAAAATTGGGAACTGCGGGATTGATGCAGAAATTTGAGCGCAGCGCCCTTCCCATGATTCAGTATTCTGCAGCAGGAAAATTCAAGCATGAGATCAGAGGCGAAAGACAATTTAGTGTTCCTGATTTTGATGTTAGCAGCCTAGGATATCGTGTTTTTTCGGATACTGTCATATACTGGACACAGGATGATACGCTCCTGTCATTTCTAAAAATTGTTTTTGCCTCATCTCAACTGATCGCATCTGGATTTGGTTCAAATGCACCATATCGTGGAGCGATCGGGCACGGTGACTTTTTGCTTCGCGGTGAGATAATTTTGGGCGAAGCGCTTGAGGACGCTTACTTGTGGGAAGCAAGTCAAGCTTGGGCAGGTGTCTCACTCACACCGAAATGCGAAGAGTTCTGTCGTCAACAGGATTACTTAGAGCAGCGAAATAGACTACTCAGCCAAGCGAGTGAAGACCAGGCAGACGAACGCCTACGAACGAAAATTTTGCAAGAAACACATAGACTTGTATCTTACGAAATCCCTCTTCAGTCGAACCCAAAGGACGGTGCAGCAAAATACTCAGCAAAAGACGGAATCGTCCTCGATTGGACATTGAACGTTTATGAAGGTGCGGCAACAAAATCGTTGGTCAATCCTAGCAATTCACATGCTCAACATATACGGGAACAAACTATTGCATTCGAGGAATGGGCGCGAAGGGCCGCCAAAGATCGAACATTTGGCTTGTGATACCTGAATTTTGTCGCCTCAATAAGGCGGCTTATCCAACCCCTTCGGGCTCGCCGTAAACACCTCGCACCCGGTCTCTGTAATCCCGATCGAATGTTCGAACTGGGCCGAGAGCGAGCGGTCGCGGGTTACGGCGGTCCAGCCGTCTTCCATCATCCGCACCCCGGCCTTGCCCAGATTGATCATCGGTTCGATGGTGAAAAACATCCCCGGCTTCAGTTCCGGCCCGGTGCCGGCGCGGGCGGCGTGGATCACTTCGGGGGCATCGTGGAACAGGCGGCCCAGCCCGTGGCCGCAAAACTCGCGCACCACGCCGTAGCGGTGCTTTTCGGCATGGGCCTGGATGGCTGCGCCAATATCGCCCAGCCGCTCGCCGGGCTTGGCCTTGTCGATCCCGATCATCAGGCATTCATAGGTTACATCAACCAGGCGCCGCGCTTTCAAGGATACGTCGCCGACCAGGTACATCCGGCTGCTATCGCCGTGCCAGCCATCCAGCAGCGGGGTAACGTCGATGTTGATGATATCGCCGTCGCGCAGCACCTTGTCACCCGGGATGCCGTGGCAGATCACGTTGTTGATCGAGGTGCAGCACGAATGGGCAAAACCGCGATAGCCCAGCGTCGCGGGCACCGCGCCGCCATCCAGCGTCATCTGACGGACCACATCGTCAATCTGCCCGGTGGTCACCCCCGGCTGGACGAGATCAGCCATCGTGTCCAGTATTTCGGCCGCCAGCCGGCCCGCCCTGCGCATCCCTTCGAAGGCGCCGGGGCCATGCAGCTTGATTGTGCCGTCGCGCAGGACGGTCTCGGTATCGGCAACGGTCTGGTACATCGTCATGGCCCGCTACATAGCAACCGCTGCGCCAAATTGCGAGGGTTCAGCGCGCCTGTGCGAAGGCGCCGCGATACGCGGGTTTGATCGCGGCCAGCACTGCTGCGGTGACCGGCAGCGTCACTTCGTAGTTTCCTTCGGCAAAGGGTCCTGCCTCATACGGGTTCACCAGCACCCCCAGCCGGGTGAAGTGCTGGTGGTCGCCTGATCCCAGGATGATCTGCGATTTGACCGGATCGATGCACTCGGTAAACTCTTCGTTGCTGCCCGGTTTGACCGGAACGCCGCGCTTGCTGCCGCGCTGGCGGTCAATTTCCGCGCAGAAATCCTGGCGGATCGCGGCCGACAGCGCCGCCGGGGATGTGAACAGGTCAAGCGCGCCGCGCGTTACCCCGGCGCCCTTGTCCCATAGCAGCCCATCCGACCACGGATTGCCGTGCGCCCCGCCCAGATATTCCCAGCGCTGCGCCGACAGCGACAGCCAGCCAGGCAGATCCGTGACCACTTGCCACTTCGTCGAATGAACATAGGCGTGATAGGGAAGGCCGCCCCGTTTTGCCTCGGCCTGCCAGTCCCGGGCACCTTTGATCAATTTGGCTTTCTGCGCGTCCAGATCGGAGTCGAGCCAATTTTTCAGCGCCGGAATCGCGCCAGCTGCCGCAGGATACGCATAGGCGAACTCGTAAAGGTCATTCGTGTCCGCTACGGCGCGGGCGGTTCCCTGCCCTGATGATGCCGCAGCGCTCGCGCGGGCAGTCGCAGCGGGCGCAGCAGCCTGAGCCGGCGGGGCCGAACCAGCGTCCTGCGGTTCAGTATGGCCCTTGCACCCGGCTGCGGCCAACAAGGCAGCAACTATCAGCCGGCTACGCATTTTGGACAATTCCTCTCGCATAGACCGCCAAGCTGCGGCAAGAACGCCTCACCATGACCGACAAGACCGCTTTGATCCAGCCCGACCGTGACCAGTCCGCGATCGCCATCCACTTGGTCGACAAGGACGGGCTGGACGATTTCCTCAAAATCCTCAGCGCGCCGCAGCGTTCCGCCGCCCAGGCCCACAAGTTTGCCGCCGACCCGCATACCCACGCGGTCCTGCCCGATGGCGATGGCTGGATCGTGGCCGCAGGCGTGGCCTGCGCCGCCAGCCTTTCAACCTGGTGCATGGCCAGATTGGCCGAAGTCCTGCCGTCCGGCACCTACCGCTGTGCGAACGGAGATCCGGCTGCGGCCTTGCTTGGCTGGGTAACCGGGCAGTACCGTTTTGACCGCTATCGCAGCGACAGCGAACCCGATGGTCCGCGCGTTCTGCTGACCAAGGGGGTCAAGGCGATTGAGCCGGCAATCGCGGAAGGCGCTGCCACTGCACTGGTTCGCGATCTGGTCAACACACCAGCCGAGGACATGGGCCCGGCACAGCTGGAACACGAAGCCCAACTGATCGCCAAGGCCCATCAAGCCGAGTTCAAGGTGACTACCGGCGATGCACTTGAGCGCGGCTTTCCCATGGTTCACGCCGTCGGCCGGGCCGCTGCGCGCAGCCACGCCCCGCGCCTGATCGAACTGCACTGGGGCGATCCCCAGCATCCCAAGGTCGCGATTGTCGGCAAAGGCGTGTGCTTCGATTCAGGCGGGCTCGATATCAAGCCAGCGGCGGGCATGCTGCTGATGAAGAAGGATATGGGCGGCGCCGCGCATGCCCTGGCGCTGGCCAGCCTGATCATGCAGCACAAGCTGAAAGTGCGGCTGCACCTGCTGATCCCGGCGGTGGAGAATGCAATTTCAGGCAATGCCTTTCGCCCCGGCGACGTGCTGCGCAGCCGCAAAGGGCTGAGCGTTGAGATTGGCAACACCGATGCCGAAGGGCGCCTGGTGCTGGGCGATGCATTAACCCGCGCGGGCGAGGAAGACCCGGCGCTGGTGATCGATTTCGCCACTCTTACCGGCGCGGCACGGGTCGCTTTGGGACCGGACCTGCCCGCGTTGTTCACCCGGCAGGATAAGACCGCTGAACAGCTGCTGTCCTGCGGCAACGCCGCCGACGATCCGTGCTGGCGCTTGCCGCTGCACGGCGGCTATGCAGAATACTTGAAAAGCGACGTAGCCGATCTTGGCAATGCCGGGGGCAATGGCTTTGCCGGGGCGACAGTCGCTGCGATGTTCCTCGACCGGTTCGTGCCCGAAGGAACGGACTGGGCCCATTTCGACACCTTTGCCTGGCGCCCCGCAGCCAAGCCCGGCCGGCCCAAAGGCGGCGACGCCCTGGGTCTGCGCGCAGCCTGGGGGATGTTAAAGGCTCGGTATGGATAGCTTGATAGAGGAGTCTGGGAGCGCTAAGCGCCCGATCTTCCAGTTTCAGGGGCCCGATACTTTGCCAGCCAGTGCCATCCCGACCGAACAGTTGCGCCTTTCCGGTCCAAGCGAGAAGCTTGACGCGGCGCATTGGCCGGTGCGCGGTGATCTGGCGCATATTCGCCTGGCTGGCCGGGTGTTCGTGCCGCACTATGTCGTTCCGATGCCGCGCACGGTCGTCCCCGCCGGGGCAAAGCTGCTTGTGTCCAACAGCCATGATGCCGAAGTGCGAGACGTGCTGGTCGGCAATTCTCTGTTCAACGTGCTCGACATGGCGGGCGGCTGGGCCTGGGGCCAGATCGGTGATGACGGCTGCGTCGGTTACGTACCGCTCGAAGCCCTGTCTGCGACGTGACCGGCCGGATTTTCATCGATGGAGCGGCCGGTACCACCGGACTTGAAATAGTCGAACGGCTGCACGGCCGCACGGCGTTCGAGCTGATCCTCCTTGATGACAACCAGCGCAAAAGCGCGGACGCGCGGCGCGATGCCTATCATGCCGCCGATTTTGCCGTGCTGTGCCTGCCCGACGATGCTGCGCGCGAGGCGGTGGCCCTGGCCGAGGGGGCGAACGTGCGGATAATTGATGCGTCGAGCGCACACCGTGTCGCAGATGGCTGGACCTACGGCTTTCCCGAGCTGATCGGCCGCGACAAGATCGCCGGCGCAGCCCGCGTCAGCAATCCCGGATGCTATCCTACGGGCTTTCTCGCCCTGCTCGCGCCGCTGGTGCGCAAGGGTCTGCTCCCGGGAAGCTGGCCCTACACCTGTCACGCGGTTTCTGGCTATTCGGGCGGCGGCAAGGCGCTGATCGACCGGTTCGAGGCAGATGGCGACATTGCCTATCGCGATTATGGCCTGTCCATGGGACACAAGCACGTGGCCGAAATGCAGCGGTATGCCGGCCTTGCCCAAATGCCGCTGTTTGCACCAGCGGTCGTACCGGCGCACCGCGGCATGGTGGTTGAAGTGCCCGTTCACCTTGCGGCGATGGAGCATGCCGCGCCAACCGATGGACTGCGTGATTGCCTGGTTGATTTCTATGCTGGATCACCGGTTGTGCGGGTTCACGAGGAAACCCCGGACGAACTGCTGCTGCGCGTATCGGCCAAGCCGTCCGACCGGCTTGACCTGTACGTTTACGGTAGCCGCGATGGTAATCAGGCGCGGCTGGTCGCGGTGCTCGACAACCTGGGCAAGGGCGCCAGCGGCGCAGCCGTACAAAGCCTGAATATCATGGCGGGCTTGCCTGAAATCGACGGGCTTGCGCTTTAGTGCCTAATTATTAGGCAGGCTTGCTGAAAAGTTGAGCAAGTTTGAGCAACCGCGAGCGTATTTATCGTACCGTTTGTGCGCGAAATCCAACCAAATCTTGCGATTCCACTCTTTTCGCATCTGCACACTTGCCCTAGGGGAGGTGGACAACAGCTGGCACGATTCTTGAACCTCGAAAGCGTGCAGCAAACGATTACCCGGCCCGCAGTGGCGGTGCCGGTTTTCCGCGCGGGGGATTTACGTGAAGAAGATCGAAGCGATCATCAAGCCGTTCAAGCTCGACGAAGTGAAGGAAGCGCTTCACGAAGTCGGGGTATCAGGCATCACCGTGACCGAGGCCAAGGGATTTGGCCGACAGAAAGGCCATACCGAACTGTACCGCGGGGCCGAGTACGTCGTCGATTTCCTGCCGAAGGTTAAGCTTGAGGTGGTGGTTGCCGATGCGCTGGCCGAACGCGTGGTCGAAGCGATTGCCGGCGCGGCGCAGACCGGACGGATCGGGGACGGCAAGATCTTCGTGACCGCAATCGAAAGCGCGCTGCGCATTCGTACTGGCGAACGTGACGAAGACGCAATCTAGGGCATACCAGGATTTCACTAACTCCCCTGCCGCTGCGCATTAGGGGATCGCAAAGGACACACAAATGGCCAAGGCAAAGGACATCATCAAGCGGATCAAGGAAGAGGAGATCGAATGGGTCGATCTGCGCTTCACCGATCCCAAGGGCAAATGGCAGCATCTGACGATGTGCTCGGTCGTGATGGGCGAGGACGAACTGGAAGACGGTCTGATGTTTGACGGATCGTCGATCGAAGGCTGGAAGGCGATCAACGAATCCGACATGATCCTGAAGCCGGATCTGGATTCGGTATTCATTGATCCGTTCAGCGCGACCCCGATGATGATAATCAACTGCGATATCGTCGAGCCTTCGACCGGTGATCTTTACGCGCGCGACCCACGTTCGACCGCCAAGCGCGCCGAAGCCTATCTGAAGTCGACCGGCATTGGCGATACGATCTACGTCGGTCCCGAGGCCGAGTTTTTCATGTTTGACGATGTGCGGTTTTATGACGGGTACGACGGCAATGGCTTCCGTATCGACGACATCGAACTGCCGACCAATTCGAATACCAAGTACGAAGCTGGCAACCTGGCCCACCGCCCCCGTGCCAAGGGTGGCTATTTCCCGGTTGCGCCGGTCGACAGCTGCATGGACATCCGCGGCGAGATGGTCTCGACCATGCTTGAAATGGGATTGCCGTGCGACAAGCACCACCACGAAGTTGCCAGCGCTCAGCACGAACTGGGGCTGACCTTCGGCACCCTGGTGCAGACCGCTGACCGCATGCAGGTTTACAAGTACGTCGTCCACCAGGTCGCCCAGGCATACGGCAAGACCGCCACGTTCATGCCCAAGCCGATCATGAAGGACAACGGATCGGGCATGCACACCCACATGTCGATCTGGGATGGCGGCAAGCCACTGTTCGCCGGGAACGGCTATGCCGGTCTGTCCGACATGTGCCTCTATTTCATCGGCGGCGTTATCAAGCACGCCAAGTCGCTGAACGCTTTCACCAACCCCACCACCAACAGCTACAAGCGGCTGGTTCCGGGTTACGAAGCACCGGTGCTGCTGGCCTATTCGGCGCGTAACCGCTCGGCCTCGTGCCGGATTCCTTATGGTGCGGGCGACAAGGCCAAGCGGGTCGAATTCCGTTTTCCTGATGCGATGGCCAACCCATACCTGTGCTATGCCGCGCTGTTCATGGCCGGGCTCGACGGGATCAAGAACAAGATCCATCCGGGCGAAGCGATGGACAAGAACCTTTACGACCTGCCCCCGGCTGAACTGGCCGAGGTCCCGACCGTGTGCGGTTCGCTACGTGAAGCGCTGGAAAGCCTTGAGGCCGATTACGACTACCTGTTGCAAGGCGGCGTGTTCACCAAGGATCAGATCGATGCCTACATCGAACTGAAGTGGCCCGAAGTGCTGCGCTGGGAAACGACGCCCTCCGCGGTCGAATTCGACATGTACTACAGCTACTGATCCCCTGATCAGAGCAAATGAAGGGCGCTGCGGGGAATCGCAGCGCCCTTTGCTTTGGCAGGACGTGCTTGCAGATCATAAAATTTCGAACGGCACGGCAAGCCGGGAAGATTATTTGCAATGTGGTGAAACCCGCACAATGCATTCGAATACATTTCCGAATTCGTTTTCAAAGCCGCCGACCTGCGCATAGGGCGCCGCCGCGTGGAAGGCACCGCTGCCAGCACCCGGTTTCCGGACGCTGACGGTGCGGGAGCTGGCCGGAAGGATCCGGCTCGGATTCAAAACGCCAGACTGGCTTTTAAGCTTACCCGCCTTCGGGTCGCACCGCGGCCAGCCTTCGGGCTGGTCGCGGTTTTCTCGCACTTTTGAAAATCACTTTTTTGGTTTCCTACAATAAAGCAGTTATCCATATTGGTTATTTAACCGCGTAATGGATCTTCTTACATGCCCTTTTCTCTGGATTTCTTTGATGCCCTGCGCCGGATGAAAGCGCGCCCAAAGTGCACAGTACCCGCAATTGTCGTTAAATCGCCCGCCACCGCCGGTCCGGCAAATCCCCGGCCGGCCATTCGCCAGATCGGACCCGCGGGAATTGTCCTCGTAAAGCGCTTCGAAGGATGTGCCCGAAAGCGGACCGACGGCTGCTTTGGCGCCTATCCGGACCCGGGCAGCGGCGGACATCCCTGGACCATCGGCTGGGGAGCGACCGGTGCGGGGATCGTGCAGGGGTTAGTGTGGACGCAGCAGCAATGCGACGAACGACTGGCCAGTGATCTGGCGCGCTATGCGGCCGAGGTGAGCGCTGCGATCGGCACATCGCCGACTTCAGCGGCCCAGTTCGATGCCATGGTCAGCTTCCACTACAACACTGGCGCAATCAGACGCGCAACGCTGACAAAGCTGCACCGTGCTGGCGATCACGCTGCGGCATCGCGTGAGTTTGGCAAATGGGTTCAGGCAGGCGGACGGCGCCTTCCAGGACTTGTCAGGCGGCGCGCGGCCGAAGCCGAACTCTACAACCGCTGACGTCATGTCGCCGGTCTGGCGGTATGGCCGGCACGTCGGGCCTATTTCGCCGTTCGTCGATATTAGGCAACTTTTGAACTTTCCGACCTTGACCTGCCGCAACAAAAGAGCGATTTTCAGCACCAGGGACAGCGCGTGATCCGCAGAGCGCACGCCGCCTCGCCTTCGATCTGAGACATAAGAGAAGCTGACTAACCCGTGGACATCGGGGTCGCGTCCGCATCGTCACAGGAAGGATTTTTAAGAATGAAACTCGCTCTAACTGCAGCTTGTGCTGCCAGCCTCTGCTTGTCTGCATTTATCCCCGCCGCCGCTTTCGCCGACGATCCGATTGTCGTCAAAAGCCGTCAGGTCACAGCTTCCCAGTGGAAGGTGGATCTGTCGAAGAGCCTTTCCCGCAACCTCGATGATGGCTTGCGCAACGGCTTGGCCCGCTACATGCGAGGTTCGGGCGGGATCGCTGCCATCACGTTCCGTCTGGATGAGCAGGGCCGCGCTGACGAAGTTGCCTTGGCCCGATCGTCTGGAGACATTCAGGTTGATCGCGTGGCAAAATGGGCCGTCCGGCGCCTGAATGCCGTGGCGCCCTATCCGGCAGCAGCGAATCGCGCGATGCAGGTTCGCGCCTATCTGATCGTCGCGCCTGATCAGGATGTGTACGATAGGATGGCACATACTGCACAAGACATCGAACGCCAGCGCCAGATCGCGCAGGGACACAGCGCCGGTGAAATCGTCCTGACCGTCCTGCCCGGCAAGTCCGCCTGATTTTCAGATCATCAGGCGAACTGTCGCCGCGTCCTGCCGACTTCTGCGGTAGGCGGGACGCGGCGGCTTTTCGCTGCGCCGACGTAATGCGCTGCGCACGATAAAAAGCGCACAATTCCCACATTGCTCAGCCAAACCAGCCGCTCTCCAGGGAACCAGCTTTACCGCTCGGCGGTTATTGCGGCTCAACCCAGGAGAGTTTCATGCGTAAGTTTCTGACTTCGATAGCGCTCGCCGCGCTGGCTACAGCGGCGGCGCAGGCCAATCCAGGCGGAAACGGCAAGGGCGAAGCCAACGGCCCTGCCGGCCATGGTGGCGGAGCACTGACAATTGGCCAGATGCACAGTGACATACATGGAAAGGCCGCCAAGGCAGATCGGGGCAGCGATAACGATCGCACTGACGAGCGTGGTCCAATCAAGGAAACCCGCACTGAAAAGGGGCGTTCCGCCGGATTGCCGCAGTCCGTCCGCAACAACGAAGATTCGTGGAAAAGGCCGGTCGATTACCCCGGCCAAGGCAACAATGCCGGGTTTGCAAAGACCGAACGTGACGAGCGCGGTTCAGCCCGAACGGCCATCAAGGGCCGTGTTACCTCGTTGCCGCGGATTGACTGGAAGGGTTATGACAGCCGATCGCTGGTGGACGGATGTCCGCCCGGTTTGGCGAAGAAAAATAACGGATGCACACCGCCCGGGCTTGCCAAGGCTGACGATGACTGGACCCGCTATGACGCAAACTGGTGGGGCCTGCGCGGCCTGACCGGACTGAACGGATACCGGTATGTCGATGGCAACCTTGTCCGCCTGGGGTCCGGCGGCGCGGTGTCGGGATACTATCCGTTGCTGGGCGGCGCGCTTGCCATCGGCAACGTCTGGCCATCAAGTTGGCTTGAGACCCCGGTCTCGCCTTATTACGTCGATTATTACGGACTCGGCGAAGACTACCGGTACTTTGATGGCGCGCTTTATCGGCTTGATCCCCAGACGCAGGCGATTGAAACCGTTGCCGCCCTGCTGACCGGTGATACCTTTGTGATCGGCCAGCGTGTGCCGGAAGGTTACGGCGTATATAATGTGCCGGTTTCCTACCGCGACCGTTACGTCGACGGTCCGGACGCGGTGTACCGTTACAGTGATGGATATGTGTACGAGATCGATCCCACGACCCAGCTCGTCGCTGCCGCCATCAATCTGTTGACCTGACGCCGGGGAATGCTTTCCATGCAAAAGACAATCATCATTCTCGCCGCTGCCTCGGCGCTTGCGCTTGCCGCTTGTACTGACAAGGAGACGTCGTCGGCAGATCCTTCAACACAAACGGTAGCTGGGGCTAATGACAGCGTTTCGGCGCTGCTTGCCAAGGCCGGCGATATGAAATTGCTGACAGGCGCGATGGCTGCCACCGGGATGGACGGCGTGTTCAGCGGCAAGGGTGACTACACCGTGCTTGCACCGACAGACGCGGCTTTCTCGGCACTGGGCGACAAGGGCGCGACACTCAGCGATCCCGAGCAGAAGGCCGCCTTGGCTGCCATCCTTCGCGACCACATCTTGCCAGGAACGTTGACGACTGCCGACATCGGCAGAGCAATCGATGCGTCAAGCGGACGCAGTGTTACGATGCGCACCGTGGGGTCAGGTTCCATAACGTTCGCGCGCGATAGCCAGGGAATTATCGCCACTTCGGCCGACGGCGTGAAGGGGAAAATTACAGGCGAAGGAACGGTGGGTTCAAACGGCGCGGTACTGCCTATCGACACCCTGTTGAAAAAGGTTTGACTAGCGCACCTGCTGATCACGAGGATCGGCGCCCGAGTTTAGCGATAAGGGGGCTGCGCACACCGATTGCATCTTGCAATTGATCGGCGCGAGTCCGATTGTCGCCGAGTTTAATCGATCCCTTAAGGAGATTCGGATCATGCGCGAGAGGCTGCAACACTACATCGACGGCAAGTGGGTCGATAGCGAGGGCGGTGCGCGCCGCGAGGTGATCAACCCGGCTACGGAAGAGGCCTGTGCCGTGATCAGCGTCGGCACCAAGGCCGATGTCGACAAGGCCGTTGCGGCTGCGCGCCGCGCGTTCCCAAGCTGGAGCCAGACTACCCGTGAAGAACGGCTTGCGATCCTTGACCGGATTGTCGAGGAATACAAGAAACGCACCCAGGATCTGGCAGTTTCGATGGCCGAAGAAATGGGGGCTCCGCTCAGCTTTGCAGCGACCGCGCAAGTCGGTGCGGGGATCGGCGGCTTTCTTGGCACAATCGAAGCGCTGAAGAACTTCAGCTTTATGGAAGACGGCCCGGGCTACAAGGTAGCTTACGAGCCGATCGGCGTGGTCGGCATGATCACCCCGTGGAACTGGCCGCTAAACCAGATCGCGCTCAAAGTTGCGCCCTCGCTCGCCGCCGGCAACACCATGGTGCTCAAGCCGTCGGAAGAATGCCCGACCAACGCAGCAATCTTTGCCGAAATCCTTGACGCTGCGGGCGTGCCGCCGGGCGTATTCAATCTGGTGCAGGGTGATGGCCCGACCACCGGCAACGCGATAAGCAGCCATCCCGACGTTGAAATGGTCAGCTTCACAGGGTCGACCCGCGCCGGTATCGCGGTGGCCATCGCCGCCGCGCCGACAGTAAAGCGGGTGCATCAGGAGCTTGGCGGCAAATCACCCAACCTGGTTCTGCCCGATGCCGATCTGGCCACGCAGCTGCCGGCCGTTGCCATGGGTCCGCTGATAAACACCGGGCAATCGTGCATTTCGCCAACCAAGGTGCTCGTTGCCAAAGACCGTGAAGCAGAAGTGGTCGGTTTCTACAAATCGATGTATTCGGCAACCCCGGTCGGTGATCCGATGGCCGAGGGCAACCACCTTGGCCCAGTGGTCAACAAAGCACAGTACGACAAGATCAAGGACCTGATCCAATCGGCGATCGATCAGGGCGCAACGCTGGAAACCGGCGGAACCGATCTGCCCCCGGGGGTAAACCGCGGCTACTATATCCAGCCGACGGTATTCTCGAACGTCACCCCTGACATGCGCATCGCGCAGGAGGAAATCTTTGGTCCGGTCGCAACGATCCTGACTTATGACGACCTGGAATCCGGTATCGAACTGGCCAATGCAACCGAATACGGGCTGTCCGCAGCCATCACCGGCGATCCGGCAAAAGCGGCTTCGGTAGCGGGCAAGCTGCGCGCCGGTATGGTCGCTATCAACAACTGGGGTCCCAGCCCTGGCGCACCGTTCGGCGGCTACAAGCAATCGGGCAATGGCCGCGAAGGCGGCTTGGCCGGCCTCAAGGACTTCATGGAAATGAAGGCCATTTCAGGCCTGCCCGCCTGAACCGCGGCGCGCCTGCCGCGTGGATGAAGGGTTGAGTTTCGGATGGCGGACGGCAGTTCTGACTGTCGCCGTCATCCAGCTTCTCACGCTGGCCGGGGCCCTCTCGCGAACCATCGCCAACCGCGCCGCCAACCGAACGTTGGCGGCGTTGCTGTGTCTGATGGCGGCAATAGTCATGCCGTGGCTAATCGGGTTTGCGGGGTTCTACGACCGGTGGATGTGGCTGACTTTTGCTCCGTTTCAGGTCACGCTGGGCGCGGCTCCGCTGGCCTGGCTTTACCTGCGCGCCCTGACTGAAGGTGGCTTGCCGCGCCGGTGGCAGCGCCACCTTGCTCCCGCGCTTTTGCAGTTCACCTACCTTGCCGCGTGCTTCATTCTGCCGCTGGAAGCCAAGCTTGACTGGGCCGGCAGATCGTCAACCGCCTACGCTTCGGTTACCGGCGCTGTGTTGCTTTTGCAGATCGCCGGTTATGGACGCGATGCGGTGGGACTGCTGGCACGGTATAGGACCGTGCTGGGCGATCACCGCGCCGATGCCCAGCGCTATGCCGCGCGCTGGCTGGCGGCGGCTATGGCGGCGCTGGCGACGTTGTTCGTCGTCTGGACCGGTTATCTGGCCTGGGATCTGGTCAGCCCGCTCGGGTACAAGGGCTTGATGGGGCTATATCTGGCGATCGCGGCAGCGGCCCTGTTCCTGGGCATAGAGGGGTGGCGCCACGCTGCTTTGCCCTTTCCGCGGCTTGGCGATCTGGCCTTGGCGCCCGCGCCTGAACCGCGCGATTGGGCGGCATTGGGGCGCGAATGGGCCGACAGGGTCCGGCAGAACGGCTGGGCACGAGAGCCTGACCTGACGCTGGAGCGGCTGGCGCGGCGGCTGGGCACCAACACCGGCTATCTCAGCCGTGCGATCAACCAGGGTGAAGGAAGCAACTTTGCCACCTTCATTGCCCGCCTGCGCGCCGAAGCGGTCGCCAGTCGTCTGCGCGAAGGCGACGCAGCCGATCTTCTGACAATCGCGCTGGAAGAAGGTTTCGGATCGAAGGCTAGCTTCAACCGCGCCTTTGCCGCAGCGCTGGGAATGGCCCCATCGGCCTATCGGCGCCGCGTCTCAAAAGGCGAATAGTTGCGGCGCCAAGCGAATTGAGGCGCAGCGGACCCGCAGATTTGGCACCACGCAATAATGATTGATCGCCGCTCTGTTCTCCGCACCGGCTCCGCTGCGCTCGTCGCCGGCGGGACCGCCCTTTATACCGATCCACTGCGGTCGGCGCAGCCAGCGCTGGACGATCCTACCGTTGTGCGGCGTGCGCTGGCACTTCATCCGGGGCTGTATCGCTATCAGTCGCCTCGCCAGTTTGCGCAGCGGTTCGATCGCTTTGCCGCGGAATGGGGCGCCCGGCCCGCACTGTCCGATCGTTTTCTCGCGCTGTCGCGGCTGACCGCGGCTGTGCGCTGCGGCCACACCCAGTGCAACCCTTACAACCAGGTCAAGACGGTGGCCGGCGCGCTGCTCGATCGCCCCACTCGCCTGCCCTTTGCTTTCGCCTGGATCGATGGCCATATGGTTGTGCTGGGTGATAGCGGAGCGGCTACCGGCATAGCGCGCGGCAGCATTGTCGAGCAGATCAACGGGCGCAGGCCCGAGGCCATGCTGCGAGCGTTACTGCCCTATGCCCGCGCCGATGGCAGCAACGATGGGAAACGCGTGGCGCAAATGGAAATGCGCGGCACTGACGAACACGAAACATTCGACATCTTTCAAGGCTTGCTGTTTCCCCCTGACGCTGGGGGCCACAAGATTGTCTGGCGTGATCCAGCCGGACAGCGCCGCACTGCGCTGCTTCCTGCCGTTGCCACATCGGCCCGCAACGCCCTGCTGGCCAAGCCCAAAGAAGACGGTGTGCTGTGGGACTGGCGGGTAGGCTCCGATGGTGTCGCGGTGCTGACGATGCCGACCTGGGTCACCTATCGCGGCAATTGGGACTGGCAGGCCTGGCTTGCCGAACGCTTCGCCTCGTTGGCGGGGGCCAAGGGACTGATCATCGATTTGCGTGATAACGAAGGTGGCACTGATTGCGGCACTTTCATCCTGCAGCACCTTATTCCAGCGCCATTCAGGCCGCTGCGTTATTTTAGCCGGGTTGCTTTCCGTGAAACTCCAGCTGACCTGCGGCCCTATCTCGATACCTGGGATCCAGGCTTTCACACGCTAGGCGCAGACGGCGTGCCGGATGCGCGTGGCAACCTGATTGTCGATAGAGCCGATACCGAAGACATCCTCCATCCCGCAGGTTCGCGCATTGGCGTGCCGGTGGCGGTGCTGGTCGGCCCGGTCAACAGCTCGGCCACATTCAGTTTTGCGCGCCGGATAAGGGAATCGGGGGCGGCGAAGCTGGTCGGTTCACCAACCGGGGGCAACATGCGCGGCATCAACGGCGGCGCCTTCTTCTTCGTGCGTCTGCCGGAAACCGGTCTGGAATTCGACTTGCCGATCAAGGGCTATTACCCTGAACACCCGCAGGCCGACACCGGCGTCCTGCCCCACATCGCAGTCAGCAATACGGTTCAGGATATTGCCAGCGGGTACGACCGCGTGATGGTGCGTGCACACCAGGGTATCGTTGCTGCCCGGTAGATCGAGCCGCTGCCTGACTGGCTAATGGACACGAAAATCGGCGAATACGCTGGTTGGCGTGGGCCACGGCCGCCAAGGACAAACGCGGTGCCTAGACTTCTTCGACGCGGTACTGATCCTGCCCGCCGTGGGCGCCGTCCTTGGTCAGTCCGTCAAGCGGGAGGGCATCGACGCGGCGCATTACCGCTGCAGCAGCAACCAGCCGGTCATGCTCGTCGTTGTCGATCCGGCTCCAGCCGTCACGGCCCAGCCGTTCAAGCGGGCGATACCGCACCTTGTACTGCATCCGCACCGATCCATCGACCCAGTAACCCAGGTAGACATAGGCCAGGCCTTCATCCGCGGCGCGGCGGATATGATCCAGGATGATGTAATTGCCCAGTCCTTCGCGGAACGGATGGTCTGGATCATAAAAGCTGTAGATCATCGACAGCCCGTCGCCCTGACGATCGGTGAGGCAGGCGCCGACCAAGCGGCCCGGCAAGCCTTCAGGGGTCGGTTCGCGGTATTCAACAATCTGGGTATCGACGGGGGTATGCTCCACCATGTCGGCGAAATCGACCTCGTCCATATTGGCCATGCCGCCGCCGGGATGGCGGTGGGCAAGATAGCGCTGCAGCAGGTCGAACTGCTCAACGGTTGACCACGGCCGGCACGGCACGGCAATCAGATCAGAATTCGCCTTGATGTTGCGCTTTTGCGTGGATGAGGCGCGAAACTCACCCGCGACGACCCGCACCGAAACACACGCGCTGCAATCAACACAGGACGGGCGATAGGCGACCGTCTGGCTGCGGCGAAAACCGATCCGGCCCAGCGCATCGTTAAGCTGATCAGCGTGCGGGCCTTTCAGCTCGGTGAATACCTTGCGTTCGCTGCGCCCGGGCAAATAGGGGCACGGCGCGGCGCTCGTCACGAAAAAGCGGGGAAAACGAACGGGTGCCGTCACAGTCGCGCAACATCCTTACTGCAAGGTTACCGGAGCACTATGCCCCCCCTGCCTGCGTGTTGAAAGTCTTTTAACCACGAAAGGTGGTAAACGGACTGCGTTTTTTCACAACGGCACGGGCTTGTGCCGATCCCGCCGTTGCCCAACGCACGGCAAAATCGGCGTGCAGCAGACTGCCGGATCGCCGAAGGCCCTGCCTTGTCGTGCGCAGGTATTGCGCGTCAGGCCGCACATTCCGCCGGGCAAGGACATGGGACGCCGGCGCACGGCCATGACTGCCCCTCACCTTCTCCTGTCCTCCGATTGCGAAGACAGCGATTTCCCGCAGCGCTTGGCCCAAGGGTTTTACAGGCGAGGGGTTCGATGTGTTGAAAGATCAGAGGCTGCGTCAAAGCCAGGCCTATGCCGAAATGACCGAGAACGCGCTGCGCAGCGCCAAGGCAGTGATCGTGCTATGGTCTCCGCGCTTTATCGTCCCGCGCTCGGTGCCGGCGAAGGCTGCGCTGGAGGATTGGGAACGGCGGCTCGCCCTCTGGTAAAAAGCTGCCCGGAACTGGGGACACTAATGAACGATCTTTGCGCGGTATGGGCCGATACGGACGCAGCATCGTAACGCTTGCTACCGCAAGGGTCCCTTCCGCCTCCCGTGTTATTGCCTTTTCTACCCCAGCTCGACCTGATCAACCTCGTAGCCTTTGGCCCGCAACGCGGCGACCAGGGCGTCAAGCTGATCCTTGTCGCGGGCTTCGCATTCGATGTCGGTGATCAGGCCCTTGGCCGGCAGGTGGGTAAATATCCGCTGGTGGTAGATCTCGATGATGTTGACGTTGTGGCGGTTGAACTCTTCCATCACCTTGAACAGTGCGCCGGGGCGATCCTGCAGGGTCAGGCGCAGGCGGGCTAACCGGCCCGAGCGGGCGAGATCGCGCAGCAGCACGTTGGCAAGCAGGCGGGTATCGATGTTGCCGCCGCAGATCGGGATGCCGACCTTGCGACCCTTGAACAGCTCTGGGTAGGCCAGCACCGCTGCAAGGCCGGCCGCGCCGGCGCCTTCGGCCACGGTCTTTTCAATCTGCAGGAGCAACGACACCGCTCCTTCGAGCGAGGCCTCGCTGACCAGCAGGATATCGTCGAGCAGCCCCGCCAGGACGCGCGAAGTAAAGGCCCCCGGTTCCTTAACCGCGATGCCTTCGGCCAGGGTATCGCCGCCGCAAGGCAGGTCGGTTCCTTTAAGGCGGTTGTACATCGAGGGGAACAGTTCCGCCTCTACCCCGATCAGGCCGATTTGGGGATTTATTGCCCGCGCCGCCGTGCCCATGCCCGAGGCGAGCCCGCCCCCGCCAACCGGGATCACCAGCATATCCAGATCGGGCACGTCGGCCAGCATTTCCAGCGCAACCGTGCCCTGACCGGCCGCCACCAGCGGATCGTCGAACGGGTGGATGAAGGTCAGCCCCAGTTGCCGTTCCATCGCGCGGGCATGGGCATAGGCATCGTCAAAGGTTTCGCCTTCAAGCACAACCTTGCCGCCCACCGCCTCGGTCTGCATCACCTTTACCGTGGGCGTGGTGCGCGGCATGACGATAGTTACCGGGATATGCAGCCGGGTGCCGTGATAGCTCAGGCCCTGGGCGTGGTTGCCGGCCGAAGCCGCGATTACACCGCGCGCGCGCTGTTCCTCGTTCAGGTGGAGCAGCGCGTTCAAGGCGCCGCGTTCCTTGTAGGCGGCGGTGAACTGAAGATTCTCGAACTTAAGCCAGATGTCCGCCCCGGTAATCTGGCTCAGCGTCCGGCTATAATCGCAATCGGTGCGCACCACGGCGCCGTCGATGCGGGTCGCCGCGGCGCGCACATCGGCGATGGTCAGCTGTTCAGCCACAGTTTGGGCGGTTTGTTTCATCGTGCCGGGCCGTATCGTAAAGCACAGGGCGGGGAAACAGGCATTTTGCGCCGCCCATCAAGCTTTGCTTTGACTGAAAAGCCGCTAAACAGCCCAGACCATGACCGAACCGCTCAACGTATCTTTCCTGGGCCTGGGTGTGATGGGCGGCGCGATGGCCCGCCACATCGCCCGCGCCGGGCACCGCCTGACCGTGTACAATCGCTCGATGGGCCGGATCGAACGCTGGCAGGATTCCAACCCCGATCTTGCCATCCGCATTGCACAAAGCCCGGCTGATGCGGCCAAGGGCGCGGATGCGGTGCTGACCTGCGTGGGCAACGATGATGACCTGGCCGACGTTGTGCTGGGGCCGATGGGCGTTTTCACTACCCTGCGACGCGGCGCGGTGTTCATCGATCATACCACCGTATCGGCCCGGATCGCCCGCCAGATCGCGGTCGAAGCGCGCGATCTTGAAGTTCACTGCGTCGATGCGCCGCTGACCGGCGGGCAGGTCGGCGCGGAAAGCGGCCAGCTGACCGTGATGTGCGGAGGCCGCGTCGACGCGCTGGAGGCCGCGCGCCCTATCATGGAAACCTATACAAAGCGGATTGTCCATGTCGGCAAGGCTGGGTCTGGCCAGACCTGCAAGATGGTCAATCAGATCGCCTTTGCCGGGATCATCGCCAGCCTGTCCGAAGCCTTGCGATTTGCCCAATCGGCCCACCTCGATCTCGACAAGGTCTATGAGGCGATTTCGGGCGGTGCGGCGCAAAGCTGGCAGATGGACAACCGCTGGCACACCATGGCCAGAGACGAATTCGACTTCGGCTTTGCGGTTGACTGGATGCGCAAGGATCTGGGCCTGACGCTGGATGAAGGGCGCTCGATCGGGGTGTCGCTGCCGGTAGCGGCGCAGATCGACCAGATTTACGCACAGGTTCAGGCGATCGGCGGCGGGCGGCAGGATACATCTGCCCTGGTCCGTGTTCTCCCGCGAAAGGGCAAGGCATGAAATACCTGTTGCTGGCAGCTGCGGCTGCCATTGTGGCCGCCCCTGCGGCGGCCGATACCCTGGTCGACAATGTCGATGGCTTGACCATCGATGCCAAGGGCCAGATTGAACGGTTTACGGGGCTGCTGGTGGGCAGTGACGGCCGGATCGTCCAGACTTTCAAACGCGGAGACAAGCGCCCGGGCAAGGTTGACTACATGGTCGACGGCAAGGGCCGGGTGCTGGTGCCGGGCATGATCGATGCCCACGTCCACGTGATGGGGATCGGCTTTGGCGCGCTGACGCTGGACCTGTCGGAAACCCGATCACTGGACGAGGCCAAGGTACTGATCGCCGCCTATGCCAAGGCCCATCCCGACCGTCCATGGATCATGGGCCGCGGCTGGAATCAGGAACTGTGGAAGCTGGGCCGCTTTCCCACCGCGGCCGAGCTGGACAGCGTGGTCAGTGACCGCCCGGTGTGGCTGGAACGCGTGGATGGGCATGCCGGCTGGGCCAACACCCGAACGCTGGTCCTGGCCAAGCTGACGGCAGCCACCAAGGATCCGGCTGGCGGCAAGATCGAGCGGGTCGCACCGGGCGGCAAGCCGGCGGGCGTGCTGGTCGACAATGCGATGAATCTGGTGACGGTGCCCCCGCCCCGGCCAGAAGACCGCGATCTGGCCCTGCTTACAGCGCAGGGCCTGTTGCTCAGACGCGGCGTGACTGCCGTGGCAGACATGGGATCCACAATCGAGGATTGGCAATCGTTCCGCCGCGCGGGGGACAATGGCGCCCTGCGGATGCGGATCATGAGCTATGCTTCGGGCACCGAAAACATGGTGCTGATCGGCGGACCGGGGCCCAGCCCCTGGCTTTATGACGACAAACTGCGGCTGAACGGGGTCAAGCTTTACATGGACGGCGCGCTGGGATCGCGCGGGGCCAGCCTGAAGGCGCCCTATGCCGACATGCCGGAAACCAAGGGCCTGCGGATCACGCAGGATACCGCACTCAAGAACCTGATGAGCCGCGCCGCCTTCGATCATTTCCAGGTCGCGGTCCACGCCATCGGGGACGAGGCGAACGCCGCCCTGCTCGGCGCGATCGAGGACATGGCCCTGACCTACAAGGGTGATCGCCGCTGGCGGATCGAGCATGCCCAGATCGTCGATCCGGCCGATATCGCCCGCTTTGGCAAATACGGGATCATCGCATCGATGCAGCCGGTCCACGAAACAAGTGACCGGCTGATGGCCGAAGCGCGGCTGGGGCCGAACCGGCTGGCCGGTGCCTATGCATGGAAATCCATTGCCGCGTCGGGCGCCAAGCTGGCGTTCGGATCTGATGCGCCGGTCGAGCTGCCCGATCCCTGGGCAGGTCTGGCCGCCGCGATTACGCGCCAAGGACCCGATGGACAGCCGTTCGGCGGATGGCAGGCGCAGGAAAAAGTCACCCGCGAACAGGCCCTGACCGCCTATACCGCAGATGCCGCATATGCGGGGTTCGGTGATGGCCGCTTTGGCCGGCTGCTGCGCGGTGAGCGGGCCGATTTCCTGTTGGTGGACCGTGATCCGATGCTGGCCAGCCCTGCCGATCTGCGCGCCACCAAGGTACTTCAGACATGGGTCAATGGTCAGCTGGTTTATGATGCGGCCAATCCGCCTGCGCCGCCAGCCGAACCACCCAAGCGCGAACGTCCGGTTCCGGTGGACGGGCGTTAGGCCTGGTCGGCGGGCACCTCAGCCGTTACGGTTTCAGCCAGTTCAGCCTTGGTCCTGCGCCGGTCGCCCAGCCACATCACCAGAAGCGAGCCTTCGAACAGCAGCCACATCGGCACGAGCAACATCAGCTGCGACACCACGTCGGGCGGAGTGATGATCGCCGCCACCGCCGTGATCGCCACAATCACATAGCGGCGCATACCGGACAGTTGCGTGCGGCTGACGATCCCCGCCATATTAAGCAACAGGAGCAGCACCGGCAGCAGAAAGCTCATCCCGAAGGCCAGGATGAACTGCATCACCAGGCTGAGATAATCGCCCGTCCCCGGCAGTGCTTCAAGAGTCAGGCCGCCCTTGTTTCCTTCAAACTTGAGGAAAAACCGGAAAGCGGTTGGCATGACGACATAATAGGCCAGTGCCGCTCCGGTGAAGAACAGCACGGGGGTCAGGAACAGAAACGGCAGGAACGCCTTCTTTTCCCGAGCGTAAAGACCTGGTGCGACAAAGGCCCACAGCTGGTTAGCAATGAACGGAAACGCCAGACAGAAAGCCGCAAACAAAGCCACCTTGATCTCGACAAAAAAGGCTTCGTACAACTTGGTGTAGATGAGCTTGCCCTGTCCGGGTGGAAATGCTGCGGTGAGCGGGCGCACCAGAAAGCTGAATATCTTGTCCGCAAATGTGAAGCAGACAGCAAAAGCGACCGCCAGCACTGCGATCGACCGGAGCAGCCGGGTGCGCAGTTCGATCAGGTGATCGAGCAGCGGTGCCTGACTTTCGTCGATATCGCGGATCTGGAACGCCATCAGCCGGCCTTTGGCGGATCGAGCGGAAGTTGGGGCGATGCAGTGCCGCCCGTCGGCGTTGGTTCGGGCGCGGGCAGCGGGGTCATCAGGGGCGAGGTGCCCGGATCGGTGCCGACCAGATCGGCTTCATTGGCGTCCCATCCCGGCGGGGTCTGTTCCATTATCGCCGCGTTCTTTTCGCGCCATTGCTTTTCCATTTCGTCAAGCTCAGCTTCGCGTATCATCGTTTCGATACCGCTGCGAAAGTGGCCGGATACGCGGCGGATCTTGGCGATCCACTGGCCCGCCGTACGCAAGGCGCGGGGTAAATCCTTGGGCCCAATGACGACGATCGCAATGATCGCCGTAAGCAGCATTTCATCCCAGCCGATGTCGAACATGGTGCGCGCCCGCGCGAAATCAGGGCTTGGGCGGGATAGAGGAGGAATCGATCACCGTATCGCCGTTCAGCGTGGCCTGATTGGCCGGCGGCGGCGGCGGAATCTGCTGGGCCGGCGGCATGGGCGATTGGGCGTTGGCCTCGTCGTTCATGCCTTCCTTGAAGCTTTTGATACCCTTGCCAAAATCGCCCATCATCTCGGAAATTCGCCCGCGCCCGAACAGAACGAGCACGACTACCGCGAGAATGAGGAGGTGCGGAAGCGACAGACCCATGGGAAACTCCTGAATAGTAAAGGGCGAAACGGCCCGGCAGCCCCACCGTGTGTGTCATTTAGGACATGTTGCCGCACTTTGCCAGTCAATCGGCGGAATCGGTATCCTCTTCCGCGTCGGTCAGTTCGGTTTCGGCAGACGGCCCATCCATCGCAGCGGCCAGCGCGTCTTCAACCGGGTCCAGCAGGCCAGCGGCGCGCAGCTCGTCAATTCCGGGGAGATCACGGCGGCTTTCCAGCCCGAAATGAGTCAGGAAATCCGGCGTCGTGGCATAAATAACCGGTCGCCCCGGTACGTCGCGCCGCCCGACGATCCGCACCCAGCCCGCCTCCATCAGCACGTCCAGCGTGCCCTTGGCGGTCTGCACGCCGCGGATCGATTCGATTTCCGCGCGGCTGACCGGCTCGTGATAGGCAACGATGGCCAGGACTTCGGTGCCGGCCCGGCTGAGGCGGCGGACTTCCTCGCGCTCGCGGCGCAGCAAGTGGGCCAGATCGGGCGCCGTTTCAAAATGCCAGCGCTTGCCCCGTTCGACCAGATGCACACCGCGATCAGCATAGTGCTCAGCCAGCTCAGCCAGCGCGGCGCGCACATCGGCCCCGCCCAAGTGGAGCGAAATCGCCTCGATGCTCAAAGGTTGTTCCGAAGCGAACACTGCCGCCTCGACTGCGCGGAGCAAATCGTCGGGCCGGTCGCTCACGCCCGCACTCCGCGCAGACGCAGCGGGCCGAAGGTTTCGTCCTGGGTCATCTCCGCCTTGCCCAACCGGGCCAGTTCCAGAGCGGCCACGAAGCTGGAGGCAAGCGCAGACTTGCGCAGCTTGGGATCGGCATGGGGCGGAAGAAAATCCTTGAGCTCCATCCAGTCTAGCGTCACCCCCAGCATCGCTGCCACCCGCGTCAGCGCGCTGTCTAGCGTCATGACCATGCGATCACGGACCAGGTGCACCACCGGCTGGGTCCGCGCCTTGATCTGGCCATAGGCCTGGATCAGCGCGAACCAATCGCATTGCCACAAGGCCTTTCGATCGATCCTCAGCCCTTCCGGATTGCCCCGGCCGAACACATCGCGGCCCAGCCGGTCGCGCCCCATCAGCCGTCCGGCGGCATCGCGCATCGCTGCCAGCCGCTGCAAGCGAAGCTGGAGGCGCAGCGCGAGCTCTTCCGGACTGGGATCTTCCTGCTCTTCACGCGGTAGCAGCAGCGCCGATTTGAGATAGGCCAGCCACGCCGCCATCACCAGGTAATCGGCCGCCAATTCCAATCGCAGAGCCTCGGCCTGATCGATATAGTTCAGATACTGGTCGACCAGGTCGAGGATTGAAATCCGCCGCAGGTCAACCTTTTGACGCCTTGCCAGATCGAGCAACAGATCGAGCGGGCCTTCCCACCCGTCCAGTTCGAGATACAGCGCCTCGTCGCCGGCAGCGGCCGTCGCCACGCCTTGCCAGTCGTCATCGGGCAATGCGATTGCCGGACTGTCGGCAGGATCGGTCAAGCCTGCTGCTCCGTCAGGGCCAACAACGCGTCACGCTTGGCTAGCAGTTCGACCTGCGCACCGCGTGCGCCGTCCACGCGGGTATCAGCAAGGGCACGCTCCAGCCGCACCGCCGTTTCGGCCTTCATGGTTCCGCACTGCTTCACGATTCCGGCCATATCTTCCATTTTGGCCCAGCAATTGAGCGCGATGTCGCAGCCAGCCGCAATCGACCGCGCTGCCCTTTCAGGGACAGTGCCCGACAATGCCTCCATATCAAGGTCATCGGTCAAGAGCAGCCCGTCAAATCCGATCGCACCGCGAATAATATCGCGGATGATGATCGCTGACTGGGTGGCGGGATGGTCCGCGTCCCAGGTAGTAAACAACAAATGCCCCGTCATCCCGATCGGCGCGGTATTGAGCGCCCGGAACGGGGCAAGGTCAGCTTCCAGATCTTCGGCGCTGGCGGTGACCGTGGGCATTTCCTTGTGGGTATCGGTAGTCGTTCGGCCGTGGCCAGGCATGTGCTTGACCGTGCCGGCGATGCCGGCGCGGGCCAGCCCATCCAGCACAGCGCGGCCCAGCGCAGCAACGCGCAGCGGTTCGTGCCCGAGAGCGCGGTCGCCAATCACATCGTGCGCGCCCGGCTGACGCACATCGAGCACCGGGGCATGGGTGCAGGTAATGCCCGCTTCGGCAAGATCATGGCCCATCGCCTCGGCATTGGCGCGGGCGGCCTCGATCGCGCTGGCCGGCGCCACATCATACAGCGCGTCGAACAGTGCGCCAGCGGGATAGGGCGGCCATTCGGGAGGCCGCATTCGCGCAACACGTCCGCCTTCCTGATCGATCGTGATCAGCAGGCGGTCGCGGCCGTGGATGCTGCGCAACGAGTCAGTCAGCGCGCGGACCTGGTCGCGGGACTGAATATTGCGGCCGAACAGGATGTAACCGGCAGGATCCGCCTCAAGGAAAAAGGCGCGTTCCGCATCGCCTAGCGTCAAACCGGAAAGGCCGAAGATTGCAGGTGTCATAACGGCCGAGAAAGTCGCAGGATCGCGGGCCCGTGGCAAGCGAACGGGGCCCCAGACGTGTGGATTATGCGGCCTATTTGACTTGGCAGGAGATCCCGGCGCTTTTCAATTTGCCGCACAGCGCGTTGGCAGCACCGGCATCCGCCGCGACCGCCTGAAGGCGGTAGACCTTGCCGATATCGGCAGTGCCTTCGACCACGCGGTGCGATATGCCTGACAGCACGCTGCCCGCCTGGCCGGTCAGCTTGGTCCAGCCCGCCTCGGCCGCGGCCTTGGAACTGTATGCGCCGACCTGAACGCCCACGCCGCCGCTGCCAGCCGTAGCGGGCCCTGATTGGGCAACGCTGGCCGATGGCGAAGCGGCAGCCGCAGGGGCAGGCGGCACAGCGCCGGGGTTTTCCCCCATCTTGGCCGGACGGCTTTGTCCTTCGGATACGGCAAAGCTTGTATCGCCGGTTCCGTCAAAGGTTTTGCCGCCGGGGTTCTTGGGCGCTTCCTTGTAGGGCTCCTTTGGCGCAGCGATCACGCTTCCATCTGCCACGGCCGCACTATCCCCGCCCCGATGAGATGCCCACCAGATGCCGCCGACAATTGCCAGCAAAGCCACGCCGCTCAGCGCGGCAAGGCCGGCAACGCGGCCTGATCCGGCGCCTTCGTCCTCATATTCGTCATCGCCGGATTCCAGCCAGGGCAAGCGCGTATCGTCTTCGTCCAGGGCAAGCCGCTCGGTCTCCAGCGGCTCGCCTTCAGCGTCAGTCCACGTCTCGGGATTTTCGCCCGGGTTCTGTTCGTCGTGCTCGCCCGTCATGTTTACATTTCCTCCACAGCCTCAACCCCCAGCAGCGCCAGGCCATTGCGGATAAGCTGCCCTATTTGCGCGGCAAGATAAAGCCTTGCGCCGGTCAGCCGCGCATCCTGTGCCACGATGAACCGCTTTTCGGGCTTGTCATTGCCCAGGTTCCAGAACCCGTGCAGCGCTCCGGCAAGGTCATAGAGGAAAAATGCGATGCGGTGCGCTTCGCGCGCGGCGGCGGCAGCCTCTACGATCCGGGGGAACTGCGCCGCCAACTTGACCAGCGCCAGTTCTTCTTCGCCCAGCAGGTCCAGCCCATCGGCGGACGGCGTCAGGCCTTCAGCCGCCGCCTTGCGCAGGGTGGAACGGATACGCGCGTGGGCATACTGGACATAGAATACCGGGTTGTCCTTCGATGCTTCGACCACCTTGTCGAAATCGAAGTCCATTTGCGCTTCGGGCTTGCGGGTCAGCATGGTGAAGCGGACCACGTCCTTGCCGACCATTTCGACCACATCGGCAAGAGTGACAAAATTGCCCGCGCGCTTCGACATCTTGAACGGCTGCCCGCCCTTCATCAGCTGGACCATCTGGACAAGCTTGATTTCGAATGGCTTTTCCTTGCCTTGGCCCTGCGTCAGCGCGGCAACTGCGGCCTTGATCCGCTTGACCGTACCGGCATGGTCGGCGCCCCAGATATCGACCAGCGCATCAGCTTTTTCCGCCTTTTGAAAGTGATAGGCCAGATCAGCACCGAAATAGGTCCAGCTGCCGTCGCTTTTCTTGATCGGGCGGTCCTGATCATCGCCAAAGCGGGTGGAGCGGAACAGCGGCAGTTCGACCGGCTCCCAATCGTCGGCGGTCTTGCCTTTTGGCGCTTCCAGGTGCCCGTCATAAACCAGGTCATGCGCGCGCAGCCATGCTTCAGCCTGTGCAGGCTTGCCCGCCGCCTGCAGTTCCGCCTCGGAACTGAACAGGTCGTGGTGGATTCCCAGCAGGGCCAGATCGGCCCGGATCATGTCGAGCATGGCGGCAACCGCGCGGGCGCGAAATGTCACCAGCCATTCGCTTTCGTCCGCCGCGGCATAGCGGTCCCCGAACTCTGCGGCGAGGGCCTGACCCACTGGGACAAGATAATCGCCCGGGTACAGCCCTTCGGGAATCGGGCCAACCGCATCGCCCAGCGCCTCGCGGTAGCGCAGGTGCGCCGAACGGGCGAGAACATCGACCTGACTGCCGGCATCATTGACGTAGTATTCGCGGATCACGGTGTGCCCGGCATATTCCAGCAAGCTGGCGAGCGCATCGCCCACCACCGCGCCGCGGCAATGGCCCATGTGCATCGGCCCGGTCGGGTTGGCCGAAACATATTCGACATTGACCGTCTTGCCCGCACCCATGACCGACCGGCCATAGTCACCCGCCAGCGCTGCGATTGTTTTCAGTTCGGCCACCCACAGTGCGGGATCGAGCCGCAAGTTGAGGAAGCCCGGTCCTGCAATCTCCACCGAGGAGACGCCTGCCACCTGGCGCAGCTGTTCTGCCAGAGCTTCGGCCAGGGCGCGCGGGTTGATGCCGGCCGGTTTGGCCAGAACCATGGCTGCGTTCGTCGCCAGATCGCCGTGCGCCGGGTCTCGCGGCGGTTCGACCGCAATGGAACCGCGCGGCAAAGCGGGCAGCGTGCCCGCCGCTTCAAGCGCATCAAGCGCGGCATCGACATGGGCCGCAAAGGCGGCGTGAATTGTGGTCGTCTGGGTCATGGCGGGCGGTTAGCTCGTTTGCAGCAACAAGGAAACCTCCCCGCTACGGCGGAGAGGTGCACTCAACAGGCAGAAGCGTCGCGGCAGCCGCCGCGACGCGGGTTATCGGGTGCCGTTGTAGTTAAGCTGGCTCTGGTCGAGCTGGAAACCGACCAGCAGTTCAAAGGTCGCGCGGGCAACGGCGGCTTTGATGTCGGGCTGCGACAGCGGATCGATAGCGGCATCCGCCTCGCCCGCCTTGCGCTTGCGGGTAATACGTTCGCGGATATCGGCGGGGAGCGTGGCTTCGGCCCGGTCGATGAAGGCCGCGCCGCTGCCGCTGGCCTGGGCGCGTTCCTGGCCATCGGCAAAGTTCAGCGTGACCTGCCCGATGCGCTTGGCAATCACGGCATTGCTGCCGCGCAGCACGGCAGAGAAATAGGGAATTGTCACCTGCCGTGCGCCGCGCGTGTCGGTGCGGCGCGCCAGCACGTCAAACGTTACCTGGCTGGTCACCTTGTCTCCCGTGTCATTGCAGGCCGCGCGCACGTTGGTCATCGCGGCGACCACATCGATGTTATCGGCGGTGGTGCTGCCGGGAGTGCGGAACAAGGTGACGTCACCTGTATAATCGGGAATGCCGATTGCCGGGCACGCGCTGCGCACCGCCGATATGCCGACGCCTTCATCAACGACGATGTCACCGGTGGTCTTGCAGCCGGCCAGGGCGACCAGCACGGCGACAGAGGCAATCAGGCGGGGGCGAACGATCATTTCGGCATCCTTGCAATTCGGCCTGGGGCCCAACTTTCGCTTGCCCTAGCCGCACACGGAGCAAAGCGCTAGGGGGGCGAACATGAACGCTTCCTTTCCCGCAGACGCCCTGCCCCCGATGCACCTGCTGCTGGCCGCGCCGCGCGGTTTCTGCGCCGGCGTTGACCGTGCGATCGAGATCGTCGAGCGCGCGCTGGAACGTTATGGCCAGCCGGTCTACGTGCGTCACGAAATCGTCCACAACCGCTTTGTCGTCGATGGCCTGCGGTCCAAAGGGGCGATTTTCGTCGAGGAGCTGGACGAAGTTCCCGACGGCGCCCAGGTGGTGTTCAGCGCGCATGGCGTGCCCAAGGCGGTGCCCGAAGAAGCGACGAGCCGCGGGCTCGATTGGCTTGACGCCACCTGCCCGCTGGTCAGCAAGGTTCACCGCCAGGCCGAACGCCAGATCGAGGCCGGGCGCCACATTCTGTTCATCGGCCACAAGGGCCATCCCGAAGTGATCGGCACAATGGGGCAGGTTCCCGATGGTGCGATCACATTGGTGGAAACCCTTGAGGATGTCGCCGCGCTGAACTTCGCGCCCGACTCACCGCTTGCGTTCCTGACCCAGACCACCCTGTCAGTTGACGATACAGCCGAAATCGTCGCTGCGCTGCGGATCCGCTTTCCGGGGATCGCCGGGCCCAAGGCCGAAGATATCTGCTATGCCACGTCTAACCGCCAGGCAGCGGTAAAAGCGATTGCCCCGCGTTGCCAGCTGGTGCTGGTCATCGGCGCGCCAAACAGTTCAAATTCGGTCCGGCTGCTTGAAGTGGCGCAGCGCTGCGGGGCGAAAGCGAACCTTGTCCAGCGCGCCGCTGACATCGATCCGGCTTGGTTCGAAGAAGTTGAAACGATGGGCCTGACTGCCGGAGCCTCCGCGCCCGAAGCGCTGGTAGACGAGGTCGTCGCGCTGATCGCATCGCTCCGTGCGCTGACGGTCGAAAAGGTCGTGACGACCGAGGAAAAGATGGTGTTCAAGCTGCCCCGCCAGCTGGCCGATTGATGGCGGTATATACACACCTTGGCGCTGAAGAGATGGCTGACCTGATCAGCCATTTCGAGGTGGGCACGCTGCGCAGCGCCAAGGGTATTGCCGAGGGTGTTTCCAATTCCAACTGGCTGATTGAAACCAGCGGCGCAGATGGCCGCGGGGCGCGATTTATCCTGACGATGTACGAGTTTCGCATCGATATTGCCGAATTACCCTATTTCCTTGCCTTGCTGGATCATCTGGCGGCGAAAGGTTGCCCGGTGCCTCGCACTATCCATGACCGCGACGGGAACCTGTACCGCATGGTGGGGGACAAGGCGGTTGCGCTTATCGAATACCTCCCCGGCGTATCTGTCAGCCAGCCAAGTCCGGGGCAGGCCGAGGCCGTGGGTCGTGCGCTGGCCCAACTGCACTTGGCCGCAGCGGATTTCCCGGCAAGCCGCGCCAACGGTATGGACCGCGCCGAATCGCGCCGGCTGTTCGATGCGTGCGGGGACAGCGGTCTGGCGCAGATCGACGCGCGCCTGCCCGCGCTGGTCGGCCGGGAACTTGATGCCGCAGACCGCGACTGGCCGCAAAACCTGCCGCGATCCGTCATCCACGCCGATCTTTTTCCTGACAATGTTCTGATGCTGGGCAGCGATGTCACCGGCCTGATCGACTTCTACTTCGCTTGCAACGACCTGACCGCCTATGACATGGCAGTGACCCACGCAGCATGGTGTTTTGCTGGCGACGGGACCGGTTTCGACCCCGAATTGTCGCGCGCGCTGATGGCAGGGTATGCAGCCGTCAGACCTTTTACGGACGCCGAGCGCGCTGCATTACCGGTTCTGGCCCGCGCCGCCTGCCTGCGATTTATCGCAAGCCGCGCCTATGATTGGCTGAATACCCCGCGTGGAGCACTGGTCATGCCCAAAGACCCGATGGCCTTTGTCCGACGGCTGGATTTCTATGCCGATCCGGGTAATAGCGCCGTATTCCTATGAAGACTGTCGACATTTTCACCGATGGCGCCTGCAAGGGCAATCCCGGACCCGGCGGCTGGGGCGCTTTGCTGCGCCTGGGCCAGCATGAAAAGGAACTGTCGGGATCCGAACCCGACACGACCAATAACCGGATGGAGATGACCGCTGCGATCCAGGCGCTGACAGCCTTGACCGAACCGTGTTCCGTCACTTTGCATACCGACAGCAAATACGTGGTCGATGGCATCACCAAGTGGGTCCACGGCTGGAAAAAGAAGGGCTGGATCAACGCCAGCCGGCAGCCGGTCCGCAACGCTGACTTGTGGCACGACCTGATCGAAGCTGCGCAGCGTCACCACATCGAATGGGTGTGGGTCCGCGGCCACAACGGCCATGCGGAGAACGAACGGGTTGACCGGCTGGCGAGTGATGCGGCCCTTAACCAGGCCGGCTGATCAACCGGTCGTGGTGTCGACCGTTTCGGCGCCGGGACCGTTCTTCTTGATCGATTCGATTGCGTTCCTGGCGCTGGCCTTGCTCGAATAGCCTTCCGTCCAGAACATCGTTTCAGAATTATGGCAGAAATAGGCGACAAACTCTCCGCCTTTGTTCTTACGAATTTCAAACCGGTGTGCCATGCGACTCTCCTTCAGGTTGGCGCTGAGGAGTGTACATTTGTGCACACGGTTGAATAGCTATGAAAAGCGATCCGGCGAATAAGGCGCGGGATTTAAAGGTCCAGGCCCCTGTCGGCGCAACAACCGCAGCGCCAGGTCGGCCGCGGCGGGAGCTGTCTGGATGCCAAAACCGCCTTGACCGGCGAACCAGAAGAACGCCGGGTTCGCCTGATCGAAACCATACACCGGAAGGCGGTCGGGGGCAAAGCTGCGCAGACCGGCCCATTTGCGTTCGACCTGCGCGATCGGCCAGTCGACAACTTGCTGGAACCGGTCAATCGCCGTGGCCACGTCCAGCTCCTCCGCCGCGGCATCGCAGGGAAGTGTCGGGGTTTCGTCATGTGGGCTGAGCCACAATTTGCCGCCTTCGGGCTTGAAGTAGAACTGCCCGTCAATTCCCATCGTCAATGGCAAGTCAGCCGGAACCGGCGCGGCCATGCGTAACTGCGCCACGGTGCGCCGCATTGGCTGGATGCCGATTGGCGCCGCGCCGGCCATTATTGCCACCTCGTCAGCCCAGGCACCGGCTGCGTTGATCAGCACGCGGGCGGCAAAGCTGCGACCATCGGCCGCTCGCATATGCCACATGCCATCGCTATGTCTGGCCGCAGCCAACCGCGCACGAGTGGCTATGATCGCCCCGCCTCGCCGTACTGCGCCCAGCCAGTGCTGGTGCAATCCTGCAACGTCGATGTCGGTGCTATCGGGTTCGTGGGCGCCGTGACGCCATTGCGGGTGAAGTCCCGGCAGCCGCACCTCGAGCGCGGAGCGGTCCAGCGCTTCGACCCGCACGCCGAGCTGCGAAAACCTTGCCACAAAGGCATCGAGAGCGTCCTTTTCCCCTGACCGCGCCAAGGTCAGTGCACCGCGCGGTTTAAGGAAACCGTGTTTTGCCAGAAACGGCCCTGATGCTGTGGTCAGCGGCTGGACCAGCGGACCGCCGTAGCTTTCGGTCCAGAACGCCGCCGAACGCCCGGTCGAATGGTAACCTGGCTGCTCCTCCGCTTCCATCAGCAGGACAGAACCGTCCGATACCAGCCCAGCTGCTAGCGAAGCCCCGGCGATACCCGCGCCGATCACCGCGAAGTCGAACGTTTCCACTGCCCGCTTCAGCCCGCCGCAATCCGGCCCAGAAAATCATCGCAGGCGTCCAGCGCGCGGTCGCGCACGCTGTCTTCCTCGCGCAGGATTTCGTGGCAGGCTTCCTCGCCAAAGCGGATAAGTTCGCAGTCCCGCAGCCGGGCGACAGCGCGCACAATCGCCTTGTAACTGACCAGCTCGTCCTTCGCGGCGGCCAGGATCAACACCGGCATCGTGACCGCTTCCAGCGCGCGCGGCCGTTCAAGCTGCCGCATCGAGGCGTAGGCCCGCTCAACCCAGCCCCACGATCCCGGCCCCATGGCAAGTTCGGGCCGCGCCTTGCGCCACCACAGTTCATCGGCATAGCGTTCACCATCGTGGGTAAGGAGGTGAATGCGGTCCGCCGGAACCTCTCCGGGCTTTTCGCTCCACTTCCATGCCGGACGGCGGCGGTCGCCCAGCCGGGTCATCAACTTGGCCGCCAGATGCATGACCGGCGTGGGTGCATAGCTGTCGCGAAAGCCCAGCATCGGCGCTGACAGCAGCAAGCCATCAGGGGTCACCCGTCCATCGGCCACGGCCCGCAGCACCAGGTGGCCGCCCATCGAGTGGCCCGCCAGAACGTGCGGACCGGGGGTTTGCGCACACCACTGCGGCCAGAACGCGGCAAGATCACCAACCCACGTTGCAAAATCATCGACATGGCCTGTCACGGGATCGGTGCCCAGCCGGCCCGACCCCGCCTGCCAGCGCCAGTCCATTGCCGTGACCCGCCAGCCCAGCCGGTGCCAGTGGTCCAGCGTTTCAAGGTATTTCTCGTAAGCATCGCCGCGGCCCGGGAAGAACAGCAGCGATCCTTGCGCCGGAACCGCCGGATCTGACCAGTCGATACGCCGGATGGCCAGGCCATCGGCCGCAAGCCATTTGGATTCGGCAGCATCAACAGGAATGGCGCGGCGATCAATCGACCGGAAATCTGGTTCGTGCATTTGCCTAATTCCGGCCTCTTGGGACTGGTTACTATTTAGTAAGCCCTGCCCTTTACACGTCGCCCCAAGGGATCAGGGGGCACCATGCCGGACTTCGATTTTCGTTACCTATTGCAGGGGGCCTTGGCAATCGCGCTGGTTATTGCCGCGTTTACCGATCTTCGCCGCCGGCAGATCGACAACACCCTCAACGCCGCCATTGCGCTGGTCGCTCCGCTGTACTGGTGGGCCGCCGGCTATTCGCTGTGGCCTGACGTCGTTTACCAAATCGGCTTGGCCGTGGCAGTTTTCGCGGTTTTTGCCGCGCTGTTCGCGATGCGCTGGATGGGCGGGGGTGACGTCAAACTGTTGACCGCACTGGCGCTGTGGATCGCGCCGTACTCGTTCGCCCAGTTGCTGATCGTGATGGCACTGGTCGGCCTGCTGCTGACCATCGTGTTTGGCGCCTGGCACATCGCCCGCCGGCAGCGCGACCGCGTGGCCATTCCTTACGGTGTGGCAATCGCCGTCGCCGGGCTGTGGGTGCTGGTTAGCCAATATTCCAACGTAATCGCCGTATCGCAGTTGCCAACCGGCCTGCAGTGAACCTGATTTTAACCAATTTACCCGAAACGGGTTCAACGTTTCGGGGTTTTCAAGGGGGCTTGCCAAGCCATGGATAAAAAGAAGCTGATGTTGCTGATGGGAGCAATGGTCGTGGCTATCGGCACGGCTCTGGCTGCCCGCACTCTGTTTGTCGGAGCCGCAGCTCCCAAGGCCGAGGCCGCACAGGTCGCGCCCAAGGGTCCCAAGGTCCTGGTTGCCCAGCGCGCCTTGCCCGTCGGCACGATCATCACCGCTGATTCGGTTTCGTATCAGCAGTGGCCCAAGGAAATGATCCAGGACGCCTACTTCATTGACGGCGAATCGGACATGAACAAGCTGCTTGGCACTGTGGTCCGCTATCCGGTCACTGCCGGCCAGCCGGTCACCCAGGGCGCCCTGGTCAAACCCGGCGATCGCGGCTTCCTGGCAGCGGCGCTTGGCCCCGGCATGCGCGCCGTGACCATTCCGGTATCCAAGCAGACCGGCGTTGCCGGCTTTATCTTCCCGGGCGACCATGTCGATCTGGTGCTGACGCAGCAGGTCAAACCCACGGACAGCGGCGATACGCTGAAGACGGCGGAAACCATCGTGCGTAACCTTCGCGTCCTGGCCACCGACCAATCGACCGAAACCGAAACCGAAAACGGCAAGACCGTGGTCAAGACTGCCAGCAACGTTACGCTGGAAGTCACGCCCAAGCTTGCTGAAAAGATCGCGGTTGCGGACAACATCGGCAAGCTCAGCCTGTCGCTGCGCAGCCTGGCTGACAGCCAGGCCGATCTTGATCGGGCAATCGCCGGCGGCAATGTCAAGGTACCCGCCGGGATGAGCAAGGAAGACGAGGACAAGTTCCTGTCGCAGGCGCTCAACCGTCCGGTCGATGCCGGTGCGACCTTTGTGACCGGCGGCGATGTGTCGCGCTTCCAGCGCCGCTCAATGCCCAGCCAGGCCCAGGCGCAGCGCGCCACGGCCAGCTTCCAGCCTTATTCGGGCCCGTCTTTCGGCGGCGCCTCGTCGGGCCGTCCTGCGGTGATCCGTTCGGGCCCGGTGGTCCGCGTCACCCGCGGCAAGGTTACCACTGAAGAATCCGTGGGGAGCCGCTGAGATGTCGATGCTTTCCAAACCAGCCAACCGCTCCGCCACGAAAGGCCGACCGATGAACCGCCTAGTCACCAAGTTACTGACTGCCGCGTGCCTTGCCGCGCCGCTGGCCCTGCTGCCTGCGGTCGCCGCCCAGGCACAGTCGGTCTCACGCCCGGCCAATGAAATTGTCCTGTCGATCGGTCGCGGCCAGCTGGTCACCGTCGCCGGCGCGATGAGCGATGTTTTCGTCGCCAACGAACAGATCGCCGACGTGCAGGTCAAATCGCCGCGTCAGCTTTATGTGTTCGGCAAGGCCGGCGGTGAAACCACGGTTTATGCCAGCAATGCGGCAGGCGATGTGATCTGGTCAGCCAACGTCCGCGTCGGCTCGAACATCGACAGCGTCGACCAGATGCTGCGACTGGCCATGCCGGACGCCAAGGTTGCCGTATCGACCATGGGCACCAACACCTTCCTGCTGACCGGTACGGTCGGCGCGCCCGAAGATGCAGCCGAGGCCCAGCGCCTGGTCGCAGCCTTCGTTGGCAAGGAAGCCAACGTGATTACCCGCCTGAAAATGGCCACCCCGCTGCAGGTCAACCTGCAGGTCCGCTTTGCCGAAGTCAGCCGCACGCTGGTTCGCCAGCTGGGTGTCAATCTGCAGTCGATCGACGGTACGGGTGGCTTCAAGTTCGGCGTGACCCAGGGTCGCGGCGCAGGCAGCACCTTCTCCACAAACCCGAGTGCGCCCCTTGGTGTCGGCACCAGTGCGGTGCAAGGATATGTAGTGGATCCCAACACCGGTCAGCTGGTGCTCCAGCCAGGCACCAACGTGACCAGCTTGAGTGGAGTCAGCACGATTGCCGGAATGGGCAAGCTGCTTGGTCTGAACATCCTGGGCGCCCTTGATATCGGGGAAAACCTGGGCCTTGTAACGTCACTGTCTTCGCCCAACCTGACCGCGCTTTCGGGCGAAACGGCCGAGTTTCTGGCCGGCGGTGAATACCCGATCCCGATCAGCCAGGGCCTGGGCACGACATCAGTCGAATACAAGAAGTTCGGTGTCAGCCTGGCCTATACCCCGACGGTTCTGGCCAATGGCCGCATCTCGATGCGGGTCCGCCCGGAAGTGTCTGAACTGTCGAGCCAGGGAGCGATCACGCTCAACGGTTTCCAGGTTCCTGCACTGACCGTGCGCCGCGCCGAAACCACGATCGAACTGGGTTCGGGGCAAAGCTTCATGATTGCCGGCCTGATGAGCAATTCTGCTCAGCAGACGCTGAAGAAGATGCCCGGCGCCGGCGATATCCCGATCCTGGGGTCGCTGTTCCGCTCAACCAACTTCCAGCGCGGCGAAACCGAACTGGTGATCGTGGTCACGCCCTATCTGGTGAACCCGGTCAACGCGAACGACATCAAGCTGCCGACAGATGGCTATCAAAACGCCAACACGCTGCAGCAGTTGCTGGGCCACATGGACAGCGACGGCAAGTCGGGTGCTGACCGGCCCCACGCGTCGACCGCACCCTCGGCCGTAACAGGCCCCAAGGTCGGCATGCTCGACGCAGCCCCGGCTCAGGCCAAGGAAGACAAGAAAAGCAAGCGCAAGGCGCGGACCGCGGATGCATCGAAGGATGCAGCTCCCGGCTTCAGCCTGAACTGAGAGAGGTGAAGTCCCATGCGTAATCCTATCAATCGCACGGCCCTCAGCGGGGTCATCGCTCTCTCGCTCGGCTTGGCCCTTAGTGGTTGTGGCGGTGTCGTAGGCGGCAATCGCAGTCTTGAATCGGTCCACCAGGCGGTGGTCGAACGCACCAACTACACGCTTGACGTCAACGCCGGTCCTGGGGGGCTTTCGCTTCCCGAACAACGCCGGCTGGCGGGCTGGTTCGAAGCAATGGACCTGCGCTATGGCGACCGGATCAGCCTCGACGATCCGCTAGCCAGCGGCGCAACCCGCGCTGCAGTAGAGGCTGTTGCCAGCCGCTTCGGCATGCTGGTCGGCGGTGATGCTCCGGTTACGCCAGGGTATGTCAACGCCGGCACGGTCCGCGTCGTGGTGACGCGGTCAAGCGCATCGGTTCCGGGCTGCCCGGACTGGTCGCGCAAGACCGACATCTCGCTGAACAATGCCACCAGCACCAACTACGGCTGCGCCAGCAATTCAAACCTGGCCGCAATGGTCGCCGATCCTGAACACCTGATCAAGGGTGCCGCCGGATCGGGCCAGACGGTCGTGATGAGTTCGACCAAGGCGATCGACAGCTACCGCGAAGCCAAGCCCACGGGCGAAGGCGGTCTGAAGCAAGAATCCACGAAGGACGGGAAGTAAGCCATGAACGCTCCCTGGAAGCCCGGCACACCCGGTAACCGCGACGCCTTTGCCTCATTCATCTGCGATGAGGCCGCACTTGATGTGCTGCGCCCGGTCGTGATCGAGATGGGCTGGCAGCCTGAAAAGTGCAACAAGGGCGGCCTGCGCAATGCAGTGCAGTCCCTGTCAATCACTGCCAGTCCGAACATCCTGATGGTCGACCTTTCGGAAAGCGGCGATCCGCTGTCCGATATCAACGCCCTGGCCGAGGTTTGCGAACCCGGTACGGTCGTGATCGCTGTCGGTCAGGTCAATGACGTGCGCCTGTACCGCGACTTGGTCGCCAGCGGGATTCACGATTACCTGCTCAAGCCGCTTTCACCCGGCGCAGTGCGCGATGCGCTGATCAACGCCCAGGCGGTGTTTGCCGCGCCCAAGCAGCACGATCCGGCTGTGGCCAAGCGCCACATCTCGACCGCGGTGATCGGGACGCGCGGCGGCGTGGGAGCATCGACGCTGGCCACATCGCTTGCCTGGTTGTTCAGCGCGGACGAAAAGATGCCGACTGCGCTGCTAGATCTTGACGTGCACTTCGGCACCGGCGCCCTGGCGCTGGATCTCGAACCGGGCCGCGGCCTGACCGATGCGATCGAAAACCCGGGCCGAATCGACGGACTGTTCATCGAACGTGCGATGATCCGGGCCAACGATCATCTGGCGATCCTGTCGGCCGAAGCGCCGATGAACTCGCCCCTGATGACCGATGGTGCCGCGTTCGTGCAGCTGGAAGAAGAGTTCCGCCAGGCGTTCGAAATGACGGTGATCGATCTGCCGCGTAACATGCTTATCAATTTCCCGCACTTGCTGGCAGACGTGAACGTGGTCCTGCTGACCACCGAAATGACTCTGGCCGGCGCGCGCGATGCGATCCGCATTCTGTCGTGGCTCAAGACCAATGCCGCCCATGTCCAGCCGATCGTGATTGCCAACCGTGTCCAGTCGGGCGTGGCCGAAATCACCAAGGCCGATTTCGAAGCCTCGGTCGAACGCAAGATCGGTTTCACGATCCCGTTCGATGCCAAGGCAGCCGTCAATGCGGCGAAGCTGGGCCAGACCTTTGCCGATGCCAACCGCAGCAGCAAAGCCGGCGGCGTCATCCGTGACATCGCGAAATCGATCATGGGTGTTGGCGAAGGCGACTACGTTGATGACAGCGTCAAAGCCAAGTCTTCGCTGCTCGGCAAGCTCGACCTCAAGGCACTGCTGCCGAAGAAAGACAAGTCCACCGCCAAGGCCAGCGCCTGAGCGGAACCGGCCCACTCGCCCCCCGCTGATGCGGGCGGCGGGCGGCCCTGACAAGGAAGGCGTGATACGCAGATGGGCATTATCCAGCTCCTGCTAGTGGCCGTAGGCCTGATGGCGTTCATGGTACTTGGCTACATGGCCTTTTCCGGGCCGTCGGTAGCCAAGGAAAGCGCGCGCCGCCTCCAGGCGGTCCGCTATCGCCATTCCGAAAGCACCATCGACCGCGTCGAGGCGCAGCTGAAAAAGGCCGTTGCCCAGCGCAAGCCCAGGATGCACCAGATCGCCGGTTCGGAATCGCGCATCGCGGCTTTGTCGCTGCGGTTGCACCAGACCGGCAAGGGCTGGACGCTCAGCAACTACCTCTATGCCTCGGGCGGGATCGCGCTCGCCATCTGTGTGCTGATGTACCTCAAGACGGGCGCAGCCATGCTGTCGCTTGGCTTTGGACTGGTTGTCGGCGCAGGCATTCCGCACATGGTGGTCAACAGCGCGATCAAGAAGCGTTACGTCAATTTTACGACGAAGTTTCCCGACGCAATCGAATTGCTGGTTCGCGGCCTGCGCTCGGGCCTGCCGGTTACCGAAACACTGGGCGTCATCGCGTCCGAAGTACCGGGTCCGGTGGGTGAAGAGTTCAAATCGATCAGCGAACGGATCAAGATCGGCAAGACCATGGAGGACGCCCTTCAGGACACCGCCGACCGGCTTAACATGCCTGAGTTCAGCTTTTTCTGCATCACACTGGCAATCCAGCGCGAAACCGGGGGCAACCTGGCGGAAACGCTGTCAAACCTGTCCGATGTGCTGCGAAAGCGCGGTCAGATGAAGCTCAAGATCAAGGCCATGAGTTCTGAATCCAAGGCCTCGGCCTATATCGTCGGCTCGCTGCCGTTCATCGTCTTTGGCCTGATCTGGTTCGTCAACCCGAGCTACATCGGCGGATTTTTCAGCGATGAACGCCTGATCGCGGTGGGCCTGGGCGGCCTTACCTGGATGAGCCTTGGCGTATTTATCATGAGCAAGATGGTCAGCTTCGAGATCTGAGCGGGAGGAATTAGGATATGTTGAATACACCTCCCGGCCCGACGCTGCTTGGCGTCGATGTCATCTGGGCCGGCACCATGCTTGCCGCCCTGACCGCCATGGCCGTAATGTTCGCCATCTACACCGCGGTGACCATTCGCGATCCGATGGCCAAGCGGGTCAAGGCGCTGAATGAGCGCCGTGATCAGCTGAAATCGGGCATCGTCACCCAGTCGGCCAAAAAGCGGGCCAAGATCGTTCGCACGAACGAAACGACCGACAAGATGCGCGACACGCTGTCGTCGCTCAAGGTTCTGCAGGCCAGCCAGGTCGCTGCGGTCACGCAGAAGCTGGCCCAGGCTGGTATCCGCAAGAAAGAGCTTGCCGTCGCTGTCATCTTTGCACGCATGGTCCTGCCGATCGTTTTTGGCGGCATCGCAGCGTCGCTGATTTATGGAATGGACGTGTTTCCGGCGTGGGGACCCACCAAGAAGTTCGCGCTGTTCGCGGCCATGACGATCCTGGGCTACAAGGCACCGGACCTTTATATCAACAACATCAAGAACAAGCGCACCAACGAAGTTCGCAAGGGCCTGCCCGACGCGCTCGACCTGCTGGTGATCTGCGCCGAAGCCGGCCTGACTGTCGACGCCGCGTTCAACCGTGTCGCCAAGGAGCTGGGCCGCGCTTATCCCGAACTGGGAGACGAGTTCGCGCTGACCGCGATCGAACTGTCATTCCTGACCGAGCGGCGCAACGCCTTTGAAAACCTGGCTTACCGCGTCGACCTGGACGCGGTGAAAGGCGTGGTCACCACCATGATCCAGACAGAACGCTATGGTACGCCGCTGGCCTCTGCCCTGCGCGTGCTGTCGGCCGAGTTCCGCAACGAACGCATGATGCGGGCTGAAGAAAAGGCCGCCCGTCTGCCCGCGATCATGACCGTACCGCTGATTCTGTTCATCCTGCCGGTGCTGTTCATTGTGATCCTTGGCCCGGCGGCCTGTTCGATCACCGATGCCTTTGCCGGCGGAACACCGGGGACCAAGAGCTAGCGAACAGACGCCACCTCAACCTTTACCAGCAACAGGCCCTCGCACTCACGGTGCGAGGGCCTTATTGTTTCAGCGGTACGACCTGCTGCTCGATCGCGCCGAACAGCGAATGGCCAGTGCGGTCCTTCATTTCGATGCGCACGGTATCGCCGTAATGCAGGAACGGCGTCGTTGCGGCTCCGCTGGCGATGGTTTCGACCATGCGCAGTTCGGCGATGCAGCTGTAGCCGCGCCCGCCGGCGCCGACCGGGCGTCCGGGCGAGCCATCAGGATCGCGATTGGATACCGTTCCCGACCCGATGATAGTGCCTGCGCCAAGGTTTCGGGTCCGGGCCAGATGGGCAATCAGCGTGCCGAAATCGAAAGTGCATTCCTCGCCCGCTTCGGCGCGGCCGAACGGCTGACCGTTGAGGTCGACCATCAGCGGCAGGTTGAGCTTGCCGCCCGACCAGGCATCGCCCAGGCTGTCAGGTGTCGCAAAAACCGGCGAGAAATGCGTTGCGGGCTTGGACTGGACAAAGCCGAAGCCTTTGGCAAGTTCGCCGGGAATCAGGTTGCGCAGCGATACGTCGTTGACCAGTCCGACCAGACGGACATGACCCAGCGCGGCGGCGGCAGCGGTGCCCTGCGGCACATCGCCGGTGACCACGCAGATCTCGGCCTCCATGTCGCAGCCCCAGGTTTCGTCTGCCAAGGTGATCGGGGCGCGACCGCCGCGCAGATCATCACTTCCGCCCTGGTACATCAGCGGATCGTGCCAGAAGCTGTCGGGCAGTTCGGCACCGCGCGCTTTGCGGACCAGTTCAACGTGATTGACGTAAGCCGATCCATCGGCCCACTGGAACGCGCGCGGCAGCGGGGCCAGCGCTTCACGCTCATGAAAACGTTCCAGCGGAATGGATTCGTGCGCAACCTCCATCGCCAGAGCGCGCAGCGCCGGTTCGTGCCGATCCCAGTCGTCCAGCGCCGCCTGAAGCGTCGGCACGATGTGGCTTGCCTGCGCGCACCAGTGGAGGTCCTCGCTGACCACTGCCAATTGACCATCGCGCCCGCTGCCGGGAAGTGTTGCAAGCTTCATTCAGGGCTCTCCATCTGATCTGCCGCCACGTTGATGCGGGCTAGCAGAGACTTGAACTGGTCACGTTCGGCTGCACCGAGCGTGGAAAACAGGCGGCGTTCCATATCAAGTGCAATCGGCATGATTTCGCCGTGCATCGCCTTGCCAGCCGCGGTAAGTTCGAGGTGGTGTGATCGCCCATCCCGGTCATTCGGGCTGCGTCTGATCAGGCCTCGTTCTTCAAGGACCTTGCACGCACGGTTGACCGCCACCTTGTCCATCCGCGTTGCGCCGACCAGCAGCCGCTGGGTCATCGCGCCGCCATCGCCAAGCACTGCCATAACCCGCCATTCAGGGATCTTCAGACCAAAACGCGCGCGGTATTCATCGGCAATCCGGTCGCTCACCACATTGGACGTAACCGACAACAGATAGGGCAAGAAATCGGCAAGGCGGGCGTTTCGGACGGTCATCGGCAAGGCGGTTCCAACTGTAACCAATTTGCTAGGACCAAGCGGCACGCCGCGCAATGGGCGCTTGTGCCTTTTTTCAAGCCGGGGCCACCGCTTCCGGCGCGGCCCGGGCAAACGGATCCAGCGCACGAAGCTGCTCATCAATCGCGACCAGTCGCGGGAACGCTTCCAGGGGCACTGCAAAACGCCGGGCATTGGCCATCTGCGGAACCAGGCACACATCGGCCAGGTTGGCCTGATCACCGCCCAGCAAGCCCCGCTGCGGTGCCTGATCTTCCAGCGCGCGGAACCCATCCAGGATCCAGTGATGGTACCAACGGTTGATGGCGGCTTCATCAGCGCCAAGCTCGCGGCGCAGGTAGTTGAGCACGCGCAGGTTGTTGATTGGATGAATATCCGCCGCGATTACCAATGCCTGGGCCAGGATGCGTGATCGCGCTGCGGGATCAGGCGAAACCATCGGCGGGCTATCAACCCTGGCATCAAGGTAATCAATGATCGCCAGGCTTTGTGTCAGCAAATGGCCGTCGATCTGTAGCGCCGGCACCAGCCCTTGGGGGTTCATCGCGACAAAGGCAGGGTTGGTCTGCTCTGCCTTGCCCAGATCAACCGGCACTGCGCGGTATGCTATTCCCTTCAGATTGAGGACAATCCGCACCCGGTATGCGGCGGATGAACGCCAGTAATCATACAGGACGACTTCATCCGTCATTGCAGCACCCTTCCGGCGACGGCCTGCAATTTGGCAGCCAGCGTGCGGTCGCGCTGATCAGGCGCGGTCATGATTGCATGGTCAAGTGCACGGTCGATCGGGCTGGCGGCGCGCTTTGCCGGAAGCGCTGCCACCAGGCTGCCGACAATCGCGCGGGCCGTTTCGACATTGGCCTTCATCACTGCCAACACGGCCCCAGCATCGACCCCTGCATCGGCTTCGCGCCAGGAATCAAAATCGGTGACCATGCCGAGCAGGGCGTAGGGTAGTTCAGCCTCACGGGCGAGCCGCGCTTCGGGCATTGCGGTCATGCCGATCACGTCGGCACCCCAGCTTTGGTAAAGGCGGCTTTCTGCCCGGGTTGAAAACTGCGGCCCTTCCATCGCCAGATAGGTGCCCCCTGGATGGACCTGTGCGCCTTGCGCATCAGCCGCCTTGGCCAGCAGGGCCTGCAAGCGCGGGCAGACCGGATCGGCCAGCGAAACATGCGCCACCAGACCCGTGCCGAAAAAACTGCCTGCGCGACCAATCGTGCGGTCGATCAGCTGGTCGATCGCCACAAAATGCCCGGGCTCCATCGCTTCGTTGAGTGATCCGATTGCCGACAGCGCGATAACGTCGGTTACGCCGCAGCGTTTCAGCACGTCGATATTGGCGCGGTAGTTTATCTCACCAGGCGGCAGGCGGTGCCCGGCACCGTGGCGGGCCAGAAACGTTACCCGGACCGCGCCGATCGTGCCTGTTGTCACCGGACCGGAGGCCGCGCCAAATGGGCTGGCAACCTCGATCTCCTGCGCGCCGTCCATCGCCACAGCAGCGGCCAGGCCGGAACCGCCGATTACCCCGATATGCCAGCCAGCCGGCATCAGCGGGCGAGGATGCCGGCCATTATGGTCTCGATGCAATGGTCGCGGTAACGGTCACGCAGCTCTTCGGTCAGCGCTTCGGTATCGTAGCAATGCTTGAGCACCAGCCGCGATGAAAAGAACCGGTCACAGGCCCCGGTGGTGGTGAAATAGAACATCTGCGGGTCGATGGATCGGAACACGCCTTCGCGCATCCCGTCCTCGATCAGCTTGTCATATGCCCGGCTGAGCGGGGTCAGATAGCTGTCGGCGATGCGATGCGCCTCGTCCGGGTCGCTCTCGCGCACCAGCCGCATCAGCAGCCGGTTGAGATAAGGGGTCTTGTAATAGGTATCGACCACTGCGCCGATGTGGCGGCGCAGCCGCACTTCGGGCGCCATGTCCTTGGCCAGCAGGGCATCGACCGAATGGACGATCCCCGCCATGTCACGGTCGAGCAGCGCTTTCAGCAAACCGGCCTTGTTGCCAAAATAGTATTTGACCAGCGCCGAATTGAGGCCCGAACGCAGCGACAGTTCCGACAGCGAAATATCGACGATGTCGCCTTCGCGCATGATCGCAGACGCGGTATCCAGCAACTGGTCTCGCGCGCCGGGCGGCGCATCGGGTGCGATCTGCTGGCTCGCTGTCGTCATGCGTAGGGCGGCTCCTCTCCCCACCAGGGGTAGAAGTCCGGCATATCGGCAGAAACCCGGCCCGGAAAGGCCGGAGCCCGCTTTTCAAGGAAGCTTTGCACACCTTCCTTTGCATCCACGCCCTTGGACAAGCGGTAGATCGCCCGGCTGTCGACTTTGTGCGCTTCCATCGGATGGTCGCCCGACGGATTGCGCCACAGCATCGCGCGTGTCATCGCGACTGACACGGCCGAGGTGTTGTCGGCAATCTCGCGCGCCAGTCCGCGCGCCGCGTCCATCAATTCGCCCGGCGCATGGACCGATCGCACCAGCCCGCCGCGCAAGGCCTCCTGCGCATCGAATATCCGCCCAGTCATACACCATTCCATCGCCTGGGAAACGCCGACCAACTTAGGCAGGAACCAGCTTGAGCAGGCTTCGGGAACAATCCCGCGACGAGCGAAGACAAAGCCGTAGCGCGCCGTTTCACTGGCCAGGCGGATGTCCATGGGCAGTTGCATGGTAATGCCCACGCCCACCGCGGCACCGTTGCAGGCGGAGATCAGCGGCTTCATCGACTGGAACAGCCGCAGGGTCAGCAATCCGCCGCCATCGCGCACGCGCGGATCGGAAAGGTCCGTGACCGGTTCGGAATTGGAAAACACCGCGCGGCCATCGTCGGGCGTCAGATCGGCCCCGGCACAGAACGCGCGCTCACCGGCTCCGGTAAAGATCACCGCCCGCACCGCGTCATCGGCGTCGGTGCGGTCAATCGCATCGATGATTTCGTTCATCATCGTGCCGGTGAAGGCGTTCATCTTTTCGGGACGGTTAAGCGTCAGCGTGGCAATGCCTTCGCTGATATCGAGCGCGATCTGCGAATAACCCATCTTCAAACCCCTCCGTGATCCCCCGCGCGGGCAGGGGGTCAGGCCTTTGGTCCCCGTCTGCACGGGGACCCAGCCAAATTAACGCGGCGCCATGCGGATCCCGCCGTCAAGGCGCACGTCCTCGCCGTTGAAGTACCCGTTTTCAATCATGCACATTGCCAGCTTGGCGTATTCCTCGGGCTCGCCCAGCCGCTTGGGGAACGGTACCGAAGCGCCCAGCGCATCTTTGACGTTCTGCGGCGCAGCGGCGAGCAGCGGGGTGTTGAAAATGCCCGGCAGGATCGTGTTGACGCGGATGTTCTCACCCGACAGGTCGCGCGCGATCGGCAGGGTCATGCCGACCACGCCGCCCTTCGACGCGGAATAGGCCGCCTGGCCGATCTGGCCGTCCTCAGCCGCAACCGAAGCGGTATTGACGATCGCGCCGCGATCACCGTCGTCCTGCGGATCAAGGGTCAACATGCCCGCCGCCGATTTGGCGATACAGCGGAATGTGCCGACCAGGTTGATCTGGACGATCCAGTTGAACGCATCCAGGGGAAAATGCTTGATGCTGCCGTCCTGCTTTGACCGACTGGCGGTCTTGATTGCATTGCCGGTACCGGCGCAGTTGACGAGGATGCGTTCCTGCCCGTGGGCATCGCGTGCCTTGGCAAACCCGGCATCGACGCTGGCATCATCGGTCACGTTGACTTCGCAGAACACGCCGCCGATTTCAGCAGCAACGGCTTTGCCTTTTTCCTCCTGCAGATCGAAAATGGCGACTTTGACGCCCTTGGCAGCCAGCGCCCGGGCGGTCGCGGCACCCAGCCCCGAAGCGCCGCCGGTAACGACAGCTGCGACCGTGTTGTCGAGTTTCATTTCAGCAATTCTCCATGTTCTTCGTAAATCTAAGGCGTGATCGAGGTTGGCTTCAAACCATCTCGACGATCGTCACATTGGCAACCCCGCCACCTTCGCACATTGTCTGCAAACCGTATTTCTTGCCCCTGGCCTTGAGCGCATGGAGCAGGGTCGCCATCAGCTTGGTCCCCGATGCGCCCAGCGGATGGCCCAGCGCAATCGCGCCGCCATTGACGTTAAGCTTGTCGGGATCGGCGCCGGTGTGTTTGAGCCAGGCCATCGGGACCGAGGCAAAGGCCTCATTCACTTCGTAAAGGTCTATATCGCCGATCGACAGCCCGGCGCGTTGCAGCGCCTTGTCGGTCGCGAACAGCGGTTCTTCAAGCATGATCACCGGATCGCCGGCGGTTACTGCCAAAGTGTGGATGCGTGCAAGCGGGGTCAGGTTATAGCGCTTCAAGGCCTCTTCCGAAACTACCAGCGCAGCCGAGGAACCGTCACAGATCTGACTGGAACTGGCTGCTGTAATCCGCCCGCCTTCGCTGAGCAGCTTGACCGCTGCGATGCTTTCCAGCGTTGCGTCCATGCGAATGCCTTCATCGACGTTGTGCACCGCCGCGCCGTCGGGCGTCTCGATGGCGATCGGCACGATTTCACCAGCAAATGCCCCGGCTTCAGTCGCGGCCCTGGCGTTGTGATGGCTGCGCAGCGCGAAGCGGTCCATGTCGTCTTTCGAAAAGCCGTGCTTTTGCGCGATCATTTCCGCGCCGGCGAACTGCGTCCAGTTCGGCCCCGGATAATTCTCGGCCAGGCCGGGCGAGCGCGATGCGCCCAGCCCTTCCTTCATGAACAGCATGGTGGTGCTGCCCATCGGAACGCGGGTCATCGATTCGACGCCGGCCGCGATCACCACATCCTGGGTGCCGCTCATCACCGCCTGCGCAGCGAACTGGATTGCCTGCTGCGACGATCCGCACTGACGGTCAATCGTCACCGCCGGAACCGATTGCGGCAGCACCTTTGAGGCGAGCACAGCGTTGCGGCCAACCTGGTTGGCCTGCTGTCCGCCCTGGCTTACACAGCCCATCACCACGTCATCGATCCCAGCCGGGTCCATGCCAGTGCGGGTGACCAGATCATCCAGCGCAGCTGCGGCCAGATCGACCGGGTGAATGCCGGAAAGACGCCCACCGCGGCGGCCCCCGGCAGTACGAACGGCATCGACGATATAGGCGGCAGGCATGGGACGACTCCTCTCCGGAACGGGCGTTTAACCGAACGATTAAAGCGCCGCTCCGGCCAGGTCAACGCGCAATCGAGGCCGCGCGCGTCAAGCCACCGCGATGGTCAGCGCGCCGTCGCCTTCGTCGATCCGCACTGCAGCGCCATCCGGCACTTCGCCGGCCAGCAGTTTTTCCGCCAGCGGGTCTTGCAAATAGCGTTGCACCGCGCGTTTCAGGGGCCGCGCACCGTAGACCGGATCGTAGCCGACGCGGCCCAGCCAACGCTTGGCGGCATCGGTCAGATCAAGCGTAATCTTGCGGTCCTTGAGCAGTTTTGCGACCCGGCCGACCTGGATGTCGACGATCGGCGCCATGTGTTCCTGGCCCAGACGGTGGAACAGAATGATCTCGTCCAGCCGGTTGAGGAACTCGGGCCGGAAATGCCCGCGCACGATCTCCATCACCTGTGGTTCGACGCTTTCCACGCTTTGTCCGTCTTCCAGGTTGGCGAGGTACTGGCTGCCCAGGTTGCTGGTAAGGATGATCAGGGTGTTGGTGAAATCGACCACCCGGCCCTGCCCGTCCGTCAGGCGGCCATCGTCCAGCACCTGGAGCAGGACGTTGAACACATCGGCGTGGGCCTTCTCAACCTCGTCGAACAGGACAACCTGATAGGGCCGGCGCCGCACCGCTTCGGTCAGCACCCCGCCCTCGTCATAACCGACATAGCCCGGAGGCGCACCGATCAGGCGGCTGACCGAATGCTTTTCCATGAACTCGGACATGTCGATGCGGACCATCGCGGTATCATCATCGAACAGAAAGCCAGCCAGTGCCTTGGTCAGTTCGGTCTTGCCGACGCCCGTGGGACCCAGGAACAGGAAACTCCCCAGCGGCCGATTGGGATCCTGCAGGCCGGCGCGTGCGCGGCGCACCGCCTTGGACACGGCGATGACGGCATCGGCCTGGCCGATCACCCGCTTGCCGATGACCTCTTCCATCTTCAGCAGCTTTTCCCGCTCGCCCTCCATCATCTTGTCGACCGGGACACCGGTCCACTTGCTGACGACCGAGGCGATGTCTTCCGCTGTCACTTCCTCGCGCAGCAGCATGTTCGATGTATCGACGTTCTGCGCTTCGGCCAGCTGGCGTTCCAGATCGGGGATCTTGCCGTAGGAAAGCTCGCCAGCCTTGGCCAGATCGCCGGCGCGCTGGGCCTGTTCCAGCTCGATCCGCGCCGCGTCGAGAGCTTCCTTGATCTTGCCTTCTGCGGCGATCTTGTCGCGTTCGTTCTGCCAGCGGGTGGTCAGTTCGGCGGACTGCTGTTCAAGGTTGCCCAGTTCGGCCTTGAGCGTCGCGAGCCGGTCCTTGGACGCCGTGTCGCTTTCCTTGGCCAACGCCATTTCCTCGATCTTCAGCTGGATGATCCGCCGGTCGAGCCCTTCGATTTCCTCAGGCTTGCTTTCCACTTCCATGCGGATGCGGCTCGCCGCCTCGTCCATCAGGTCGATCGCCTTGTCGGGCAGGAAGCGGTCGGAAATGTAACGGTTTGACAGCGTTGCTGCGGCCACGATCGCCCCGTCGGTGATGCGCACACCGTGGTGCAGCTCGTACCGGTCCTTGAGGCCGCGCAGGATCGAGATCGTATCCTCGACAGTCGGCTCGCCCACGAACACCGGCTGGAACCGGCGTTGCAGCGCCGGGTCTTTTTCGACGTACTTCTGGTATTCATCCAGCGTGGTCGCGCCGATGCAGTGCAGTTCACCGCGGGCCAGAGCGGGCTTCAGCAGGTTGGAGGCATCCATCGCCCCCTCACCCTTGCCCGCCCCGATCAGAGTGTGCATTTCATCAATGAACAGGATGATTTCGCCCTCGGCGCCCTTGACCTCGTCCAGCACGGCTTTCAGCCGCTCCTCAAACTCGCCGCGGTATTTCGCCCCGGCGATCAGTGCCCCCATATCGAGGCTCATCAATCGGCGGTCCTTCAGGCTGTCAGGCACGTCGCCATTGGCAATGCGCAGCGCCAGGCCTTCGGCAATTGCGGTCTTGCCGACACCCGGTTCACCAATCAGCGCCGGGTTATTCTTGGTGCGGCGAGCCAGGATCTGGATAGTGCGGCGGATTTCCTCATCGCGGCCAATAACCGGATCAAGTTTGCCGCCGCGCGCCGCCTCGGTCAGATCACGGGCGTACTTTTTCATCGCGTCATAAGCATTTTCGGCGCTGGCATTGTCCGCGGTGCGCCCGCCGGTCAGTTCCTGGATTGCGGTTTCCAATGCCTGGACATTTACGTTGGCCGCTTTCAGCGCCTGCCCCGCCGGGTTGGTCGCGCCCAACGCCAGCGCCTGCAACATCCGCTGGACCGAGACAAAGCTGTCTCCCGCCTTGGCAGCCAGCTGTTCGGCCTGGTCAAGCACACGAACGGCATCGTTTTCCAGCCCCGGAGCGGCCTGCGCCCCGCTGCCCGACACCCCGGGGATCTTGGCCAGCGCCTTGTCCACCTCGGCCTGGGCAACGCCCACATTACCGCCGGCGCGCTGGATCAACCCGGCGGCCATGCCCTCGTCATCTTCGAGCAATGCCTTGAGGATGTGTTCAGGCGTGATCCGCTGATGGTTCATCCGGATCGCCACGGTCTGCGCGCTTTGCAAGAAACCTTTGGCGCGGTCAGTGAATTTTTCGAGGTTCATGGGTGTATCAGCCTCCTGTTACACCGTGAGATAGTGTGACTTTGAAGCAACACAAGGGCGCTAGGCGCAATTTGATCGCATGACTTTGATGCTGGTCAACCCGATCCTGCCGAGGCAAGCTGCGGCGACGAAGCAGAGAGGATCAATATGCGGCTGACCAAGCTTGTATTTTCCGCCGGACTGGCGGGATTTCCGATTGCCCTTCTGGCACAGTCGGCAGCACCCAGCGCCCAGGGCGACCTGTCAGTCACAATTTACAACAACGATCAAGCGCTGGTCCACGATGAACGCGAGGTCAACCTGCCCATCGGAAAATCGCGCCAGGATTTTCCCGATGTATCGGCGCGAATCCGGCCCGAAACGGTCACCCTGTCAGGCGAAGGGTTTGGCATTATCGAGCAGAACTTCGATTATGACCTCCTGACCCCGGCAGCGCTGATGCAAAAGGCGGTCGGGCAGACCATCACCTTGCTGCGCACCAATCCTGCGACTGGCGCGGAGACGCGCGAACGCGCCCAGGTGTTGGCGGCCAATGGCGGTGTGGTGCTGAAAATAGGGGAGCGAATCGAAGTGCTGCGCGACGACGGGTTGCCGGTGCGGGTGATCTTCGATTCGATCCCGCCCAATCTGCGCGCCCGGCCAACGCTTTCCGTAACGGTCGATGCCAAACGCGGCGGCACGCGGCCATTGGCGCTATCCTATCTGACGCCGGGACTGGGCTGGAAATCGGACTATGTCACATTGTTCGACGAAAAGTCGGGAAAGCTCGACATGCAAGGCTGGATCACACTGACCAACAGCACGGGAACAACGTTCCAGAACGCACGAATCCTGATGATCGCGGGCGATGTTGGGCAGACACAGCAAAACTACGGCGGCTACAATTCGCGTCCGGTCCGTCCGCGCGGCAACGTGGCCGGGACCGAAAGCGGCGGCGCGCAGCTGGGCGATCTGCACATCTATCCGATCGAAGGCCGCACCACGATTGCCAATGCCCAGACCAAGCAGGTCTCGTTCCTCAATGCCGAAGGCGTGCCGGCCCGCAAGGGATACGAGTACCGTGCCAATTGGCTGACCAACGCGGAAGAAGCGCAAAGCGCAGCCTCTGTGCTTAAGTTCAGCAGCGCCCGGGCCGCAGGGATCGGTGCGGCGCTGCCGGCCGGGACGGTCCGCGTCTACATGCGTGACACCAAGGGCCAGGCGCAATTCGTAGGTGAAAGCGCAATCCCGCACACTCCGGGTGGTTCAAGCCTGGCGATCCGGACCGGCGATGCCTTCGACGTCAAGGTGCAGCCGGTCGTAGACAAGCGCGAAGCCATAACCAGCGACGAATGGGTAAAATATTCGCGGTGGAAAGTGACCTATCCCGATGGCACCGTAAAGGAAGGGTATGCGGAATATCCCAAGTCCTACTGGCGCACGCAGGTGCGCTACGTGGTCACGAATGCGCGCGACGTGCCGGTGACGGTCGACGTCGTCCAGACCGGGCTGCACCAGTGGTGGTGGTGGTATGACCTGCGCGTGCCGGAGGAATCGATTACCGGCCAGCAGGACAGCGCCGACAGCCGTCATTGGGAAGTGCCGGTGCCAGCGAACGGCAAGACAGAGCTGACCGTCACGTACCTGACGCCCTGGTAACGCTGAACCCTGTGCGCAGCGCAATTGCCTTGATCCTTGGCCTGGCCGCAATGCCGGCTCTGGCCGATCCGCCCGTGGTAACGTCGGCTGCGCCGGGCACGGTAGCGGTGACGTTCTACCGCGATCCCAACCGCGGCGACGGCGAAATCGACCGCAACCAGCCTGGCTCTTTCGCCCTGATCGCCGAAACGCGCATTGTGGACCTGCCGCCAGGCGTGGTTACCGTGCGTTTCGAAGGGGTGGCAGGCGGGATCGTACCGCAGACCGCAATCCTGTTTGGCACCGACCCGCGCGAACGTAACCGCGATGCCGCGCTTCTGTCGCAAAAGGGCCTGGTCGATGGTTTCACCGGCCAGTCGGTGATCCTGCGCCGCACCGATCCCGCAACGGGCAAAATCACCGAAGAGCGTGCCACGGTCCGATCTGCCGCTGATCGCCTGGTTTTGACGACACCGCGCGGGGTAGAGGCGGTCTATTGCACCGGATTGAACCAGACGCTGATCTATCCCGGCGCGCCCCCCGCCCTTTCGGCCAAGCCGGTGCTGTCGATGACCACCAAGGATCAACCCGGCGGCCCCGCCACGATCACGCTGGCCTATATCGCGACCGGCTTTGATTGGGACGCCACTTATGTCGGCACTCTGGCTGATGACGGCAAATCGCTTGGCCTGATGTCCTGGCTGACGATGGCCAGCGGCGATGAAACCAGTTTTCCCGATGCCACGACCAGCGCCGTTGCCGGGCGGATCAACCGGTCCGATGACACCCGCGACGATACTGGAACAAATGCCCGCGCCGAGGCTGAAAACCTGGCTAAATGGTCCAATTGCTGGCCTTCGGTTACAACCACGACTGGTCTGCAGATCATGCCGCCGCCAGTGCCGCCGCCCATGGCATTGGGCATGATGATGGCCGACGAAGCGATGGATATCGTCGTCACCGGCGCTCGGCGCGAGGCAAAAGCGAACTTTTCGCCGCTTGCTGTCACCGCGGTATCGGAATCGCTGGGCGATCTGAAACTTTACCGCGTGCCCGTCGCGATGACCGTCGCGGCCCATTCGCAAAAGCAGGTCGCATTCCTCAACGCGGACAAGGTCGCAGGGGTTCTGCTTTACCGCTCGCGGGTTTGGGAAGAGCCAGAAGATCCGAAAATGCTGTTCCGGTTCCGCAACCGCAAGGCCGACGGCCTGGGCAATCCGCTGCCGGCAGGCAAGGTTGTGCTTTACCAGAACAGTGCCTGGGGACGGCAACTGATCGGCGAAACCACCCTGGCCGACAAGACACTGGATGAAGAGGTTGAACTTGTTTTTGGCGAACCCAGCGGAATTACGATTGTCAGCGATACCAAACCCGTCAAAGGCGCCAAGCGCAGGACGGTGACCGCCACGATCCGCAACGCCAATCCTTTTGCCGTGCGGTACGAACTTGATTTCCCGACCGGGGAAGACCGCGTTTACAACGTGCCCGGCAAATTGCAGAACAAACCGGGCAAGCGGGTGCGGCAACTGTCGATTGCCGCAAACAGCGAAACGCGCTTCACTTACGATTATGCTTACAATGACGGAACGCGCGACTAGGGCGTTGGACATTCGGCCGACAAAGTGCGGCGTACCGGGGAGCGCTTGAATGACAAGGAAGTGGATTGCACGGGGCGGCTGGACGCTGCTCGCACTGTTCATGATTGCGTTCGTTGCGCTTGCCAGCTGGGAGCCATTTTTTGCCGAGCGGCCCGGCGCTCCGCCGCCTGCGCAGACCTACCGCGCGGACATTACCCGCGACGAATACGGCGTGCCCCATATCCACGGAGCGACAGATCCCGATGTCGCCTTCGGCGTAGCTTATGCCCACGCCCAGGATGACTTTGCGACATTGCAGGATGTCGTCGCGATGACTCGCGGGCGTTATGGGGCGATTGCCGGGCAAAGCGGCGCGGCAGTGGATTTCGCCTATCATTTCCTTGGCGCACGCCGGACCGCACAAAGCCATTATGCACAGCTTCCGGCCGACGTTCGCGCGATGCTGGACGGCTATGCCAGCGGCCTTAACCGCTATGCCGCACAGCATGCGAACGAGATCAAGCTGAGCCGGCTGTTCCCGGTCAACGGACAGGACATTGCTGCCGGCTTTGCGCTTCGCCAACCGTTCTTCTTCGGGCTGGACCGGGTGCTGGGACCGTTGGCCAAAGAAGAACCGCTCCTGCCCGAACATGGTCCGCCGCTCAACGGCAAGCCCCTGCCCAACCTTGCGCGAGGCGGCGGGGATCAGCTGGTGCCTTCGGCCCCCATGCCGCTGCCGATGGGAGAAACTGCGGAAAACAGCGGCTCCAACGCCTTTGCCGTCACTTCATCGCGCGCCGGAGACGGGGTCACACGGCTGATTTCCAACAGCCACCAACCCTATCGCGGCGGGGTGGCGTGGTATGAACTGGTGATTGACAGCGACAGCGGCTGGCACTTTGCCGGGGCGACCTTTCCCGGATCGCCCTATCCGTTCATGGGCCATAACGACAACCTGGGCTGGACCAACACGGTCAACCGGGCTGACCTGATCGACGTCTATGCGCTGGAACTGGATCCAGGCGGAACGCGGTTCAGGATGGACGGACAGTGGCACAGGCTTGAAAGCCAGCGGGTGTGGCTACCGGTTCGGTTTGGCCCGCTGGTCCTGCCGATCCCGCGGACCGTATGGCGCGCGTCCGGCATAGGCCCGGTGATGAAAACAGCCCGAGGCACCTTTGCGGTGCGTTATGCCGGGATCGACAGTATCGGCAGCGTCGAGCAGTATTATCGCATCACCCAGGCAAAATCCTTTGCCGAATGGCGAAAGGCCATGGCGCTGCAAGGTGTTCCTGCGACCAATTTCATCTACGCCGACAAGGCCGGGACGATCGCCTACTGGTACAACGCGCTGATCCCTCAGCGCCGGGCCGGGCCGGACTGGCGCAGTCCGGTGCCATTGACAATGCGAGCCGACGTCTGGAACAGCTATGTACCGTGGGAAGCCTTGCCCCACCGCATCAACCCAGCTTCAGGCTTTCTGTTCAATTCGAACAACACTCCGCTGCTTGCCGCCGGACCCGGCAGCGAGATTGACCCGGCAAGCGTTCCGGCAATCTGGGGCGTCGAAACCGACATGACCAACCGTGCCCGGCGCGCAGTCAAATTGCTGTCCGAAGCAGGACCGATCACCCGCGACAGGCTGCTGCGGATCAAGTTCGATACCGGCTATGAACGCGCCGGCTATGTCGCCGCGATGCTGGATGGCATCGCCGGGCTGAAGCTTGGGGACAATCCCCAACTGGCCAAGGCGCAGACGCTGCTGTCGCAGTGGGACATGACCGCCGATGGCAAAGGCCGCGCCGATGCCCTGGCAGTCATGGTCCTCGAACAGGCGATGAAGAACAGCTACGGCCTGCGCGCCGCGCCCGACCCAAAGACCGAACTGGTCAAGGCGGTCGATCATCTGATCAGATATTTCGGACGGATCGATCCGCCACTTGGTGATGTCGTGCGCATTCGCCAGGGCGGGGTCAACCTGCCAAATGACGGCGGCGGCGATACCTTGCGCGCGTCGACCACATGGGACGTGGGCAAGGACGGGCGCCTGGCGGTCAACCACGGGGACAGCTTTGTGATGGTGATGGAATGGGGCAGGGACGGCCAGGTGCGGTCGGAATCGATCCAGCCCTTCGGCCAGGCCGCTACCCGCCCGGCCAGTCCGCATTATGCCGATCAGGCTGCGCTGTTCGTGGCGCACCGCTTCAAACCGGTTCATTTCAACCGCGCCGATGCTGCTGCTCATGCCGTTAGTCGAATTGTGGTGGGCAATTGACGCGCACCGCCATCTTGTCGCACGATACCGGTCAACTGCTTCAATCGCCAAGGAATCCCATGCGCAAACTTGCTGCCGTATCGCTCGTCGCCCTTGCCCTTAGCGCCTGCGCTGCGCAGACCACCGCGCCGCTTGCCAGCGCACCGCCGCCCACTGCGGTAACCGCTGCGGCGGAAACGGCGCCGGCGCCGCTAAGCCAGCTGGTCAGCGCGGTCGACATTCCGTTCGAAACTTTCAGACTTGCCAACGGCCTGACGGTGATTGTCCATACCGACCGCAAAGCGCCGATTGTTGGCGTCACCACCTATTACCGGGTCGGATCCAAAAGCGAACCCAAAGGCCGGACCGGATTTGCCCACCTGTTCGAACATCTGATGTTCGGCGGATCGGAAAACGTCCCCAATTTCGACATCCCCCTTGAAGGCGCAGGATCAACCGGGACCAACGGATCGACCTGGTATGACCGCACCAATTATGTCGAAACCGTGCCCAAGGGAGCGCTGGATCTGGCGCTGTTCATGGAAAGCGACCGCATGGGCCATTTGCTGGGCGCGGTCAGCCAGGACAAGCTCGATAAGCAGCGCGGCGTCGTCCAGAACGAAAAACGCCAGAACGATAACCAGCCCTATGGTCTGGAAGACTATGGCGTCGGCGATGCGCTGTTCCCGATAGGGCACCCCTATCGCCACGCGACAATCGGATCGATGGCTGACCTGAGCGCGGCATCGATCAGCGACGTTCGCAAATGGTTTACCGACAACTATGGCCCCAATAATGCCGTGCTGGCGCTGACCGGCGATATCGATGCGGAAACCGCCCGCCCGCTGGTCGAAAAATGGTTCGGCAGCATCAAACCCGGGCCCAAGGTGCCGGTCGTGGTCGCCGAACCGGTGACGCTGTCCGCGCCGATCACCCGCGACATTGCCGATCAGGTACCCAACCTGCGGCTGACCCGTTCGTGGAGCGGCCCCGGAGTGAACTCGGCCGACGCCGAAGCGCTGAAGATCGGAATGGACGTGCTGGGCGGACTGGCCAGTTCACGGCTCGACAACGCGCTGGTGCGCGGCAGCAAGCAGGCGGTGGACGTTACCGCCAGCGCTCAGCAGCATGAACAGATTGCCATGCTGCAAGTGGCGATGACAGTGAAAGACGGTGTGGCCCGCGCCGATGCCGAACGCGCGCTCGATGCAGTGATCGCACAGTACCTTGCCGAGGGGCCGACCGAAGACGAAGTGCGCCGGTCCGCCACGCGCCTGGTCAGCCAGGAAATCGGGAGCCTTGAACAGGTCGGCGATTTTGGCGGCAAAGGCATGACGCTCAGCGAAGGGCAGCTCTATTCAGGCGATCCGGCCAAGTACAAGCAAAGTCTGGAACGCATTGCCGCGCTTACCCCGGCCGAGGTCAAGGACGCGCTGAACCGCTGGCTTAGCCGCCCGGTGGCAGCGATCAACACAGTCCCCGGAACCCGCACCGAAAGCGGTGAGACGATGGGCGGATGGGGTGATGAGGCGACCAGCCCGGCGCCCAGGCCTGACGCCAGGAAACCCGCGCCCAAACTGGTAACCGGCCCCAAGCGGGTGGCTCCACCGGTAGCCCCGGTCGGCGATCTGGCCTTTCCGGCGATTGAACGCAGCAAACTGGCCAATGGCGTGCCCGTCACCCTGGTGCGCCGCACCAGCGTGCCCAAACTGGTCCTCAGCCTGAACTTCGATGCCGGGACATCGGCAGACGCGCTGGACAGGCCGGGAACCCAGTCATTGATGCTCAGCCTGCTTGATGAAGGCACCCAGACCCGCGATGCGACCCAGATCGCCGAAGCACAGGAGCGGCTGGGTGCCACGATAGGCGCCGGTCCGGGCGTAGATAGCAGCGCCGTCACGCTTACGGCGCTGTCGGCGAACCTGGCGCCGTCACTGGCGCTGCTGGCCGATGTAGTGCGGCGCCCCGCTTTCCGCGCCGAAGACGTAGCGCGGGTGCGCGATCAGCGGCTTAGCCAGATTGCGCAGGTTGAAGCCAACCCCAGCGGCCTGGCCGGGCGCGCATTGGCCCCAATCCTGTTCGGTGCGGACCATCCCTATGGCCTGCCGGGCGATGGCCTGGGCTTCAAAAGCGATGTTGCAGCGATGACGCCGCAAGCGCTCAGCGCCGCGCACGACCGCTGGATCCGGCCTGAAACGCTGAAGATCACCGTAGTTGGCGATATCACGATGGACGCCCTCGTGCCGATGCTGAACGCCACTTTCGGTGATTGGGCACCGCCAGCTGCCGCCTTGCCGGTCAAGGACATCAGCCGCCCTGCCCCCGCACCGCGCCCGCGCATCGTGCTGATCAACCGGCCCAATTCGCCGCAGTCCGTCATCTTTGGCGGCCGTGTGCTGCCGCTGACCGGGCGCGACCAGAACAAGGAGGCGCTGGATCTTGCCAACGAAGTGCTCGGCAACGGCTTCCTCAGCCGGCTCAACATGGATCTGCGTGAGGACAAGGGGTGGTCCTATGGCGTGCGCTCGATCGTTTCGAGCCCGCTGGGTCCGCGCGCGCTGATTGTCACGGCCCCGGTGCAGGCCGATCGCACCGGCGATTCGATCAAACTGCTGCTGGCAGACATGGCCGCTTTTCCTGCAGCCAAACCGGTCGACAAGGTCGAACTGGCGCGGGTCACCGATGGCAACATTCGCGGCCTTCCCAACCGCTTCCAAACCAACCTGCAAGTGCTGGGCGCTGTGGTGAACAACGAGCGGCTGGGCCGTCCCGACAACTATATCAGTACGCTGGCCAGCCGTTACCGCGCCATCGATGCCCCGGCTATCGACGCCATGGCCAAGACCTATCTGGGCCGCGAAGGACTGACTTTCGTGGTGGTGGGCGATGCCAAGGTGGTGGAACCGCAGCTCAAGGGCCTTGGTTTGCCGGTGGAGGTTGCAAGCGCGGATACAGCTGCCGTGAAGGGCCAGTGACGCCAAGGATGTGACTTACCGCGCCGGTCATCAGGGCCGGGGCACCTTGCCACCAGAAATCGGGCGCCGGAATCACTTCCGGCGCCCGTTTGCTTATGCCGGGATGGCGGCGTTATTTTGCGGCCGAAGATCCCGCAGCAGGCGCGATCGCGAAATCGAATATCTTTGAGCTCATCGCGCCCATTCCCGACATGCCGGCTCCGCCGCCTGTGGTGACCTGCACCATGAACCCGTACTGGCCTGCCAAAAGCGCAGCATCCGGGCGGATTTCATAAACCCCCGGACGCAGCTGAGTGGCGCTGAAGGGTATGCGATCCTTGTCCATCACCCCGGCCTTGGCCCCGCCGATATTGAACTTGCCCACCTTGGCTTCTCGGCGGTCATCCTTGACGGTGAACTTCACCAGGCTGAACTCCTGCGGCGATGTAACCGCGCCGGCGTTGAACACCGCCGAACTGCCGCCGCGATTGGCCTGATCAAAATAGAAATAAAAGGTCGGGCGCGGCGATCCGGTCACGGCTTTTGCCGAATTACCCGGAACAACGGCCTTGAAGCTCATTGACGCGAGGCCGCCGGTCAGAGCGTAGCCAAGAAAGCCGCCGGTCTTGGTCTGGTTGCTCGTCGTCGCATCGATGCCGATCATCCTGGGCTGGCTCAGCCAGTTGGCCAGCATGTAGACGCCCGAGGCGTGCGGCACGGCAGGGTCAGGCGAATCGACAGAGAGTGCTTCGCTTGCTGCAACGGCTTTGCGGTTGGCAGCTTCGATCATCGCGGCGATTACCGCGCTTGAAACGCCCTGCCCCTTCAGCGCGATCAGCGCGCCGGTCGATGTGTCATAACTGGCATCGCTGCCTTTGATCTTTGCGATCACCGCTTCGTCGCCAAGACCGACCTTGAGCAATTCGACTACACTCGAATTGCTCAAGGTTTCCGCATGTACCGCGGTTGCCGACAAGGCTGCGGCCAATGCCGCCGAAATCAAAATCCTCTTCATGCGCCCCCCAAAGGAAAAAGAGCGCTCTGGAATGGATGCGCTCTGGCGCACTGCTTCGGCGATTTTGAATTGAGGTTCAATGACTTTCGTTGCAGGTAAGTTGCAACAGCCCGCCCTAGCTCAGCTTTGCTTTCAGCACCTGGTTGACCAGCCCTGGATTGCCCTTGCCCTGCATTGCCTTCATCGTCTGGCCGACGAAGAAACCAAACAGCGCATCCTTGCCGTCCTTGTATTGGGCAACCTTGTCGGCATTGGCGGCCAGCACGGCGTCAACCGCCGCTTCGATCGCGCCCGTATCGGTGGTCTGCTTCAGGCCCTCGCGCTCAACGATTGCGCCCGCGCCGTCGCCGGTTTCCAGCATCTTTTCGAGCACTTGCTTGGCGATTGATCCCGAGATTGTCCCATCGGCGATCAGCGCCAGCAGTTCGGCTCCGCCCTGCGGCGTCACCGGGCTGTCCGCCAGCCCCTTGCCCAGCTTGTTGAGCGCGCCAAACAGTTCGGAAATCAGCCAGTTGGAGGCTTGCTTGGCCAGCTCTGCCTCTCCCTTGCCGGCCTTGGCTGCCGCGGCAGCGACCAATGCTTCGAACCAGCGCGCGGTTTCGACATCGGCGGTCAGCACCCCGGCGTTGTAGGCTGATAATCCCAGCGCGGTTTCATAGCGGTGGCGCTTGGCATCGGGCAGTTCGGGCAGACTGGCTTTGCAGTCTTCCAGAAATGCATCGTCGAGTTCCAGCGGCAGCAGGTCGGGATCGGGGAAATAGCGGTAATCGTGCGCGTCTTCCTTGCTGCGCATCGACCGGGTGGTGTTCTTGTCCGGATCATAGAGCCGGGTTTCCTGCACCACGGTGCCGCCGTCCTCGATCAGATCGACCTGGCGGCGCGCCTCGCTTTCCACCACAGCCATGACGAAGCGGACCGAATTGACGTTCTTGGTTTCGGTGCGGGTGCCGAACGGCTCACCCGGCTTGCGCACGCTGACGTTGACGTCGGCGCGCATCGATCCCTGGTCCATGTTGCCGTCGCACGACCCGACATAGCGCAGGATCGAACGCAGCTTTGACAGATAGGCCCCCGCCTCTGCCGGCGAACGCATATCGGGGCGGCTGACGATTTCCATCAGGGCCACGCCCGAACGGTTGAGATCGACATAGGACATCGTCGGATGCTGATCGTGCATCAGCTTGCCGGCGTCCTGTTCGACATGGATGCGTTCGATTCCGATGGTCTTGGTGCTGCCTTCGGGATCCTTCTCGTCCAGAATGACTTCTAGCGACCCTTCGCCCACCAGCGGGTGATACAGCTGGCTGATCTGGTAGCCCTGCGGCAAATCGGCGTAGAAGTAGTTCTTGCGGTCAAACCGCGACCACTTGTTGATCTTCGCCCCCACAGCCATTCCGGTACGCACCGCCTGGCGGATGCATTCGCGGTTGGGCACCGGCAGCATCCCCGGCATCGCGGCGTCGACAAGCGAGACCTGGCTGTTCGGCTCTGCCCCGAACGCCGTCGCCGCTCCGGAAAACAGCTTGGACTGCGAAGTGACCTGCGCGTGGACTTCAAGGCCGATCACGACCTCCCACTCGCCGGTAGTGCCCTCAATGCGATAGTTGCTCATTTTACCACCACTTGTCCGGCTTGGCCGAAAACTGCGCGCGCGCTTCGATTGCGAGACCTGCGTTGAGCACGCCCTGTTCGTCAAAGGCTTTGCCGATAATCTGCAGGCCCAGCGGCAGACCCTGCTTGTTCAGCCCGGCCGGAACCGACATCGCCGGCAAGCCCGCCAGACTGGCCGGCACCGCGAACACGTCGTTTAGGTACATTGCCAGCGGGTCAGACACCATGTCGCCCAGCCCGAACGCGGCGGTCGGCGCGGTGGGGGCCAGGATTACATCGCACAAGGTGAAGGCATTGGCGAAATCCTGCGCGATCAGGGTGCGGACCTTCTGCGCCTGCGTGTAATAGGCATCATAGAAGCCCGCGCTAAGCACATAGGTGCCGATCATGATCCGGCGCTTGACCTCGGCCCCGAAGCCGGCGGCACGGGTCGCGGCGTACATATCCTGCAGGCCCGCGCCGTCGGGCAGGTCACGCAGGCCGTAACGCACCCCGTCATAGCGGGCAAGGTTGCTGGACGCTTCGGCAGGCGCAATGATGTAATAGGCGGGCAGCGCGTATTTGGTGTGCGGCAGCGACACGTCGACAACTTCGGCCCCGGCGTCCTTTAGCCAGGCGATGCCGGCATCCCAGCTGGCCAGCACATCGGCATCGGTTCCGTCCATGCGGTATTCGCGCGGAATGCCGACCTTCTTGCCGCGCAGATCGCCCGAAAGCGCCGCTTCCCAGTCAGGCACCGGCATATCCAGGCTGGTCGCGTCCTTGGGATCGAACCCGGCCATCGCTTCCAGCATGATCGCACAGTCGCGCACGTCGCGCGCCATTGGCCCGGCCTGATCGAGGCTGGAGGCAAAGGCAACAATGCCCCAGCGCGAACACCGGCCATAGGTGGGCTTGATCCCTGAAATGCCGGTAAAAGCAGCGGGCTGGCGGATCGATCCGCCGGTATCGGTCCCGGTCGCCGCCGGGGCCAGGCGCGCTGCCACCGCAGCCGAGCTGCCGCCCGACGAGCCGCCGGGGGCCAGCGGTGCATTGCCGCCATCGTTGCGCCGCCACGGTGAAATCACGTTGCCGAAATAACTTGTCTCGTTGGACGAACCCATGGCGAACTGATCAAGGTTCAACTTGCCCAGCATCCCCGCCCCGGCGTTCCACAGCTTTTGGGAAACCGTGCTTTCGTATTCGGGCGTGAACCCTTCAAGGATGTGGCTGGCCGCGGTGGTCTGTACGCCCCTGGTGGCGAACAGGTCCTTCATGCCGATCGGCACGCCGCCCATCTTGCCCAGCGGCTGCCCCGCGGCACGGCGCGCATCCGTGGCTCTTGCTGCGTCCAGCGCCTTTTCCGGCGTGGTGACGATGAAGGTGTTTAGCGCGGCGGCGGCGGCTACATTGGCATTGAAGCCTTCGGCCACTTCGACCGCGGTGAAATCACCTGCGGCAACCCCGTCGCGGATCGCGGCAACGCCCAGTTCGGTCAGGTCGGTCACTATTCAATCACCTTGGGCACGCCGAAAAAGCCGTGCTCTGCAGCCGGAGCATTGGCCAGTACGGCATCGCGCACTCCGCCGCCGGTCAACGGATCGGCACCGATCACATCATCGCGCAGCCGCAGGTGGTTTTCGATCACCGCAGTCATCGGTTCGACGCCGGACACATCAACTTCGCCCAGTTGTTCGACCCAGGCGAGGATTCCGTTCAGTTCTGGAACCATGGCCTCGACCTCGGCCTGGCTGACCTTGATCCGGGCCAGCGAGGCGATCTTGGCCACGGTGGCGGTATCGACCGACATGGCATTCCTTCGTTTCAAGACAGGATAGTCAGGGCGCGCTAGCACCCCCGAAAAACGGCTTCAAGCCGCAGCTTGCCCCTATTGCGGCTGCGGCATGCCCTGAGGCGCGCCTTGCGGAGCGCCTTTGCCGCCGCCCTGTTTCGCCTGCATCTGCTGCATGATCTGCTGGGCCGCTGCTATTTTGCCTTCGGCTTCTTCGCGCGACATGATGTCGATCAGTTCGACGTCAAAGGTCAGGTCCGCATTGGGCGGGATCGGCGATCCTTCGGGAGGAGTAGCGCCATAGCCCTTGTCCGCCGGAATGTGGAGGACATAGCTGCCGCCTTCCTTCATTTTCAGCAGGCCTTCGGTAAAGCCAGGAACGAAGCCGCTGACCACATTGGGCACGCCTTCGGGCAGGACGCCGGGGATCGGGAAATTGCGTTCGGGCGATTTGTCGAACTCTTTCCCGTCAGCCAGCTTGCCGGTATACTTGATCCACACCACCTGGTCGCGGGTTGGGTTGGGCCCGGTGCCTTCCTTGACCACGTCAACCTTGACCCCGGCGGGCAGGGTCGCCCAGGCCAGGCCGCCGGCGGCCAGCGCGGCGGCGGCAACGCCCAGCCACAATTTGCCCAGGGCGCCCTTGGCAATCGGCTGAAGCGGAACGCGGGTAATCTCGGTCATGCGGGCCATCCTGAGTAAGGCGCAGCGAAAAGGGCGCGGGTTGTGTCCGCGCCCTCTTGGCTCAACAGTCGCTTGGGTTCAAGCGGGACTCGACGGGTCTTACTTGACGCCGTCACGCTCCATCCGCTTGCGCTCCATCTTGCGGGCGCGGCGAACGGCGGCAGCCTTTTCGCGGGCGCGCTTTTCCGACGGCTTTTCATAGTGACGGCGCAGCTTCATCTCGCGGTACACGCCTTCACGCTGCAGCTTCTTCTTAAGCGCGCGGAGAGCCTGTTCGACGTTGTTGTCGCGGACGAGAATTTGCATAAACCGAAACACCTCAATTAAACCAAAAGACCAGAGCCCCGCTGCAAATGGTGCGGGGGTGCGCCTTCTAAATAGAAAGACGGAAAAGCGCCGAATCCCCGTGGGAACGGCTCTAACCGGCGGGCGGCTAGCAGAGAGTCGGGGGCTGTGCAAGCATTTGCATGGCAAAACGCGGCAACTGGTAACGGCGCCCATCCCCCGCTAAGGCGCTGTGCATGAACCCGCCAAGTTTTCTTTCATCCTCGCTTGCCGTCGCGATTGGCGGCGGTTTTGGCGCCTGGCTGCGCTACGGCGTCGGCCGGCTGATCGGTACGGCGGGCTATCCTTTTCCCTGGCCCACGCTGACCGTCAATCTGGCCGGAAGCCTGGCCATGGGGCTGCTGGCGGGATGGCTGGCCCGCCACGGCCAAGGGGGAGAACAGTGGCGTCTGCTGCTGGGTGTGGGCATGCTGGGCGGCTTTACTACCTTTTCCGCCTTCAGCCTTGAACTGTTTGGCATGATCCAGCGCGGATCGCACGGCATGGCCGCGCTTTATGCCGCCCTGTCCGTGATCGGCGGCGTGATTGGCCTCTTCATCGGCCTTGGCCTGATGCGGGTGGCAGCATGAAACCGGCCGACAGCGTCCGCCAGTTTACGGTCGGAGCCGACGATGATGGGGCGCGGCTGGACCGCTGGTTCAAGCGCCATATGCCGCAAGTGGGCTTTGCCACGGTCAGCCGCTGGGCGCGCACCGGGCAGATCCGGCTGGACGGCAAGCGCGCCGACGTGGCCGACCGGATCGCGGCGGGACAGATCATTCGCGTCCCGCCCGGCGGCGAGGCGCCGGAAAAAGGCAAACGGGTGCGTGAACGCAAGCCGCTTACGGCCGAGCAGACTGCGCTTGCCGAAACGATGCTGATCGTGAAGACGCCCGCCGCGCTGGTGCTGAACAAGCCGCCGGGCCTGGCGACGCAGGGCGGCAGCGGCACCTATGCCCATGTCGACGGGTTGCTGGATGCCTATGCCGGGGACGATGAACCGCGCCCGCGGCTGGTCCACCGGCTGGACAAGGATACATCCGGCGTCCTGCTGATCGCCCGCACCCCGGGGAGTGCGGCCTATTTTTCCAAGCATTTCTCAGGCCGTTCGGCGCGCAAGATCTATTGGGCGCTGGTGATCGGCGTGCCTGACATCGATGACGGGCTGATCGAACTTCCGCTGGGCAAGCAGCCCGGCACCGGCGGCGAAAAGATGATGGTCGACGAAAGCGAACAGGGCCAGTCCGCGCGCACCCGCTACCGCGTAGTTGACCGGGCCGGCAACCGCGCCGCCTGGGTCGAGCTGCAACCGCTGACCGGGCGCACGCATCAGCTGCGCGTCCATATGGCAGCGATCGGTCACCCGATCGTGGGCGACGGAAAATACGGCGGGCAGGACGCGTTCCTTTCGGGCAGTATCAGCCGCAAAATGCACCTTCACGCTCGCCGCCTGCTGATCGACCAGCCGGGCGATGCCAGGGCAATCGATGTGACGGCCGATCTGCCCGAACATTTTGCCGCCAGTATGGACAGCCTGGGCTTTGATCCGGCAGACGGCGCGCGGCTGCCCCAGGCACCTCCCCCGCCCCCGCGCGAGGTGCTGAAACAGCAGGCCAAGGCCCACGCCAAGCAGGTCCGCAAGGAACGCCGGGGCGAACGCCGGTCACGCGGTCCGGCCGAGGACAAGCCGCTGAAGAAGCGCGGCCCGACCAAGGGCAAGGGTTCGCCCAAACCCGCTGCGGGCAAATAGAAGAAGTCACGCGCTGTGCATCCCAATTGCGCCTTTCGCCACCACGACCGGCCCCTGCTTGAAACCATGCTGGAAGAGATCGGCTTCGGTATGGTGTTCGCCTTGACGCCCGATGGCCCGCGCGTTGCCCATGTGCCGCTGCTCTATACAGGTGACGGCGCGGTGCAGTTCCACCTTGCGCGGGGCAATGCGCTGACCCGGAACCTGGACGGGGCGACCGTGCTGGTCGTGGTCAATGGCCCGGACGGCTATGTCAGCCCGCGCTGGTACGCCGATCCCGATCAGGTTCCCACCTGGAACTATGCCGCGCTGGAACTGGAAGGCCGGGTCCGGCAAATGGACGATGACGGCCTGCTGGGCCAGGTCACGGCCTTGTCGGACAAGCACGAAGCCCGCGTCAGCGAAGGCGAACGGTGGACCATGGACAAGCTTTCCCCCGCAAGAAAGCGCGGCCTGCTGGCAAGCATCGTCGGCTTCGAGGTGGAAGTGGTGGCCTGGCGCGAAACGCTCAAACTCAGCCAGAACAAGGGCGCCGCCGACCGCGCCCGCGCTGCCGACGGGCTGGAAGCCGAAGGATCACCCGCCATCGCGCAGCTGATGCGCGCACTGGGAGGCGGCGCATGACCGTGCGGCTGGCCGTGTTCGATTGCGATGGCACCCTGGTCGATGGCCAGGCGGCAGTCTGCAACGCGATGGACGCCGCCTTTGCCGGCGCCGGACTGCCTGCGCCCGATCGCCACGCCGTGCGCCGGGCCGTCGGCCTCAGCCTGCCGCAAGCGATCCGCCTGCTGATCCCGCAAGCGAGCGAAACGGCGCGGACCGAAGTCGACCGGCTGTACCGCGATTCCTTCCGTCAGACCCGCGAAAGCGGCGCTCTGGTCGAACCACTGTACGACGGGATTGCCGATCTGCTGGCTGCGCTGCACAGCCAGGGCTGGACATTGGGTGTCGCCACCGGAAAAAGCGATCGCGGATTGAGCCACTGCCTTGCCAGCCACGGCTTGTCCCACCTGTTCGCGACGCTGCAAACGGCCGACCGTCACCCGTCCAAACCGCACCCGGCCATGCTTGAAGCCGCCATGGACGATTGCCTGGCCCTGCCTGCCGATACGGTAATGATCGGCGATACACAGTACGATGTGGCCATGGCGCAGACCATCGGCGTGCGCGCCATCGGGGTAGACTGGGGCTATCATTCGCCGCAGGAACTGCAAGCCGCCGGCGCGCAGGCCATCGCCACGTCCCCATCCCATTTGCTGGAGCTTTTGTCATGAACACACCCGATCCCGCCAAACAGCGCTTTATCGTCCTGCAACTGCTGCGGCTGAGCGGGGCCTTCTTTGCCTTGCTGGGCCTGCTGGTGGTCGCGCGCCGGATCGACCTGCCGGTGATCGCGGGCTATGCCTTCCTGATCGTCGGCTTTGTCGATCTGTTTGTCGCGCCGCTGCTGCTGGCCAAGCGCTGGAAATCGCCGCCGCGATGAAGCGCTTCTATGCGGCCGTCACCATCGCCGCCGTGCCGGGTGGCTGGCAGGTCATGCTCGACGGCCGGGGCGTCAAGAGCCAGGGCGGGCGGGCCCAGATCGTCCCCAGCCCGGGCCTGGCCGAGGCGCTGGCCGACGAATGGGCCAGGCAGGGCGAACAGATCGACCCTGCCGGGTTCATCCTGCGCGACATGGCCGATTTTGCCATCGACGTGATCGGCCCCGATCGCGACGCCTCAATCACCGCGCTGATGCGTTTCGCCGAAGGCGACACGCTGTGCTACCGCGCCGACGCTGGCGAGCCTTTGCACGAGCGTCAGGCTGAAGTCTGGGAGCCGCTGCTGTCGGCTGCAGAAGCGCGGTACGATGTTCATTTTGAACGTATCGCCGGCGTGATCCACCGCCCCCAGCCGCCTGCTACGCTGGCCCGGCTGCACGCGGTGCTGGCGGCGCAGGACGATTTCGTACTCTCCGCGCTTAACACCATGGCATCGCTGGCGGCGTCGCTGGTCATCGGCCTGGCGGCGCTTGAGCCGGGCGCAGATGCAGAGGCGCTGTGGGCTGCCGCCAACCTTGAAGAAGATTGGCAGGCCGACCTGTGGGGCAAGGATTGGGAAGCTGAGGAGCGCCGCTTTAGGCGGCTGGCAATTTTCAGTTCGGTAATGGGTTTTGCGCAGGCGGCACAGCTTTGATCAAATTTTCAGCGCAATAGCATCTACGCCCGCCGAAATTCCTCCCGCAAAAGTGCCAAGCGAACCATCCGGCCGCGCCAACGTGACAGCAACGGATACAGCGTCCGATGGCTCGTTTCCGCCAGTTTCGTCGGGTACTGCAAAGCAGCCTGCCGTGCAAAACAACAAAACGAGGCAAAACAGCCGCGTCATACGAACCTTGCGGTTGGACCGAAAGGTCACCCCACCCAGGCCGCAACCTCGGCCGCGACCTGGTTGGCTGCGCGGTTCAGCGCCGCGCCGACCGCTTCGGGCTTGGCCTGCACGCCCGGAACCACCGCTTCGAACCGGCGCAGGGTCACCGCATCGCGCGGGCCGCTGAGCAACGCATCATAGCGCACCACAACGCTGGATGTGCGCGCGTCATACCCCATGTCGATCAGCTTGCCGCCCAGCCGCCGCCCACTTGCGGGGACCGGCTGGTCATCCTCGAACACCAGGCCTTTACTGCCAGCGCGGACCGTTTCGGCCAGCAATGACCGGAACTGGCGGGCGGGCCGTTCCACCCACTGTGCGTTCTTGAGATAGGCAATGTCCGTTTCGCCGACCCGCACCGGCACCCGCATCGCGGCCAGCTGTTTGTCCACTTCAGGTTCGGCAATCGACAGCGCGTTTGCGGGCGTGCCCGAAACCGCAACGCCGACCGGCGCTGGCTGATCCGCGCTTAACCGCAGCAAAGTCGGCGGCGGTTTTCCTCCACCCAGACCCAGGCAGCCCGACAGCAGCAGGGCCGGCAACAGCGCAGCCAGACGAAGCGAAACGGACCGGGCGGAAGGCATGGAAATACTCCGTATCGTGATCATGGCTTGTAGTCCGGCAGCTTGTCCCCGCCGAGCAGGCCGCCGGCGCCCTTTTCGTCGATCTTTTCGGTCACGTCGCGCAGCGCGCGGGTGGTGGCGCGCAGATCGCGGATTGCCGCTTCGGCAGCGGGCAAGGTCGATTCGCTCAGCTGCTTGGTGACCGGCTTGACGTCCTTCATGGTCAGTTCCAGCTGATCTGCCGCGCCCTGCGCAGACTTGAGCGTCTTGCGCAGCGATGCCGCCAGACTTTGCCCTTCGCCGTTGACCAGTTTGTCGGTTGAATCGGCCACGCGTTCAAACGCGGCCAGGGACTGGCGCGCCTGGACCAGGGTCACCTGCAGTTCGGCCATCGACCGTTCGAACTGGGGCGAGGCATTGGCCACGCTGTTGGTCAGCCGGTCGGTATTTGCCAGGATGTTCTGGATCGATTTCTGGTTACTGTCGGACAGGACCAGCGTCAGCCGTTCGGTCAGGGTGGCCAGTCGTTCCAGCAGGACCGGCGCTGAATTGAGCAGTTCGCCCAGGCCCCCGCGCTTGGTAGGGATCACCGGGGCGCCTTCCGGACCCGGCTCGGTCAGCGGCGGCGCGCCCTTGACGGCACCTTCCAGCTGGATGTTCGACACCCCGGTAAAACTGCCCTGCATCGTGGCGGTCACGCCCTGAAGGATCGGCACGCCATTATCGATCGCGATGCGCACCCGCACGAAGCTGGGGTCTTTTTCCCACAACTCGATCTTCTGGACCTGGCCCACTGGAACCCCGGAAAAGGTCACCCCTGATCCCTTGGACAGGCCATCGACCGATTGCTTGAAGAAGATGTCGTATTCGTTGAGGTTGCCTTCACCCAGCCGCGCGATCCAGATCACGAAGGCGGCGACAATCGCCAGCAAGGCCAGGGTGACTGCCCCCACCCAGACATGATTGGCTCTGGTTTCCATTGGCTTGCCTTATGCCCCCCTGCCCGTTTGCTTGTCCATCGCTTTGGCGTCTGGCGAAGGCGCATGACGTGTCTTGACAGCGTTTGCCCGGTCCTGTGCCGCCTGCGCAGCGCGGCCGCGATCCTGTGCTGCTTGTGCCGCGCGTCCGCGCGGGCCGTTGAAATATTCCTGGATCCACGGGTGATCCAGCTTAAGCAGATTGGGGATCGTATCGACTGCGATCACATGCTTGTCGGCCAGCACGGCGACCCGGTCACAAATCTCGTACAGGGTATCAAGATCGTGCGTGATCAGGAACACGGTCAGGCCCAGCGTGTCTTGCAGTTCGCCGATCAGATCATCGAAAGCCGCCGCACCGATCGGATCAAGACCGGCGGTGGGCTCGTCCAGGAACAACAGTTCCGGGTCGAGGGCCAGTGCGCGCGCCAGGCCGGCGCGCTTGCGCATCCCGCCCGACAGTTCGGACGGATACTTGGACGCCGCTTCAGGCGGCAGGCCGGATAGCTTGACCTTGAAACGCGCGATTTCATGCCGCAGGTTGTCATCGATTTCGGGATAGAACTCGCGCAGCGGCACTTCGACGTTTTCCGCAACCGTCAGCGTAGAAAACAGCGCGCCGCCCTGAAACAGCACGCCCCAGCGGCTGCGAATGTCGATATCCTCGTCATCTTCGGCCGAGGTAATATCATCGCCCAGCACGGTGATATGGCCTGCCTGCGGTATCTGAAGCCCGATGATAGAGCGCATCAGGACCGATTTGCCGGTGCCCGATCCGCCGACCACGCCCAGGATTTCACCCTTGTTGACGGTCAGCGACAGGTTGTCGTGGATCACGTGATCGTCAAAGCAATTGCGCAGGCCTTCCACCTTGATCGGATGCTGGCGATCTTCCCCGGGACGAGGCTCGTTCGGCGCGGGGGTGTGCGCCGGTTCAGGCATGCGTTCCTCGTTCATCCCCAGCCCACTTCGGTAAAGAACACCGCAAAAAACGCGTCGAGCACGATGACCGCAAAGATTGCCTGGACCACTGCAATAGTGGTGCGAAGGCCAACCTCTTCCGAGTTTCCTTCGACCTGCATCCCCTGATAGCAGCCTGAAAGCGCAACGATTGCGCCGAACACCGGGGCCTTGACCATCCCGACATAGATATCGTGCATCGGCACCACTTCCTGGATCCGGCTGAGGAAAGTCATGAACGGGATTTCCAGCGTCAGCGTGGAAATCGTCGCCCCGCCCAGGATCGCGCAAAGCGAAGCATAAAAGCCTAAAAGCAGCATCATCAGCGTGCTGGCCAGAACGCGCGGAATGACCAGCGCCTCGACCGGTGAGACGCCGATGGTGCGCATCGCATCAACTTCCTCGGTCAGCTTCATCGTCCCGATTTGCGCGGCAAAGGCCGATCCCGACCGCCCGGCAACCATGATCGCAGTCATCAGGACGCCCAGCTCGCGGAAAGAAATGCGCCCGGTCAGGTTGATCGTGTAAATCTCTGCTCCGAACTGCTTCAGCTGCACCGCGCCTTGCTGGGCAATGACGATGCCGACCAGAAAGCTCATCAATCCGATGATGCCCAGCGCCGAAACGCCGACCAGCTCCATCTGATGGACCAGCGCCTTGAAGCGGAAGCGGCGCGGGTGGCGGACCAGGCTGCCCACCGCCAGGATCATCTGCCCCATGAAGCCCAGAAAGGCGAGCATGCCGCTGCCTGATCCGGCCACATAGTTGCCGATCGAATCGAGCACCCGGCGAAGCGGACGGGCACGGTGCGGCCGGACGGCGGCTTCGCTGCGTTGTCCGCCAACGGCCGCGATCAGGCGCTGGGCCTGATCGCTGGCTCCGACGATACGTGCCTGATGGTCATCGGCAAGGCGGAAAGCCAGCCACGCGCCGACCGTATCGATGGCCGAAACCTGGCTGAGGTCAATCGCCGCATAAGAGCCGGCGGCCCGGCGCAGATCGCCTTCGAGCAGCCCCGCGGTGGACACCGTCAGGGGCCCGCTCAGCGCAAGGGTCTGCGCGCCTGCATCACTGGTCTCCGCCGAAAACTCACACCGTCTGCGCATTGCCGATGCTTGTGGGGGAAAATCGCCGCGCCGACAAGCTTGCCAGTGCAGCGAGGCGCTGGCAAAGCCCGCCGACCATGACCGATCCCGCGCCAGAACCCAGCCTGCCCAAGACATTCGATCCCGCCGCCATCGAGGCGAAGTGGTATGCCCATTGGGAAGCGGAGGGCCTGTTCCGTCCCCATCGCCCGTCGGCAGAACCCTATACCATCGTCAATCCGCCGCCCAACGTAACCGGGTCGCTCCACATCGGGCACGCCCTGGACAATACGCTGCAGGACGTTGTGATCCGGTACGAACGGCTGCGCGGCAAGGATGCAATGTGGGTGGTGGGCATGGACCACGCCGGGATCGCGACGCAAATGGTGGTCGAACGCCAGCTGGAACTCGCCCAGGACAAGCGCACCAACTACACCCGCGAGGAATTCGTCGCCAAGGTGTGGGAGTGGAAGCATGAGAGCGGCGGGACCATCACCGGTCAGCTGCGCCGGCTGGGCTGTTCGATGGACTGGAGCCGCGAACAGTTCACCATGGACCCGCACTTTACCCGCGCGGTGATCAAGGTGTTCGTCGACCTTTACAATCAGGGGCTGATTTACCGCGACAAGCGGCTGGTCAACTGGGACCCCAAGCTGAAAACCGCGATCAGCGACCTTGAGGTTGAGACGAGAGAGACCAGGGGCAGTTTCTGGCGCTTCCGCTATCCCTTTGCCGATGGTAGCGGATCGGTTGAAGTCGCGACGACGCGGCCCGAAACAATGCTGGCCGACATGTGCGTGGCGGTGAACCCCGATGATGATCGCTACAAGAGCGTGATTGGCAAGGACATCCTTCAGCCCCTGACCGGGCGTCTGTTCAAAGTGGTGGCTGACGAACACGCCGATCCGGAACTGGGCAGCGGCGTGGTCAAGATCACCCCCGGCCACGATTTCAACGACTTTGAAGTGGGCAAGCGCGCCGGGATCAAGCCCGCCGACATGCTCAACATGTTCGATGCCGAAGCCCGCGTGGTGCAGACCGCCGACGGACTGGTCCCGGAAGAATTCGACGGCATGGAACGCTTCGCGGCGCGCAGACTGGTGGTGCAGCGGATGAAGGAGGCCGGCTTCCTGATACCGCACACCGACAAGGACGGAGTGGAACATGACGCTGAACCGCGCATGATCCAGACCCCGTTCGGCGACCGCGGCGGGGTTGAGATCGAGCCGTGGCTGACCGACCAGTGGTATGTGAGTGCCGCGGTGCTGGCTAAGGCTCCGCTGGAGGCAGTGCGCAGCGGTGCGATCGAGATCGTGCCCAAGAGCTGGGAGAAAACGTTCTTCAACTGGATGGAAAACATCCAGCCGTGGTGTGTCAGCCGCCAGCTGTGGTGGGGGCACCGGATCCCGGCTTGGTTTGGCGATAACGGACAGATCTACGTTGCCGAAGACGCAGCAGCGGCGCAGGCGCTGGCCGGCGCGGATGTGGCCTTGCGCCAGGACGAGGACGTTCTCGACACATGGTTCTCCTCCGCGCTGTGGCCGTTCGCCACGCTGGGCTGGCCGGACAACACCGACCTGCTGGCCAAGCATTACCCCAATGACCTCCTGATTTCCGGCTTCGACATCCTGTTTTTCTGGGATGCGCGGATGATGATGATGGGCCAGGCGATGACCGGCCAGAACCCGTGGCCGCGGCTGTATCTGCACGGGCTGGTTCGCGCGCCGGACGGGCAGAAAATGTCCAAATCGAAAGGCAACGTGGTCGATCCGCTGGGCCTGATCGACCAATATGGCGCCGATGCACTGCGCTTTTTCATGGCCGCGATGGAAAGCCAGGGGCGCGACATCAAGATGGATGAGCGCCGGGTCGAAGGCTATCGCAACTTTGCCACCAAACTGTGGAATGCGGCGCGGTTCTGCCAGGCCAACGGCATCGGCGCATCAAGCAATATCGCAGCCCCTGCGGCGACATCGGCAGTCAACACGTGGATCATCGGCGAGGTGGTCGAGACGCTGGCCGCGCTGGATCAGGCGATGGCCGACCTGCGCTTCGATGCGGCGGCGGGCGCGATTTACCACTTCGTCTGGGACCAGTTCTGCGACTGGTACATCGAACTGATCAAGGGCAACTTCGATGCCGAGACCAAGGCCGTGGCTGGCTGGGTGCTCGACCAGATCCTGGTCATGCTCCACCCGTTCATGCCGTTTGTCACTGAGGAACTCTGGTCCAAGCTGGGCGAGCGGGCGCACTATCCGTTGATCACGGCGCGCTGGCCTGCCCCTGCCGCCCAGGTCGACAGCGCCGCCAAGGCCGAGGTCAATTGGCTGATTGCGCTGGTCGGATCGCTGCGCACAGCCAAGAACGAACTGGGCATTGCGCCGGGCGCGCGCCTTGATGCTTATCTGCCCGGGCCAAGCGCTGCCACGCGCGGGATCATCGAACGCAATCCCGCGGTCATCGAACGGCTGGCGCGGCTGAGCGCGATCCGTTTTGAAGCAGCCCCGGCGGGCGCGGCGATGCAGATCGGTGCAGGCGATGCCAACGTGATCGTCCCCCTGGAAGGCGTCATTGACATCACCGCTGAAAAGGCCCGTTTGGCCAAGGCGCTGGAGGCCAGCACCAAAGAGGCCAAATCGCTTGAAGGCCGCCTGTCCAACGCCAGCTTCGTCGAAAAGGCCAAGCCCGAAGCCGTTGAAAAGGCCCGGGCCGATCATGCCATGCATGCCGCCGAGGCCGAACGGCTGCGCGCGGCGCTGGACCGGCTGGGATAACAGCCGCGGTCGGCGCAGCGGCTTACCCGGCTATTGCATCCAACCGCGCCACCGCCGCTGCGGTCAGCTTTAACGAGGCTGCCGCGATGTTCTCGTGCAAATGCACCAGCGATGACGTGCCCGGGATCAGAAGCACATTGGGCGATCGCTGCAGCAACCACGCCAATGCGACCTGCATCGGCGTGGCTTGCACCTCTGCCGCAACGGCATCCAGCTCGGCCGATTGCAGCAGGGTAAATCCGCCCAGCGGGAAGAACGGAACATAGGCGATGCCTTGGTCCGCCAGCCACACGATCAGATCGTCATCCGCGCGGTTGGCAAGGTTGTAGGCATTCTGCACGCACACCACCGGGGCAATTTTCTGCCCGTCTTCGATCTGCTTGCGTGTCACGTTAGACATGCCGATGTGGCGGATCAGCCCTTCCTGCTGCATCACCGCAAGCGTTTCCATCTGTTCATCCAGTGGCCCTTCGCCCGCCGCGTGACGCCCGTGGAGCGAGCGCAGGTTGACGATTTCAAGCTGGTTCAGCCCCAGGTTTTCTAGGTTGCTTTCCACGCCCCGGCGCAGCTCGTCTGCTGAAAAGGCACCCAGCCATTCGCCCTTGTCGTTGCGGCGCCCGCCCAGCTTGGTCACCAGCGTCAGGCTGGCGGGATAAGGGTGCAGCGCCTCTTTGATCAGGCGGTTGGTCACATAGGGGCCATAGTAATCGCTGGTGTCGATGTGATCGATCCCGGCGGCCATCGCGGCGTGGAGCACGGCAATCGCGCCGTCATGATCGCGCGGCGGGCCGAACACCCCTGGCCCGGCCAGTTGCATCGCGCCATAGCCCATGCGTTTGACTGTCCGGTCCCCCATCGTCCAGGTGCCGGCAGCGGCGGGATCGGCGGCAGATGTGGTCGTGGCCATGGTGGTTCTCCTGGAAAAGCTGCGCGCGTGTAGCAACGCCGGGCCGCCGGGGTAAGGGGCAGCGTTTCCTACTGGCGCAGATTGTGCGATGGGCGTGCGCATGATCTTGCTGTGTTTCCGCCCTGAAATCCCTGGCTGCCCCGCGCAAAGCGGATGCCGCAGCAACAGGTGTGATCTTTCGCCGCATGTACCCTGTGAACTTGGTGTCAACTTCCGCGCTGCACAGGCCGTTTCCTGAATGCTGACCCTGGCCACCACCACGCCGGGCGAACCGGAACTGTTCGCTTCGCTGCAAGGCGAAGGACCCAGTGCCGGGCGGCCGGTTGCGTTTGTCAGGCTGTCGCGCTGCAACCTGGCCTGCCAGTGGTGCGATACCGCCTATACCTGGCGCTTTACCGGCGATAACCGCCCCCACCGCGGCGGTGTAGCGTTCGAGCGGTCGGACAATCAGCTGGCGCTGGACGAGGCAGACGTAGCCGCGCGGATCATGGCCCTGGGGCAAGACCGGCTGGTAATCACCGGGGGCGAACCGTTGCTGCAAGGCCCGGCGCTGGCGCGGATGGCCGAACGGCTGGCCGGCATGACGGTGGAGATCGAGACCAACGGCACGGTCGCACCGCATCCCGCGCTGGACCGTCAGGTGGCGCAGTACAATGTCAGTCCAAAACTAGCCCATTCGGGCAACCCTGCGGAACTGGCGCTGATCCCCGAGCGTTTGGCCGCCTGGGCGCACGATCCGCGCGCGTTCTTCAAGTTTGTGATCAGCACCGCAGAGGATCTGGCAGAAGTGGAACAGCTGCAGGCTATCTATGCCATTCCGGCCGAGCGGCTGTACCTGATGGGCGAAGGGACAGATAGCGCCACCCTGCTGAACCGTGCCAAGTGGCTGTCGGACGCCTGCCTGGCACGCGGCTGGCGCTTTACCGACCGGCTGCACATCCACCTTTATGGCGATACCCGCGGCACCTGACAGGACACCCATGGACGCCCCCACCACCTTTCCCGACGCCGATACAGCGCCGCAGCCGCCTCGCCGGGGCGACCTGACCAGCGGGCCGATCCGCCGCACCCTGCTGCTGTTCGCGCTGCCAACGCTGATGGGCAACGTGCTGCAATCGCTTAACGCGTCAATCAACACGGTGTGGATCGGGCGTCTGCTGGGCGAAGCCGCACTGACCGCAACCGCCAACTGCAACATCGTGATGTTCCTGGTTTTTGCGGCCGTTTTCGGCCTGTCGATGGCAACGACCGTGCGGGTGGGGCAAAGCTTTGGCGCGCGCAACATCGATGCCGCGCGGCGCAGCTTCGGGACCGGCGTGGGCCTGTGCCTGATCGTGTCGCTGGTGGTGGCGCTACTGGGCTGGGCGCTGGCGCCGCAACTTCTGGCCTTGCTCCGTCCGCCGGCGGAATCGCAGGTGTTGGCGCTGACCTATCTGCGGGTAATCTTCCTGGTCATCCCCGGAATGACGCTGACAGTAATGATATCGATGGGCATGCGCGGATCGGGGGATGCGCGCACCCCGCTTTATTTCCAGATCCTGACTGCCGTGCTTGACGTGGCACTCAACCCGCTGCTCATCGCCGGAATCGGGCCGTTTCCGCAGCTGGGCATAGCGGGAGCGGCGGTGGCCACTGCCATCGCCACATCGATTGGCCTGGGCGGTATGATCGGGTGGATCTATTGGCGCGACCTGCCGCTGCGGCTGCGCGGGCGCGAACTGCGCTATCTGATCCCGGCGCGCGAGGAATTGCGCTTCATCGTTGGCAAAGGCCTGCCGATGGGGGCGCAGATGCTGGTCATTTCAGGTGCCGGCCTGATCTTCATCGGGCTGGTCAACCGCGAAGGGCTGGTCACCGCGGCAGCCTATGGCGCGTTGCTTCAGATCTGGAACTATATCCAGATGCCCAGTCTGGCGATCGGCGCGGCGGTCAGTGCGATGGTGGCCCAGCATATTGGCGCCCGGCGCGAAGACCGGGTTGATCGCATCGGTATTGACGGGGCGATGGTCAACCTGGCGATGACCGGGGTGCTGGTGGCCCTGCTGCTGGCCTTTGATACCCCTGCGCTTGAACTGTTTCTGGGCAGCGGCAGCCCTTCGGTTGCTGTTGCCCGGCACATTCAGTGGCTGTCGATCTGGTCTTACCTTCCCTTTGGCGTCACGATCGTGCTGTTCGGCACGCTGCGCGCGTACGGGGTGGTGATGACCCCGATCGTGGTGCTGCTGGCGTCAATGTACGCTGTGCGGCTGGGATTCTACTGGCTGGCCTATCCCGCAATGGGCACCGACGCGCTGTGGCTGTCGTTTGTTGCAGGTTCGGCTGCCTCGCTCGCCCTGACGCTGTACGCCTATCGCCGCGGGACATGGCGCAAGACCATGGCCGCGCGGATTCAGCCGATCTGACCGGGATCAAAAGGCCTAGCGGCCCTGGGCACGCCAGCGCTGGACGGTGCGCTGGACCATATCCTCTTCGCCGCCGGAACTGTTCCACAGTTCGCTGAACGAAGGGTCGGCAGATGCCGGCCGCTTGATTTCTTCCAGCTCGTCGAAGCTGACGCGGATAGGGATCGAAACGCCTTCGCCGCAGATGATGCATTCGCGGTTGCGCAAGGCAGGGATGGCATCAAGAAAGCCGCGCGCGCCTTCGGGCATGGCGGCCTTGACGAAGGCCTGGTCGCGATCGTTGTTGAGGCGCATCGAAATGATCGTGCCGCACTGCGAAAGCACACCTTCGGCCAGATCCGACGGACGCTGGGTAATCAGGCCCAGCGAAATGCCGTATTTGCGGCCTTCCTTGGCAATCCGGCTGAGGATGCGGCCTACGGACGAGCCATCGGCGTTCTTTTCGTTGGGAACGTAGCGGTGCGCTTCTTCGCAGACCAGCAGCACGGGGCGGGTCTTTTCATCGCGCGCCCAGATCGCAAAGTCGAAGACCAGGCGGCTAAGCACGGCAACCACGGTGCTGGTGATATCGGACGGCACGCCCGATACGTCGATGATCGAAATCGGCTTGCCGCGGCTGGGCATACGGAAAATCTTGGCGATGAAATCGGCCATGGTATCGCCGACCAGCATGCCCGAGAACATGAACTGATAGCGCGGATCGCCCTTCAGTTCGTCGATCTTGGACTTGATCCGCATGAACGGGGCAGTCGATGTCGCCTTGTCCAGCTTGCCCATCTCGTTCTGGAGAACGGTGGTCAGATCGGACAGCAGATAGGGAACCGGGCTATCGACTGTCAGCTTGCCCATCGTTTCGGCCAGACGGTTCTTCATCCGGGCGGCAAGCAGGCACTTGGACAGGATGTCGGCGTCTTCCTGGCGCTGGTTACCGGTCGATGTCAGGAACACTTCGCAGTGTTCTTCAAAGTTCATGATCCAGTAGGGCATCTGCAGGTTCGACACGTCAAAGATCATGCCGGTTTGCTTGAACGCCGCCGAATATTCGCCGTGCGGATCGATCATGACGATATGGCCTTCAGGCGCATATTCGCAAATCCGGTGCAGGATCAGCGAAGCGCTGGTCGACTTGCCGGTACCGGTCGAGCCGAGCAGCGCGAAGTGCTTGCCCAGAAGCGCGTCGATATAAAGGCCGGCACGAATGTCACGGGTCGGAAAAACTGTGCCGATCTGGACGTTGGGGCGGCCATCCGACGCATAGATCTGGCGCAGGTCGTTGCTGGTGGCGGGATAGATCAGGGCGCCGGGGATGGGATAGCGGGTGACACCGCGGCGGAACGAGTGGATCCTGCCAGTCAGGCGCTCTTCCTCGCCTTCACCTAGAAAGTCGATCGCGGCCAGAATGCCGCCCGGCGTCTTGGAATCCTGCCGTTGGGTGCGAACCGAGGCGAGCAGCCAGCCGCGCCCGACGCGGATCTTGACCTGGCTGCCGACCTGTCCGGCCAAGGCAACCGAGGGATCGGTGTCGCCCGAACACTCTTGCAAACGGGTAAGATCAAGTGCGATGTTACTGCCCGAACCAGCGATTTCGAGAACTACCCCGATTGGATCGCGGGCGTTATCGGGACCTGCGGCAGACACGCTGGCAGCGGCTTGCGCGGCGTCGGCCGGAATCTCGGCTGAAGAAGCGGGCCTTGCACCCGCGTTGCCTTGGTAACTCATGTCATTCATCGGAAAGGACGTCCCCTGCGACCGTGGCTGCCTTCAAGGGCCTCTGCTTAGACCACACAGGGTTAACAATGGGCTAAGCCGCGGGAGCTGGCGGATCAGATCAGCGCGAACAGGCGTCCGGCCAGAAAGCCCATTGCCACCGAGATTGCCACTGCGATCAGGCCATAAAAGAACCCGTCGTTGCGGGCGAATAGTTCAACGAACCGTTCAAAACCCTGCTTGCGCACTTCGACCCTGCTGATCGCCGACGCTACCACCCGTCCCCGCGTGATGGCAAAGGTTTCGGCCGTGTAGGTCCCGGTCTGGACATTAGAAGGCAGGGCTATGCGCGCCTGGTACAGGACCTGGGCATTGACCGAGACGCCGTTGTCATTTTCGGAATAGAGCCCGTCGCGGCGCATCAGATCAACCAGACCGGCGGAAAAGCGGGCCTGATCCTTGGGATCGTAAGAACCTATCGGGGAAAGCTGGAGCCACGGCAGGCCCAGCTCGTAAATCGCGGCGGTCTTGTCATCGACGATCCGGCGGATAGGTTTGGACGAAGCTACGGCGAAAAAGGTCGGGGCAGAACGAAACTCTGTGTTGGCGGCGTTGACCCAGATACCGGCGATGCGCTGCTTTTCGCGCAGCACGATCGACCGCGTCGGTCCTTTGAGGACAACGACAATGTCGTAGTCCTGCCCTGCGCGCGATCCTTCGGGAGTAAGAATCGCGCCGAACAGCAGCAGGTCTGCGCCGCGAAAGCCCTGGCGCACCTGCACTTCGTGCTGGGATATTTCAGGGACCAGGATCGGATCGCGCGCGCCGGTCAGCACCAGCAAGGCGATCAAGGCAAGCAGCCGCCTCACAGCGGCGTGACCGTATATATCTCGTCAGGCCGCCAGCCCAGGCCCATCGCCAAACTCAGCGCGATGATGAGGACAAGCGCGGCGAGGACAAAACGCAGCCGTTCCGCTGGAACTTTCTGCGCAATCTGCGCGCCGATTTGTGCACCAGAAACCGAACCGATCAGCAACAGTACGGCCAGCACCACATCGACCGCCTTGGTCGTCATCGCGTGCATCATGGTCGTCGCCATGGTGACAAACAGGATTTGGAACAGCGACGTGCCAACCACCACCCCGGCGCTCATACCCAGAATGTAGAGCATTGCGGGAACCAGCACGAAGCCGCCACCGATTCCCATCAACATGGTCAGGATGCCGGTAAATATGCCCAGTAGAAGCGGCGCGAGAGGGGATATGTAAAGGCCGGAGCGATAGAACCGCCAGCGCAGCGGGAGATTGGCCACGATCGGGTGGTGGCGGCGTTTGCGCGCAGGCAGCGGAATGCCGCTACGCTGCGCCTTGACAGCTTGCCAGCTTTCCCGTGCCATCAATCCGCCAATGCTGCCAAGGAGAACAACGTAAAGTACATTGATCACGACATCGATTTGTCCGAGTTCCTGCAACACGCGAAAGATCCCGGCACCCATCACCGTGCCGATGATCCCGCCTGCAACCATCACCCCGCCCATCTGATAATCGACCCCGCTGCGCCGCGAGTGAGCCAGTACGCCCGATACACTCGCCCCCGTCACCTGGCTGGCTGCAGACGCTGCGGCAACCGTGGGCGGAATGCCGTAGAAAATCATCAGCGGCGTGGTCAGAAACCCGCCACCAACGCCGAACATGCCCGACAGGATACCCGTCAGCGCCCCAAGCGCGACGATGACCAGGCCGTTGACCGAAAGGTTGGCGATCGGGAGGTAGACGTCCATTTTGTTGCGAAGGGCCTACCCCAGTGCAGCGGCAGAAAAAAGGCTTCGCCCCTTAAAATCCGGCGGAAAGCGTAATTGCAGGACCCGATGTAGGTGCGGCCTTGCCGCCTATCCGGAAGCGCCAGTCGGCCGCGACACGGCCGTTTACTGGTCCGAGCGGCAAGTCTAAACTTGCGGTGGGACCGACATCGACGCGTTTTGCGCCTTTTTGCGCCCCGCCCCACGCTCCGGCGCCAGCCCGCAATTGCCACCGACCTTGCGAGATCAGCCGCTTCTCAAGCCGGCTTTGACCATCGGTGAATGCGGTTCCGCCGGATCCGCCAACGTAACCTGCCTGGACATAGGCTTCACCGCGCAGCCCTAATGGCAGGTGCACCGGGGCAAGTTCGCTTACGACAGCAATCGCAGGTCGGACAATTGTCCCGGTGAAGGACTTGCTTGCACGGCCTTCCACCAGTGCCGCAAAGGGAACGTTCGTAAAGGGACGTATTGCGAAACCTGCTGCCAATTCTTCCGAGCGCGGCTCGTGAAGCGCCGTCGTCGCACGTAGATAAAGCTCCGGCCGATGCGGGTCACCGGGCGAAAGCCGGTAACGCACCACCGCACCGCTCTGGCTCGCCCCATAGGCACCGGAGGGGATAATTGCTCCAGTCAATCCCGCGCCTGGGAGATTGAAGCCGTTGCCGCCCCCGCGCAGCAGCACCCATGCATCGCCCGACCATCGCCGGGCTGCAGGAATGGACGATGCTGACGGTGCGCGGGACAGAGCAGGTCCTGCAGACCCCAGCAAGCCAGCAGGCATCGGCAGCTGCGAAAGCGCAGCAAGGTATAGCAGCTGATGCCCAGCCGCGATGCGCGGCGTGGTTTCCCGCTGAAATGCAGGCAATGTGTGTCCGGTTGTGCCTTCATCCGTCTGCACCGGTAGTTCCGGCATGACCGATCCTGAATGGTTGTCGGCGCCGCCGATGATCCGCATCGCCGGAGCTACCGGGGCTAAACGTGGTCCTGCCTTGCTGAAGGATAATGAATCTGCCGCGCTTGCACTGCTGCCCAATGATACCCCCAGCGTTTCGTGCGCCGCGGCCGATTTGTCAGGGCTGAAGTCACGCGTCTCGCCGTGAACCTCATGCCCGGTGCGGTCAGGGCTGCCGTTGCTTAGGACGGCGGCACGAAGACCAACCCAACTGGCCAGGATAAGCGTCAACGCAGCAAGCGGCTGACCGCGCCGGGAATTGATCTTGCGGTTGCTCACGCGCTGGCTTCGTCAGAAGCGGCGCGCAGGTTCATTGACTGCATCCTTGCGAGCGCAGGATGACCGCTATGCGCGGTTTTGTCCCAGACCACACGCCGACCCGCAAGCGAGGCAACGTATGAAGTTAAGGCCCGCCGACCAGCCATGATAGAAATGATGTTGCTGATCGGGATGCGCAGAACCGCCAATAACCCTTCGATTGCCCCATATTCCCGTCCGGTGACCAAGGCACGCGATAACGCACGCCAGACAAATCCGGCGGTACTTAGCGCCAGCATGGCTTGCAAGGCTGGCGACAAGTCCTCACCGTCAATCCAGCCGTAGCGGCGCGCCGCCAGAAGCGTACTATCAATCAGCAGCAGGACGTAAGCTGCGAACAATACCAGCGCAGTCAAGGGACCCTTCCGATCGCGCAGGGCCATCCAAATTTCAACCGGGCGGGCGCTCCAGCCCATGCGGTCCCACGCCTGGAATGCTATTCCATGGATCCAGCGGGTTTTCTGCCGTACCGCGGCGGAAAGTTCAGCAGGGAAATAACTGGATGTAGCAACCAGGTTTCCAGCCGCGTCGCGCAGGCGCAGAAACACACTCCCCCGCCCTTCCTGCGACAACACGATTCCTAATTCATAGTCTTCGGTCAGGCAGTCGGCTGCGAAGGGGCCAAAACGATTAGCTGCCGAACTTTCGGCGGACAGGCGGCCAAGCGCTTCGCGCGAAAACCCGCAGCCGACACCCGCAGCCGGAATTGCTGCGCCAAGCGCAGACCGAACGACCAGCGCCTTGGCATGAGCTTCGGTAAACTCGTCCGCATAGTGGCCGCCTATCCAACGAGAACCGGATTGTAGCGCCGGACGGACCGGCAATTGCACAAAGTCATGATGGCAAAGAGCTGCATCGATTGCCTGAAGAGCCGCCGGATGCACCATGTCTTCGGCGTCTTGCAGGATAACGCCGTGATACGTGACGCCCGTCCTCACTTCGTCATCTTCCAGAGCGTTGTAGAGACGATTGAGGCAATCGGCTTTAGTCGTTGGGCCCTTGGCGCCGTGAACTACCAGCCGGACTCGCGGGTCGCGCCTAGCGGCATCCATCGCGGCAGTGAGTGTGGCAGCATCGTTGCTGTAGCATCCTATGTAAAAACGAACGGCGCTTTGCTGCCAAGTGGTAATCATGTGCCTGATTGTGGTGGCAATTACATCGGCTTCCTGAAACGCCGGGACGAATACAGCAACCGGTCGGGCGAGTGGCGCAGACCCATAGCCTGCGGGCAGACGCGTCGTACGCGCGCGGCCCGTCAGGCGGAGCCAGATCCAGGCACAATCAATCGCAAATTCGTCAAGAAGGCCAATTACAAACCAGAAAGCGGCGAATACCAGCAATTCCCGTTCAATTGTTATGAGATTGTGTAAAAGCGGATCAAGCCCGGTTTCCGCCAATAGCATTCTTTGCTTGCCCCCTACGCAGCACAACTAGGTGGCACAGTAGAGCTCTCGACAAACTATGCAATCCCAAGCCAGCTTGGTCGAAATATCTCCTCTAATTCGCTTCACCGTCCACAATTACAGTATCAGTTCTTCCAACTTTATGTATACAAGCGCACACTGTCGTTTTAGGCGGTTTTGCTGTTGTGCTGGCCGCGCAAATACACAATTGAGGGCGGATGACCGCTTCCCGTCGCCATCCGATTTCGCGCGCTGCTGCCCGTGCCGTGCAATTGTTTCACGGCGAGGCGGGCGCTGGCCTTTTGCTGATCGCCGTGGCGCTTGGTGCAATGGTCTTGGCCAATTCGGCATGGGCTGATGCGTACCACAACCTGTTTCACGATTCCTTGGCATGGACCCCTGTAGCCAAGCTCGACACATGGCACCTTTGGATCAACGACGCGGTAATGGCGCTGTTTTTCTTTGTTGTCGGCCTTGAAATCAAACGCGAAGTACTGGACGGCGAACTTGCTAAACCGGCGCAGCGAAGGCTGCCGGTCGTCGCGGCGATCGCGGGAATGGCAGTGCCTGCGGCGGTGTTCCTGTTCATCACCCGTTCTGCCCCGGGCGTGTCTGCAGGCTGGGCCATCCCTGCTGCAACCGACATTGCTTTTGCAGTCGGCGTGCTTAGTTTGCTGGGCCCGCGCGTGCCACCGTCACTGCGTCTGTTCTTGCTAACTGTGGCAATTGTCGACGATCTGGGCGCGGTAGCGATAATCGCATTGGCATATACCGCCCAAATTGACTGGGCGTGGCTGGCACTGGCGGCCGCAGCCTTAGCCGGACTTGCAGTGCTCAACTACAGACGGGTTGATCGCCCATTAGCCTATATCGCGGGGGGGCTGCTGTTATGGTTTGCCGTACTTCATTCGGGCGTGCACGCCACTGTGGCGGGCGTTCTGGCAGCTTTGTGTATCCCACTTAGGGTTAGCCGCGGCGGCGACAGCATGTTGCTGCGCATGGAACATGCCCTTGCCCCGCTTAGTGCTTATCTGATCGTGCCCTTATTTGGCTTTGCGAATGCCGGCGTGCACCTTCCTTCGGGTAATGGCCCCGGATTTACCGATGCCTTGCCTTTGGGAGTGGCGCTGGGCCTATTTGCAGGCAAGCAACTTGGAATCCTGGGTGCGGTGATCGGAGCCGAACGTCTAGGATTCGCGGCCCGCCCGCCTGGTGCAACTGTAATGCAATTGTGGGGGGTGTCGCTCTTGTGCGGGATCGGGTTCACCATGAGCCTGTTTATAGGTCAGTTGGCTTTCCCTGGCCGAGTGGAGCTGGTCGAAGAAGCCAAGCTTGGTGTCATTCTGGGTTCCACCGCTGCCGCGTTGGCCGGATTTGCCGTCCTGTTTCTGGCAGGCCGGCCAAAGGGCTAATCCTACCAGGTACCGCTGTTGGGCATTGATGCCCACGGCTCCTGAGGGGGAAGATGGCCGTTCTGCAGCAATTCTACCGAAATGCCGTCTGGCGATTTGACAAAGGCCATGTGTCCGTCACGCGGTGGACGGTGAACGGTGTGTCCTGCTTCCTGGATTCGCGCGCAGGTCTCATAGATATTCTCGACGCGGTAAGCCAGATGACCGAAATTGCGGCCGACGGAGTACGATTCGGTCGATCCGTCTTCGTTAGGCCAGTTATACGTCAACTCCACCTCGGCCACGCCTTCGTCCCCCGGTGCCGCCAGGAAGATCAGGGTAAAGCGCCCCTGCTCACTGGAAAAGCGGCGCACCTCCTTAACCCCAATAAGGTCGAAAAAGGCAACGGTGGCATCCGGGTCCGTGACGCGGATCATGCTGTGGAGAAAGCGGGTCATAGAGCCAGCGCTAACACGCCCACCTTCAACAGAAAAGGCCCGCCGCGCTTCTGCGCTGCGGGCCCCGTTTCTGCTATTCGCCTTAGGCTAGAAAGCGAGCTTGACCGTGCCGACAACGGCATCGTTTGAAAACCCGTCGATCGACGCGCCATCAACGCCGATGTAGCTTGCACCAACCGAGAGATTATCGGTGATGTTGTATGTCGCGCTGACCGAATAATCGAAGCCGCCATCGGTGCTGACACCAGTCAGCAGCTTGGGCGACAAGGCGCCGCTGGTGTAACCCAGGTGCGCACCTAGATCGACGGGCACACCGGGAATACTCGTTCCCACTTCGCCGTAGACATAGAGGTTATCGTCATTGCCAAGCGACTGCTGGCTCCACGCATAGTTGACGCCAACCTTGGCAGTCACCGGACCAATCCCGGCCGAAAGCGAAGCATACGGTTCAAAATAGTTGCCCGGCAGACCGGGCGCGGTGCCGTTTGGATAGGTGTACCAGGTCATCCCGACATCAGCAGTCAGACCGCTGGCGACATCACCTGACCAGCCGGCATACACATCAAGTTCAGCCGAACCATAAATATCCAAGGCATCCTGCTCAAGGCTGGAACCCCACAAACCGGCATAGAATCCGCTGGAATGGGCTACGTTAATCTGACCCTGGACAGCAAAGTCACCGCCCGAATAAGACAGGCCACGCCAGCGATAGTCGGTTACGCCCATTGCGTAACCGCTGATGGTAATATCCTTGGGTGGATCTGTTTCATCGGCAAATGCCGGGCTGGCAACCAGGCCGCCAGCAAGAATAGTGGCGGCGAGCAGGCCGCGAATGGACGTAAGCATGATCAATCTTCCCTTGTTTGAATCAGGACTTCCGATTGGGGCGCCTCGTCCCACCTGCGCTGGCGCCGTTACACCTCGTCGCGGGTGCGATCGGTCCGAGCTGGATGAAAACTGGAATTTATTGCTGCACTGCACAAGACTAAATGGCAATTTCGTCGCTCATACCGCGATGGGTGTGGCTGCTGCGCAACAGTCTGTTTACGCCTTCCCACGCGACATTTGATGCGTGGTCATTGCCGCGCCAAGCCGCTGCGGCTATAGCCGCGCCGCCCGTTGATCGCACAGCTATGAACCTTTTTCGCAACCTGTTAAGCGCCTTGCGCCGCGCGCCCGCCCCTACTGTTCCGGCTGGTCAGCGTATTTATGCGGTCGGTGATATCCACGGGCGGAGGGATCTGTTCGACGCCTTGGTCGGAGCGATAGAAACTGACGATGCGAAGCGAAGCCGGGATGGCGAGACGACGATCATTCTTCTTGGCGACCTGGTCGATCGCGGCCCTGACAGTGCAGGGGTCATCGACGCGGCCCGGTGTCTTCAACAGCGTCGACCGGTGCGAATCCTGATGGGCAACCACGAAGAGATGATGCTGCAAAGTTTCGGCAGTTCAGAAATCCTCCGCGAATTTCTTCGGTTTGGCGGGCGCGAAACGGTATTGTCTTACGGAGTTCAACCGGCCGACTATCACGCCGCAGACCTTGAACAGACGCGCCGCTTGATGGACTGCCACATTCCGCCGACCGACCGCGCTTTTATCGCCGGATTTGAAGATAGCATTTCGGTCGGCGATTACGTGTTTGTTCATGCCGGCGTACGCCCTGGTGTTCCACTCTGCGATCAGCAGCAATCCGATTTGCGCTGGATCCGCAGCCAGTTTCTTGAACAAGAGGAAGGCTTTGGCGCGGTGATCGTGCATGGTCACACAATCTTCGCTAAGCCGGAGGTAAAGGCGGGGCGCATCGGCATCGACACAGGCGCCTATACAAGCGGACGGCTAACCGCGCTCGGCCTTGAAGGGACGCGGCGCTGGCTGATCGAAGCGCAGGATAACGGAAGCGCAATCACAATTGCGCAAAGGAGCATTTGATGAAGATAGCGATGGTTGGATCTGGCTACGTCGGCCTCGTTTCAGGTGCCTGCTTTGCCGATTTTGGCCATGAAGTGGTCTGCATCGACAAGGATCCGGCAAAAATTGAAAGCCTGCACCAAGGGATCATGCCGATTTACGAGCCGGGGCTTGCGGAACTGGTCGCTGGCAATGCCAAAGCGGGTCGACTGAACTTCACTACCGATCTCGCCGCGGGGATCGACGGCGCCGGGGCGATATTTATTGCCGTCGGGACGCCAAGCCGACGCGGCGATGGGCATGCCGACCTGTCATACGTCTACTCCGTAGCCGAGGAAATCGGCGCCAACCTGAAACAGGCATCAGTCATTGTCACCAAATCGACGGTCCCGGTGGGTACTGGCGACGAGGTTGAACGCATTTTGACGGACGCAAACCCTGGCGTCAGGTTTGCGGTGGCTTCCAATCCCGAGTTCCTGCGCGAAGGCGCCGCCATCGGAGATTTCAAGCATCCGGACCGGATCGTTGTGGGTACCGAGGATGACTGGGCCCGAGGCGTGATGACCGAGGTCTATCGCCCGCTGTTCCTGGGTCGATCACCGATGCTATTCACCAGTCGCAGGTCGAGCGAACTGATCAAGTATGCGGCCAACGCTTTCCTAGCGGTCAAGATCACCTTTATTAACGAAATGGCCGACCTGTGCGAAAAGGTCGGCGCCGATGTGCAAGATGTTTCGCGCGGCATTGGTATGGACGGACGCATCGGGGCGAAGTTTCTCCACGCCGGGCCGGGCTATGGCGGGTCGTGCTTCCCCAAGGATACGCTGGCGTTGCTCAAGACAGCAGAGGATTACGAAGCGCCAACCCGAATTGTCGAGGCGGTAGTCAAGGTGAATGACGCGCGCAAGCGGGCCATGGGGCGCAAGGTGATCGAAGCGCTGGGCGGCACAGACGAGTCGCGCGGCAAGAAGGTTGCGCTGCTTGGCTTGACGTTCAAACCCAACACCGACGACATGCGCGATGCCCCGTCGATCGCCATCGCCCAGGCACTGATCGATGCTGGTGTCAGCGTGGCAGGCTATGATCCCGAAGGCATGGCAATCGCCGCGCCGCTGATGCCTGAAGTCGCAATGCAACCCGATGCCTATGCCGCGATTGAAGGAGCCGACGCGACCGTGATCGTGACCGAATGGGACGCCTTTCGAGCGCTTGATCTTGAGCGCATCAAGCGTATCGCCAAGGCGCCGGTGCTGGTAGATCTGCGCAACGTTTACAACCCCGCCGAAGTGCGAGCTCGTGGTTTTAGCTATTCCAGCATAGGGCGGCCTTGATGCGGATTAGCGCTCTAGAGTCAGGCTCATGGCAAACCGCCGTTCATCACCAGGCTGTATGAGGATTACGCCCGGCTTGTCCCGGATGTCGCCGGTAAAGCCGTCTGGATCGGCATGGCCCTGCCAAGGCTCAATGCAGACATAGCCTGCACCTGGCTTGGTCCAGACCCCCAACAGCGGCATGGCCGGGAAATCAGCCCGGATTATGGGGTAACCTGCCGCGCCATAGCGCAGGCTGCGGCTGTTAAGCTGGTCGAAAATCACCGCATCATCGACAAACAGAGCATCATCAACAAGCAAGACCTGCCCATCGACCGGCGTCGGCGATGAAGGTCCCAGCAGCAATCCATCATCATCGATACGGCGGATGTCGGCTGGCTCGTCCTGCGGAAAGGTAATCTTGTGGTCAGCGCGGGCCCCGCCAAATGGAAGTGGCCAGCGCAATGCCGGATGAAAACCGAAGCTGGTCGGCATGGTCTTGGTCCCGGTATTGGTCACCACTGCTTCGGTCGAAAGCGTCGCACCATCGATCGAGTGGGTTACATCGAGGATAAACTCGAAGGGATAAATGTCGTGCGTTTTGGGTGTGTCAACAAGCCGCAGTGTCACCCGGTCAGTACGCTGCTCAACCACATCAAACTGGCTTTTACGCGCAAAACCGTGCTTTCGCATCGCGTAATTGCGGCCGGCATAGCGATAATGCCCTTCATTCAATTCGCCCACGATCGGAAAAAGCAGGGGCGCGCGCCCGGTCCAGAACGCCGGGTCGCCATCCCACAGCAAGTCGTGGCCGTCCGGCGTGACGATACGCTGCAATTCGGCGCCGCGCTGGCTGATCTCGACCCGCAGGTCTTCGGAGACAATACTAAAGTGTGGTAACATGGCCTTGGTCAAAGCATGGCGAGGGCGCGCATTCCAGCCCCCGCCGAAGTGATGCACAAAATAAAAAACGCCAGGAGGCCTGTAAGCCGGGTTCTGTAGCGCGGACGGTATCCCATAAGAGACCGTATCCCCGCTGGCAGCCATTCCTCTAGGCCGTGTGTTGCCACGCGGCTCGAGCGATCAACCCGGGCGGTCGGGTCCGAAACAGACCTGCCGTGGCCGAAGCCGCAGCGCGCCGCCCCTATTCGATCTTGCTCCGGGTGGGGTTTGCCATGCGGGCCCTGTTACCAGAACCCCGGTGCGCTCTTACCGCACCCTTTCACCCTTACCTGTTGCCAGGCGGTCTGCTCTCTGTGGCACTTTCCCTGGGGTTACCCCCGGCGGGCATTACCCGCCACCCTTGCTTCGTGGAGCCCGGACTTTCCTCGGCATCTTACGATGACGCGGCTGCCCGGCCCCCTGGCGAAACGCCTACCTAGACTTCCCAGCGTCGCGGTCAAGCAGCAGCGAAAACAGCTTGGCCGAACATTCGCCATCTACCAACCCGTCGATGATATGCGGGCGCCAGCGACGCTGAAAGGCCCGCATTGCAGCCGGCTGGTCGGAAATGTCATAGCCCCAGCGTTCAAGCGCCAGGAAGAAAGCCCCGTCGTTCTCGAACGGACCGGGCATGGTAACACGCGGCGTCTTAAGGGCCAGTCGGTGCGCGGCGAGCAGGTCCCAGTCAAACAGCTCGCCCGGATCTGCTTTCCTTGCCGGAGCAATATCGGAATGGCCAACCACGTTGGCGCGAGGCACATCGTGACGCTGGACGATTTCTGCCAGTAGCGGCAACAATGCCTCCATCTGGGAATCGGGGAACGGGCAGTAGCCGTACTCGTGCCCCGGATTGACAAGTTCGATCCCGACGCTGGCCGAATTTATGTCGCTCTCGCCCCGCCAGAATGACTTGCCAGCATGCCACGCTCGGCGATCCTCGCGCACCAAGCGGTGAACCTTGCCGTCTTCCTCGATCATGTAATGGGCAGAAACCTGGGCAACAGGATCGCACATCCGTTCTAGCGCAGCCTCAGCGCTTTCCATTCCGGTATAATGCAGAACCACCATCGAGACCGGTAACTGGCGATCGTTCCAGTTGGGAGACGGACTCTCATAGTGAATCAGTTCGCTCATGCGTCAGGCAGCACCGCGCCCATGACCAGTGCCTCGTCGGTCAAGGCAAACTGCAGCCCGCCGCCATTACGCTTCGCCAGCTGGTTGAGCATCCAGGCCGGCGCTGTGCGGCTTGACAGCTGATCAACCGGAAGCGACCCATCCAGCGCTTGTCCCACCGTGGGATCGAAAGCGATCTTGGGCCCGGCTGCACGAATCACGATTTCGCTGGCTCCGCCGCGCTGTTCGGCACCGATATCCAGCGTGCCGCCGCGCACCAGCGCCTCGATCCCGATATGCGCTAAGTTAAGCATCACTTTGACCGCGGGCTTGGGCAGCGACGAGGCGCCTAGCGCCCAGTTGACTTGAGTGCGCCCGCCCGGTCCGGCCAAAGCATCGATCAGGGCGCGTGGCTCTTCAACCGGAACCAGATCGCCAAACCCGCCGGCTGCCCCAAAAGCCAGTCGAAAAAACTTAAGCTTGTCGGCACTTGTCCGCGCGCTCTGTTCAAGCAACTCCATGCAGCGCTTGCGCATTTCCGGGTCTTTTTCGTCGGCCAGCAACTCGAGCCCATTGCTCATCGCGCCCACCGGGGAAAGCAGGTCGTGACACAGGCGGGAACAAAGCAGGCTGGCAAGGTCTACGGAAGCGTCGGTCATCAAGGGTCCTTTTGGTTTGCCCGCATCCTTAGCCTTCGACGAGTCGCAGGGGAAGCGCCGTAAAGCCAGAGGCAGTATCACGCCACCAGCCAACCGAGCCGTTCGCAACAATAGCCCATATCCGTCCGTCGCCGCTCGATTGCTGCCGATCCGTGGCGGATGGCACGGCCGGGCCCAGGGGATGAGAATGGTAGTAGCCCAGCAGTTCCTTCCCGCCCGCACGCTGTATTTTGTGCGCAGCAATTAAAGCTGCGGGATCGATTTCGAAATGGCTCGCCGGATCGCGATGGACGTTGGCCGCAGGCACCGCGCGATCAATGCTCTCGCCGCGACCCAGCAGCAGACCGCAACATTCGTGCGGGTGCTCGCGCTCCGCTTCTTGCAGCAGTGTGGCCATCACGCCACTTGTCACCTCGACGGTCATGCCCATGTTCCTAGACATGATCCGGGGGGAACGCATCATAGAAGGAGCGATCGGCGCAAACGGCGGTCGGCTCGACAAGGCGCTTGCCGACGCAAGCGGCCTGTCGCGTGAACGGATCAAGGCGCTGCTGGGCGAAGGCCGCATTACATTGGATAGGCAACCAGCTACACAAGCCAGCATTAAGGTTAGCGAAGGCACACCTTTTGCCATCACGGTCCCCGACGCTATTCCTGCCATGGCAGCGGCTCAGGACATTCCGTTGGTCGTCGTATACGAAGACGAACACCTGATTGTGGTCGACAAGCCTGCCGGGCTGGTGGTCCATCCTGCTGCTGGCAATCTGGACTGCACCCTGGTCAATGCCTTGCTGCACCATTGTCGCGGGCAGCTTTCGGGAATCGGCGGGGTTGCCCGGCCGGGAATTGTCCACCGGATCGACAAGGATACTTCTGGCCTGATCGTAGCGGCCAAGTCCGACACCGCGCATGAAGGCCTGGCCCGGCAGTTTGCCGATCATTCGATTGAACGCATTTATCTTGCATTTGTCGCCGGACGGCCAGTTCCGCCGGCAGGAACGGTGCGCGGCAACATTGCTCGCTCGTCCACTAACCGCAAGAAAATGGCCCTCGTTTCGGAAGGTCGCGGAAAACATGCAGTAACCCATTATAAAACAAAGGAAGGCTACCGCGATTGGAGCGTCATACAGTGTGAACTTGAGACTGGCCGCACACACCAGGTCCGCGTTCACATGGCATCCATTGGCCATGGACTATTGGGTGACGCTGTCTATGGCCGAACCCACCCGCGTCTGCGCCCGATTCTTTCCCAGCTTCATTTCGCCCGTCAGGCGCTGCACGCAGCCGTGCTGGGCTTCGTCCATCCGGTCACGGATGATCCCCTGCGCTTCGAAAGCGCGCCGCCTGCCGATATGGAGGAACTGTTGGTCGAATTGAGACGTTCAAGCTGAACTATTGCAGTAGAAGTGTACACTATGTGGCCATCGCAGCGGGATGCCTCTAAAGGGTCCTCTACAGGTGGGCGACGATGAAAGGACGAATAAAGACTATGTCCGAACGCGACAGCAACCTGCCTGCTACCGGCAGTTCGGTGATGCCCAGCCTCGGCGGCGAACAAGGGCTCAACCGCTATCTCTCTGAAATAAAGAAGTTTCCCATTCTGACGGCGGAGCAGGAATATATGCTCGCCAAGCGCTATGCTGAACATCAGGATCCCGAAGCAGCCAAGCAGCTGGTCACAAGCCACCTGCGACTCGTCGCTAAGATTGCCATGGGCTATCGCGGCTATGGCCTGCCTGTGTCCGAACTGATTTCAGAAGGCAACATCGGCCTGATGCAGGGGGTCAAGAAGTTTGAACCCGACCGCGGCTTTCGCCTGGCCACCTATGCCATGTGGTGGATCAAGGCGAGCATGCAGGAATTCATCCTGCGCAGCTGGTCACTGGTCAAAATGGGCACAACCGCGGCACAGAAAAAGCTCTTTTTCAACCTGCGCCGGATGAAGAAAAACCTCGACGCCTATGAGGATTCGGACCTGCATCCCGATCAAGTAACCAAGATTGCGACCGACCTTGGCGTTTCCGAACAGGAAGTCGTCAACATGAATCGCCGGATGATGATGGGCGGCGATGCATCGCTGAACATCTCGTTTAATGAAGATGGCGAGGGCCAATGGCAGGATCTGCTTGAAGACAGCGGACCGCTACAGGACAAGATAGTCGAAGACGCACAGGAAGCCAGCACCCGGCACGCTCTTTTGGTTGAGGCGATGGACAGTTTGAACGAAAGGGAAAAGCATATCCTCACTCAGCGCCGCCTGATTGACGATCCGCTGACGCTCGAAGAGCTGAGCCAGGAATATAACGTTAGCCGCGAGCGCGTCCGTCAGATCGAGGTGCGCGCCTTTGAAAAGCTTCAGAAGGCCATGCTCCGCATTGCCACCGACAAGCGTTTGCTGGCGGCGGCTTAAGTATTCGGGCCGAGGGCGCCGTTACCAAGCGCCCTCGGCAGGGTATTCACGCAATCGGTCTTCCCAGAAACGGGGCAGGGGAATTCCGCGCGCCAAAATCAACTTGCGGGGCAAATAGAAGTTAAATTCAAGTTTGTTCCCGACCTGATCGGATTGTCCATTCTTACCCGGATGAAACTCGCCGAAGCCGACAATCAGCAGCCCATCGGAGGTGCGCTCCAGCTTCAGGGTCAACCAGTCGATATCTTGCTGGAGGTTTCCATACTCATATGCGTCGCGACCTGTTCGTCCCTCGATATGGCCGATCCCGCTGCCTCGTACGGTGATCTCTGCTGTATCATTGGTTTCAAGCATCCGGGCAAAGTCTTCGATACCTGTATTGATGCGAAGGTAAGGTCCATCGTTGCGCGGGCGAGCGGGGTCAAGCAGTCCACTTGCCAAGCGATTGACCCGGTTCGTAGCCTGGATGCCGACCCACCGCTGATCAAGATGCAGCCGAATAAAGGGGCCGAAAGGATTGTATCGATCCCCATTCTGGCCCCAGTCTACGCGGCCATCAGCTACGAGGCTGCCGAGATCGCACACGCCGAGATCACTGTTTTCCAGCCCGCTGCCCGGAACCTCGCCCACGAAGGGATCCTCAACGCGGCCGGAGAGGTTGTTCACACGATGCAAACTTAGCGCCAACGACGGCATGAAAACCGTCAAGTGCACCATCAGCCCTTCTACCGGTAGTTCCTCGTCACCTCCGACTATCGTTGCAGCGCGTGCTTCGATTGTGATCTGAAGGCCCGACGGATCAACCAACATATCCAAGTCAATGCTGTCGAATTGAAGGTAAGCTGTCGGTGACTTGTCGGGCTGCGGAAAGGCCAAGGGTAAGTTTATCGAGCCAAGACGAACACTTCCCTTGCGCGACAAGACGAAGCCGGTTCGTCCTTGCGGCAAGTACATTTCTGCGAGTGACGAAAATGCCGGAACGCTGTGCGTGAGATCCACGTTGAAAGCTGGAGCAGCGACGCTCCACAGACCGTCAGGGCTGACCGCAAGCCGCTGAAATCCAGCGAACGACCAGGCGCTCCTTCCCCGTGACCACAAACGCACACCGACCGCTGCACATTCCGGGAAAGCGAAGTGGGCGATTACGTCAGGATCGCCTTCCAGCCGCATTTGGCCATCAACCAGCACGCTGCCGTCCATTGCGTATATGCGTAAGTCGTTCAATGTCATATTTTTTTCCTATTCGACGGACGGCTCAGTACAGGTGATTGGCAACCAGACGACTGGCAATGGCGGGACCACCTCCGGAATGCAAAGTTCACGATTTATTGGGCGTTGTTCTACGATTAGTAAGATCTGCGTAGTTAACGGTCGAGCAGTTATCGGGGGGCATTTCATGACAGCGCAAAGGGAAACTCGGTCGGCAATCTGGGCGCGCGCCGCGAAGATGGCTGAACAGACCCCGCCCAGTCGCAACCGCTATGTCGATTTCCTGCGTGCACTGTCGATTCTGGCGGTGGTGGTCGGACACTGGCTGGTCGCCGCGCCCTATATTAAGGACGGTGCAGTGGTTGGCGGGCATTTGCTCGGCATCCTGCCGTGGAGCCAGTGGCTGACCTGGCTGTTTCAGGTCATGCCGCTGTTTTTCCTGGTCGGCGGATATTCCAACGGGGTGTCGTGGGCCGCGACCCGGCGCGATGGCGGCAGCTACAGCAGCTGGTACGCCGGGCGGCTGCGGCGACTGATCTGGCCGGTGATGCCGCTATTCCTTATCTGGACCCTGTTCGCGTTATTCGGCATCGCCTTCGGTTTGGATCGCGATGTCGTTAAACTTGCAGCGCATCTGGCCCTCGTTCCGGTGTGGTTTCTGGCGGTTTATCTGATGGTTTCCGCCGTCGTTCCGCTCAGCCATGCCGCGTGGCAACGCTGGGGGCTCGGCTCGATTGCTGCTTTGTTGATGGCGTCAATAGCGGTTGATCTTGCGCGGTTGCAGTTAGACGTGCCTGTGATCGCCTTTGCCAATTTCGGCTTCGTCTGGCTGGCCATGCACCAACTGGGTTATGCCTGGGCAGACGGCCGGATTGAGCGCGGCGGTGCCGCGGCTTTGGCTGCTGGCGGTCTGACGACACTTCTCGTCTTGGTTCGCTTTGGCCCCTATCCGGTGGCAATGATCGGTGTGCCGGGAACTGATCTGAGCAACTCCATGCCGCCCACACTGGCTCTGCTGTCCCTTGGCCTAACCCAAACGGGCATAGCTCTGCTGCTGGAGCCGGCGGCGCGGCGCTGGCTCCAGGCTCAGCTGATATGGACAGGGGTGGTGCTGATCAATGGGATGATCATGACAATCTATCTGTGGCACCTTACCGCTTTTGTCCTGGTTATGGTTGGGGCGTGGCTGAGCGGAGGTCTGGGGCTTCATGCCTGGCCCGGAAGCTCTGCCTGGTGGCTTGCCAGGCCGGTTTGGTTTGCGCTCTATACCTTGGCGCTATTACCGATGACCGCGCGATTTAGCCGATATGAGAACCTGGGCCGCGGTGACGGCGACGACGATTTGCCGCTTTGGCGGCTGATCACCGGGCTAGTGCTGATTTGCCTTGGCCTAGGCGGTACGGCGGCGATCAGCATTGCAAGCCCGGAAGGCATAACCGGTGTCAGACTATGGCTGGTAGCACTGCCCCTGGTAGGCGCAGCACTGGTCGGATTTGGCCCGGTCCATTCGCTGGCGAAGCGGGCATTTTAGACTACTGTACCTCAACAGCATGGCGACACCGTTGCTTTTCCTTGGCGCGACGCCAACCTGTCGTTAGATTCCAACACAATGATGCGCTTCCTTACGCCCTCGCGGCCTTCGTCAAAACATGGTCTTGCCTACCGGATTGGCTGGTGGATCGGACGCCTGATCATCGCATTTCTAGTAGTCAGCATCAGTTTGACTGTGCTTTACAAGTTCGTGCCGGTACCCGTCACAGTGACCATGGTGCTTGATCCCAACGGGTTCGACAAAGACTGGCAACCCATCAGCCGGATCGACCGAACTATGGTTGACGCCGTCATCGCGGGCGAAGATGCCAAGTTTTGCAGTCATAGGGGTTTCGACCAAGAAGCGATCGAAAAGGCCATCCAACGCAACGCCCGTTCCTCTAGGCTCCGCGGCGGATCAACGATCAGCCAGCAAACCGCCAAGAACGTGTTCCTGTGGCAGGGCGCCGGCTGGACCCGCTACCTGCGCAAAGGTCTGGAAGCGTGGTACACCGTCCTGATCGAAAATATCTGGGGCAAACGCCGCATTATGGAAGTTTACCTCAACGTCGCTGAAACGGGTGTTGGTACATACGGTGTTGAAGCAGGCTCGCAGCGCTATTTCAAGCATTCGGCGGCGCGGCTGAGCCAGGTTGAGGCGGCACGCATAGCTGCCGCACTGCCCGCGCCAAAGAGCCGCGAGGTGGTATCTCCCGGCGGCTTCACCCGGCGTCACGGCAACGCCATTGCGTCACGCAGCAGCGCAATACGGAACGACGCGGCAGACGCGTGCGTCTATCGTTAAGCAGCACCCGAAAAAGGCGGCGCACCCGCAGTGCCCCGCCTTTTCCGCAAATGCATTTTTGCGAACGATCAGAAGGTCAGGCGCGCTCCTACCCGGATTGCATAGAGTGACCCGTTGAAGTTCACCGAACCGGTGTTTGGCGCGGTGAAGCTGGAATAGCGATATTGCGCACATGTCTGGGTCGATACAGTATTTGTCACGCCCGCGCCGGGCGCAGTACCTGTCGGGGTGGCCGCGCTAAGGCACTGCACACGCACCAATGCGGCATTGTATGGGAACCCGAACTGGCGCAGGCCGCCCCAATCCTTGTTGATCAGGTTGGGCAGGTTGTTGATATCTGCAAACAGCGCGATACGCGATCCGGCCACAAAGGTCGGAATTTGCTGTTCAAGATGCAGATCAATCCGCGTAAAGGCGCGGTTGCGCGCGATGTTCTTCGGCGCGATCTGGCCGCGGAAACCCTTCAGCACCGAACTGTCGATGAACGTGTTTAGTGCATCTTGGGTTGCCGTGGTATCATACGAAACCAGCGGATCGTTGGTTCCGCTTGGCACATAGAGCAGGTTTGAGTTGGCTGCCGTACCGCCCGTGTTGGTCAGGAGAGTACCGAATACCGACGAACGGTTGCTGGTGTTGTCCAACATGGTGAAGCTGTAAGTACGGCCTGCACGTGTTTCCCCAAACAGCTGGAAAATCGTCTTGTAGTCCCCGAAGAACGCGTGGTCGAAACCGAGATGGTATTTGAACGCCCATTTGATCTGGTTGTCCGAAATTCCGTAGGTTGGACGGTTGGGATCCGAGAATACCTGATAGCGATAGTTCGAATTGATCGTTGACGATGTTGCCGATGACACGTCCTTGACGTCCTGCCAGGTGTAGCTGCCACCAAACGACAGGCCCCAGTCAAACCGTTTATCGAAGTGAACCACGGCAACGTGCGACCGACCCTTGTGGGTGTTGTAAGTCATGATGTCGTAGTTGTTGTCGGCGCTGCCGTAATACGGATTGTAGTACCGCGGACGGCCGTCGGGCAGCGTGTTGTTGGTTTGTGCAACCGAACGCAGATCGGTGAAGCCGACCCCGTCGATCGTCTTGGAGAAGTAGTAATCTGCCCCGATGTCGAAACCAAACAATTCCGTGTTGGCCGAAAGTGTGGCCTTGAGCGCACGCGGCAGATGGAAATTAGGGGATATCGCGCCGGTGTTCGTGCGCGGCAGGGTGCTGCTGCCCGTCGTATTGCCAGCGAATCCCGCAAGAACCGGCGAAACCTGGCCGGTAACGTTGTTGAGTGCAGCAGCGCAGATTGCAGGCGTCAGCCCCGCTGCGCCGCTGCAACCGTTTGCCGAAGTATCCCGCGTCAGTGTGATCGAATTGGTGGTGACTGTGTTTGAGAAGCTGTTCGACAGATAGATATCGGGCGAACCGCCACCAAATATGCCGGCGCCTCCGCGCAGTTTGAAGGGCGAACCCGCTGGCTTGTAATCAAAGCTGATCCGCGGCTCAAACTGATCCAGCCCCTTGTAGGTCTTCAGGTTCGTAAATCCGTAGCGCCCGAAGAAGTAGGGGTTCGCCACTGGCCGGTCTGGCATACCGTACATGCTGTAGCGCAGGCCGGTGGTAACGGTCAGATCATCTGTCACGTTCCATTCGTCCTGCAGACCAAATGTATACTGGGTGTAATGGAAGTCTGCTGCAGCGCCATTCGGATCGCTTCCGATAACTGCTGCATACTGCACCTGGTTGGCCCGGCCATTCTGAAGAGCGTCCAGCGAATCGAAGTACCACGAGCCCAAGCTGTTGGGCACGAAGTTATTGAAAGTGCGGTTTTCAGTGACGTCAAACAGGAACTTAATGACCTGATCGTCAAAGCGGTAACGCAACAGCAGCGAACCGGCCCATGTATCGTAGAACAACTGATTGGTCTGGCGGAAGTTGTCCGGCCCGAAGAACACGCGCGGCGTGCCGTTGGAACAAGCAGTTGTCGAAGCAGTATTATCAAGCGGATCGGTACATACCTGGAACTGGCCATTGGGTCGTCCGCCCAGCGGTTCTTGACCCCGGCGCGACCAGCGATAGATCATGCGCGCTTCGGTGGACAAACGGTCGGTCCAGTCCGAATTGAGCTGCACGATGCCGGCGCGCAACAGCTCGCTCAGCGCATAGGCATTGGTGCTAAGCCCGTAACTGGGCGTAGTCGAAGATGTCGAAGTGTTGTTTGGGCTGACCTGAACGTTGTAAGAATTAACATAGGACACCGATAGGCGTTGGCCGCTGGCCACGTTCCAGTCGATCCGCGCGGCAAACTTTTCATCCTTGCGCGGATTGATTGACAGGATGTCACCTGCATCTAGGCTCTTGCTGGTGGCGATGGTATCAACCGCAGTGATTGCATTGGTGAGCGCAGTGGGGTTCACAAACGAATCTATCTGGGTCGAAAACGGCCGCGGATCAGTGTTTCGTTCGCCCGAAACCATGAGGAACAGGGTGTCGGGGATGATCGGGCCGCTCAGCGTGGCGCCGTAAGTGACTGATTTGAAATCTGGCACGACGGTCGTCGTAGTGCCAATCTTCTTACCCGATAATTCATCGGTGTTGATCGAATAGAAGCCAGTGCCGTGCAGGCGGTTGGTGCCAGACAGCAGGACAGTGTCGATAGCGCCGCCCTGGAATCCCGACTGCAGGAAATCATAAGGAGCAAGGCTTACCGAAACCTGAGCCAGGGCGTCGAGCGGCACCGGTCCGCGAATGTTGGGGCTGGCATCCTGGTTGAGGCCAAAGGTATCACCCACGGTCACGCCATTAATTGTAAAGCGGTTGTAACGCGGATTGACGCCTGCAAAAGATACCGCGCCGCCGCGGTCGCCCGAGTTTGACAAATCGATGTTGGCAAAGGGATCACGGCGCTGGACATCGCGGATATCGCGGTTGACGGAAGCTACCTTGGCGATGTCGGCCTGGGTCAGCACGGTCTGCGGGCCGTCTGAAGTAACGCCGGCGCCCTTTATCGAGCTGGCGGTCACGACAATTTCGGCTCCCTGCTCGGTGCCCAATTCGATCGGCAGGTTATAAGGTTGCCCGACCGAAGTGTAGACGTCGGTGACGCTGGTGGTGCCGGCACCGCTGGTCACTTCGACGGTGTAGGGACCACCGACGCGCAAGCCAGAGGCGACAAAGCTGCCGTCAGCGCCAGTGCGGGTCGTTGAAACCGTCCCCGAAGGAACGTGAGTGATATTGATTTCAGCGTCACCGACTGGTGCCCCATCACTCGTTACTACCGAACCGCGAATGATCGAGGTCGTTTCCTGTGCCATGGCGGGTGCGGCAATCATGCCGCAGGCGAGTGAGACGCTGGCAGCGCTGGCAGCAAGGAAAAACTTCAATTGCATGATATCTGTCCCCAGTTCCCGAATATGGGATTAATTCAATGTCTTACTTGATTTGAAGTCATACGCGAATCGCGACAAACCCCCATAACTCAGCATTCCAATACAGGCCTGCTGCTTCCGTCAAAACAGATGATGGTGACAGTTATGAGACATATCTCGAGGTAGTTACGCCTCACATCGCGCAAATCGGAACAAAATTACAATGAGAGCGGTTACACTGTAATGTTTGCCAAATCTTTGGGCGGATCCATTTCAACTCCTCGCAACCAGCACATCACTGCGACAGCGAATCTTGCTGCAGTGCGGCATTTGTGCAACGCTTGGCCGGAAAGGTAAGTCATGGCTCGCGATCAACGGACCGAGGTTCAACATAATGGTCACCAGCCTGGCCATGGGCATAAGCATGGGCATGGGCATGGGCATGGGCATGGGCACCTTGAACACAATCAGGGCAGTCATGGAACAGCCTTTGCGATCGCGGTGTTTCTCAACACCGGCTTCGTTGTAGTCGAGGCTGGAGCCAGCTTTATCAGCGGGTCAGCGGCACTACTGGCCGATGCGGGTCACAATTTAGGTGACGTACTTTCGTTGCTGCTTGCGTGGGGAGCATCGGTGCTGGCCGCTAAACCAGCTTCTAAGGGCTTTACCTACGGACTTAAAAGCAGTTCGATCCTGGCTGCAATCGCTAATGCGGCGTTGCTGTGGGTGGCCCTTGGCGCGGTCTTGATCGAAACGCTCCGCAGGTTTTGGCAACCCGAACCAGTCGATGGCTGGCAGATGATGCTGGTCGCGGCGATCGGCATCGGCATCAATGTCGCATCTGCCCTTCTGTTCGCCCGGGGCAGCAAGTCAGACCTGAATCTGCGCGCCGCTTTTCAACATCTTATGGCCGACGCGGTCGTGTCCGCCAGCGTAGTCCTGGCCGGTCTGGTCATCATGCTGACCGGGCAGGACTGGATCGATCCGGTTGCCAGCCTGATTATCACGCTGGGTCTGGCATGGGCAAGCTGGGACCTCCTCAAAGACGCAATAAAAATGGGACTGTTGGCGGTACCGGCCCACATCGACGAAAGCGCAGTTCGAGAATACTTGCGTGAGCAGCCCGGCGTCAGCGCGATTCACGACCTTCACATCTGGCCAATGAGTACAACCGAAACTGCTTTTACCGCGCATTTGGTGATGCCCGCCGGACCGCCCACCGATGCTTTCCTGCACGACATAGCCCATTATCTCGAAACGAACTTCGGGATCCATCACGCCACGATCCAGGTCGAGAAAGCGGCGTCTGATTGTAAAGTCCATCACGGCCACCCGCACCACGCCGACTGATAACGCTCAACCAACGTTCATCAAAAGAACGCTAGCGCGATCGAAACGGCCGGGTTTGAGTAGGGTCGCACAATTTACCTCGAGGAGAATCCCATGCCGTTTCCAAATCGCTTCAATGGTTTTCTGGCTGGCGTCTATGCTAGCGTCATGCTGGTAACTCCCGTCTTTGCCCAAGCCGACACGTCGGCCCAGTTCCAGGCCCGGTACACCGAATTGCGCGCTGCAGTGGAAGCGCATGATACTGCAGCAATCGGCAAGATTTTCGCTCCTGACTATCAGATGACCGATATCCGCGGCGACAACCATACTGGAGCCGAAGTATTAGAACGCATGCAGAAGATGGCCGGACGTTCGGCTGACCCGTCGCGCAAGGTCGAAACCACGGTGCTTGCTGCAATGGTGTCAGGTGACACGGCCACCGTAGAGCAGCAGTTGGTCGGCGGCGGCAAGCGCGCCGGTGACGATGGGGCCGAACATACGATGGAACTTGTAGTCAAAAGCACAGACACTTGGGTCAAGCGCGGCGACGGCTGGGTTTTGTCCAAAAGCGTCCAGACCGGCATGACGGTCAAACGTGATGGCGAAGTATTTTTTCAAGAAGGAAAATAGAGCCTAGGCCAGCGCCTGTTCCAACGCCGCCGCGGCGTGAAGCGTAGTCGTATCGTACAACGGCACCGGATACGCGACATCAGGTTCGACCAGCAGAATAAGCTCAGTACAGCCAAGGATCACAGCCTGCGCGCCGGCGACGGCAAGTTCGCTGACTAGGCCGCGAAACCGGGATCGAGATGCAGGCTCAGCCTTGCCGGCGACCAGTTCATCGAAGATGATACGGTGAATGTCGGCGCGGCCAGCCTTATTGGGGACAAAGCATTTAATCCCTGACACGTCGCGCAGTCGATCAGTCAGAAACGGCCGCGCCATGGTAAAACCTGTTCCCAATAATCCGGCACGGGTGATGCCCGCGCGGGCCATCGCCCTCCCCGCCGGGTCTGCAATATGCAGTACCGGTAAAGGCGTGGCAGTTTCGACAGCGTCCAATACAAGATGCATCGTGTTGGCGCAGATCAGGATAAAGTCGGCGCCAGCCGCTTCAAGTGATCGCGCGGCGTGGGCCATGATCTCACCCAGCCGACCCCACTCATTGGCGTGCTGCAACCTCGCGATCTCTTCGAAATCTACCGAATGAAGCACGATGCGAGCCGAATGCACTCCGCCCAGCCGTTCGAGAGTCATTTCGTTGAGTATACGATAATATTCGGCAGTGCTCTTCCAGCTGATCCCGCCGATGAGGCCAATGGTCTTCACGAAGAAACGCGCGGAATCAGGCTGCTTCTTCTTTCGCTTTCAACACGCGCACGGGTTCCTTGCGACCTTCGACCACATCCTTGTCGACCACCACTTCAGCGATGTCAGTTTCGGTCGGCAGGTCGAACATGGTGTCGAGCAGCATTCCTTCGACAATTGAGCGCAATCCACGCGCGCCGGTTTTCCGTTCGATCGCTTTTTGAGCAATCGCTTCCAGCGCATCATCGGTAAAGGTCAGCTCGACATCTTCTAGATCGAATAGTTTGGCGTACTGTTTGATCAGCGCATTCTTTGGTTCGCGCAGGATTTTGACCAAAGCTTCGATATCCAGGTCATTAAGCGTGGCAATCACCGGCAGACGGCCGACAAATTCGGGGATCAGGCCAAACTTGAGCAAGTCCTCCGGCTCGGCCTTCTGCAGCAATTCGCCCACCCGGCGCTTGTCGGGGTCAGCAACGTGCGCGCCAAAGCCGATCGAACGCTTTTGCAAACGGTCCGCGATGATCTTTTCAAGGCCTGCAAAAGCTCCACCGCAAATGAACAGGATGTTGGTCGTATCGACCTGAAGAAATTCTTGCTGCGGGTGCTTGCGCCCACCCTGCGGCGGCACTGAAGCAGTCGTACCTTCCATAAGCTTTAGCAGCGCTTGCTGCACGCCTTCGCCCGACACGTCGCGGGTGATCGACGGGTTTTCCGCCTTACGGCTGATTTTATCGATTTCATCGATGTAGACGATCCCATGCTGCGCCTTCTCAACGTTGTAATCGCTCGCCTGAAGCAGCTTGAGAATTATGTTTTCAACGTCTTCGCCCACATAGCCAGCCTCGGTCAGCGTTGTCGCGTCAGCCATGGTGAACGGTACATCGAACGTTTTTGCCAATGTCTGAGCCAACAACGTTTTGCCGCAGCCGGTCGGTCCTACCAGCAGGATGTTCGACTTCGACAACTCAACTTCGCCACCCTTGCCGCTGTGCTTCAGACGTTTGTAATGATTGTGTACAGCAACCGAGAGGACGCGCTTGGCGCGGTCCTGACCGATGACATAATCATTAAGGGTTTCAAAGATATCCTTCGGACTGGGAACGCCGCCGTCCTTCTTGCCGGCTATTCCAGCTTTCGTTTCTTCGCGGATGATATCGTTGCACAGTTCGACGCATTCATCGCAGATGAAAACGGTCGGTCCCGCAATCAGCTTGCGCACTTCGTGCTGCGATTTGCCGCAAAAGCTGCAGTATAGGGTGCTTTTGGCGTCTGAGCCTTGCAGTTTGGTCATGCGTTCATCCATTTTCCCCGCATGTGCAGGGATTCGGCGGGAGTGTAGTCCGCCGATACGATTCTTCAATCCTGCGTCATAGCACCGTCAAATTGACCGGGGCTGAAGCGGCAGGGTTACTTATTCCTTGGCTTCCTTGGCGTCCTTGGCAGTTTCGCCTGCATCGCTTTCACCAGCGGGTCGGCTTTCAAAGACCTTGTCAACCAGGCCAAACTCGCGAGCCTCGTCAGCACTAAGCCAAGTATCGCGGTCCATCGCCTCCGCAACTGCCTTCACCGGCTTGCCCGTATATTTCGAATAAAGCTCGTGCATCGTCTCCTTGAGACGGAGTATTTCACGCGCCTGAATTTCGATGTCGCTGGCCATACCCCGCGCCCCGCCCGAAGGCTGATGAACCATGATCCGTGCCTGTGGCAGCGCAATACGCATGCCAGGCTCACCTGCAGCAAGCAGGAAGCTGCCCATCGAACAGGCTTGGCCAATGCACACGGTTGAGACCTTTGGACGAATATATTGCATGGTATCGTGGATCGCCATGCCCGCGGTCACAACGCCGCCCGGCGAGTTGATATACATCGAAATGTCTTTCGACGGATTTTCGCTTTCCAGAAATAGCAACTGCGCGACGATAACCGACGCCATGTGATCTTCGACCTCACCGGTCACGAAAATGATGCGTTCACGTAGCAACCGCGAGTAGATGTCAAAACTACGTTCACCGCGGCTCGATTGCTCAACCACCACGGGAATAAGCGCGCCGGTCACGGGATCGCGGGAGATGTTGCCTTGGGCGCTGGACGATCCGAACAGGTCGAGCATGGAAATCCTCATCAGGGTTGGTCCGCTTATGTCGGCGTTGCCACCGCGATGTTCAAGGCCATTAACCCTTGGCAATGTCAATCACGCCCTCAAGCAAATTCCCCTATAAGCTGATTGGTTGTTTTTGACGTGACAAACCAAATCGCCAGAACCGGGCCGATTATAAGCGAGACAGAAGAAGGGCAGCTGCCCACTTCGTTCATTAGCTCACATCATCCAGCCCAGACGGTTCTGCAGGTCGGCGCGAGAGACCTGGCGACCTGGGGTCGAATATTTTGCGGCGCTCTTATCCAAATGCTTGTGACCACAACCCCATCCCAACCGCGTGAAGCGATTGACCTTTTTCACTTTGCATTGACGCTTGTCTAAGGCCCAGCCGTGCCGCACAACTTGGACATGAGAAAGATCGCCCCTTACGCCATCGCCCTGTTGACCGTTGGCTGTGCTACGGTACCCGTTGTTCCTCGAACCGATCCTGCCTCCCCAGTGGGAGAGGTTGCGCAATACCTCGCCCGGATCGACGCGCTGGACGATAACGGGCCAAGGTTGAATGCCGTGCTGGCGATTAATCCAGCAGCTCTGCGAAGCGCGGATGCGGCTCATGCAATGGGCGGTCCGCTCGCCGGCAAATCGGTTCTCATCAAAGACAACATAGAAACCGCTGACCCCATTGCGACCACGGCGGGTAGCCTTGCACTGAAGGATAACATCACGGGACGCGATGCCCCGCTCGTAGCGCGCCTGCGCGATGCAGGGGTTGTGATCCTGGGCAAGACCAATCTCTCGGAATGGGCGAATATCCGGTCTTCGTCATCTTCATCGGGTTGGAGCGCAACCGGGGGGCAGACCAAGAACCCGCACGCAACTGACCGTAATCCTTGCGGGTCGTCCTCGGGAAGCGGCGCAGCAATCGCGGCAGGGTTCGCGTGGGCAGCGATAGGGACTGAAACTGACGGGTCGATCACATGTCCGGCCAGTGTCAATGGCATCGTAGGATTTAAGCCTACCGTCGGAATGGTGAGCCGTACGCACATTGTCCCGATCAGCCACAGTCAGGATACTGCTGGTCCGATGACCAACAGTGTTCGCGACGCAGCGTTGATTCTCAACGCCATCGCCGGGGCGGATCCATCCGACAGCGCCACCGCTGATGCTGCACGGCACGTCACCGATTTTACATCCGGGCTTGGCTCAGCAACCCTAAAAGGGGTGAGGATCGGCATAATGCGCAAGCAGGTCGGAGCCCACCCCGGCGTCACCCGTCTCTTTGAACAAGCGCTGGCAGATCTGCGCCGCGCCGGGGCAGAACTGGTCGAGATTAGCTATGATCAGGACGCTTCGATGTTCGCTGATGAAGGCACGGTGCTTTATTATGAACTGAAGCAAGACTTGGGATCCTATCTTGCAAGTCTACCAGGCGACCCGCCAGTGCGCAGCCTGGCCGATGTCATTGCGTTCAACACGGCCCATGCTGCGGAAGAACTGCGCTGGTTCGGACAGGAAACCTTTGAAAAAGCCGTCAAGCTCGACGATATTGCCGCTTATCGAAAGGCTCGCGCTAATTCGCTCCGGCTCGCCGGCAAAGACGGTATCGACAAGCTAATGGCCGACAACCGGGTTTCCCTTTTGATAGCTCCGACCTCCCCTCCGGCCTGGCCCACTGACCTGGTGGCGGGTGACCATTATCTGGATATTGGAGCAGGAAGTCTGCCTGCGATTGCTGGATATCCGCATCTCAGCGTGCCGATGGGTGCGGTCGAAGGATTGCCGGTTGGCTTGTCAATCTTTTCAGGACGTTGGCACGATAAGGCCGTGCTTGAAGCGGGTGCAGCATATGAACGCGCACGTACAGCTCGGATCCCGAAGCCGACCTTTCGGCGTTGGGGCGAATAAACCTTCGTTATAAGTAAGAGACCACAAGGCGCGGACCTGCTTTCGCCGGTCCGCACCTAAAGATCTTAACCAAACTGCAGGACTTATTTTTTTGAAGATGCCTTCTTGGCGGGCGCCTTCTTGACGGGGGCATCGCCGGCTGCAGCCGAAACCTTTTCCGGCTTGGGCTTAGCTTCCGTTTTTGCGGCCGATTTTTCAGCCTTGGCAACAGGTTCAGCCTTTTGAGTCTTCTTGGCGGAAGCTTTTTTGGCTGGCTTTACATCTTTCGTGGAGGCGGTCTCTTCCGCTTCGATCGCGGCCTGCAATTCGTCTCGGGTCACCGTCTTTTCGGTTACTTCAGCCTTGTCGAACAGGAAATCGACAACTTTGTCTTCGTACAGCGGCGCGCGCAGCTGGGCCGCGGCCATCGGGTCCTGTTGGACATATTCGTAAAACCGCTGGCGATCTTCCTGCCGGTACTGCTGAGCCGCCTGGGCCATCAGCATCTGCATTTCCTGTTGGCTGACCTCGACATTGTTGGCTTGGCCAATTTCCGACAGCAGCAAGCCAAGGCGGACGCGGCGCACAGCGATGCTGCGGTATTCGTCCTTCTCATCTTCGATTTCCTTTAGCGCAGCCGCAGGGTCTTCCTCGTTCTGCGCTTCCTGGGTCAGCTGCTGCCAGATTTGGCCAAACTCGGCCTCAACCATGCTGGGTGGAACGTCGAAATCGTGCCCGGCGGCCAACTGATCAAGCAGCGCACGCTTCATCTGTGTGCGGGTCAGTCCGGCCGTTTCCTGTTCCAGCTGACCGCGCAAAAGACCCTTCAGCTGTTCCAGATCTGTGAGGCCTAGAGTTTTGGCAAACTCATCGTCCAGATTGGTTTCCCCGGCGACTTTCACGGCCTTGACGGTAATGTCAAACGTCGCGTCCTGACCCTTCAGGTTCTCTGCCGGGTAATCGGCCGGAAACGTTACAGTGATGGTTTTGGCTTCGCCTTCCTTCGAGCCGACCAGCTGCTCTTCAAAGCCCGGGATAAAGCGGCCCGCGCCCAGTTCCAGCGCGGTGTCCTGGGCCGAGCCGCCTTCGAACTCGACGCCGTTTAGCTTCCCCACGAAATCGATGATCACCTGATCCCCAGTTTCGGCCTTCTTGCCTTTCTTGGCGTCAGTGAAGCTTTTTGCTCCGGCTGCCAGCTTGGCAACCTGCTCATCAACTTCAGCGTCGCTAACTGGCACAACCAGCCTGTCTAGCTTCAGTCCGTCAAGGCTTGGCGCGGCGATCGCAGGCAGCACTTCGAGGCTGACAGTCAATGCGGCGTCCTTGCCTTCCTCATACCCTTCGGCAAGATCGATTTGCGGCTGCATGGCGGGACGAAGCTGGTTGTCGGCGACCACCTTGTCGATCGCTTCGCGAACCGACGTGTTGAGCGCTTCCTGATGCAGCGAGGGACCGTGCATTTTCTTTACCAGATTTGCCGGCACCTTGCCCGGACGGAAACCCGGCATGCGGATTTGAGGGGCAATCTTGGCTACTTCGCCATCGATCTTGGCTGCAATATCCTTCGCCGTGATCGTCACGGTATAAGCGCGCTTCAAACCTTCGTTGGTGTTCTCGACAATCTGCATGACAATAAAGGCCTTCTCGAACTGCATCCTGCTTGCCGGGTTGCTTGCATGGAGAACTGGTGCGGGCGAAGGGACTCGAACCCCCACATCTTACGATACTGGTACCTAAAACCAGCGCGTCTACCAATTCCGCCACGCCCGCAGCCGACGAAGCCTTGAATCAAGCGGTGGCCCTTAGTGGCCCCAAACGCAAAGGGCAAGCGCGCAAAGCCTTGTGGGGAACAGTCATAGCGCCCACCTGTTACATTGACGAGAGGAGACACACTATGGCTACCCAGCCGCCAACCCGGCCCGATACAATCGAACCGCAAAGTCCGCCGGAAAGTCCAGGGCAAAATCCCGTACCCGAAGCACCGCCATCCCAGCCGATGGAAACGCCCACTACCGAACCCGACATTAACCGGCCAGGCCAGGTGCCTGACGAGATTTAAAGCCCAAGCATCAATGCCAGCCGGGCAAACCAGCCTAGTTGAGTCCCCAGCGGTGTGATCGTGGCCGGAACTTCCGGACATTCCAGGCAATACGCTTGCGCACCGCGGTTGCCGACCATCCAGCGCATCGCAGATAAGGACTGGGCAAGCTGCCGTTCCTGGCGAGCAGCCATCAATCCGGGCAAGTCGCCTGAGGCCGTTTCATCGGCGTCGCTGTCTTCATCGTCCCCACCGAGCCGTTCCAACAAACTGGTATAGCGGTTGTCCTTGCGGCCGTAGAATTGAGGGTGCCAGTTATCGCCCAGTTTAGCTGCCTGTGCAGCGTAGGCCGCAGCTTCGTCCAAGCCGCCAAATTGATCCACAAGCCCGTTTTGTCGCGCGGTACCGCCATCCCAAACCCGGCCTTGAGCAATCGCGTCGATCTGTTCAGCGGATTTTCCGCGCGATTTGGCGACCAAGCCAACGAAGCGGGCATAGCCGTTCTCAATGCTCGATTGGATCATCGCGTCGACTTCAGGTGTAAAACCGCTCAGCACATCAGGCTGACCCGATAAGGGTGTAGTGCGCACTCCATCGCCTTTTACACCGTACTGAGCCAGGGTCTTTTCAAAGCTCGGGATCAGCGCAAAAATGCCTATCGATCCTGTGATTGTACCGGGCTCTGCGAAAATACGGTCTGCCGGGGTGGACACCCAATACCCGCCGCTGGCCGCAACATTGGCCATGGAAACGACCACAGGGCGCTTGTTAGATTTGAACCGTTCCACCGCAGCGCGGATTGTTTCTGACGCCATGACCGACCCGCCAGGTGAATCGACCCTTAGAACCAAGGCAGGAGCATTATCAGCGTTGGCTTCGTCGATTAGGCGGGCAATCCGGTCGCCGCCAGCCGTGCCAGGACCGGCTTTGCCATCGACTATCGCTCCAGCCACCGTGACCACCGCCACCGCCTTGCCGGCCCTGCTCTCGGGATGAGCAGCTAGCAGAGCCGAAACAGCGGTGTGAGCATAACTGCCCGGCTGCTTCGTAGCAGGATCGGCTCCGACTAATGCTTTAACTCGTTCGCCGAATGCAACTTTGTCACCGATTTGATCAACAAGCCCGGCGGCCTTAGCTGCCTCGGCTGCATTGCCGCTCGCTGCCTTTATCCAGCCAACCGGATCGCTTGTCACTTTGGCGATATCCGCCCTGGGCCTAGCCTTGACGACATCAGCCTTCCAGTCTTCCCAGACAGCCGCGTACAACGCGCGACGTGCCTCACGCGAAGGTTCAGATGCACTATCGCGGATGTAAGGTTCGACGAAATCCTTGTACGTGCCGACTTTGTACACGTGCGGCGTGATCTTCAATCGTTCCAGCAGCGGGCCGAAATAAAGATTGGTGCCGCCCGGACCCATGACGAAAGCGCCGCCCATCGGATCAACCCACGCTTCGGTTGCGTGGGCGGCCAACATAACGCCATCATCGATATAGCCTGCCGAATAGGTCAGGACTGGCTTTTTGGCCGCACGCACAGCATCCATTGCCGCGCCGATTTCTTGCATATGAACAAGCCCGCCGCCCGAAAACTTGGACAGATCAAGCACAACGGCTTTGATTTTGTCATCAGTGGCCGCAGTGCGGATCGCACGCGCGACATCACGGGTGCGGTGTTCTCGCTGTGGCTGTGCTTGGGAAAGCAGCAGGTCGAGCGGATCAACCTGTGCCGGTTCTTCGACCAAGGAGCCATCCAGTTTAACCAGCAAGGCTCCTTCACGGACGAGTCCGGTGCTTGGCCGGGTAGTCAAAACGGCGTAAAGTGCCGCAAAGAACAGCAGCATGAAGAAGAGGACCAGCCCGTCTTTGATAGCGACGAGCAGATGCCAGACCTTGCGGGCAAATTGCATGCAGATTCCTTGATCAGTGCCTACGGTCTGCAGCCTTAGCAGCGCGCCCTTCAAAGGCCAGTACCTGTCGACGGATGCGCTTTGTCCACCGCCCAACGGCGATGGTGCTTGAGCCGCCGGGATTCCATAGCTAGGACGCTGTCTTCAATGACATCTGCGAACCAAACGTCGTCGGGCCGCTATCCAGCGGGTTCCGCCGCCTTCCCGCACCGCGACCTGACCGGACTTGCGGGCCTGGCCCCGTGGGAAATACTGTTCTTGCTGGACGAGGCAGAGCAATGGGTCGACCTTAACCGTCAACCGCAGAAACGCAGCGACCGCCTGGCTGGGCTGACAATTATCAACGCTTTCTTCGAAAACTCGACCCGCACGCTGCTCAGCTTCGAAATAGCAGGCAAGCGGCTGGGGGCCGATGTGGTCAACATGCAAGTCGCGCAGTCTAGCGTCAAAAAGGGCGAAACGCTGATCGACACGGCGATGACCCTGAACGCGATGCATGCCGATGCCATGGTCATACGCCATCAATCGAGCGGCGCAGTGCAGCTGATTGCAGACAAAGTCGATTGCCCGGTTCTAAACGCCGGAGACGGACAACACGAACACCCAACACAGGGGCTGCTGGATGCCTTGACCATTCGAAAGGCAAAAGGCGATTTCGGCGCTCTGACCGTTACAATTTGCGGTGATATCCTGCACAGCCGGGTAGCCCGGTCCAACATCCACTGCCTGACGACGCTGGGCGCCGACGTGCGAGTATGTGCGCCGCCCGCACTCATGCCGGTTGATATCCACTTGATGAAGGTCACTCCCTTCAATCACTTTGATCAGGCCTTGGACGGAGCTGATGTGGTCATGATGTTGCGGCTTCAGCAAGAACGGATGAGCGGGCAGTTCATTCCGTCCCCCCAGGAGTACCGCCACCTGTACGGCTTGACTTTGGAAAGGCTGGCCAAAGCCAAGCCTGATGCCCTGGTAATGCACCCAGGCCCGATGAATCGAGGTATAGAAATTGACAGCAACGTCGCTGATCTGGCCGGACGATCGGCAATCACTACCCAGGTGGAAATGGGTGTAGCGATCCGCATGGCCTGTCTGGACGTCTTGACCCGGCGCAGCCGAAAGGTGGAGGGCTGGACATGAAGCCGTCTGCTGCGCTGACCATCACAGGCGGGCAGATCGTGCAACCAGGCAGGGCGCCGCAGCCGGGTGCCATCCGCTGCGAAGGAGGCCGCATTGTTGCCGAAGGCGAGGACGTTGCACCACAGGATGGCGACCAAGTGATCGACGCCAAGGGCGCGTTGATCGCCCCGGGACTGGTTGATCTGGGTGTGTTCGCGATCGACAAGGAGGCATTTCACTTTGGTGGTATCACCCGTGCCGCCCTGATGCCCGATCAAACAGTAATTTTGGACACCCCCTCGACAATTCGGTTTGCCGCGCAATCCGGCAAGCCTGACTTGTGGGTGCATCCGCTCGCAGCTGCGACCAAGGGGCTTGCCGGCAGCGATCTGGCCGAACTGGCATTGATGAGAGACGCCGGCGCACGCGCCGTGTCAACTGGCCGCGGCTGGATCGGGGACAGTGGGACAATGCACCGCTTGTTGTCTTATTGCGCCATGCTCGACCTGGTAGTGGTGACCCATGCAGAAGACGCAGGCCTAGCCGGCCACGCTGTGGCCACGGCAGGGGAAATGGCAACCCGTCTGGGCCTTTCCGCTGCACCAGCCGAAGCAGAAGCCGTTGCAGTTGCGCGCGATCTTCAGCTGGCCGAAATGACCGGCGCGCGCATGCACGTGCGCCAAGTTACAACCGCGCGTGGACTCGATCTAATTCGCAGGGCCAAAGCACGCGGCCTTCCCATAACTGCGGGCGTTACGCCGGCACACTTTATGCTTTCGACGACCGCGATCGGTGATTTTCGCACTTTTGCCCGCTTCGCACCTCCGCTGCGCTGCGAGCAAGACCGTGAAGCGGTACGTGTCGCGATCGGCGACGGAACGATTGACGTGATCGCATCGGGCCACGACCCGCGCGGGCCAGAAGACAAGCGCCTGCCCTTTGCCGATGCCGAACCTGGCATGGCCGGGGCCGAGACGCTCCTAGCTCTAACCCTGGCTCTGGTACGCGATGGCTTGATCGATCTGGCCCGTGCTTTTGAACTGTTAGCCGCCAATCCAGCACGGCTGCTGGGGGTTGACGCAGGGACGCTGCAAATTGGCCTCCAGGCTGACATCGCGCTGATCGATCCCGATCGCCCTTGGATCGTCGATTCGGACAAGATGGCAGCCAGCGCCGGCAACACGCCGTTTGACAAGCAAGGGGTGCAGGGCCGCTGCACCGCGCTGTTTAAAGGCGGCGTAAAGGTGGGATGAAACGAAGAACCCTCCCCCGTGGAGGCGGGAGAGGGTTCATAGGTGCGATCCGCTGTTTTTGTTTTTTATGCTAAAACTCTAGCGACGGGCAGTGGCCGGCCCGGCTGCGCCGCGGATCGGGGCAGCAGAAGCAACCCTGATCTGCTGTGCTGGTTTCTTGGCAACGGCCAGAACCGGTGCAGCAAGGTTTTTGCCGGCTGGCCCGAAACGGTTGGTGGCATAAGCAAAGCACACCCCGCCGCGGGTCTTGACAGCAGTGCACAGACCCGAAGCACCGCCTTTGTCAAAGCCTGCTGCAGCAACACGCCAGAACTGCTTACCGAAAACAGTGGCCTGGGTAATCTGCATCTTAAATCTACGCAGTTCCGGGTTTTTGGCGGCAAAAATACCCCAAGCCCGGCGGGCTCCCTGTGCGCTGGAGAAGCTGCCAAGCTGTACGGCATGGCTACCCTTAGCAATGTTCAAAGATGTCCGCGGCCGAAGTCCCGGACGGTGCAACGTTTTGACTGAAGCCGCCACGCGTGAAGGGCGAACAGCGAGCGTTGCTGCTTCGGCTACCACTGGTGCAGAAGCGACCTGAGTAACCGGCTCGGAGGTAAAGGCAGCTGCGAAAGCCTTCTGCGGCGTTGCAACTGCAGGCTCAACTGCCGCCTGCGTGGGTGCATCAACTGGCGCGTACTGCGCCAACGAAGCTGCATCCTGGGCCACACTGGGGGCAGCAGGCTGAGCCTGTGCCGGCACTGCACCTACCGCTGGAAGTTCGCCGTTGGCGGCCACAGTCGCGATTGCGCCGGTTTCGGAAGCTAGCTGTTCTTGCGCCGGGCTGCCGCCCAGCGCCAGCATGGTGGGTTGGCCCGGATCGTCCCGCAGCGGGGCATGAATCAACGCAGCGACACGCGCTTTGGCCGCCTCAGGCTGCGCGGTCGCGGCCCAATCGCTCAGGCGGCGGTCAAGCTGATCTGCTGGAACGTCCTGCGCAGCCATTAGCCGCGCTTCGCGCCAGCGTCCGTCCAAAGCATAGGCATACGCCAGGTTCTGACGAAGCTTTGCCGAAGCATCTCCAGCGCGCAACTGATCAGCTAAGATCGCAACACCGCGGCCAGGCTCTCCAGCCAGTGCCATCGCCAAGCCCAGGTCAGTACCAGGGATGGCATCGCGCCAATCATCTAGGATCGCCACCGCATCACGGTTCCGTCCGGCGGCCACGCTGGCTAGAGCGAGCGCAAGCGCGGTCCGGGCGCTGTTGTCGCCAAGCTTCATAGCATCGTTGTATGTGGTCGCAGCCGAATTGAACCGACCTGCTTTGAAATAGGCCTGACCCAGCACCGAGCGATACGACGGTTCGCGCGGATTTGCAGCGACGGCAGCTTCCGCCAGCTCGATAGCCTTTTCCGCTTTGCCCTTTGCGAGCAGCCTGGTCGCTTCCGCCATGGTTTCGTCAGGGGATGATTTGGCAACGGCAGTTGTGCTCATCGTCCCGCTGGCAAGCAAAGCCGCGGCGGCAACGCCGGCGATCCCAAGCGGAAGGCCAAGTATCTTGGCTTTACGGCTGATGCGGTTGATGGTCATGGGTGTTCCCCCCTTTTGCAGTCTCAGGAATTGTGCGGTTTTGCAGCTATTTGTGCAGCAAGCGCCGACACATCGGGTAATTCATCGAAGAAGCGGTCAATGGCGTCGGTCACCAACTGCTGCGCACTGCGCCCCTTGAGCGTGCAGGCCAGGCGCAGTTTAAGGTGGCGTTCGGCATCGACCCGCAAGGTGAAAGCGGCTCGGCGGCCATCGGCCAAGGCCGAGTTGCGAGCGGCGGCGATCCGCCGGGCGACGCTGCGCTGGCGCGAACTGCCTTCAGGGGCGATGCTGACAACCTCGGCGCCTTCGGCGTAGGGTTCGCCCACGTCATCGCCCATGTCGTTCCAGCCCAGATCTTCGACCTGGCGGGCAAGCGCATCGTGCTGCAAGATACCCAGCTGGGGACGCATGGCCGGCTTGGCGCCGCCTTTGCGGGCAAGCAGGGTGGGGCTGAGCGAAGCGAAGGGCTTTGTGTCTGACATTCCGCTATGCTGCCGTTACGAACCGGCAACGCGGCGGCCAAAGCCTCCGGTTGGGCGGTGTACGCCCTGAATCGAAGTGACGCTGGTTGGCGCTGCAAATACGGTGCGGCGGAAATTCTTTTCGAGCCGATCGGAAATGTAGTTCCAAAGTGCCGTTACTTCGGCGGCAGAACGACCATTAGGATCGACTTCCATGACCGTGCGGCCATCGATCATCGACGCGGCAAAGTCAGTGCGGTGGTGAAGCGTGATTGGTGCGACCGTGCCATGTTGCGACAGCGCCACGGCTGCTTCAGACGTGATTTTGGCTTTCGGCGTCGCCGCATTGACAACAAAAATGAGAGGCTTGCCTGCGCGCTCGCACAAATCGACCGTTGCACCCACAGCGCGCAAGTCGTGCGGGCTTGGACGGGTCGGCACGACAATCAGTTCCGCTACCGAAATCACCGACTGGATCGCCATGGTGATCGCTGGCGGAGTATCGATGACGGCAAGTTTAAAGCCCTGCTGACGCAAAACCGCAAGGTCAGCCGCCAGACGCGCCACAGTGGTCTGTGCGAATGCGGGAAACTCGTCCTCACGCTCATTCCACCAATCGGCGAGCGATCCTTGCGGGTCGATGTCAATCAAGACTACCGGGCCAGCGCCTGCGCGCTGGGCCTGCACAGCGAGGTGCCCCGACAAGGTCGTCTTGCCTGAACCCCCCTTCTGTGATGCCAATGCCAAAACGCGCAAAGCCAAATCCCCCTAAAAAAGCAGCAAACCCAATTGGACTTGCACAGGGGGATCGCAGAACGTTCCTAATTTTGAGTTAATGGCGCGGTGTCGGAAATGACCCTATTTGGCCGCAACTGCGCAGATTCCTTTTGCTAACACGGCGTTCACTATGCAACTTTACCCAGTAGGGGCGCGGCTTGAAGCTGGGAAGGTGCAAGCGCGCGGCAGGGATCGATTAACATCCGTGCGCAAGTGCAGGATTTTTTGATGAAGCGAAGTTCTGGTGTTGCATTGAGCGGTTTTGCTGCCGCACTGATTCTTTCAGTCCCTGTCAGGGCTGATACCAAAGCCGGGGTCGATGCATGGAGTCGCGGCGATTTTTCGGCCGCTTTGCGCGAATGGCACATAGAAGCGGAGCGCGGAGACGCTGACGCACTATACAATCTGGGCCAAGCCTATCGACTGGGCAAAGGCGTACCGGCAGACCTGCGCCAAGCCGAATCCTACTATGGCCGCGCGGCATCGCTGGGACATCTGCAAGCTGCCGACAATTACGGGTTGCTGATCTTCCAACGCGGCGAACAGGCCCGAGCCATGCCCTATGTCATCGCCGCAGCGGCACGCGGTGAACCGCGCGCGCAATATTTGCTGGGCGTGGCACATTTCAACGGGACGCTGATCGCCAAGGACTGGCCGCGCGCCTATGCGCTGGTCAGCCTGGCCCAGCAACAAGGCATCGGACCTGCTACTTCGGCGCTGAAGCAGATGGATACTTTCATACCGCTTGAGCAACGCCAGCAGGCAGTTCAACTGGCAGTTGATATCGATGCGCAGGCCCAGGCGACCCGCGCCCGGCAGCTGGCGGCCGCCGATTTAGGTGCGTCTGTGCCGGTTGGCGTTATTGCACAGCCGACGCCGCGTCCCGTTACCATCGCCAGTGCCGACGACGCGGTAACCACAGCGCGGCGCATAGCAGGTACAGAAAGTCCGGCCACCGCCGGCGCCGACTATGCGCGCCCTGCCGTGAAATCTGCGTCGGTTGCTACTGTCCAGCCCGCATTGTCTCGGCCTTCTGAACAGCCAGCAGTCAAACCGGTATTGGCAAAGCCAGCCGTTTCAAGCGTCGGCGCTCCAGGTCCCACGATGCCTGCAGGACCTTCACAAGCCGGTGGTTGGCGCGTCCAGCTAGGCGCCTTCGGCATAAGTGCGAATGCCGACGCATTGTGGAACAGGATCAAAGGACGACCCGAACTGGCAGGGCATCCTCGCATCAATGTACGATCTGGCGCTGTTTTAAAGCTGCAGGCTGGCGGTTTTGCCAATCAGGCCGCAGCCAAGACGGCGTGCGCCTCGCTTGCATTGGCTGGAACAAGCTGTCTCCCCACTAGCAAGTGATCAAGCTTCCGCTGGTGACGCTTGCTTTAAGCGCCAGCTGTCATACATAGGTAAGACAGCCCGCCATGATCGGGCCCCGGGGGGAATGAGATGTCAGAGAAGTCGGTAGACGGTTGTGATGACATGCCAGTAACTCAGGCCGAGCGCCTGGTTTCACTTGACTTCATCCGCGGTATCGCTGTGCTTGGCATTGTCTTTGCCAATATCGCCGCATTTGGTCAGACAATGATGGCCTATATATGGCCCCCTGCCCTGGCAGAAGGCCCGACATCGATCGACAAGCTGTTCTGGCTGATCCAGTACATCCTGGTCGACGGCAAGATGCGCGGCCTGTTTACGCTCCTGTTTGGCGCAGGGATGATGCTGTTCATGGAGCGCGCCTGGGCGCGAGGGGCCACGCGCTGGCTGCAAGCGCGGCGATTGGGATGGCTACTGTTGTTCGGCCTGCTGCATCTGCTGCTGCTGTGGCACGGGGATATTCTGCACGGCTATGCAATCAGCGGTATCATCCTTCTGGCCGCGATGAAATGGCAGCCGCGTACGAAACTGATCACAGGACTGGTTCTGTACATGCTGGGCAGTCTGGCTTTTGGTGCGCAGATGGGCGGCAGCTATGCCGCTTCGGTCAATCCTGAGATCGCTGCCAAGCTCAAGCCAGAACAGCGCAAGGAAATCCTTGGGGCCGGAGAGCGAACCTTGGCAAAGAACGCTGAAACCATCGCCCTTTATCGCGACGGAAGCTTCTTTGATGTCGCAAGGCATATGACGGTCGACAAGGCCGGGCAGACGTTAGGGCAAAGCCTGTTCTTCTCATTCATGGAGACTGTTCCGCTGGCGTTGATGGGAATGGCCCTGTTCGAGATGGGGCTGTTCAGCGGCGGCATGAATGCTGGTGCGATGCGCAAGTGGGGCTGGGCCGGACTGATCGCGGGCAGCGCGGCGACGCTGGCACTTGGCCTGTGGGCGTATCGCGCGGACTTCCCGTTCATGCTGACCCTGCTGGTTTTCGTCGGCGCATCGCCGCTGCCCCGGCTGGCCGTTATCCTGGGCCTGGCGGCTCTGCTTGCGCAGTGGGCACCGCGCGCCGTCGGGGGAGCGCTGGGCGCTCGCCTGGTAGCCGCAGGGCGAATGGCGTTCTCCAACTATCTGGGAACATCGCTTCTCCTTGTTCCAATATTCAACGGCTGGGGGCTGGGACTGTTTGGCCAGTTCGGGAGGGTCGAGCTGTTCGGCTTTGTTCTGGCAGTTTGGGCTCTGATGCTGCTTTGGTCCAAGCCCTGGCTGGAACACTTCCGCTATGGCCCGTTAGAATGGCTTTGGCGCTGCTTGACTTATTGGAGGATATTTCCCCTTCGGCGCTGAAAAGTCCGGTCAACTAACGTCAAAGCAACCCCAACGTGGTGTTGCGTTTCTGTTTTGTGCGCGCAACGCTAGCTGCGGTAAGGGTTTTTGGCGCTGCGCAGAGTCAATCGCACCGGCACAGCGTCAAAGCCAAGGTCGCGGCGAATGCCGTTCACCAGATATCGCTGGTAGCTCATCGGCAGATCATCCAGGCGCGTGCCGAACAGGACAAAGCCTGGCGGACGAATTTTGGCTTGAGTGATATAGCGCAGCTTTATCCGCTTACCACCGGGGGCGGGTGGAGGGTTCTTGCCCAGCGCCTCGTCGAACCAGCGGTTGAGCAGCCCGGTCGGCACGCGCTTTGACCACGCAGCGCGCACGTCAAACGCGGCCTTTAACAGCGTATCGAGACCCTTGCCGGTCCGCGCCGAAACCGCCAGCACTGGTAGGCCCTTGACCTGGGCCAAGCCCTCGTCAAGCGCCGCACGAACCCCGTTGAACAGGCCTGAAGCGTCTTCAGCCACGTCCCACTTGTTGATCGCCACAATCAGCGCGCGGCCTTCTTCCAGCACAAGGCTCGCAATTTTGAGGTCCTGATGCTCCAGCCCGCGCGTCGCGTCGAGCAGCAGGACCACCACTTCTGCAAAATCGACCGCGTGGCGCGCATCGGCCACCGCCATCTTTTCCAGTTTGTCGACCACCAGCGCCTTCTTGCGCATCCCGGCCGTATCGATCAACCGGACGGGCCGCGCCTGACCGCTGTCGGGATCTGTCCACTCCCAATCGACCGCGATCGAATCGCGGGTGATCCCGGCTTCGGGCCCCGTCAGCAACCGGTCTTCCTGCAGGAATGCGTTAATCAAGGTCGACTTGCCGGCGTTTGGCCGGCCGACGATGGCAAGCTTGAGCGGCGCGTTGTTGAGCGCTTCCTCGTCCTCCTCTTCGTCGTCGGCTAGCACTTCCTCGTCGCGCTCACGCTGACCTTCATCAAGGTGGGGAAGCAACGCATCGAACAGGTCGGCCAATCCCTCGCCATGTTCGGCTGACAACGCAACCGGATCACCCAGGCCCAGCGAAAACGCCTCGAACAGGCCGCTATCACCCGCCTTGCCCTCAGCCTTGTTGGCGACGACGATAATCGGCACCGTACTTTCCCGAAGATAACGACCGATTTCCTCATCCAGCGGCGTCAGGCCGGCACGGGCATCGATCACGAACAGGGCAACGTCTGCCCCTTCCAGTGCAGCTTCAGTCTGCTTGCGCATCCGGCCCGGCAGGGTGGCGGCGTCCTCGTCTTCCCAACCGGCGGTATCGACGATTGTGAAGTCAAGGCCGAGCAGGTGTGCGTCACCAAAGCGGCGATCGCGCGTTACGCCGGGCTGATCATCGACCAGTGCCAGCTTCTTGCCAACCAGCCGGTTCCACAACGTGGATTTGCCCACATTGGGTCGACCAATAATGATTACCTGCGGAAGCGCCATGCCAGCCCCCTGAAGGCCCGCGCCCCATTTGGCAAGCGCTTCGGCGCAATGCTAAGGCTGCGTTAACCATGGCTCGCAGGCCGGTGCTAACCCTGGTTGCGGCAAGAACCGGCACCATGAAGCGCAGCGCCCTTACCCTCGCCGGAATACTACTGACCGTTGCAGCGGCGCCGCTGCTGGCCGATCCGGTGATTGACGACAGCCGTCTGGTGTCAGGCGGAGGAAGCTCGGCTCTTCCGCCCTATCTCCAATGCGTGCCATATGCCCGCCAGGTTTCAGGTATTACGATCTACGGTGATGCCCACACCTGGTGGCACCAGGCCGAGGGGCGTTATGCGCGCGGCACCCGGCCGCGGGTCGGCGCGGTGATGACCTTCAAACCGCACGGCAATTCAACCCTTGGCCATGTCGCCGCGGTCAGCCGCATAGTGGATGCGCGCACCGTCCTGATCCGTCACGCCAACTGGAGCCCGATCAACGGCCGCCGCGGTCAGATCGAAAACGATGTAAAAGTGATCGACGTCTCGCCCGGCGGCGATTGGTCGGAAGTGCGGGTTTGGTATGCCCCGATCGGGACCCTTGGCGGCGCGCACTGGCCGGTCCAGGGTTTCATCTATCCCACTCGCGCTAAAGCTGAAGAACGTGGAAAGGACGGCCGCTCGACGCTTGCTGCCAACGACCCGATCAGCGGGATGATCAAACGCCGGATGGGTTGGTAATCAGGCCTTCGCGACGGGCGGTTCGTCGCCCAAATCCTCGTACCACGCCTCGACCGGTCCGTTCAGCTTGATGGTCAGCGGCTGACCCGTGCGGTCCATGGTCTTGCCGGCCTGAACCCTTACCCACCCTTCTGAGATGCAGTATTCCTCGACATTGGTGCGCACCGTGCCTTTGAAGCGGATACCGACGCCGCGCTGCAGCTTGTCGGCGTCAAAGTGTTCGCTGCGCGGGTGGATCGCCAAGCGATCGGGCGGCAGGTCGGGTCCGGTGGCTGTAGTTTCTTCGCTCATCGCAAAGGCCCCTATCGCGCCCTGCCAGCTTGTCAACGTGCCGACTTGTCAATTCGCCACCTCTTCTCTAATGGCGCGCGTTCCACGCCGGAAGTGGGCGCGTAGCTCAGTGGTAGAGCACACCCTTCACACGGGTGGGGTCGCAGGTTCAATCCCTGCCGCGCCCACCACTTCCGGCTTTTCTTGAAAGCATGGACGCTAGCGGGCATAGGCCTGCGCACCATGCACGACATCAAGTTCATCCGCGAAAATCCCGAGGCCTTTGACGCAGGGCTAGCCCGGCGGGGCGCAGGTCCGATGGCCGGGACAATCCTTGCCCTCGACACTGCGCGCCGGGCAGTGGCGACAGCAATGCAGGACGCGCAAAGCCGGCGCAACGATGCCTCAAAGGCGATTGGCGCGGCCATGGGGCGCGGCGACAAGGGTGAGGCTGAACGCCTGAAGGCGGACGTCGCCAAGCTGAAAGACCGCCTGCCGCAGATCGAGCAGGAAGACCGCGAGCTGACCGCTGAATTGGCCGATGCCCTTGCCCGTTATCCAAACCTTCCTGCGCAGGATGTGCCGGAAGGTGCCGACGAAGCCGGTAATATAGAAGTGAACCGCTGGGGAAACCTGCGCGACTTTGCGTTTACGCCGCTTGAGCATGCCGATATCGGTCCTGCGCTCGGCCTGGATTTTGAAACCGGCGCGGCGATTTCGGGTGCGCGATTTACGTTCCTGCGCGGACAGATGGCACGGCTGCAGCGGGCACTGGGCCAGTTCATGATTGATCACCAGACGCGCACCAATGGCTATGAGGAATGCGCCACCCCGCTGCTGGTACGCGGGGAATCGCTATTCGGCACCGGACAGCTGCCCAAGTTTGCCGAAGATAATTTCCAGACCACAGACGGCCGCTGGCTGATCCCTACGGCAGAGGTTTCACTTACCAATTCGGTGCGCGATCAGATCTTGTCGGAGGCCCGGCTGCCGATCCGCATGACGGCGTTGACCCCGTGTTTCCGCAGCGAAGCAGGCGCGGCGGGCAAGGATACGCGCGGCTATATCCGCCAGCACCAGTTCGAGAAGGTCGAGCTGGTCAGCATCACCCGGCCCGAAGACAGCGAGGCCGAGCACGAGAGGATGACCGGGGCGGCGGAATCAATCCTGCAAGCGCTTGATCTGCCGTACCGCAAGATGCTGCTGTGTGCCGGAGACATGGGCTTTACCGCGCGCAAGACCTACGACCTTGAGGTGTGGTTACCTGGCCAAGGCGCATACCGTGAGATTTCGTCCTGCTCCAACTGCGGCGATTTCCAGGCGCGGCGGATGAACGCGCGGTACCGCCCCGAAGGGCAGAAGGGGACCGAGTTCGTCCACACACTCAACGGATCGGGGCTGGCCGTGGGCCGGACTTTGGTGGCGGTGCTCGAAAATTACCAACAGGAAGATGGGTCTGTCACGGTGCCGGACGTCCTGTTGCCCTACATGGGCGGTATCGTCCGGCTGGCGCCCGCCTGATGCGCATCCTGCTGACCAACGACGATGGCATTCACGCCCCCGGTCTGGACGTGCTGGAGCGCATCGCGCGGACGTTTTCGGACGATATCTGGATTGTCGCCCCGGCAGAAGAACAGTCTGGCGCTGGACATTCGCTCACGCTCAGCCGCCCGGTGCGGTTGCGCCAGTTCGATGAGCGGCGCTTTGCCGTATCGGGCACGCCGACCGATGCGGTGATGATGGCGCTGCGCGAGGTTATGCCCGCCGCCCCCGATCTGATCCTGTCAGGTGTCAACCGCGGGGCGAACCTGGGCGACGATGTCACCTATTCGGGCACTGTCAGTGCCGCGGTCGAAGGTGCGCTCGCGGGCATCCGCTCAATCGCGCTAAGCCAGGTTTATGAAAAGGAAGGTATGGGAGATAACGTGCCTTTCGCTGCTGCGGAAGAATGGGGCGCCCGGGTGATCCAGCCGCTGCTGGGCCTGCCCTTTGCCCCCCGAACCTTGGTCAACGTCAACTTCCCCGCCCGTGCCCCGGCGGACGTTCAGGGGATTCGCGTTGTGCGTCAGGGATTTCACGACTACGCTCGCGGTTCGGTGGTTGAAGGGACCGATCCGCGCGGTTACCGTTATTTCTGGTTCGGGCTGCATGGGATCGAGCATACCCCGGGCCACCAGACCGACCTTGAGGCGATACAGGATGGCTTTGTGTCCATAACCCCGCTGCAACTGGACCTGACCCACGATGCCTCGCTGGCGCAACTGGCGCAGCGTTTCTCCTGATGGGCCGGGTGGCCATCTGGCTCGTGGCTGGCATTTTGCTGATGGCGGCTGCCGATCCCGATCCCACGACCGAAACCAGCCACACTGTCACATCGGGTGAGACGCTGGGCGGCATTGCCAACCGCGCTGAGGTGCCGCGCGTACTGATAATCGAAGCGAATGGCCTTAAAGCTCCCTATGCCCTGCGCACTGGGCAGAAACTGGTAATCCCGCGCCGCCGCATCCACACGGTCAAGGACGGGGAAACCGGCTTTGGGATTGCGATGGATTATGGCGTGCCATGGAGCGCGATTGCCACGGCGAGCGGGATCGATCCCAAAGGTCCGGTCAAGACCGGACAAAAACTGACTGTGCCGACCATGGCCAAGGCCATTGCTGTGGCAGGGCCGACAGAGCCTGCATCCGATGCCCCGCCCCCGACAGCATCGTCCGCAGCGAGCGAGCCCGCCGTGCTCAAGAACGGTCCAGCCCCCGCTTTCCGTTGGCCGATCGAAGGCAAGGTCCGCCGGGGCTTCATCGCCAAAGTGGGCGACAAGGCCTGGCATGACGGGATCGACATTCTGGCGGACAAGGGCATAGCCATTCGCGCCGCTGCTGCCGGTAAGGTTATCTTTGCCGGCGATGGCCCCAAGGAATACGGCAAGACCGTCATCCTGTTCCACAGCGGCCGCTGGACCACGACCTATTCCTATCTCGACCAGATCACCGTGAAGGACGGCGAAGACGTGCGGGCGGGTGAGCGGATCGGCCTTAATGGGCAGACCGGACTGGCCAGCCAGCCCCAGCTTCATTTCGAGGTTCGCAACGACCGGGTCCCGCTGGATCCGGCAAAGTATCTGCCCAGGTCCCCGACGAGGAAATGAGCAGGCAACCGCGATCGGCCCGTTTTCGTGCTTTGCGGCGGCGTATCCCGGTCCCGGTCTGGGCCGATGTTACACTCAGGCTTTCCGCTGCACTGGCGCTGGTCGCATTCGTGGTGCTGATCCACTGGCTTGACCGCGACGGGCTGCGCGATACGGTCGATGGTCATACCAGTTTCCTGGACGTCGTCTATTTCACCATGATATCGATCACGACGACCGGCTTTGGCGATATCGCCCCGGTCAGCGACCGGGCGCGGATGATCGAAGCGGTGATCGTCACGCCGATCCGGGTCGCCGTGCTCTTCATCTTTGTCGGGACGGCCTATAATTTCCTTTTCAAACGCAGTTGGGAGGCATGGCGCATGAAGCGCATCCAGCAAACGCTGACCGGGCACCTGGTCGTCCTGGGCTTTGGCATCAGCGGATCGCAAGCGGTGCGCGAACTGATCGAGCGGGGGACCGAACCAGGCCGGATCGTGGTGATGGACCCCGACCCGGAACGGCTTGACGAGGCCGAGGAGCTGGGCTGCAACGTCCTTGAAGGGGATGCCAGCCGCGATGAAAACCTGCGCGCGGTTCATGTCGATACCGCTCAAAGCGTGCTGGTTTCCGCCGGGCGTGACGATAGTTCTATCCTTATCGTGCTGACTGTACGGCACCTGGCGCCCAGGGTGCCGATCAGCGTCGTCGTCCGCGCCGAGGACAATGAGGTTCTGGCCCAGCAAGCCGGCGCCGACACCGTCATCAACCCGGTCAAGTTCACCGGCCTGCTGCTGGCGGGGTCCGCCCAGGGCACCCAGACAAGCGATTACCTGGTCGATCTCGCTTCGGCCAAAGGGCGGGTGCAGCTGGTCGAGCGGCCGGCCTTGCCCCAGGAAGTGGGCCGCTCGCTCGACGACCTGCCCGATCGCGCCCGCGGGCTGCGACTGATCCGGGCCGGGCAGCAATTCGGCTATTGGGAACCGGAGGCCGGGCAGATCGAGCCCGGCGACCAGATCATTGCGATCATGCCCACAGCCTGACCGCCCCCTTCCCTTCCGGGGAAAGGATTATCCCAGCAGCACGAACACCGCCCCCACCACCGCCATGCCAACCACAAAGTGGCCCGCATCGATCAGGAACAGACCAACCGACTTGCGCTGGTGGACATAGTTGATCCCGATCGCAGGGGCCATCACGGTCAGCGCCAGGCCCAGCGCCATCATCATCACCACATGCGGCTGGGGTTGGGTGCGGGCGAGCAGGTGACCCAGCGTCGACACCACCAGAAACTCGCACAACAGGGTCAGCCCCATCACCCGGACCACGGCAGAGCCGCGCGGCGCTTCGCCCACGCCAACCTCGCGCTGCCACGGCACAGCAAACAGCGCGCCATACCATACTGCCCCCACCAGGAAGAACAGCACGGTGCCGATCCCCACCGCCAACCAGTTTACCGGACCCATTGCGACTCTCCTGCTTTTATCGTTGCACCAACGCGGTAGCACTTTGTGCAGCGCGGGTGTAAGGGCCGCCCCCGATGAGCCTGCAAACTCCCACATCTATCCCCGATCAGAAGCGCATCGGCATGGTCTCGCTTGGTTGCCCCAAGGCACTGGTCGACAGCGAACGCATCCTTACCCGGCTGCGCGCCGATGGATACGCCATGTCGCCCGATTACCAGGGGGCCGATGTGGTGCTGGTCAACACCTGCGGGTTCCTTGACAGCGCCAAAGAGGAAAGTCTTGCCGCCATCGGCGAGGCGATTGCCGAGAACGGCCGGGTGATTGTCACCGGCTGCATGGGCAATGAGGCCGAGCTGATCCGGACCAAGTTCCCCGCCGTTCTGGCCGTTACCGGCGCGCACCAGTACGAAGCCGTGGTCGAAGCGGTGCACGAGGCTGCGCCCCCCACCCAGGGCCCGTACATCGATCTGATCCCGCAACCAGACATCAAGCTGACCCCGCGCCATTACAGTTATCTCAAGATCAGCGAGGGGTGTAACCACGCCTGCGCTTTTTGCATCATCCCCAGCCTGCGCGGCAAACTGGCCAGCCGCCGCATCGACGCCGTGCTGCGCGAAGCGGAAAAGCTGGTCGCCGCCGGCACCCGCGAGCTTCTCGTCATCAGCCAGGATACCAGCGCCTACGGTGTCGATGTGCGGCACGAGGAACGGCTGTGGAAAGGCAATGCCGTCCGCACCCACATGACCGACCTGGCCCGCGAACTGGGCGGCCTGCGCACGCCGGAAGGCGTGCCGCCGTGGGTCCGCCTGCACTATGTCTACCCCTACCCCCACGTCGATGCGGTGATCCCGCTGATGGCCCAGGGGCTGATCACCCCCTACCTTGACATTCCCTTCCAGCATGCCGCGCCTGGCGTCCTCAAAGCAATGAAGCGCCCCGCGAATGAGGCCAAGGTGCTGGAACGGATCAAGGCCTGGCGCGCCATCTGCCCCGATCTGACAATCCGCTCCAGCTTCGTGGTCGGCTTCCCTGGTGAAACCGAGGCCGATTTTCAGTATCTGCTCGACTGGCTCGATGAAGCCCAGCTTGACCGTGTTGGCGCATTCCGGTTCGAACCGGTCGAAGGCGCCGCCGCCAACCGCTTGCCCGATCCTGTGCCCGAAGCGGTCAAGGAAGAACGCTACGCCCGGATCATGGCCAAAACCGAAGCGATCAGCGCTGCCAAGCTGGCCGGCAAGGTCGGCCGCCTGCTGCCGGTGATCATCGACGAGGTTGGCGAGCCCGACGAAGACGGCGACGTGGGCGCCACCGCGCGCAGCCAGGCCGATGCCCCCGAAATTGACGGCGCCGTATACCTGCGCGATGTGCCGGCAACGCTCCAGCCCGGCCAGATCGTCCACGCCCGGATCGAAGATGCCGATGCCCACGACCTGTTCGGCGTCATCGAACCAGCCTGACACGCGCTTTCCCCAGGGGTGCGCGGACGCCTAAGTTCACACGGCCCGGCGCGGAAGTTCACACCAAGATCACAGGGTTCATGCAAGGAAATCCGCCGACCTATGGCGGAGAATGGACTTTTGCGTCCAGCACGCGTTCCAAGCTAGGTCTGCGCGCCGAAATGCGCTGCACTGCCAAAGCCAGCCGGACGCGGCATGACCAGGGATGCCGGCATGAATAGCGCAGGTGTCGCACCGATTTCGCGCGCTGGGATTGGACAGAAGAAGCTGCAAGTCATGGCCCGCGAAAGTTAGCAGGCGCAGCGGGTGTAGGAAAATCGGCGATCAGGATCAAACCCGCGCAGTCGGGCAAACGCGTGGCCCACGCAATTTCCTTGCGTTATTCCGCAACGCAGCATATAGGCGCGGCAACACGACCGGTCCGGCGGGTATCCCCCGCATGGCAGTTCGGCGCAGCGTGAGGCCCCTTTTCCAAGGATGGCCGCCCCGAATGCCCGGTCGATCTGAACCTGAAGCCACCTTCTTCACGCAGGGTCGCATCGAAACGCAACGGGCCATTCGGCCTTGCTTCGTGTCGAGCGGATGTCCCGTGCGCGCGCTGCTTCAATTTGAAAGATTTTCATGACCTATTTTTCCGACCTTGGCCTGGCCGAGCCACTGATCCGTGCGCTTGATGCCAAGGGCTATGCCGATCCCACCCCGATTCAGCGCCAGGCGATCCCCGCCCTGCTGGAAGGCCGCGACCTGCTGGGCATTGCCCAGACCGGCACCGGCAAGACCGCCGCGTTCTCGCTTCCTTCGCTCCACCGCCTGGCTGCCAATCCCAAGGGGCGCACCAGCGCTTCGTGCCGGATGCTGGTGCTAAGCCCCACGCGCGAACTGGCCGCCCAGATTGCCGAGAACATGCGCGGCTATGCAAAGTTTCTCAACCTGTCGGTCCAGTGCGTGTTCGGCGGCATCCCCGTGGGCAAGCAGGCCCGCGCCCTGGTGCCGGGCTGCGATGTGCTGGTGGCTACGCCGGGCCGCCTGCTCGACCTGATCGACCAGCGCGCGCTGACCCTTCGCAATGTCGAAATCTTCGTGCTGGACGAAGCGGACCAGATGATGGACCTGGGCTTTATCGTGCCGTTGAAGCGCGTTTCGGCGATGCTGCCCAAGGACCGGCAGAGCCTGTTCTTTTCAGCCACCATGCCGCGCGCAATCGCCGATCTGGGCCGCCAGTTCATATCCAACCCGGTCCGCGTCGAAGTGACCCCCCAGGCGACCACTGCCGAACGGGTGGAACAGTACGCGGTATTCATCAATCAGGCCGAAAAGCAGGCGCTGCTGACCCTGTCACTGCGCAAGGGCCTGACCGCCAAGGACGATGGCAGCACCGAGATTGAACGCGCGCTGGTGTTCACCCGGACCAAGCACGGTGCCGACCGTGTGGTGCGCCACCTGTCGACCGCCGGGGTCAACGCCGCCGCGATCCACGGCAACAAAAGCCAGGCCCAGCGCACCGCCGCGCTGGCCGCTTTCCGCAAAGGCAGCACGCCGGTGCTGGTCGCGACCGACATCGCCGCACGCGGGATCGACGTTTCGGGGGTCAGCCATGTGTTCAACTATGAGCTGCCCAACGTGGCCGAACAGTACGTTCACCGCATTGGCCGCACTGCGCGCGCCGGGGCGGACGGTGCCGCGCTGAGCTTTGTGGCGCCGGACGAAAAGCCGTATCTGCGCGACATCGAAAAGCTGACGGGCGTAAAGCTGGCCACCATTCCGCTGCCCGACAACTTCCAGAAGGATGCCGCTAGCCTGCCTGCCCCCAGCCGCAAGCCGGCCGAGGCCGAACAGGACGCCCGCCGCGAAGCGCGCGATGCCAAGGGCCGCGGGGGCCGCGGTGCGCGGCCCAACAACAACCGTTCGAACGGCGGCCAGGGCCGCGACGGGCAAAGCCGCGACCAGTATATCCGCAACGAGCGCATGGGCGATGCCCGCCGCGCGTCGGCCCCGCGTGGTCCGGTGTTCAACCCGCTTTCCGGCGAAGAACGCGACGCGCGCAGTGCCCAGGGCGAACCGCGCCGTGATACCCGCCGCGATACCCCGCACGGCCAGCGCCGCGATGACCGTCCGCGCAGTGCCCCGCAGGGTGAGCGCGGCGACCGTCCGGTCAAGATCCACCGCGATGCCGTGCGCCCCGCCACCGGCGGCCAGCCGCGCGGGGATGGCCAGCCGCGCCGCGGCAATGGCGGCGGTAGCGGGAATGGCAAGAAGCCCAACGGCGGCGGCCAGCGCCGCTGGGGTTAAGCGCTTGATCGGCACCGCGCGGGGGTAGTCCCGGCGCGGTGCCCGATCAGCCCGCCAGTTGCGGCGTATCGGACCCGCGATCAAACGGGCGGACATAGACCCGCGCGACGATCGGGAACCGGTGTGCCACCTCTGTCTCGATCGCGCAGACCGTACGTTCCACGTCGCGCGCGGTGATCGCATCGTCGAAGTTGGCGCTGATGATCACCGTGACCATGGTCGGCGATGAATGCAGGGTCATCACGTCGTAGACCGCCTCTATTTCGGCGTGGGACTGCGCACAATCACGGATCCCGGCGACCAGCTCGGGATCGGCCGCTTCGCCGATCAGCAGGCCTTTGGCCTCAAACAGCAGCACCAGCGCCAGCACGCCCAGCACAAGCCCGATAATCACCGAGGCAAGGCCGTCCCACATCGGGTTGCCGGTAACGAGGCTGAGCGCCAGACCCATCGCCGCCAGCACCAGCCCGACCATCGCGCCCGAGTTCTCCAGCAGGATAACCAGCGTGGTCGCGTCCTTGGTGTTGCGGATTTCCTGCCAGATCGTGCCGCGCCGCGCCGCGTTGAAATCGCGCAGCGCCGCCAGGGTCGACCAGCCTTCAAGGGCAAAGGCGATGCCCAGCACGGCAAAGGCGATCAACGGGCTGACCGCCGGTTCAGGATCAAGAATGTGCAGCACGCCTTCGTAGATCGATACCCCGGCGCCCAGCGCAAAGACCAGGATCGCGACGACAAAGCTCCAGAAATAGAGCTCGCGCCCATAGCCGAACGGATGCAGCGCATCGGGCGGCTTGCCCGCGCGCTTGCGCCCGTAAAGCAGCAGCAGCTGGTTGGTCGAATCGACCAGGCTGTGAACCCCTTCGGTCAGCATTGCCGATGACCCGGTCATCGCCGCGGCAACGAACTTGGCTGCCGCGATTCCGACATTGGCCGCCAGCGCGATGAAGATGGTGGTATTGCTGCCCTGTGCGGCCATTCTGGTCATGTCCTTCGCTTGCCTAGCGCAGCCTGGCGGTATGTGCCGTGCACCGAAACGGGCAAGCATCGGCCCGGCCCCTGCTGCTCGCCAGTAGAGTGGATCTAGCCGTTCGTCGATTGCGGCGAAAGGGCAGGGTTGATCGCCGCGCAGGCTGGTCTAGCGTGGCGCGATGCTTCGTCATGCTTTCGCGCTTGTCGCACTCACCCTGCCCCTGCCCGTTGTGGCCCAGGCGCTGACCCCCGCCGAACAGACCGCTATCGATCAGGCGGTTACCAGGACGCTGAAGGAAACGGGCGTGCCTTCAGCGCAGGTCGCCGTGGTGCGCGGCGGGCAGATCGTGCTCGACAAGGCATGGGGCAAGGCTTCGGAACGGATCCCGGTGGCGACTGAAAAACTGCCTTATCAGATCGCGTCGAATTCCAAGCAGTTCCTGGCCGCGCTGCTGCTGCTGCTAGAGGATGACGGCAAGTTGCGGCTTGATGATCCGGTGAGCAAATGGCTGCCCGCGGTATCCGGCGCCGATCGGATGACCGTGCGCCAGCTGCTGTCGCACACGTCGGGTTTGCAGGATTTCTGGCCGCAGGATTACCTGTTTTCCGACATGACGAGGCCAACCCTGCCGCAAGGGATCATTGACCGCTGGGCCAGCAAGCCGCTTGACTATCAGCCGGGCACACGGATGCAGTATTCCAACACCGGCTATGTCGTTGCGGGTCTGATCGCCGAGAAGGCCGGCGGCAAACCGCTGTGGCAGCAATTTGATGCGCGTCTGTTCAAACCACTGGGGATCAAGCCCTACAAGCTGGACGAAACCAACGGCGCCGCATTTCCCCAGGGCTATCACCGCGCGGCACTGGGGCCGGTCCGCGTAGCGACGCCGCCGGCGCGCGGCTGGCTGTGGGCCGCAGGCGAACTGTCGATGACCGCCGCCGAACTTGCCAGATGGGATGTGGCGCGGATGAACCGCAGCCTGCTTCCGCGTGAGGATTGGGAGGAAATGGAAACGCCGGTGCGGCTGGCAGACGGAACGGCCAGCGGCTATGGCCTGGGGGTATCGAAGCATCAGGTCAAAGGCCGCACCGTGATTGACCACGGCGGCGAATCGGTTGGTTTCCTGTCACAAAGCAGCACCTGGATTGATGACAAGGTGGCCGTGGTCGTGCTGACCAATGCCGACTTTGCCGGTGTCCCTGACACGCTGACCGACCAGATTGCCGACGTCGTGCTGCCCAAGGCAGTGCAGGCTGACATCGGCGAAGCTGCGCGCGATGAAGACATCCGCGCGACTCTGGCCGAACTGACTGCAAGCAAGCTTGATCCGGCGCGCTTCACCGCCAATGCCCGGTTCTATTTCACACCGCAGACCTTGGCGGACTATGCGCAAAGCCTGTCACCGCTTGGCGTTCCGCAGGAGGTAAAGGCGCTTGGCAAACCCCGGCTGCGCGGCGGCTTCGTCAATCGCAATTTTGCACTGAATTATAAGGACGGACAGAAACTGGTCCTGATCACCTATGCCGAACCCGGCGAAAAGGGTCGGTGGGAACAGTTCATCGTGATGCCGCGCTAAACTACAGCCAGCCGATCCGCCGGAAGCGCAGCCACAATGCGCCGCAGATGGTCAGGATCACGGCCCAGACTGCGGGATAGCCCCACTTGCTGTGCAGTTCGGGCATATAATCGAAGTTCATGCCATAGATCCCGGCAATCGCAGTGGGCACGGCCAGCAGCGCAGCCCATGCGGCCAGCTGGCGGGTCATGTCACCCTGGCGGTGCTGTTCAAGCAGGCTTGCGGTTTCGACCACGCTGGCCAGCGTTTCGCGCAAGGCATCCGTCCGGCTCAAAGTACGGCGGACATGGTCGAGCACGTCGCGAAACCATATCCGCGCGCCGGGATCGACCACCGGCAGCTCGGTCGTGGCCAGCCGCTCGCACACCTCCTGCATCGGGCCGATTATCCGCGAAAAGCGGCGGAACTGGCGGCGCAGACGGAAGATGCGGCGAATGGTCGACGGGGCGGGAAACCGGAAAATCGCCTGCTCTTCCATCGCCACCACAGCTTCTTCCAGCTTTTCCAGCACCGGCTGATAGCCATCGACAATGAAATCAAGGATGGCGTGGGCGACATAGTCCGGTCCTTCGGCCAGCCGGTCACAGTCCCCTTCCAGCCGTTCGCGCAGCTGATCGTGGCTGCGGGTTGAACCCAGCCGCACCGAAACCAGAAAATCGCGGCCCAGAAAGATCGCCGTTTGCCCATAGTCCAGATTATCGCCTTCGGGCATGGCCACGGTCCGGGCGACGATGAACAGCTGCTGCCCATAGATTTCCACTTTGGGCATTTGCGTGGGGGAAAGCGCATCTTCCACCGCCAGAGGATGCAGGCCAAACTGGCGGCGCACCGTGTCCATTTCCTGAGCAGAAGGATCGCACAGCCCGGTCCAGTCAAAAACGTGCGGCGGCAGGGTATCGCGCGCCGCGCCGTCCAGCGGCGGACTGACTGGCGATGGCTTGCCATGTTCGTAGCGGCGTGAGGCGATGATCGGCATTGCAGCGGAGTGCCAAAGAGGCAAGGCGCTGGCAATCCCGCATCGGCTCTGTTAAGTGGCCGATTAAGACTGAAACGCAGTCAAGGAGAGAGCCGCGCCATGAACGCCGTAACCCAGATCGACGAAGTTCTGGATATGCTGATTGTCGGTGCGGGCCTGTCCGGCATCGGCATGGCGGTTCATCTGACCCGTGATTGCCCGGGTAAAAGCTTTGCAATAGTCGACCGGCGCGACAACTATGGCGGGACCTGGGACCTGTTCCGCTATCCCGGCATCCGTTCGGACAGCGACATGCACACGCTGGGCTTCGTGTTCGAACCGTGGACCCATGAAAAGTCGATTGCCGACGGGCCTTCGATCCTTTCCTACCTCGACAAGATCATCGACAAATACGGCCTGCGGTCCAGGCTGCGCATGGGGCAGACCGTGATCAGCGCCGATTGGGACAGCGGCGAAGGCTTGTGGACCGTCGTAACTGACAGTGCAGGCGCCGGACAGGCCCGGATCAAATGCCGCTTTCTGTTCCTGGGATCGGGTTACTACGATTACGATAGCCCCTATGACGCGCAGTTCCCCGGGCGTGACACATTCAAGGGTACCATCATCCACCCGCAATTCTGGCCCGAAGATCTTGGCTATGCCGGCAAAAAGGTGGTGGTGATCGGATCGGGGGCAACGGCTGTCACCATCGTACCGGCCATGGCGCAGGGCGGTGCGGGCCATGTCACCATGCTGCAGCGCACGCCGACCTGGATGGCGACCCGCCCTGCCAAGGACGGCCTGGCCAACGCCCTGCGCAAGGTTCTGCCCGAAAAGGCGGCATACAGCCTGACCCGGGCCAAAAACATCTTCATGCAGGATCTGGTGTTCAAACGCGCCCGGACCGCGCCCGAAAAGGTCAAGGATTTCCTGACCACGCAGATCAAGCAGCACCTGGGCGACAATTACACGGCTGAAGACTATCTGCCGCCCTACAATCCGTGGGAGCAGCGCCTGTGCCTGGTTCCCGACGCGGACTTTTTCGAAGCGGTCAATGCCGGCAAGGCAGCCATCGTCACCGATCACATCGACCGTTTCGATGAAACCGGCATTTTGCTCAAATCGGGCAAGCATCTGGACGCCGACATCATCGTCACCGCAACCGGTCTGACCATGACCTTTGCCGGCAAGATCGCGGTCAGCGTCGATGGCGAGCCGGTCGATTTCGGCAAGAAGTTCTTTTACCGCAACTGCATGTTTTCCAACGTGCCCAACATGGCGGGCGTGTTCGGGTATCTGAACGCCAGCTGGACCCTGCGGGTCGACATCGTCGCGCAGTACATCACCCGTCTGCTGAAACAGCTGGATGCTTTCAAGATGCAGGTGGCCGTGCCGGTGCTGGAAGCAGGGCACGAACCGGACGAGGATGACATCTTCGATTTCTCCTCCGGATACATCCAGCGCGGCAAGCATCTTATGCCGCGCAATGCTGCAAGCCTGCCGTGGCGGCTCAACCAGGATTACCGGCGTGACCGCAAGGACATGCGCCAGGCCCCGATCGATGACGGGGTGATGCAATTCCGCCGCGTGCGCGAGAAGGTGCCCGGCTGACCTTGCCCCGAGCCGCGCGCCCGCCTAACGCTGAGGACATGACCGACACCACCCGCATCTGGACCGCCGCGCTGCTGGTCATCGGCGATGAAATCCTGTCCGGCCGCACCCAGGACAAGAACGTCGCCCAGGTTGCCACATGGCTTAACGTCCAGGGCATCCGCCTGGCCGAAGTACGCGTGGTCGGCGATGATCAGGGCGCAATTGTCGAGGCGGTGAACGCGCTGCGGGCGCGCAATGATTACCTGTTCACCACCGGCGGGATCGGCCCGACGCACGATGACATCACCGTCGATGCGATTGCCGCTGCCCTGGGCGTCGAAGTCGAAATCCATCCCGGCGCGCGCGCCATTCTGGAACGCTATTACGAGACCCGCGGCGGGCTGAACGAAGGACGGCTGCGCATGGCCCGCGTGCCAGCCGGGGCCGATCTGATCCCCAACCGGATGTCGGGCGCACCGGGCATTCGCGTCGGCAACGTGTTCCTGATGGCCGGCGTCCCGTCGATCACGGCGGGCATGCTTGATGCGCTCACCGGCACGCTGGAAGGCGGCCTTCCGGTATTGAGCGAGACGATCGGATCTTGGGTCATGGAAAGCGAGATCGCCGATCTGCTGCGCGTAACCGAACAGGCCCACGAAGGCAGCGCCATCGGCTCTTACCCGTTTTTCCGCGAAGGCCGCACCGGCGCCAACTTTGTCATCCGTGCGGTCGATCCCGCGGTACTGGCCGAATGCGCCGAAGCCTTGCTGACCGGCATCAGGGCGATGGGCCGCGAGGCTTTTCCGGGTGGGATTTAGGGCTGCTGCGATGACCACCATGGCAGCGGCAACACTGCTGTCCGCCTGCGCCGCCGACCCTGCACAAACCGCCGCGCTGGAACGCACGCTGGCCGCCAGCCCCAGTGCCACCCGTGCGCTGGAGAAGTGGTGCGCCGCGCGGGGCATTGCAGACCATCCGGTCGTGCTTGCCCGGCGCCTCAAGGGGGAAGCTGGCCCGGAACCAGCCGACCTGCGCCGCCGACTGGCGGTCAGCGCCGATGCCCCGCTGGGCTACCGCCATGTCGAACTGCTGTGCGGAGATCGGGTTTTGTCGGTCGCTCACAACTGGTATCGCCGCGAGCTTCTGACAGCGCAGATGAACACCGTGCTGGACACCAGCGACACGCCGTTCGGCAAAGTCGCCGGCCCGCTGGGTTTCACCCGCGAAACCATCGACAGCCGCCGCGGCGAGGAACCGGGCTGCCCGCCCGGCACCGTCTTGTCGCAGATTGCCCTGCTGCGCCTGCCAGGCGGCCAGCCGCTGGCCCTCGTCACCGAATGCTACACCCGCGCGGCAATCGCCCGGTAGGTTAACCGGGTTTCAGTTCGGCAAAGCTGCGCCACAGCAGCAGGCTGGCGAGCGGAAAGGACACGCCCCACAGGCTACCCGCCCAGATCAGCCAGGGAAAGGTCATCTGCAGGGCCAGTGCGGGGGTTAACAGACCCGTCAGCCACAACCACAGGCGCGCCCTGCCAAGCGCGGCATGCCCGTGCACCGCCCACCCGGCCAGCGCCGCCGATGCGCACATCAGGCTGTAACCATAAAGGTCGATGGCAAACAGGAATGACCTGTACGGCACGAACAGCAACAGTTCGATCCCGGTGACTGCGCCGCCGGCAAGGCGCGGCGCAACAAAGGTGATCTGGACGAAATAGACCAGCCCCGTTAGCGCGGCATACATCGAGCCCAGCGCCAGAGCGGCAAGGGCCACCCCTTTCGCGCCGCGCGGAACGGCCGCCGCTATTGCTGCAAGGGTTGCGACCCAGGCCGGACCAAGAATCAGCGATGGCAGCAGCAGCACCATGATCCCCAGCGGGGTACTTTGCGCGCCCGGGCCACCGGCCGAACCCAGCCAGCCCAGCCATTCGCCCAGTTGCGCGATGGTATAGGCGGCGCTGCACAGCGCACTTGCACCTGCGCCCCACAGGCCAAGCGTGCGGGTCTGGATCGAAACGGCCATGACCGGCTCTCCGACTGTTCAACCGGAAATGCAGTCTAGGCCAAAGCAAACGGGCCGGAAAGCCTGTGCTTCCCGGCCCGCAAGAGCTTTATGCAGGGCTGGATCAGCCGCCGTGGATTTCGCCCACGTCAACCTTGATGCCCGGACCCATCGACGAAGACAGGCCGATCTTGCGCAGGTACTTGCCCTTGGCGCCGGCCGGCTTGGCCTTGACCACGGCATCCACGAATGCGTCGAAGTTGGCACGCAGCGCCTCGTTCGAGAACGACAGCTTGCCGATCCCGCCGTGGATGATCCCGGCCTTTTCGACGCGGTATTCAACCTGGCCGCCCTTGGCCGCCTTGACGGCTTCGGCCACGTTGGGGGTAACGGTGCCCAGCTTGGGGTTGGGCATCAGGCCCTTGGGGCCCAGCACCTTGCCCAGGCGGCCGACGATACCCATCATGTCGGGCGTCGCGATGACCCGGCCATAGTCCAGGTTGCCGTTCTGCATGTCTTCCAGCAGGTCTTCGGCGCCAACCTTGTCCGCTCCGGCGGCCAGTGCCTTTTCGGCGTTGTCACCGCGCGCAAAGACCGCAACCTTGACGTCCTTGCCGGTGCCTGAAGGCAGCACGACCATGCCGCGGACCATCTGGTCGGCGTGGCGCGGATCGACGCCCAGGTTCATCGCGACTTCCAGGCTCTCGTCGAACTTGGTTGTCTTGAGGTCCTTGAGCAGCTGGATGGCTTCATCGACGCCGTACAGTTTCTGGTTGTCACCCAGCTTTTCGGCCAGCGACTTCTGCTTCTTGGTCTGTGCCATGTCCTTAGCCCTCCACCACGTCGAGGCCCATCGAACGGGCAGAGCCTTCGATGATCTTGGTTGCCTGTTCGATATCGTTCGCGTTCAGATCCTTGAACTTGGTCTGGGCGATTTCAGCCAGCGCCGAACGCTTGATCGTTCCGGCCGAAACCTTGCCCGGCTCTTTCGAGCCTGACTTGAGGTTAGCGGCCTTCTTGATCAGAAAGCTGGCTGGCGGCGTCTTGGTGACGAAGGTGAAGCTGCGATCGGCATAGACCGTGATGATGGTCGGGATCGGCATCGACGCTTCGAGTTCCTGCGTGGCGGCGTTGAACGCCTTGCAGAACTCCATGATGTTCACGCCGCGCTGGCCCAGGGCCGGACCGATCGGCGGGGACGGAGTGGCCTTGCCTGCAGGAACCTGCAGCTTGATATAGCCTTCGATTTTCTTGGCCACGGTGGGCCTCCTTTCTTCCTGTTGGCCGCGGCGCTGTTTCAGCCGCGATCCGCAGAGTGAGCGGTCAAGCAAAGCGCCCGAAAGCGCTTCTCCCGCACGGAATCACCCGGGCAAGCCCAGGCGAAGGCGCGCGGTTAGGCGAAAGTCGGAGCGAATGCAACTTTCATCGACTGGCGTTGGCGCCTTCCCGGCAATTGGTTTAATCCCCGTTGCGGGAGGATCGCGATGAAGACCCTGGCCAAAGGCCCGACCGGAATCGCCCTGGCGGGTATCATGATAATTGCCGCAACCGCCGCAATGGCGGAAAATCCGCAAAAGCCGCGCAGCCGCATGCCGCCGCTTACACCGGCGGTAATTGACGATACGCTGGTGATCGACGGAAAGGAAATCGACGCGCGCAAGCTGCGGTCCCGCCTGACGGTCGATGTCGGCGTGAATGGCACCGGGCCCTACCGCTTCGTCGTCGACAGCGGTGCAGATACGTCGGTTATCGGCCGGCGGCTGGCAAATGCACTGGCGCTGCGCGAAGGTCGCCCCGTTCTGCTCAACGCAATTACGGAAACGCGCACGGTCAACCGCGTTCTGGTGAATGCCCTTCAGGTCGGACCAAACCAGTTTCGCGACATGGAACTTCCCCGGCTGGAAGAACGCTTCATCGGCGCAAATGGCATGATCGGGCTGGATGCTCTGGTCGATCAGCGCCTGATGCTGGATTTCGAACGCCGCCGCATCGCGGTTGAGGATGCCAGTCGCCCGGCACCGAAGTGGGATGGCGAAATCGTGGTGACCGCCAAGCTCAAGAAGGGCCAGCTGATCCTGACCCACGTGCGTTCCAAGGACCTGTCACTCGACGCGGTTGTCGATACCGGATCGGAAGTCACCATCGGCAATTCGGCGCTGCGGGCACGGATCGCCAAGCGCAAGAACGCCAGGATCATCAAGGCTGAGATCACCGGAGTAACCGGCAAGGTCGAGGAGGTCGATCTGGTCTATGTCGAGGAACTGAAGATCGGCACGATCACATTACGCAATGTCCCGATCGCGTTTGCCGATGTTCCGCCGTTTGAAGTGTTCGAACTTGAAAAGAAGCCCGCTCTGCTGCTCGGCACCGACCTGATGGAGAACTTTCGCCGGGTCAGCCTCGATTTTCGTGCGCGAAAAGTGCGCTTTCAATTGCGCAATTGCCGACCCGAAGGGGTCTATGTTTCCTACGAACAGCCGACCATCCTGATCAGCGAACGTGCCGACTCCGGCGTCTGCAAGCGCTGAGGCAAACGGCTATCGCGTGACATCAGCCCGCAGAGCAGCACCGTACCCGTTCAGCCAGGTCAGGCCGGACGGGGAACGGCCGCGCTTTGGCGGCGGCGCCATAATCCGCGGACCGCATTGCGGGCAGGCAGTTCGAAACGGCGATAGACCAGATCGGCGGCGGCCAGCGTCGCTGCGGCCAGACCCAAATGGCCGGCGGCGATCATCCATCCGCTGTCGCCGAGGCCACCGGTGCTGAACGCCACGAAATCGATCATCGGGATATGCAGCAGATAGACGGCATAGGACCGGTCCCCCAGCCAGGTCAGCGGCCGTGCCGACAGCAGCGGCAGACGCAGGCCGATCAGCAGCAGCGCCGGCCAGGCCAGCAGCGTCAGCGGCAGCACCGGCCCGAACGGCCCGGTCATGCTGAGCCACAGGCCCGCCATCATGCCTGCCGCCAATGCAGCAAGGGGAATGCGGGCCAAGTGTTCGCGCCCGCGCCACAGCAGCTGGCCGCCAAAAAAGCCCAGCAGCCCGCGCGCACCCACGCTGGCAGTGGTCAGTTCTGCCGAGGCGCCGAAAACCGCGATTCCCGTCAGCCCGATCAGGCATGCCGCAGCCGTGATCAGCGCCAGGGTTTTTGCCCCGCGCGCTGCGGCCAGCGCAAACACCGCATAGCACAGCATTTCCACGGACAGCGACCAGGTTGGCCCGTCGAACGTATGACCGACCGGGGCAACCAGTGCCTGGGCAAATACCAGATGCGCGGCCAAAGCCGCGACTGTGTTGTCCGGTTCGGACCCGAACAGACAAGCGCAGACCAGTAGCAGCGCCAGATGCAACGGATAGAGTCGGGCGATCCGCGCGATCCAGAACGCACCCTGCCCATCGCGTGACGCAAGGTCTGCGCCGCGCAGGTAAACATGGGCAAAGACATAGCCCGACAACACGAAAAACAGGTCTACCGCCGTCCACCCCAGGGTCTGAAGCCAGCTGATGACCGGCCCGCCCCAGCCTGGCGCAAATGTTCCCGGGGCAAACAGATACTGCGCGTGAAACCCGAAGGCGACCACGCAGGCTGCAACCCCGCGCAGGGCATCAAGCCCCGCCAGGCGTTCGCCGGTTGCAGGTTGTGCGGAAACAATCCCCGTCATGGCGGGGCTTGTAACCGTGCAGCGTTAGGATGGGGTAAATCCGCGCCCGCGAACGGACGCTTCGCTACTTAGACAGTTCGACGTGTTCGAAGTCCAGCTCGACCGGCGTGGCGCGGCCGAAGATCGAAACCGAAACCTTGACCCGGTTCTTGTCGAAGTCGAGTTCTTCCACGATTCCGGTGAACGAATTGAACGGGCCGTCCAGCACCTTGACCGAATCGCCGATTTCGTAATCGACGCTGATGTGCTTCTTGGGTTCGGCGGCAGCGGCATCGCGGGCGCCGAAATAGCGCGCAGCTTCGCGGTCGGAAATTGGTTGCGGCTTGCTGTTGTTGCCCAGGAACCCGGTCACTTTGGGGGTGTTCTTGACCAGGTGATAGACATCGTCGTTCATCGTCATCTTGGCCAGGACATAGCCGGGCATGGTCTTGCGTTCGACCTGGACCTTCTTGCCGCGCTTCACCTCGGTCACGGTTTCATGCGGCACTTCGACCGCTTCGACCAGAGCTTCAAGGCCCATGCGCTCAGCTTCGGCGAGGATCGATTCGCGAACCTTGTTCTCGAAGCCGGAATAGGCGTGGATGATGTACCAGCGGGCCATGATGTTACCTTGCTAAATCCCGTATCAGGCGAGCGACAGCAGCCATTGGACCGCTTTGCCGAACAATGTGTCGATGCCCAGGAAAAACAGCGCCAGGATGACCATCATGACCCCGACGAAGATCGCGGTGGTCACGGTTTCCTGACGGCTGGGCCACACCACTTTGCGAGCTTCCGTCTGGACCTGACGCATGAATTCGCCGGGAGAGATCTTGGCCATGGCTGTCTAGTCTTTGCTGCCTGAACGGTTGAAACCAAATTGCCTGCCGGCCTTTCGGGTACAGGGCCGCTCCCGGCGGCTGCAGGCAGCGCGTCCGGGTGAACCCTGTGTTCCCGATGTCGGAAGACACCGCCGCACTTAGCTACCGGATTTGCGTTTTGCAAGCCGTGCCAGCAGCGTGTGGCGGTCCGCCTCGATCACCTTGGCCCGCAGCGGCAGCTTGTCGGGCCGGTTAACCCCGACATACCAGAACCAGTCGGCATACTTGGCCGGATCATAACTCAGCAGGTTTATCGTCGCTCCGGCGCGGTGATACAGCCGGTGGTACGGATCGCGGAAATAAGGGCCGCCCTCGTTGATGGTCATCATGTGGACCATCGGCAGGGCAAAATTGCAGTTTACCAGTGCATCGCGGCGGACCAGCGCATAGCCGCAGATATGCTCCTGCGGATTATAGGGCCAATCACGCCGTTCGGTAATGACCACGGTGGCCAGTTTTGCCCCCATTGGCAGGCGGTCAATCGTTTCCAGGAGATGCGCGGTTTCGCGCGAGTTGCGCTGCCAGTTTTCGGTGGTCAGCCCCAGCCGCCCCAGAAACAGCAGCGACGCGGCCAGCATGACCCAGCGCGGCGCGCGCCAGGACAGCGCCAGGCAGCCGACCATCAGCCCGGTCGAAACCATCCGCGCATCGACCAGATCGCCGGCAAAGATATGGCGCGGCAAGGCAAAGGAACTGAGCAGCAGGATCACTGTGCCCCAGCCCAGCCGCGGATCGATCCGCCGCAGCCACGCCGCCAGGGCCAGGACGCCCAGCACAAGGGCCAGGCTGGCGTAATCAAGCCATTGGACTACATCGCGCATAGCCTGGCGCCAGATCGCCCATTTGTAGACCGCGACCGATTCGCCGTAGCCATAAGAAGCCAGCCCCTTGGTTCCCGCGCCGAACACCAGCGCCAGCAGCGGAAAGGCCAGCGGCCAGGGCGCAAGGCAGGCGCGCCAGCTTTTGTCGCGGCTCCATTCATAGCCGAACACCATCAGGCCCAGTGCCCCCCAGCCCGATACATGGCACACCCAAACCACGAAGCCGGCCGGTACCATTACCGCGGGGCGCCATCGCTTGCCCTCCAGCAGGACCCACAGCGCGAACACAAACAGCGCGGCGACCAGCGACAACCCGAAGTTGAGGAAACCGAGCAGCAGCGCGGGCGACCAAATAAAGGCCATGGCCAGCACCGCGCCCACCCCGATCCGGCGTCGCAGCGCCCATTCGACCGCGACGATGCCCAGCCCGGTCAACGGCGGGATCAGCGCAACGATGATCCGCCCGGCAGTTTCCAGCGGAAAGTAATGCGCCAGCGGCCGGATCAGCAGATCGGCGCCCAGATTGCCCATCCAGCGCCATTTGAAGCCGTAGTATTGCTGCAGGAACGGCGAAGAATCGCGTTCCAGCATGATGTGGAAGCGGGCCAGATGGGCCGGATAATCGACCATCTGGGGATAGGCTGCGACCAGCACCGGGACGATTGACACCAGCGCCAGGAGCAGGCCCAAAACCAGGCTTTCGCGCTCGCCAGGCTCCGCCTTCAACCAGGCGGCAGGCCGGGGCCCGCGCAGGCCGGATGGCTCAATTGGAGGCTCGGCTGACATTGCGGGCAAGACCAATCGGCGGCGAAACGGAAAAACTGGCAGGAGTGGAGGGACTCGAACCCACGGCCCTCGGTTTTGGAGACCGATGCTCTACCAACTGAGCTACACTCCTGCAGGCGCCGGTGCCCTTAGACGGGCACTACGCGGAAGACAAGCGCCATGACAGCCGCATCGCTTTCGTGCAACAGTTGCCGCACACCATGCACGCCCCTGCCTTGCCCCCACCGATCGACCCGGACCTGCTGATGCTGGCCTATCGCAGCGGCATATTTCCGATGGCCGACACCCGCGGCGATCACGAAGTCTTCTGGGTCGAGCCGCGCCGCCGCGCAATCCTGCCGCTGGACGGTTTTCATTGTTCGCATTCGCTGACCAGGGTGCTGCGCCGCGGCACGTTCGAGGTCACCTGCAACGCGGCCTTCCCGGCGGTGATCGAGGCCTGTGCCGGACCGCGCCGGGATGGCGGCGATACGTGGATTTCAGACCGGATCGAACGCAGCTACGTCACGCTGCACGAGGAAGGCCACGCCCACTCGATCGAATGCTGGCGTGCCGGGGATGTGGGCGGCAAACTGGTCGGCGGGCTCTACGGGGTGGGATTTGACCGGGTGTTCTGCGGCGAATCGATGTTCAGCCGGATGCCCGATGCATCCAAAGTCGCTCTGGCCTGGCTGGTGGCGGCACTGCGCCGTGCCGGGTGCGTGCTGCTTGATTGCCAGTTCATGACCCCGCACCTGGCCACGATGGGGGCGCTGGAAATCGACGAAGCAGATTATCTGGAACGGCTGCGCGCTGCTCAGGTATCAAGTTCGGGACCGGGCGGGGGCGAAGGCGCTGCGGATGGCGCAGCGCTGGGTTTGGCAGCAGGCGCTGAACCCGGTTTGCCGCTGGCGCTGCCCGCTGGCTTTGCCGCGCTGCTGGACGATGCGGCCGGACTGTCCTCCTCTCCCGGGAACTTCATCGCGCAATCCTTCACCCAGACATCGTAGACCGGGTGTTCGACCACGTTGAGGCTGGGCGAGTTCTTGTAGAGCCAGCCTGAAAACACCGTGCGCCAGGCCAATGGCTTGTCGGCAGCGGCGCGTTCCTCGACAAACACCTGGACAAAAGCGCCGGTTTCAGCCGGACTTTCCCACGGCAGGGTACGCTCGCAACTGGCCAGCTTGACCACCACGTTGCCCACGCGGCGCGCTTCGCCGGGTTTCAGCGTCAGATCCTGTTCCAGGTTGTTGCGCTTGTTGAGCAGGCCCAGCGTGGCAACGCGGTCCTTGACCGGGGTGCCGTATTCGCTTTCCACCACCGGCGCGCCCGAAGCCTGTGCGACAACATCCTTGGGCACTTCGGTGGCTACCGCTTCCGCCTCGTCACCGCTCTTGGTGCAGGCCGTCAGAGCCAGAGCCGACAGCAGGGATAGGGCCAGCGCCCGCCTCACCCGCGTCAGCCCTCGGGCGACCAGGCTTCGTAATCGCCGGTGGCAGCCGCGCGCTTGCCGCCGCGTTCCAGCGCACCGGCCGGGCGATAGGCGCCCAAAGTACCGGTGGCGTTGGGAGTATATTCGGACTCCCAGATGCGCGCTGGCGGCAGGTTCGATTCGGGGATCCCGGCCAGGCTGCCATGCAGCCAGCCGTGCCATTCCGCCGGTACGTTGCTGGCATCATTGGCGCCGGCATAGATTACCCAGCGCCGTTCCTTTCCGGCAAAGGGATGCCCCTTGGGATAAGCCTTTTTCGCGCGAAAATAGGCATTGCCGAACACGTCCGTGCCGACCTTCTCGCCGGTCATGGCTGAATTGAACGCGGTGCCCACGGTCGCGCCGTTCCACCAGGTGAAAATCTTGCCAAGCAAACCCATGCGCCGCGCCTAGCGGAACTGGGGCATGGTGGGCAAGGGGATAGGACGCATCACCACGCTGCCATGTCCCCCGGGCCGATGCCCAGTTCCTTTGATCGGCCCGCAGCCAGTTCCAGCACGCCCTTGACCGTACCGGCACTGGGCAGCGGGGTTTCGTCATAGGGTTTGGCGTCCGCGATGTTCAGGATGCGGCCGTCGGTGCCGATGTAGATGATGTCGAGCGGGATCACCGTGTTCTTCATCCAGAAGCTGGCGTTACGCGGCGGGTCCATCGGGAAGATCATCCCTTCGTCCGGGCCCAGTTCGGTACGGAACATCAGGCCGCGCGCCTGTTCCTGCGTTGATGCGGCAACCTCGACCCGGAAGCTGTGCGCTTTGCCGTTATGAGTGATAGTCAGCGGGATTACCGCAAGTCCGGATACCGGATGCACCCCGGCCGGGGTCTGGGTCGATTGGGGGGCAGCATCGCCGGAACTGGGCGAACAGGCTGCAAGAGCAAGGCACAGGGCGGCAAAAACGGTGTGGCGCATCAATAGTCCTCGTTGAAATCGGCCCATTCCTCGGCCGCCTCGATGGTGGCGGCATCGACCAGAAAGCGCGCGCTGTCCAGCGGGTGCCCGGCCCGCAGCAGCGCGCCGATCTGCTTTTCGCGCGCCGCCCGGTCTGCCGGCGCCGCGCCATAGGGGCCAAGCCGCCGCTTGCGGGCCAGCGCCAGCGCGGCCTGGCGCTGATCGGCTGCGCCGGCGCGCACGTCTTCGCGCACCTCCTCGGCGATCCCGGCAGCGTGCAGCGCCTGGCCGATCCGCCGCTGGCCGTACCCGCGGCGCAGCAGACTGCCGGTCCGCGCCTTGGCAAAGGCGGTATCGTCGACATAGCCCAGATCGACATAGCGGGCGACCGTTGCGGCGACTGGTGCGGGGCCTTCCCCATCCCAGCCGCGTTCGCGCAGCTTGCGCTTGAGATAGCCTTCCAGCTTGGCCGCGCTGGTCGCAAAGCGGGCAACATAGGCCAGCGCCAGTTCTTCCAGCCGGGGCTGATCGAGCGGCTTTGGCAGCCGCCGTTCGCCTTTGTTGTTCATCCGTGCGTGCGCCATCGGCCTTATTCGTGCCACACATTACGGCAAATGGGGAGACCAGTCTGCGGGCGTATGAGGCGCCCGCGCCACTTTGCACAGGCCGCAGGTAACGTCGCAAAGCGGCGCATCCTGTTGGTTAAAAACGGGTTTTCGCGCATGAATGATGCCGCCACGCTGGTGACGGGCACCCTTGGTACATTGGTGCCGACGCCGAACGAAGACGACCTTCCCCGCCGATTTTCCGATTTTGCCACTTTTGGCGAAGCGCTGGACTATGCTGCGAAAGGGCGCCGCGGTCTGAACTTTCACGATCCGCGCGGAAATCTGGCCCGGGTATATCGTTACAGCGAACTGCGCGACGATGCGCTGGTCATGGCCCGCCGGCTGATCGCCCACGGCGTGAAAAAGGATGACCGGATTGCCCTGGTTGCCGAAACCGGGCCAGAGTTTGCGGCGCTGTTCTGCGGCGCGATTTATGCCGGTGCCTGGCCCGTGCCGTTGCCGCTGCCGACCAGCTTTGGCGGCAAGGAAAGCTATATCGACCAGCTGGCCGTGCAATTGGCCAGCAGCGATCCGCTGGTCCTGTTCTATCCCGAAGAAATCGCCGAAATGGCCAGTGCAGCGGCGGCCCGGCAAGGTTGCCAAGGTATCGCCTGGCAGCAGTTTGCCGCTCAGCCCGCCCCTGATTGCGACCTGCCGCAGGCAAGCCCGGACGATATCTGCTATTTGCAGTATTCCAGCGGATCGACCCGCTTTCCGCACGGCGTTGCGGTCACCCACGCTTCGCTGCTCAACAACCTGTCGGGCCATGCCCACGGGATGAAGTTTCAGGAAAGCGACCGCTGCATCAGCTGGCTGCCGTGGTATCACGACATGGGCCTGGTCGGCTGCTTTCTTTCGCTGATCGCCAACCAGGTTTCGGCCGATTACATCAAGACCGAGGATTTTGCCCGCCGTCCGCTGGCCTGGCTTGACATGATCAGCCGCAATCCGGGCACTTCGTGCAGCTATTCGCCGACCTTTGGATATGACATCTGCGCCCGGCGCATTTCCAGCCAGAGCCATGTGGCCGAGCGGTTTGACCTGTCGCGCTGGCGGATTGCCGGCAACGGCGCCGACATGATCCGCCCCGACGTGATGCAGGGCTTCGTCAACGCCTTTGCCGAAGCCGGGTTCAAGGCCAGCGCCTTCCTGCCCAGCTATGGCCTGGCGGAAGCGACGCTGGCGGTTACCATCATGCCGCCGGGCGAAGGCATCCGCGTCGAACTGGTCGAGGAAGAACGTTTATCGGGAACGCCGCGCGATCTCAGCCGCCCGGCCCGTTACCGCGCGATTGTCAACTGCGGCAAGGCGGTCAAGGACATGGCCATCGAAATCCGCGGCGAAAAGGGCGCGGCCCTGCCCGATCACCATATCGGCAAAGTCTGGTGCAAGGGCCCCAGTGTAATGCACAGCTATTTCCGCGATCCGGAATCGACCGCGGCGTGCATGGTCGATGGCTGGCTGGATACCGGCGACATGGGCTATCTGGTCGATGGCTACCTGTTCATCGTCGGCCGGGCCAAGGACATGATCATCATCAATGGCAAGAACCACTGGCCGCAGGACATCGAATGGGCAGTGGAACAGCTGCCCGGCTTTCACCAGGGCGATATCGCCGCATTCTCGGTCGAAAACGACAGCGGTGAAGAAGTGCCCGCCGTGCTGGTCCATTGCCGCGTCTCCGATCCGGCCGAACGCCAGCGCCTGCACGACCAGATCCGCGACAAGGTCCGTTCGATCACCGGCATGAACTGCGTGATCGAATTGGTCCCGCCGCGCACCTTGCCGCGCACCAGTTCAGGCAAACTCAGCCGCGCCAAGGCCAAGAAGCTGTACCTGTCAGGTGAAATAGAGCCGTTCAAGCTGGCCGCATAACCCCGAAAACCCGGGCGCCGACCTGCTGAATTGTTCATTGCACGGCGCGCCAGCGGCGATAGGATGACAGCCAAGGGGTCGCAAAACACCGTTTGGGGGAACAGGGCCATGGCACAGGCTGATAACGAAAGCTTCGGCGTACTGGTCGGCTGGGCGCATCATGCGGTCGGGCCGAAGCTGGATCTGACCCTGCAGTGCACCCAGTCGACACGCTGCAACAACCGGCGCGAGGTGGACGATCACCACATCGTGATGACCCGCGAACAAGCCGCCGTGCTGGCCAATTACCTGTTCAGGGTCAGCGGGCAGACCCCGCCAAAGCAGCGTGGGCGGCTGTCACGCTGGTTTTCCTGACCGCCCTGTGATCGAAGCAGGCGTTTTATTTGTCTAATACAGCTTGCGAAAAATCCCTGCCTGTCCCATCTTGGCGAGACACGTTACGACACGGGAACTGCGCATGGCCACTACGCCGAACACGACCGAGACTGCTGCACCGACCATCACGCTGACCCCGCCCGATCCCGTGCCGGTGATTGCGCCCGAAGCTGCGGTGGGTCTGGTTCCGGTATCGGATGACAACAAATCCAAGCTCGATTCAAAAGTCGATGCCTTTGTCGCCGATCTGATTTCATCCGATGCCAATTCGCCCGAATTCGGCAAAAAGGTCGATCAGCTGACCAACATGGGGCGCAAGGAAATCATGGCGGCGGCGGCCATGTCAAATCGCTTTCTGGACCGGCCGGTGCGGGCGATGGACAAGGATTCCGGCGTCGGCGCCAATCTGGCCGAACTGCGCCGCACGGTCGAGGAACTCGATCCAGGCCGCGCGGGCAAGCTGTCCACCGGGCGCAAGATCCTGGGCATCATTCCCTTCGGCAATTCGGTGAAGCGCTACTTCACCAGCTATCAATCGGCGCAGGGCCACATCCAGTCGGTGCTAAACCACCTGTCATCGGGCAAGGACGAGCTGCTGATGGACAATGCCGCGATTGATGTGGAACGGTCCAAGCTGTGGGAAGCCATGGGCAGCCTGGAACAGATGATCCACATTTCCCGCACGCTTGACACCAAGCTGGAAGAAAAGGCCGCCGATCTGGATTCGGTCGATCCGGCCAAGGCCAAGGCGATCCGCGAGGCTGCGCTGTTCTATGTCCGTCAGCGCACCCAGGACCTGCTCACCCAGATGGCCGTATCGGTGCAGGGGTATCTGGCGCTTGACCTGGTCAAGAAGAACAACGTCGAACTGGTCAAAGGCGTTGACCGGGCCAGCACCACCACCGTTGGCGCGCTGCGCACCGCGGTGACCGTGGCCCAGGCGATGTCGAACCAGCGGTTGGTATTGCAGCAGATCACCGCGCTTAACACCACGACGTCCAACCTGATCGATTCAACCGGCAAATTGCTGCGCGAACAGACCGGCAAGATTCACGAACAGGCGGCCAGCAGCACGATCCCGATCGAAACGTTGCAGCGCGCCTTCCAGAACATTTACGACACGATGGACAACATCGACACGTTCAAGGTGAAAGCGCTGGAAAACATGAAGCAGACCGTCACCACTCTGACCGCCGAAGTGGAAAAGTCCAAGGGCTATATCGCCCGGGCCGAAGGCGCCGCCCAGGCGCAGGCTGCCCACGATGCGCCCAGTCTGCTGACGGCCGAGTAACGCGGCCATGGCGGGCGAGGCGCATCAGCACCAGCAAATCATGCGCGCGGCGGGCACGTCGCTGGTCACACAGCGGGCCGGCGGGCGGCGCGCAGGCTCGATCGGGCGGCGTTCGGCCGCGCTCAAGCGTGACCACCTGTTTCGCAAGCTGGTCCGCATTTCCCTTGCCGTGGGCGGAATCGTGGTTGCAGCAATGGTCGCCGGCCTCATCCTTGATGGAATCGGCTGGACCGGGATCATCGTGACCATGCTGGCCATGGTCGGTGCGGTAAGCCTGCTGGGAACTTTCCCCCGGATAAAGGTGCCCACGATCGATTCGCTCAGCAGCGGCGATACCAAAACGCTGGTCGGACAGACCGAGTTGTGGCTTGAACGCCAGCGACCGGCACTGCCCGCGCCCGCGGTGTCGCTGGTTGACCAGATCGGCAGCCAGCTTGATGCGCTGGGCCTCCAGCTTGACGGGCTGGACAGCAACACGCCTGCAGCGCACGACGTGCGCAAGCTGGTGGGCGAGACGCTGCCGAACCTGGTTTCAACCTATACTTCGATCCCCCGGCACCTGCGCGCCGAACAGCAGGCCGGCCGGTCACCCGATCAGCAGTTGACCGAAAGCCTCGGCAAGATCAGCACCGAGATCGATAGCGTAACCCGCCAGCTCGCCGCAGGTGCGATAGACAACCTGGCAATCCAGACCCGTTATCTTGATTACAAGTACGGCGAAGGACTGGACACCGCGGAGCAACAGAACTGATGCGCGTTCCGATCAGCCACACCCTTGAAAAAGAAGAAGTGCGCCGCCGGCTGCACGCGCGCAGCGGTGAAATCGCCAATTTCATCCCCGGCGGCATGGCCGATGTGACAACCGGCTGGCCGAACGAAGATACCCTGGCCCTGACCGTCAGCGCGATGGGCAAGACCATCAACGGCACGGTCGAGATCGAGGATGGCCAGGTGGTATTCAACGTCGATTTTCCGCCTGCGCTGGCCTTTGTCGAAGGCATGGTGCGCGGCCAGGTCGAAGCGAAGGGCCGCAAGCTGTTGAGCTGACGGCGGCGCGGCTAAAGATCGCGGTCCAGCTCCAGGTACATGCGCGGGATGCGCAATTGCTGCGCTGAGATCTGCGTTTCGCGCAGGAACAGCAGCAGTGCCCACATCAAGAGCACGATTGCCGACAGGAAGGTCGCAGCGGCGATACGCTGGACATTCAGCCCGGCCAGTTCTTCCAGAAACAGCACCGCCACCGTGAAGCCCACCATCAGCCCGCTGATCACCATCAGGCGTATTGCGCGGGTGATCAGGCCGATGCGCTGGTCGATCATCCGGATTTCGGCGACCACTTCATCATGATCCGGCCCCTTGGTGGCCGTATGTCGGTCCTGAAGCGACCGTGCCCGGTCAACCACTCGCCCCAATCGGCTGGACAGAAGGTTCAGGATGTTGCCCATTGCGACCAGCACAAAAACCGGGGCAAGCGCGAGCTGGATGGTCTGGGCAATCATGGGCTATGCTCTATCCCCCATGATCGGCGGCGATCAAGCCAGGAACCGGGACCGCATTCGAATGTTGATTGATCCATGAACAAGACCCGCACCCTTGCAATCGCTTTCGTCGCCGGATCGGCTCTGCTGCTGGGCGGCTGCGCCACGCTGTTTTCGCGGCACCCTGTTGGCAACGGCGCCGTGCCCGAACCCGCCAAGGCGGTAGAGCTGCAGCGCTATCTGGGCAAATGGTACGAACTGGCGCGCTATGAGCAAGGCTTCCAAAAGGATTGCGACGGCGTTACGGCCGAATACGCGCTCAAGGAAGACGGCAAGATTTCCGTCCTTAACCGCTGCCGCAAGCCCGATGGTTCAATCGACGATGCCAAAGGCACGGCCAAGATTGTCGATACGGCCACCAACGCCAAGCTGAAAGTCAGTTTTTTTGGCCCGTTCTATGGCGATTACTGGGTGCTGGATCACGCCGACGATTACAGCTGGGCCATCGTTGGCGAACCGTCTGGGCGCTATCTGTGGCTGCTGAACCGTCAGGCGGTGCCGGGGCAGACTGCGCTTGACGAGCAGATCGCCCGCGCGCGGGCGCTGGGCTATGATGTTTCGATGCTGCGGATCACCAAGCAGCCGTAAACGGCTTCAGCGCGCGGTAAAATCAACGCGGTAGCCATAGCGCGATTCAACGGCCGTGCCATCGGCCCGTCTGGCCGGATTGAACCGGATCTTCTGCATCACCAGTGGGCAGACCCGTGCGGTGGTGTCAGCATCGACCGAACTGCGCGAGACCGAACAATCGCGCGCGCGGCCATCGGACGTTACCGTGAAAAACACCGTTACCGATTTGCCAAACCGGCTCTGCCTACCGCCGGGAGGAACCGGAAAATCACGCGAATCGTTGATTTCACCTGAGCGGACTGATGGTTTTTCTGCGATCCCGCCGCCCTGGCCATTGCCGCCGTTGCCGCTGCCGGTCCCGTTGCCTTGTCCGCCAGCACCAGTGCCGTTGCCACTATCCTTGGTGCCAGAAGTGTCGGCGCTGCCGGTGCTGGAAGCCTTGGGTGCGGGCGTCTTGCTGATCGAAATCTTGGGCGCGGGCGCCTTGGCTTCGCGCGGGACGGCCTTCTTGCCCACTTCGCCCGATGCTCCCGCGGCCTTGTCCGGCTTTTTGGGTTCAGGCGGCTTGGGCGGCGGCGGCGCTGTTACCTCCACCGAAAAGGTTGACACCACCGATTGGACCGCCTTGGCCGCGAAATCCGGCGCGAAGGCGCGGATCAGGCCCAGTACGACGGCGACCTGAAGCAGCGCTGTGGCAATAGCTATGCCCACCTTGACGCGCCGCGGCGATGAAATGTCGAGGCCGTCCGGTTCTTCCATGACCAAGGCTATGCCACGGCCCGACGGGGTCCGCAAATCACAGGGCCAGGAAGGCGTCGAGCACCGGTTTTGCCCATTCTTTGCGGCAGATCAGCAGGTCGGGCAGATAGGTGGTCTTGTTGTTGTACAGCAGCCGCGTGCCATCGGCCCGGCTGACATGCAGCCCTGCCGCCAGCGCCACGGCGGCGGGCGCGCAATTGTCCCACTCGTACTGCCCGCCAGTGTGGAGGTAAATCTCTACATCCCCGCGAACCACGGCCATCGCCTTGGCTCCGGCGCTGCCCATGGCGACCAGTTCCGCGCCCAGGCGGGCAGCAACCGCCTCGGCCTCGGGCGCGGGGCGTGATCGGCTGACAACCATGCGCGGCGGGTTCTGTCCAGGCGGCAGCGGCAGCGGCTGGTCCGACCTGAAGACCTCGCCCAGCGCTGGCAAGCCGACTGCACCGACCGCAGGGGTCTTGTCCAGGGTCAGTGCGACATGGACCGCCCAGTCATTGCGGCCTTCGCTGTATTCGCGCGTGCCGTCCAGCGGATCGACGATCCAGCAGCGCGCGTTGTCCATCCGCCGCAGGTTATCCTGTTCTTCTTCCGACAGGATCGCATCGTCAGGCCGCGCGCGGCGCAGCGCATCGCACAAAAAGCGATTGGCGATCCGGTCACCCTCGGCGCCCAGATCCTTCCCCGCAAGGTCACCGCGTGCGCGCAGGTCCATCAGCAGGCGTCCGGCCTGTTCGGCAACCGAAGCGGCCAGTTCGGCATCGGTCATATGGTCGGCATCCACATGTCGCTACGTTTACCAAGGATATAGTCAACAATCCGTTCCGCCGCCATTTCGCTGTCCTCACGCACGGTTTCGACTCTCAGTTCGGGCATGTGCGGCACTTCGTACGGGCTATCGATCCCGGTGAAGTTCTTGAGCTGCCCGCTGCGCGCCTTCTTGTAGAGGCCCTTGACGTCGCGCGCTTCGGCAACCTCCAGCGGGGTATCGACGAACACTTCGACAAACTCCCCCGCCGGCAGCATCGATCGAACCATATCGCGTTCGGCGCGGAACGGGCTGATGAAAGCGGTCAGCACAATCAATCCGGCGTCAGCCATGAGCTTGGCCACTTCCCCGACGCGCCGAATGTTTTCGATCCGGTCGGCCTCGGTAAACCCCAGATCCTTGTTGAGGCCATGACGGACGTTATCGCCATCGAGCAGAAAAGTATGATGACCCAGCGCGTGCAGCTTTTTCTCGACCAGATTGGCAATGGTCGATTTGCCCGAACCCGACAGCCCGGTGAACCACAGCACGGCGGATTTCTGACTTTTCAGCGCGGCGTGCGCCTCACGCGTTACATCCAGCGCCTGCCAATGGACGTTCTGTGCCCGGCGCAAGGCAAAGTTGAGCATTCCTGCGCCGACGGTGGCGTTGGTCAGCTTGTCGATCAGGATAAACCCGCCCAGTGTCCGGCTTTCGGCATAAGGTTCGAACACCAGCGGCCTGTCAGTCGCCAGTTCGGCAACCCCGATCGCGTTCAGTTCCAGCGTCTTGGCCGCCAGCTGATCCAGTGTGTTGACGTTGACAGTGTACTTTGGCTGCTGGACCGTAGCCGAGACGGTCTGGGTGCCCAGTTTCAACCAGTATCCGCGCCCGACATGGAGCGGCTCGTCAGCCAGCCATACCAGCGTCGCCTCGAACTGGTCGGCAGCCTCGGGGGGCTGGTCGGCTGCGGCCAGCACATCGCCGCGCGAACAGTCGACCTCATCTGCCAGGGTCAAGGTCACGGCCTGTCCCGCCACGGCAACGTCCAGATCACCGTCCAGCGTGACGATCCGCGCGACAGTGCTGGTCTTGCCCGATGGCAGCACCCGCACAGCATCGCCGGGGCGCAGCGTGCCCGCGCTGACCAATCCGGCAAAACCCCGGAAATCAAGGTTGGGCCGGTTGACCCATTGCACCGGCATGCGGAACGGTCTGGACTGGTCGGCGCTGCTGTCCAGCGCAACGCCTTCCAGATGCTCGATCAGGCTCGCGCCGCGATACCACGGTGTGTTGCCCGATGGCCCGGTGATGTTGTCGCCTTTGAAGCCCGAAATGGGAATTGCGGTAAACTCGCCGATCCCGATCGATGCGGCGAAGTGCCTGTAATCGTCGACAATGGCATCGAACGCGGCCTGATCGTAGCCGACCAGGTCCATCTTGTTCACTGCCAGCACAATGTGGCGGATGCCGATCAGGTTGCACAGGTAGCTGTGCCGCCGTGTCTGGGTCAGCACGCCCTTGCGCGCATCAATCAGGATGACGGCGAGATCGGCGGTGCTCGCCCCGGTCACCATGTTACGGGTGTACTGTTCGTGGCCCGGGCAATCGGCAACGATGAACTTGCGGCTCTCGGTGCTGAAAAAGCGGTAAGCGACATCGATGGTGATGCCCTGTTCGCGCTCTGCCGCCAGCCCGTCGACCAGCAGGGCGAAGTCTATCTCCTGCCCCTGCGTGCCGACCTTTTTGCTGTCGGTTTCCAGCGCGGCCAGCTGATCCTCGAAAATCATCTTGCTGTCGTAAAGCAGCCGCCCGATCAGGGTCGACTTGCCATCGTCAACGCTGCCGCAGGTAATGAAGCGCAGCATGGTCTTGTGCTGGTGGCGCGCCAGATAGGCGTCAATATCCTCGGCGATCAGGGCGTCGGTTACATAGACCGGTTCAGCCATGGTCAGAAATACCCCTGCTGCTTCTTGACTTCCATCCCCGTGCCGCCGGCGTCCTTGTCGATGGCGCGGCCCTGGCGTTCGCTGGTGGTGGTAAGCAAGGTTTCCTGGATCACTTGGGATAGCGTCGCGGCGGTGCTTTCGACCGCGCCGGTCAGGGGATAACAGCCCAGCGTGCGAAAGCGGATCGAGCGGTCCACCGGCACTTCGCCCGCCAGCAGCGCAAAGCGGTCATCATCGACCATCAGCAGCATCCCGTCCCGTTCTACCGTGGGGCGCGGCGCGGCAAAATACAGCGGCACGATCGGAATGCCTTCCAGCTGGATGTACTGCCACACGTCCAGTTCGGTCCAGTTGCTGATCGGGAAAACCCGAATGCTTTCGCCCTTGTGCTTCTTGGCGTTGTAAAGGTTCCACAGTTCGGGCCGCTGGTTCTTGGGGTCCCAGCCGTGGCTGGCGGTGCGGAACGAAAATATCCGTTCCTTGGCCCGGCTCTTTTCCTCGTCGCGCCGCGCGCCGCCAAAGGCTGCGTCGAACGCGAAGTGATCCAGCGCCTGCTTCAGCCCCTCGGTCTTCCACATGTCGGTGTGCAGCGCGCCGTGATCGAACGGGTTGATCCCGCGGGCCTTTGCCTCTTCATTTTGCCAGACCAGCAGCTCCATCCCGGATTTCTGCGCCATCTTGTCGCGCAGCGTGTACATTTCGCGAAACTTCCACGTGGTATCGACATGGAGCAGGGGAAATGGCGGCGGGGCCGGATAAAATGCCTTGCGCGCCAGATGCAGCATCACTGCACTGTCCTTGCCCACAGAATAGAGCATGACCGGTCGCTCCGCCTCGGCCACCACTTCGCGCAGGATGTGGATTGCCTCAGCCTCAAGCCTTTGCAGGTGGGTTAGCTGGGTTGTCATGACCGCCCACCTAAAGGCAGGCAGGCGCGAATGCGACCTAGCATTCGTTGCGCCCCGTCAAGCCGCGCTGTCAGCCATCAATCCACCTGGCCCAGCAGATCGGCCAGCTTGCCGAAAATCTCGTCGATGTGGGCCTTCTCCAGAATCAGGGGCGGGGACAGGGCGATAATATCCCCGGTCACGCGGATCAGCAGACCGGTATCGAAGGCCCGGTGGAACAGTTCCATCGCCCGCTTGGTCGGCGCGCCGGGCCGCGGTTCCAGTTCGATCCCTCCGATCAGCCCCATGTTGCGGCAATCGATGACGTGCCGTTTGCCGCGCAGTGAATGGACACCGTCCGCCCAGTAATCTTCCAGTTCGATCGCTTTTTCAAACAGACCCTCGGCCGCATAGAGGTCAAGCGTGGCGATGGCCGCTGCGCAGGCCAGCGGATGGCCTGAATAGGTATAGCCGTGGAACAGTTCGATCCCCGGCGCCGCACCATCGACAATCGCATCGTGCACTTCGCGCCGCGCCGCCACCGCGCCCATCGGCACCGCAGCGTTGGTCAGGCCTTTGGCCATCACGATCAGGTCAGGCGTGACCCCGAAACGTTCTGACGCCGTGGCACCGCCAACACGCCCGAAAGCGGTGATCACTTCGTCAAAGATCAGCAGGATACCGTGGGTATCACACAGCTGTCGCAGCCGCTGGAGATAGCCTGCGGGCGGCACCAGCACCCCGGTTGATCCGGCCACCGGCTCGACAATCACAGCCGCAATGGTTTCCGCGCCGTGCAGCGCGGCGATCCGCTCCAGATCATCGGCCAGATCAACGCCATTGGCCGGCTGGCCCCGACTGTAAGCGTTGCGCGCCAGATCATGGGTGTGGCGCATATGATCCACCCCTGTCAGCAGCGTTCCGAACTGGCGCCGGTTACCGACAATTCCGCCCACCGAAATGCCGCCAAAACCCACTCCGTGATAGCCGCGCTCGCGCCCGATCAGGCGGGTGCGGCTACCCTGGCCAATCGCACGCTGATAGGCGAGCGCGATCTTCAGCGCGGTATCGACGCTTTCCGATCCCGAATTGGCAAAGAATATGCGGCCCAACCCTTCGGGCATCAGCATCGCAAGGCGCGAAGCAGCCTCGAACGCGCGGGGGTGAGCGAGCTGGAAGGTCGGTGCAAAATCAAGCTCGCCCGCCGCCTTGCGCACCGCCTCGACAATCGGCGTGCGGTTGTGTCCGGCATTCACGCACCACAGGCCCCCCGTGGCGTCCAGTACCTGGTGTCCGGCCGCTGCCGTATAGTGCATCCCCTCTGCCGCGACGAACATGCGCGGATTGGCCTTGAACCCGCGGTTGTCGGTAAACGGCATCCAGAAGGCCGAAAGATCGTTGGGTTCGCGGCTGCTCATCGGGTCTTGTCCTTACTGTCGCCATGACGATAGCCGGGCAAACCGGCACGAGCCAAGCGCCGATTTTTGGGGGGTTGGCGGCACGCATTTGGCTCTCTAGGCTGGGCACAGGGGAAAAACGTGCCGCCGGTGCGGGCCCCTGCAACCAAACCAAGAAGACAATCCATGACATCCGACATTGCCGCCTGGATCCGCGAACGAGGGATCAGCGAAGTCGAATGCATTGTCCCCGACATGAACGGCATCCAGCGGGGCAAGGTCTTGCCCGCCGCCAAGTTCATCAAATCGATGAGCGACAAGACCCTGCGCATTCCCGGCAGTGTCTATATCGTCACGGTGACCGGCGGTTACCCGGAAGACGTCCACCACATCGTCCCGGATTTCGATCCCGACCTGATCCTGGCCCCCGATGTCAGCACGATCCGCGAGGCGCCCGGCTACAAGACGCCGACCGCCTATGTGATCTGCGACAGCTATCACGGTAATGGCAAGCCGGTTGAAATCGCGCCGCGCCAGATCCTGAAAAAGGTTCTGGCCTTGTACGAGGCCAAGGGCTGGCAGCCCGTGATCGCGCCCGAGGCGGAGTTCTATCTCGTCTCAAAGAATCTTGACGCCGATTTTCCGTTAAGTCCGCCGCCGGGCCGTTCGGGCCGCGCCGAAACCGCCAGCGAAGCATTCGGGCTGGAAGCGCTGGGCGAGTTCGAGGACATTATCGAACAGATCTATGACTGGTGCGAAAAGGCTTCACTGAACATCGACACGATGATCCATGAAGCCGGTGCTGCCCAGCTGGAAGTGAACTTTGTTCACGGTGACCCGCTGCTGCTGGCCGACCAGGTGCTGCTGTTCAAGCGGATAGTGCGTCAGGTCGCACTGGAACACGACGTCTATGCCACCTTCATGGCCAAGCCGATGTCAGACCAGCCGGGCAGCGCCATGCATATCCACCAGTCGGTGCTTAACGCTGAAACCGGCAAGAACGTATTTTCGACCGGTAATGGCCGCGATTCGGCGCTGTTCCGCAGCCATATCGCGGGTCTTGTCCGGCTGATGCCGCAGGTGCTGCCGCTGGTCGCACCCAACGTGAACTCGTTCCGCCGGATGCGCCCCGATACGGCAGCCCCGATAAACGTCCACTGGGGCACCGATAACCGTTCTTGCGGGTTCCGGGTCCCGGTATCGGAAGCCAAGGACCGCCGGATCGAAAACCGCCTGCCCGGCGCGGACAGCAATCCCTACCTTGCGATCGCAGCCTCGCTGATCTGCGGATACATCGGCATGGTCGAACGGATGATCCCGCCCAAGATCATGGCCGGCAACGCCTATAACCGCGCCCGCACCTTGCCCCGCACGCTGGAAGCGGCGCTCGACCGGTTCTACAACTGCAAGCCGGTAAAGCGCGAACTGGGCGAGGAGTTCTTCGAAATCTTCTGGGCGATTAAGGATGCCGAGCTTTACGCCTATCAATCGGTCATCAGCTCGTGGGAACGCGAACACCTTCTGCTGAAGGTCTAGGATGATCCAGCACGCGCCGTCCTATTACGCCGCTACCGCCAATGCATCTGCCGCCTATCCGCGCATGGCCGGGGACGAGCAGGCCGATGTTGTCGTAATCGGAGGCGGGTTCACCGGGCTGTCGGCAGCGCTGCATGCGGCAGAGGCCGGCTTTTCCGTGGTGCTGCTTGAAGGGAAGCGGATCGGCTGGGGCGCTTCGGGGCGCAACGGGGGACAGTTGATCCCCGGGATGCGCTGGGGCGCGGCCGATCTGGTTGCCCGTTTTGGCGAGGATCACGCCGCGCGGCTTGTCCGCCTGGCCAACGAAGCGACCGGCATGGTCAAGGGCCGGATCGCCCGCCACGCGATTGCCTGCGATCTAAGGCCCGGTCATTTTCACGCTGCCGCCAAGCCTGCGCATCTGGACCATATGCGGCGCGAGGTTGAACTGCTGCAACGCCTGCTGGATTATGACAGCGTGCAGGTTATCGAACAGGCCGATCTGCCCGATCAGGTCGCCAGCCCGCTGTATCACGGCGGAATGTTCGACCGTGCGGGCGGGCATTTTCATCCGTTGAACTACGCGTTGGGACTGGCGCAGGCGGCGCTTGCCGCAGGGGTACGGATTTTCGAGGAAAGCCCGGTTACTGCGCTGCGCCAGGGCGCGCCGGTACAGGCCCGGACGCCGGCCGGCAGGGTAACGGCCAGATATGGTGTCATGGCATGCGACGCATTCATGGGCGATCTGGAGCCGCGTCTGGGCCGCTGGACCATGCCCGTTGCCAACTACAACATCGCCACCGCGCCCCTTGGCGCAGAACAAGCCCGCGCGCTGATCCCAACCGGCGCCGCAGTTTCCGACAGCAAGTTCGTCCTCAATTACTACCGCATCAGCGCCGACAACCGGCTGATCTTCGGCGGCGGAGAAAAGTACACCCCGCGCCCGCCGGCTGACATCGCCGGCTTTGTCCGGCCCTATCTGGAAAAGGTGTTCCCGCAGTTGCAGGGCACGCAAATCGACCATGCCTGGGGCGGGCTGGTTGGCGTGACTTTCAACCGCCTGCCGCATTTCGGGCGGGTCGAAGATACTTTTTTTGCGCATGGCTATTCCGGCCACGGGGCGCTGTTGACCACCTTGGCGGGCAGCCTGATCGCCGAAGCGATGCGCGGCACGGCAGAGCGGTTCGATCTGTTTGCCAACCTTCCCGGCACGCCATTTCCCGGCGGTCCGCTGCTGCGCCATCCGCTCTATGTGGCAGGGATGCTGTGGTATGCGCTAAGGGACCGGCTATGATCAGCCCTGCCGCCATCCAGACGATGCTGACCGCCGAGCGCGCGCACTTTGCCAAGGCCAACCCGCGTTCCGCTGCGCTGGCGCAGGATGCGGCGCGCCATTGGCACTGCGGTGTGCCGTTCCACTGGATGCTCGACTGGGGGACGCCTTTTCCATTGTTCGCGGCCCGTGCGCATGGCGCAGAGCTGTGGGATGCCGACGGCCACCGCTATGATGATTTCTGCCTTGGCGATACCGGATCGATGTTCGGCCATTCGCCCCAGCCGGTGGCCCGCGCAATAGCCGATCAGGCAGCCAGGGGGCTGACCTTCATGCTGCCTACCGAAGACGCCGTAGTAGTGGCAGATGAACTGGCCGCGCGTTTCCTTCTGCCGTTCTGGCAAGTCACATCAAGCGCAAGCGAGGCCAACCGCGCGGTAATCCGCTGGGCCCGCGCCGTCACCCGGCGGGACAAGGTGCTGGTATTCAACGGCTGCTATCACGGCGCGGTCGACGATGTGTTTGTTGACCTGCGCGGCGGCGTACCCGAACTGCGCGCCAGCCTGATCGGCCAGGTCTATGACGTACGCGACCATACCGTGGTGATCGAGTTCAATGACCTGGCTGCTCTGGAAGCCGCTTTGAACAAAGGCGACGTGGCCTGCGTGCTGGCCGAACCGGCAATGACCAATGTCGGCATGGTTCTGCCCGATGCAGGTTATCTTACCGCGCTGCGCCAGCTTACCGCCCGCCATGATGTGCTGCTGGTGTTCGATGAAACCCACACGATCTCGACTGGCTATGGCGGCTACACCGGTACGCACGGGCCGCTGCCCGACATGTTCGTGCTGGGCAAGCCGGTGGCCGGCGGCGTACCTTCCGCGGTCTATGGCTTTTCCGCTGAAGTGGCGGCGCGGATGGAGCGAGTCCGGGCGGCCGGGGAAACCGGGCATTCGGGGATCGGGACAACGCTGTCCGCGAACGCCTTGGCACTGGCGGCAATGCGTGCCTGCCTGACCGAAGTGATGACGCCTGCCGCCTATGACCATATGCTGCCATTGGCGGAGCAACTGGCCGGCAAGGTGCGCGCTGTCATGGCCGCCAACAACCTGAACTGGCACGTTGCCCACGTTGGCGCGCGAGGCGAGTTTTTGTGTACCGACACCGCGCCGCGCAACGGCACCCAGGCACGCGCGGCGATGCAGGGCCCGCTGGAACACGCGCTTCACTTGTTCCTGATCAACCGCGGCGTGCTGATCGCGCCGTTCCACAACATGACCCTGGTCAGCCCGGCAACCGTGCCAAGCCAGGTTGACCGGCTGGCCGAAGTGCTCGACCAGTGCCTCAAGACTCTGACCGGAAGTGCATCATGACCAAGCCGCCCCGCAGTTCAAACCATCGCGCCTCCGCGCAAGAAGCTCGCGCCTTTTTCGCCGCTAATCCGGATATCGACGCGATCGACATCATCTTTACCAACATGTGCGGCGTCCCGCGCGGCAAGCGGCTGCGCGCGCACGAGGTTATCGCGGTCTACGAAAGCGGCCGTTTCCTGCCCGGATCGGTGCTGGTGGTCGATATCGTCGGACGCGACACCGAGGAGACCGGGCTGGTCTGGGAAGACGGCGATGCCGACCGCTATGTCTATCCCGTCCCGGGAACGCTGGTGCGCGCGCCTTGGCTGGGGGACGGCGCCGCCCAGTTCCTGACCAGCTTTTACGAGCTGGACGGAACGCCCAGCGATCTTGATCCCCGCCACGTCCTTGGCGCGGTGATCGACGAGCTGGAAAACGACGGGCTGACCCCCGTGGTCGCGGTTGAGCTGGAGTTCTATCTGGTCGACATTTCACATGGCCGCCCGGTCCCTGCCAAAAGTGCGGTCACCGGTCATCGTTCCAGCGATATCCAGGTCTACGGGCTGCGCGAAATGGAAGATTTCAAACCGTTCTTCGACGATCTGTACGCCGCTTGCGATGCGCAGAACCTGCCGCTGGAAAGCGGGATCTCCGAATATGCCCCAGGCCAGTTCGAGTTCACCCTGCGCCACAAGGCCGACGCCCTTCGCGCCACCGACGATGCGATCATGTACAAGCGCGTGGTCAAAGGCGTGGCGGTCAAGCACGGCCTGGAAGCAACCTTCATGGCCAAGCCTTTTGCCGAGGCGGCGGGCAGCGGCATGCACCTGCACATCTCCATGAACGACGCGGGCGGCAAGAACGCCTTCGCCAGCGAGGATCCCGCCGGCACGCCGCTGCTGCGCCACGCGATCGGCGGGATGAAGGCGGCGCTGGCGGATTCGATGGCGGTGTTTGCCCCCAACGCCAATTCGTACCGCCGCTTCAAGGCCAATTCCTATGCCCCGGTGGCGCCGACCTGGGGGGTCAACAACCGCACGGTCAGCCTGCGGGTTCCCGCCGGATCGCCCGCCTCGCGCCACGTCGAGCACCGCGTCTGCGGGGCCGATGCCAACCCCTATCTGGCGATGGCCGCGGTACTGGCGGCAATGTGTGAAGGGATGCGCCAGCAGACCGATCCCGGCCCGGCCGTGGTCGGCAACGGCTATGAGGCAGAAGAAGCCAAAGTCCGCCTGCCCAACCACTGGGGCGCGGCGATCGAGGCGTTCGAGCAGTCGGAGCTGATGAAACGCTATCTGGGCGCGCGCTTCGTGCGCAATTATGCCGTGGTCAAAGGCGTCGAAATGGCCCGGTTCATGGCCGAAGTGCCGGAAATCGACTTCACCTGGTATCTGCGCAATGCGTGAGCCCCGCACTAGCCAAATTACCCCCTTGCGGCGCGCCCAATCACGGGTAGCATCGTGTCGCAGTGCAACATGGGCGAAGGGGTGAGTCATGACCGACATCAAACGCAGCAGCAGCAGCCTACGCATGGGCCGCCGCTCGCTCCTCCAGTCAATGGGCGTAGCCGCGGTCGGGATCAGCTTTGCGGGCCTGGCCGGATGCGGCAAGACCGAAAGCGGCGCGGCCGGCAAGATCGCCGCGACAGGGGAAGAGCCCAAGCTTAACTTCTACAATTGGGATACCTACATCGGTGAAACCACGCTGGGCGATTTCAAGGGCGCCAGCGGAATCGACGTCAACATGACGCTGTTTGCCAGCAACGATGAATTGTTCGCCAAACTGCGCGCCGGCAATCCGGGCTATGACGTGATTGTCCCGTCTAACGATTTCGTCGAACGGATGAGCGCGGCCGACATGATCGTGCCGCTTGATCATGCGCAGATCCCCAACATGAAGAACATCGATCAAAGCTTTATCGATGTCGCTTACGATCCGGGCCGCAAGTTCTCGATGCCCTATACCTGGCTGACGCTGGGGATCGGCTATCGCAAGTCGAAAGTGAAAGCCAAGCCCGACAGCTGGAAGGTGCTGTTCGACAGCGACGAATACAAGGGCCGCATCGCCGTGCTGTCCGAAGCCGGCGACATGTTCCGCCTTTACGGCAAATATCTGGGCAAATCGGTCAACGCTCTGACCCCGGCAGATATCCAGACGATTTCGGCTTTGATGGAAAAGCAGAAGCCCTTCATCAAGGCCTTCCATGAAGATAACGGCCAGGACCTGCTGCTGAAGGGCGAGGTCGATCTGGTGCTGGAATACAACGGCGACATCGCCCAGATCATGGCCGAGGATGAGGATATTGACTTCGTCCTGCCCAAAGAGGGCAGCCAGCTCAATTCCGACACACTGTGCATTCCCAAAGGCGCGCCGCATCCCAAGAACGCCCATGCGCTGATCAACTATCTGCTCGACGCAGAAGTCGACAAGAAGATCACCGAAACGATCCTTTATCCTACTCCCAATGCCGCGGCGAAAGCGCTGATGCCGGATGACTACAAGAACAATCCGGTGATCTTCCCATCAGCAGACCAGCTCGCCAAGTGCGAATACGCCAAGTACCGGCCCGACATGCAGCCACTTTATGAAGAGGCCTTTACCCGGGTCCGCGCCAGCTAGGCCAAACCCATGTCGCTGCAAAACTGGCAGGAACACAAGCGCCCCTTCGCCGCAATCGCGGGGGCGCCGATCCTGTGGCTGGCGCTGTTTTTCATCGTGCCGATGGCGATTGTCTGGGCTTACAGTTTTGGCGAGAACTCGGGCGCAGCTGACATCGTCATTTCGGGCACGCTGCACAATTACAAGCGCGCGATCGAAGCTCTCTACCTGTCGATCTTCTTCAAAAGCCTGGCGGTCGCGGCGCTGGTCACGCTGATCTGCCTGATCGTCGGGTTCCCTGTAGCGATGGCAATCACCTTTGCGTCAGACAAGTGGCGCCCCTGGCTGCTTTTGGGAGTGATGCTACCATTCTGGACCAACCTCCTCATCCGCACCTATGCGCTGATGACGGTGCTGGGCGGGAACGGTTATGCCAACAAGGCGCTGGGCGCGCTGTGGGGATCGGCAAGCTGGCTGCGCACGCTGGTCGGGCTCCAGCCGCTTGAGGTGTGGACCCCGGTCCAGCTGCTTTACAACAATTTCGCGGTGGTGCTGGGGCTGGTCTATGTCCACCTGCCCTTCATGGTTCTGCCGCTTTATTCCGCGCTTGACCGGCTTGACCGCTCGCTGATCGAGGCGAGCCTCGATCTGGGCGCGGGTCATTTGCGCACCTTGTCGCGTATCGTCATGCCGCTGGCGGCGCCGGGCATCTTTGCCGGGATAATGATCACGCTGATCCCTGCCCTGGGCGCTTATCTGACCCCCGACCTGATGGGGGGAACCGATAGCCAGATGATCGCCAATGTGATCGAACGCCAGTTCAAAAGGGCAAACGACTGGCCATTTGGCGCAGCGCTGTCGTTCATGCTGATCTATGCGATGTTTGCGCTTGTTGCGCTGCAATCGCTTCGCGGCAGACGCAAACCGGCGCAGGTCCACTGATGGCCTTGCTCAGCCGCCGCCCGGTCGCTCCGCTGGAATACACGCGCAAGGCGTGGATGCGGCTGTGGATCGCGGGGGTTATGGTGTTCCTCTACGCCCCGCTGCTGGTGCTGATGGTGTTCAGCTTCAACGATTCCAAACGCAATGTCGTGTGGCGGGGCTTCACGCTCAAATACTACGAAAAAGCGCTCAACAACGACGGATTGATCGAAGCGCTGGTCAATTCGCTGACCATCGCTGCATTGGCGACCGTGTTCAGCGTGGTTCTGGGCGCGATGGCTGGCCTTATGCTGTGGCGCTTCCGCTTCCCGTTCAAGGGTGCGGTTGAAGGGGCCTTGTCCTTGCCAATCATTGTTCCCGAAATCTGCATGGGCGTTGCCATGCTGATCTTCTTTGCCAAGGTGCAGTGGCCGGTCGGCCTGCCCTGGCCGCTCAACCTTTCGGCGATCACCATCGCCCACATCACCTTCTGTTTTCCCTTCGTCGCGCTGGTGGTGCGCAGCCGCATGGCCAGCTTTAACCGCGAACAGGAGGAAGCGGCGAAGGACCTGGGCGCCAGCGAATGGGCCACCTTCCGCGACATCCTGCTGCCGCACATGAAGCCGGGGCTGATCGCAGGCGCGCTGCTGGCTTTCACCCTCAGCCTCGATGATTTCGTCATCACTTTCTTCACCAGCGGGCCTGACACCGTGACCTTCCCGGTCAAGGTCTATTCGATGGTCCGTTTTTCGGTCACACCGGAAGTCAACGCCGCTTCGACCATCCTGATCCTTTTGACCATCGCCCTGACCGCCGTTGCACTGAAATTGCAGGGCGTAAAGGCTATAGCGGACGCCCATTGATGCCTGATCCAGCCCAGCCGATCATCCAGATCCGCAACGTGACCAAGCGCTTTGGCAAGGTGACTGCGGTCGACAATGTCAGCCTGGATATCCTGGCGGGCGAGTTTTTTGTGCTGCTTGGCCCTTCGGGCTGCGGCAAGACCACCTTGCTGCGCATGATCGCCGGGTTTGAATTGCCGACCGAAGGCCAGATCCTGATCGACGGGCAGGACATGGCCGGGATCCCGCCCAACAAGCGCCCGGTCAACATGGTGTTCCAGTCCTATGCCGTGTTCCCGCACATGAGCGTGGCGGACAATGTCGGCTATGGCCTCAAAATCGCAGGCACCGGCCGGGCCGAGCGAGACGAGCGGGTGCGCGAGGCACTCGAACTGGTCAAGCTGCACGGCTTTGCAGACCGGATGCCCGATCAGATGTCGGGCGGCCAACGCCAGCGCGTGGCGCTCGCCCGCAGCCTGGTAATGCGGCCAAAGGTGCTGCTGTTGGATGAGCCGCTCTCCGCGCTGGACGCCAAGCTGCGCGCGCAGATGCAATTCGAACTGTCCGAGCTGCAGGACCAGGTCGGGATCACCTTCGTCACTGTCACGCACGATCAGGACGAGGCGCTGTCGATGGCAGGCCGTATCGCGGTGATCAACAAGGGTGAAGTCGCGCAGCTGGCCGCGCCGTCTGACTTGTACGAATATCCCGCCAACCGGTTTGTTGCCGACTTTGTGGGATCGGTGAACCTGTTCGAAGGCAAGCTGACCCTGGACGAGGCAGACAAGGCGGCGGTCGATTGCCCCGGGCTGGGCCGGGTCTACCTTAACCACGGGGTCACCGGCCCGCACGGCGCCGATGTGTGGATCGCGCTGCGCCCCGAAAAAATCTACCTCCACGTTCCGGGCGAAGGAAAGGCGATCCGCGCCGCTGCGCAGGATGCCCCCGATGGCTACAATCTGGCACGCGGGCAGATCAAGGGGATGAGCTATCTGGGCGACATCACCTTGTATGAAATCAAGCTGGATGGCGGACCGATGATCCGCGTGTCGCGCCCTAACCTGTCGCGCCGCGATCAGGAACACTTCACCTGGGATGACCGCGTTTCGATGCATTGGCGCGCCGACAGCCCGGTAGTCCTGCTGAACTGACATGGCCGCCGCGCGCCCTGTCCTGGGCGTGATCGCCTGCACCCGCCAGGTCGGGACCGAGCCAGCCCAGGCAGTCATGGAACGGTACATCCGTGCCGCGATGCGCCACGCCGATGTCGCTGCACTGATTGTGCCGTCGCTTGCCGATCTGATGAGCGCGGCTGAAATCGCCCCGCGGCTGGACGGGATTCTGCTTACCGGCAGTCCATCGAACGTCGAACCCGTGCGTTACGAAGATGATGGGGGCGAAGGCCCGTTCGATCCGGGGCGGGATGAAATTGCGCTGGACCTTGTCGGGCGGATGATCGACCTGGCCCGCCCGGTTTTCGGGATTTGCCGAGGATTTCAGGAAATCAATGTGGCGCTGGGCGGCACCTTGCGCCGCGATACGTCGGCCAATGACGATCTGATCCGGCACCATGCCCCCGATGGCGCAGCGTTTGACGCGATGTTCGATCACCTTCACCCGGTCCACCTGAGCGAGGGCGGGATGATCGCCCGCGCCCTTGGCAAAGCCGATGCTACCGTCAACTCGGTTCATTATCAGGGGATCGGAAGGCTAGCCCCCGGCCTTGTCACCGAAGCAACCGCGCCCGACGGATTGGTCGAAGCCTACTCCGCCAGGCCCAACGGCGCACCGCTTGTCGCGGTGCAGTGGCACCCGGAATGGGACGCCGACAGCAATCCCGACAGCGCCGCCTACTTCCATCTGCTGGGCAAAGCGCTTAGGGGTGAGGCATGAACAGGCGCGTCACCCGCACCAACCGGTTTCTGGCAAGGATCGGCTTCTCTCCCTGACGATCGGCGCCCATCCCGCCGATCGATAACCTTTTCAGGGAGTACCCAGACATGCCCCGCAATTACGATATCGCCGAATTGAAGCGCCTTGATGTTGCGCACCACCTTCCCGCCCAGCAGGATTACAAGCTGATCGCGGACATGGGCGGCAGCCGCATCATTACCCATGCCGAAGGCTGCTACATTCACGACGGCGACGGCAACCGCATCCTTGATGGCATGGCCGGGCTGTGGTGCGTCAATGTCGGCTATGGCCGCAAGGAACTGGCCGACGTTGCTTACGAGCAGATGATGGAACTGCCGTTCTACAATACTTTTTTCAAGACAGTCACTCCGCCCACGGTCCAGCTAGCCGCCAAGATCGCCAGCCTGACCGGCGGCAAGCTGCAACACGTTTTCTTCAATGCATCGGGCAGCGAAGCCAACGACACCGTGTTCCGCATGGTGCGCCACTACTGGAAGCTGAAGGGCGAGCCCAAGCGCAAGGTCTTCATCAGCCGCTGGAACGCCTACCACGGCAGCACAGTGGCGGGGGTCAGCCTGGGCGGGATGAAGGGTATGCACGCGCAGGGCGATCTGCCGGTGCCGGGGGTTGAGCATGTCCGCCAGCCTTACTGGTTCGGCGAAGGCTTTGGCCAGGACCCGGTCCAGTTCGGGCAGGACTGCGCCGCTTCCATCGAAGAACGCATCCTGGCTGTCGGCCCTGAAAATGTCGCCGCCTTCATCGGTGAACCTGCGCAGGGCGCGGGCGGCGTGATCATCCCGCCACCGGGCTACTGGCAAGCGGTTGAGGCGATCTGCCGCAAATACGGCATCCTGCTGGTGGCGGACGAGGTGATCACCGGGTTTGGCCGCACCGGCGAATGGTTTGGCCATCAGACGCTGGGCTTCACCCCTGACATTGTGTCGATGGCCAAGGGCCTGTCATCGGGTTACCTCCCGATCAGCGCCAATGCCGTGTCGAGCGATATCGTCGACGTGCTTAAAACCGGGGGCGATTTCGTCCACGGCTTCACCTATTCGGGCCACCCCGTCGCCGCCGCAGTGGCGCTGCGCAACATCGAGATCATGGAGCGCGAGAATCTGCCGGGCCGGGTCAGGGACGACGTTGGCCCCTATCTGGCCGCGGCGCTGAAGCGGCTCGGCGGCCATCCGCTGGTCGGCGAAACGCGCTCCATCGGCCTGCTTGGCGCGGTCGAAATCGTGGCGGAGCCTGGCACCAACGCGCGCTGGGGCGGGGCCGAAGGCAATGCCGGCCCGGTTGTGCGCGATCGCTGCATCGCAAACGGCCTGATGGTGCGCGGCATCCGCGATACCATCGTAATGTGCCCACCCCTGATCATCGAACGCAGCCAGATCGACGACATGGTGGGGATCATCGCCACGTCGCTGGACGAGTCTTTGCCGATCTTGCAGACCGCGACCTTCTAGGCTTGCGCGGCGCGGCGCCAGCCGACAGACTGCACGCAAATGACCGGTTTGAGAGGAAGCGCGACAATGGGCGAAACAGTCTGGCCGGTGCCGGCCGAATGGGCCGCCAAGGCGAAGGTCAACGCGGCGCGCTACGATTCCATGTACCGCGCGTCGGTGGAAGATGGCGACGCGTTCTGGCGGGGAGAGGCGCAGCGACTTGACTGGATCAGGCCGTTCACCCGGGTTCAGGAAACCAGCTTTGATGAAGCTGATTTCGGGATCAAGTGGTTCGCTGACGGCACGCTCAACCTATCGGCCAATGCGCTCGACCGGCACCTGGACGCGCGCGGTGATGTGGTGGCCATCATCTGGGAGCCGGACAGTCCGGACGATTCCGCGCGCCATATCACGTACCGCGAACTTCATACCGAAGTCTGCCGCTTTGCCAATTTGCTGAAAGCGCGCGGGGTTCAGAAGGGTGACCGCGTTACGATCTATTTGCCGATGGTCCCCGAAGCGGCCGTCGCAATGCTGGCCTGCGCACGGATCGGCGCGATCCATTCCGTGGTGTTCGGCGGATTCAGCCCGGATTCGCTCCGCAGCCGGATCGAGGACTGCGACAGCACCGTCGTCCTGACCGCCGACGAAGGCCTGCGCGGGGGCAAAGCGGTGCCATTGAAGGCCAATGTCGATGCAGCGCTGGCAGATCTGCCTTCGGTCCATACGGTGATCATGCTGCAGCGCACCGGCGCCGCCGTGCCGATGCAGGATGGCCGCGACATCGATTGGCACGCGGGCGCCGCCGCGCAGTCGGCCGATTGCCCGCCTGCGGAATTGGGCGCAGAGGATCCGCTGTTCATCCTTTACACCAGCGGCAGCACCGGCAAGCCCAAGGGCGTGCTTCACACCACCGGCGGCTATGGACTGTGGGCATCGATGACCCACGAATACGTGTTCGATTACCGTCCGGGCCAGGTCTACTGGTGCAGCGCCGATGTCGGCTGGGTTACCGGCCACAGCTATATCGTTTACGGCCCGCTGATGAACGGCGCGACCACGCTGATGTTCGAAGGGGTGCCCAACTACCCCGACCCCAGCCGGTTCTGGCAAGTGATCGACAAACACCAGGTCGAGATATTCTACACCGCCCCCACCGCGCTGCGCGCGCTGATGCGCGAAGGCGATGACTGGGTGCTTGGGACCAGCCGGTCCAGCCTCAAGCTGCTCGGCTCGGTCGGCGAACCTATCAATCCCGAAGCGTGGGACTGGTATCACCGCGTGGTCGGCGAACGGCGCTGCCCGATTGTCGATACCTGGTGGCAGACCGAAACCGGCGCGACATTGATAAGCCCGCTGCCCGGCGCGACCCCGCTCAAGCCGGGCTCGGCAACAAAACCGCTGTTCGGGGTCAAACCCATGCTGGTCACCGGTGAAGGCGTACCGATCGAGGGTGCGGGCGAAGGCTGTCTGGTAATCACCGACAGCTGGCCCGGCCAGATGCGCACCGTTTGGGGCGATCATGATCGATTCTTCCAAACCTATTTTTCGACGTTCAAAGGGCTGTACTTCACTGGCGATGGGTGCCGCCGTGATGAGGATGGATACTACTGGATCACCGGGCGGATCGATGATGTGATAAACGTTTCGGGCCACCGGATGGGCACGGCCGAGGTAGAAAGCGCGCTGGTCGCCCACCCCCAGGTCGCCGAAGCCGCGGTGGTTGGCATGCCGCACGAAATCAAGGGCCAGGGCATCTATGCCTTCGTCACGACCAACGCCAACGTCGATCCGGACGAGGCGCTGCGCAAGGAGCTGGTCGCATGGGTCCGGCGCGAGATCGGCCCGATCGCCACGCCTGACGTGATCCAGTTCGCACCCGGTCTGCCCAAGACCCGCAGCGGCAAGATCATGCGCCGGATCCTGCGCAAGATCGGGGAAAATGACGTGACGAACCTTGGCGATACATCGACCTTGGCCGATCCGTCCGTAGTCGATCACCTGGTGGCGGGCCGTCCCAAGGTATAAGCCGGTCTCACGTTGCGCGCTTGGCATCGCCCGACCCGGACAAAGCCTCTTTTTTAAAGCGATGCAGATCAGCGTCTTAAAAGCAGCCTTGGCCAAGATCGCAAAAAAATTGGTTTGTTTCTCGTCTGGCTGGAACCAAATGGCCGTGGACGGGTTCTGTCAGTAACACCAGCTGGCGATCCCCCTCCCCCCGAACCCAGCCGGCGGTGCGTTTAGAGGCCTCCTGCACTTTGTGCCGGAGGCCTCAATTTTTTCACCCGTTTTGCCAGACGCGAAAAAACGCCCGGCCAACCGACCGGGCGTTTTCGATAAGTGCTGATCGCGCTTCAGATGCTGGAACGTTCAGCCTGAAGCGCAGCTAGCGCGTCCGACACCCGCCTTGCCTCGCTGGCCAGGCGCGCTTCTGCCTCGGCACGGATGGGATCGGATGCGCTCATCCCTTCAGCTTCTGCGGCAAGCTCGGCGTTGACCTCGTCCTTCCATTGCAGGAGGAGCTGTTCGCGCGCGCCGCGGTCCAGTTCAACGTCATCCATCAGATCTTCCGGACCGGAATAATGACGCCGGGGATTTGGTGCCCGCTCGGCGGCTGCATCGCTTTGCACGCAGTCCGCAGGGCTTCCTGAAAGGGTCGATGCCATTAAAGTTCTCCTAAATCCGGATCAAGCTGCGGCGGAAACGGCCACAGGTTTGGAACGAGCGGCTCGGGCCTTGGTTCGCACGCTCTTTGCAGCGCCGGTCCGGGCAGTCCGTGCCGAAATCTTGCGCTTTGGCGCGGCGTTATCCTTGGTCAAATAACGATAGGCCGCGCCAGCCGCTACGATAGCCAGGGCGGCGGGGACCGATCGCACCGCCCAGCGCGCCGCAATCGCGGTTGCGCCAGAGCGGAGCAACGGATTGTCAGGCACTAAACGCTCAATCGTGTCAGCAATCTGGCCCGAAAGCAGCAATGAGGTAAATGACTTCATGATCTCACTCCAATTTTCAGCGCGACGCGCTCATGGCTAATCGGCGCGGTTGCCGGTCTATTTTTCGCGTTGCCAGTTGCACGCGGCAATGCGCGGTTACTGTGGGGTAATCCGCACGGAGCGACACCTCAGAAGCCAGCGCCGCTTCCTGCCCGCTTTCGCATTGTGCGCGGCTGTCAAAGGTCTGCACCGGCGCATCAAGGCGCGTGCATCCATCCCCGGCATCTGTGCAGCCAAGCAGAATAAGGGCGAAAAGTGGACCGGCCATCGAAGCAAGCTCCGCATCATTCAGGATTAGGGCCGCAGGGCAGCCGTTCTGCTTGTAAGAACACGGCGCAACTAAAAGCGTTCCCCGGCCTGCTGCCGCATCGGCGTCAATCCTCGCGCGCGGGATTCCATAATCCGCACTAAGGGGGGGAAACTTGCGCCGGAACTGGCAGGAACGCCCAACGCTTATCTTGAAAAGCGGGCCATGGCCCATGCCATGCGCCGGGCGACCTTTTCGATGGCGAAATCGGCGCCGTCGCAACCGCAAGGAACCTTTGCCGCGATGGTCCGTTTTGGAAGGCAGGAACAGCAGGCAAAGGACATTTCAACATGGGACTTATCATTCTACTTATCGTTGGCGGCATCATCGGCTGGCTGGCCAGCATGGTCATGCGCACCGATGGCCAGCAGGGCATCATTCTTAACGTCGTGGTCGGTATCGTAGGCGCGCTGATCGCCGGTTTCCTGGTTACCCCGCTGATCGGCGGCGCGCCAATCACCAGCGGTTCGTTTGACGTAATGTCGCTGGTTTCGTCGTTCATCGGCGCGGTCATTCTGCTCGCCATTGTGAACCTCTTCCGTCGCGGTTCGGTTCGCTAAGCATTTCACACCCATCCGGAGGCGCCCCGTCGTCACCGGATCTGGAACCAGGCTTGGGGGCGGACAGCTTTTGCTGACGCCCCCAAGTCACGTTTGCAGCCTGTGCTGCTTTTCAAAACCGGAGATCTTCCATGGCCATTACGCTTCTTCCGTTGCCTTATGCGCAAGACGCCCTCGAACCTGCGATTTCAGCTGAAACGATCGGCTTTCATTACGGCAAGCATCATAAAGGCTACGTCGACAAGGCTAACGCCGCGATCAAGGGAACGCCGCTGGACGATGCCAACCTTAACGCGGTGGTGAAGGATGCGGCGTCCAGCAAGGATCAAAAGCTGTTCAACGCGGCAGCCCAAGCGTGGAACCACGGCTTTTACTGGCATAGCCTGACCCCCCAAAGCGGCAAACCAGGTTCCGCGCTTGCCGCAGCGATCGACGCATCATTCGGGTCTTTCGCCGCCATGACAGAGAAATTGCTGACCGAAGCTGAAGGGCACTTTGGATCCGGCTGGGCCTGGCTACTAGCGGACGGCGATGCCCTCAGCATCGCAACAACGCACGATGCCGGTTGCCCGCTCACCGGAACAGCGCGCCCGTTGCTGGTGGTCGACGTGTGGGAGCATGCCTATTATCTGGACCGGCAGAACGATCGCAAAGCCTATCTGACCGCCGCGGCCGGGCTGCTGAACTGGAACTTTGCCGATGAACGGTTCGCCGACCCTGATTTCTGGGTTTATCCGGAATAACAGGCCGGGTCCGGGCGGACTACCGCTCGGGCCCGATCACTTCTGCTGATCAGGCAATGCTGTAAGCCGGGCTGCCTTCTTCCGGTTCAAGTATGGCGTAAAGTTGTGAGCGGCCGCGTGCGACCCGGCTTTTCATCGTGCCAATGGGAACGCCGCAGATGTTGGCTGCTTCTTCATAGGAAAAGCCGCCTGCCCCAACCAGCAGAAGCGCCTCGCGCCGTTCATCGGGCAGTTTGTCCAACGCGCGTTGAAGATCGTTTATATGGACACCTTCTTCCTGCGTGGCCCTGGCGATCAACGTTGTTTCTGCCACCTCGGGATCGAGCTGGGTCTGCCGGCGATTCTTGCGCAGGTCATTCAGAAAATGGTTGCGCATGATTGTAAAAGTCCACGCCTTCATCGATGTGCCGGGGGTGAAGCTATCGCGCGCGGTCCACGCCCGCATCACGGTTTCCTGGACCAGATCGTCGGCCTGCTCGGGCCGGCCGCACAACCCGCGCGCAAAGGCGCGCATATGCGGCAGCAGGGCCAGAAGATCGCTGCGGAAAGCATCGGCGACGGGTGCTGCGCCTGGTGCGCGGGACTGCCGATCAGGCATCGTCGGCCTGATCAAGCTTCTTCAACAGGTCGTCGAAGCTGTCAGGCAAAGGTTCGCTCACGACGCTGTCATAAAGTTTGCGCAGACCGTCTGCCCAACCCGGCGGCCGATTGTCCGGGCCGCGCGAAGAAAAGCCTTCGGTGCCGGGAATGGCCGATCCTGGTTTTCGCTGTGTCAACATCAACTCCACGAGGCGTTGTGCCTCCTTAGCACCGGTTTGATTAAAATGCTTGCTCGCAATGTCCTAGACAGGGAACAATCGATCTGGGCTATGGTTCCATCTCGTGGGGATCATCTTGGCTGCCTCATTCGTGATTTTTGGTGATTAGGCGGCCCAGCGGCTGCCGGTTTGGGAATATGGAACAGCAGCTCGAAAAACGGGTTCAGGGTCAGGCATGGTTTCTGCGCTATCCGCGCGGTCTTCCGTTCGCCTTGTTCGGGCTGGGGATCGTGATCACGCTGCTATTTGTGTTCAACATAGAGATGGCCGACAGCGAGGCGCGGCGTCTCGAGCTTGATCGCGACACCACCACGCTGGCCAGCGAACTGCGCCGCAAAGCGAACGAGAACATCGCCTACCTCAGCGCTGCCGCATCGGTGCTGTCGGTGCGTTCGTCTGTCAACGACGGTGATTTTGCCCAGTTCGTCGAAGATATGAGTGCGGACAACCAATCCAAGGGTACCTTGGGCATGGGCTGGGCACAGTGGGCCAAAGGCAGCGACGCGTCTCGTGTCGCCAAGGACTTGCGGGTCCGGTTTCCGCGCGCGAAGGTAGCGGTACGGCCTGCACCGGCCAGCCCGCAAACCGATATGGCAATCATCGGACTAATCGAGCCGCAGACGGCTGCGAACATGCGCGCTGTAGGTTTCGACATGGCTTCAGAACCGGTTCGGCGCACTGCATTGCTGAAAGCGTTCAAGACTGGGCGGCCCACCGTGACTGGCAAAGTCCACCTGATCCAGGACGAGGGCCGCGCTGATAGTGCCGGGGTTCTGATCTATGTCCCTGTTTTTGCCCGGGGCGCGGATGGTGAAGAACTGCGCGATCAGCTCAAGGGGTTTGTCTACTCTCCGATCCGCGCACAAGAGTTCCTTGATGCGGTTGAGACCAGCTTTTACAGCGGGCGCGCTGCCATCGCGCTTTACGATGGTCCTCCGACACCCGAAAATATCCTGGCAAAAGTAGACCGAACCTTCCGCGAACGCGCCCGGATGGAACGCAATGTCACTTTTGGCGATCATACCTGGACCCTGGTTGCAACGTCCAATGAACGGCCCGGGCTGACGCTTGCGTCGGTCAGCGTTCTGATCGCCGGCACGGTGGTTAGTCTTCTGCTGCTGATCATCGCCACGCTGATAATCAACCGCGCCGCTGATGATCGCAAAGTGCTGGAGTCATTGGCTTCGCAGGAAGCGATCCGCAACTCGCTTACGCGCGAGCTTAACCACCGGGTCAAGAATACGCTGGCCAATGTGCTGTCAATCGTCGCGCTCACGCGCCGGCGGTCACAGTCGCTTGATGATTTTGCCGAAGGGCTCAACGGCCGCCTGCGCGCGCTGTCGGCAACGCACGATTTGCTGTCGCAGCGGGACTGGAAAGATGCGCCGGTACGCGAAGTCGTGACCTCGGAACTGGCCCCCTATCTCGATGTTGCCGATACCCACGTCACCGTTGAAGGCCCGGATACAGCCTTGGGTCCCAACGATGCGATGTCCTTGGGTCTGGCCTTGCACGAACTGGCGACCAATGCCGCCAAGTACGGTGCGCTCAGTGTGCCGCAGGGCCGCGTTTCGATCACATGGCAGCTGCTAACGCCCGAAATCTGCGAAGTTTCCTGGCGCGAGCATGGCGGGCCGCCTGTTGCCGAGCCCAAGCGGCGCGGCTTTGGCCTGGACCTGATCGAAAAGATCGTCAGCCACGAACTGCGGTCACCCGTCGATCTGAAGTTCAATGCAGAAGGGGTGACTTGCATTCTCAAAGTGCCGGTGCGCACCCTGAGCGAGTTCTCGCTCAGGGGCTCGGCCACCACCGGCGCTTGACTGACTTATTGCGCTGTTGAACCGAAGAACAGCGCCTGGCTGATTGCCGCGCGCAGCGTGTCTTCGCGAAACGGCTTGGTCACCAGGTAAGTCGGTTCGGGCCGTTCGCCGGTCAGCAGCCGTTCGGGATAGGCGGTCACAAATACGACGGGCACCGCACCCATCTTGAGGATATCTTCGACCGCATCGATTCCGCTGCTCTGATCAGCGAGCTGAATATCTGCCAGCACCAGACCGGGCGAAGTGCGCGCAAAGGCATCGACCGCCTGGGTGCGGGTCGAAGCAGTGGCCACAACCGTATGGCCAAGATCGCTGACCAAGGCTTCCAGCTGCATCGCAATCAGGGGCTCATCCTCGATGATCAGGACCTGAGTTGCCGTTTCTTCGTCAATTTCAGAAACTGCGCGGGCGACCAGCGCGGCGACTTCTTCGGCCTCAAGACCAAGGATTTCTCCGGCTTCGCGTTCGGAAAACTCTTCCATCGTGGTCAGCAGCAGCGCCTGCCGGTGTTCGGGCGGAATCCGGTCAAGCCGCGCCTGGGCGGTCGCCTCGGCATCGGTGGCGTCGGCGGGGCCGCCCTGATGCGCCAGTTCAACGTGGCCTAGTGACCATACTCGCGTGAAAGCGCGATACAGCGCCACGCGGCCATCGGCAATCTCGTTACGCAGGTCGTTGTCCGCAATTGCAGCTTCCAGCAGCTCGCGCACATAGGCATCGCCCGAATGCTGTGATCCCGACAGCGCACGCGCATAACGGCGCAGCAAAGGCAGCCTTTCGGAAAGAGCTTGTCTGAAGTCCATTGGTGTTCTCGCTAGATAGGACGGCCCAGGGCCATCGGCAGGTGGATTGGTAATGCGTCCAGCGCACAAGAGCAACCGCCCTCGGCCCAGTCAGGGCAGCGTGGACGCGGCGCGGTGGGCGGTGATGATTTGGCGATTATGCTGCCGTGCATGGGCGGCGCAGATTGACCACGGACGCACCGAAGGGCGGATCCCGCAGAAAAGCTTGGAAGGTTCGGCATTACTGCGACAATGGCCCCTGCACTTAAATCCACTACGTAAAACGCGGTGACGACAGGCTTGTTCCGGCCCTGTACGTCAAAAAGGTGCGTTGAGAAGTGCATGAAAATGCACATAAAACGCAAAAAGTGGTCAGAGCAGCACACAATTGGGGAACTGTTGGCAATCGAGCGGTGTTCCACTTGTGAACATTACTGCCGATTGGAACATCCGTGAACAAGCCTGAAACCGTCACCGCCACTGCCGACCTGCGTGAGCCGTATGAGACGTTGAACGATGCAGACTTTCACGCAGCGCTCAGCTCCGTCACCCCGCATCTGCGCGCGTTTGCCCGCACCCTTTCCGGATGCCGCGAACGTGCTGACGATCTGGCCCAGGAGACGTTGCTGAAGGCCTGGTCGGCGCGCGAAAGCTACCGCGCGGGCACCAATTTCAAGGCCTGGACCTTCACTATCCTGCGCAACCATTTCTACAGCGAAGCGCGCCGCGCCCGGTTCACCGGCGAATACGACCAGGACATGGCTGAACGCACGCTCAAGACCTTTGGCAATCAGGAAGACTCGCTTGAACTTGCCGACGTGGCGCGTGCATTGCAAACCTTGCCCGATACGCACCGGGACGCGCTCATCCTGGTGGCAATCGGTGACATGTCATACGAATCGATCGCAGATGTGTGCGGTATTGCCTTGGGCACCGTAAAAAGCCGCATTTGCCGGGCGCGCGCCATGCTTGCCAACGTACTGGAAAGCGGCCAGCTGCCGGACGCGCGGCACGATTTCGTCATGGAAGGCGATGCAATCGAACTGATGTTCAGCGAATTGCGCCGCGTTTCAAACAATAACAGCGCGCAGCGCGCTGCCGCCTGAAGCCAACCTTCATACGGGTAAAAAGTCATGTCAGGGGTTCTTATTGTCGAAGACGAGTTTCTCGTCGCTCTGGATCTGGAGGATATTATTCTCCAGGCAGGGCACGACCTTGTCGGTATAGTTGCTGATCGCGGCGGGATTGACGGGATAGAGCGCGCACCAAAGGTTGCTTTGGTGGACCTCAATCTGCGTGACGGCCCGACCGGACCTGAAATCGCGCGGCGATTGGCGGAACGGTACGGAACCACGATCATATTCGTGACTGCCAATCCCGATCAGATCGACAGTCCCCCGGAAACCGCGATCGGCTATATTCGCAAACCGTTTCAGCCAGACGACATTGTCGGCGCGGTGAAATTGGCAATGGGCGAAGGCGCCGCAGTGCGGCCCAAGGGTCTGCACTCTATCCAGTAGCACCTGAGCCAGTAGGGCCTGGGCTGCCCGATCAAGCGGGCGGCGCAAATTGCCAATGAAAACGTGGTGAGCCCTGCTGGGTTCGAACCAGCGACCTACTGATTAAAAGTCAGTTGCTCTACCGACTGAGCTAAGGGCCCGACCACGCGCCGTGCCCTAAGCGGCGCGGCGGGCGCGGTCAAGG
>NZ_JAHEBV010000015.1 GCF_024642085.1 Novosphingobium sp. | reverse complement strand
TGGTAGCGGAGGAGGGACTCGAACCCCCGACACGCGGATTATGATTCCGCTGCTCTAACCTGCTGAGCTACTCCGCCATACCAAGGCAAGTCAGGGACTGGCCCGGACAGGCGGCGCACATAAGGTGCGGGCACGTGCGGGTCAAGCGTGGTCTTTGCCGCGGAAGGACCACGTGCCCTGCCCCTCCCAATGCGTCACCCGATAGATGTGCAGACCCAGCCCGGTGAAGCGGAAAGCGCGCGGCGAAAAACCGGCGAGTTCGCGCTGCAGCTCGCGCGCTGCCTCGGCCGACACCTTGTTCTGGATAGTGATGTGAAGACGCGGAGTGTGACGGTCCTGCGGAGTAAGCGAGCCGTGAAATCGTTCGGCAATGCGCTGCCGCACTGCCAGCATCTGCGGGCTGCGAATGGCAAGAGCAGTCCCTTTGCCCAGGTTCATCAAGCCTTCGACCACACCATCGGGCGGGGCAAACTGGCCGGCAAAATCGCCCAGCGTCCGCAGCAGTTCTGCGTGCAGCGACGGAGCAAAACTGTGGAACAGGGTGACATGCGCTGAGAGTACGTTGCGTTCGGCAGGAAAGTGCGCGCGGCGCAGGCTATCTCCCCAGGCAAAGATGTCCGGCGGCAATTCGGCAGTGACAATGAACGGTGCGGGCGACGGCATGGAGGGAGGGACTGATGCCATGGCCCGCACCTAATCCCATTAACCATTGCCGTCCAGCTTGGTTCCCGAGCAGCGTTGGGATGCTTAGCGCTTGTCGGCAGACAGTTTGCACGTCAGTCTGCCCGGCAAATAGGGAGGATGGTGCCATGAAAGCGCTTACAACGGCGGCGGCTTTGTGCGGAATGGTTTGCAGCGGATCCATCGGCGCTGAGCAGACCAGGGATTCCCAGGCGAAGCCCGCCAGCCCTGCCACGATTGCCCGCCAGGGCAGCGCCGCTGCTGCTCTCCCGGCCGAGGATGGCCGCGATGCCGATTTTGCGGCGCGCGGGTTTGTGGCCACGCGCAGCGATCCGGTGATCATCGATGCCAAGGGCCGGCCAGTGTGGCGCACCGATGCCTATGCCTTTGTCACCGGCCCCGCCCCCGCCACGGTCAACCCGTCGTTGTGGCGCGAGATGACGCTCCTGAAAAGCGCCGGGCTGTTCGCCGTAACCGAAGGCGTCTGGCAGGTGCGCGGGTTTGACGTATCGAACATGACCGTGGTCAAGGGCGCAACCGGGTGGATTGTGATCGATCCGCTGACCAACCGCGAAACCGCAGCGGCGGCGATGGAACTCGTTAATCGCCAATTGGGCCAGCGACCCGTCAGCGCGGTGATCTACAGCCATAGCCATGCCGACCATTTCGGCGGCGTTCGCGGCGTAATCGACGAGGCTGATGCCGCGGCCCGTAAAGTAGCGATCGTCGCCCCGGCACGTTTTACCGAAGAGACCGCTTCCGAAAATATCATGGCCGGAGTCGCAATGGGCCGCCGCGCCAATTATCAATTTGGCGCAGGCCTGGTACCCGGGCCGCAGGGCCAGGTCGGCAGCGGCATCGGGTTGGCAATACCGGCCGGGGAAATTACGCTGATCGCGCCGACCGACTTGATCGAACGGACCGGGGATACCAGGGTGATCGACGGCGTTGCGATGGAGTTTCAAATTGTTTCGGGCAGCGAAGCACCGTCGGAACTCAACGTCTATATCGCCCCGGCCAAGGCCTTCCTTGCGGCCGAGATATCGACTTGCACATTTCACAATATCCTCACCCCGCGCGGTGCCAAGGTCCGGGATGCGCACGCCTGGGCCGGCTACCTGGATGAAGCTTTGCGCCTTTACGGCACACGCAGCGATGTCGTCTTGTCGAGCCATTGCTGGCCGCGGTTTGGCCGCGGCGAGGTTACTGCGATGCTTGCCTCGCAGCGCGACAATTACCGCTATCTGCACGATCAGACCGTACGGATGATGAACCGGGGCGCGACCATGGTCGAAATTGCGGAAGACCTTAAGCAGCCATCGCAGCTTGCCGCCCAATGGTTCAACCATGGGTACTACGGAACCTACAGCCACAATTCAAAGGCAGTCTATCAGTTCTATCTGGGCTGGTATGACGCCAATCCGTCAAACCTTGATCCCTGGCCGCCGGCCGAACGGGCCAGGAAATCCATTGCTGCGATGGGCGGCACCAGGAAGGTGATCGCCCTGGCGCGCAAGGCGATGGCGGCTGGTGATTACCGCTGGTCATCGGACCTGCTGGGTCAAGCCGTATTTGCCGATCCGGCCAATGCGGCAGCACGCAACCTGTTGGCCGACAGTTATGAACAGCAAGGGTATCAGGCGGAAAGCGCGATATGGCGCAATCAGTTTCTGTCGGCCGCGCGTGATCTGCGCATCGGAGCCAGAGCTAGTACGACTAACACGCAAAGCGCCGATCTGATTGCGGCAGTCCCGACCCAGCTGCTGCTCGATTCGGTTGCGACACGATTTGACCCTGCAAGGTTCGGCCCAGGACAGGCAACGGTCAATCTCATCATGCCCGAACGCCAGGAAAGCGCGAGCGTGGAACTGACGGGTACGACCATGATCGCGCGGATGCAGCCGCAAGCGAACCCGCAGGCCACCATCACGGCACCGCGCCGCGTGTTGCTGGGTCTGCTGTTCCTCAAGCTGCCGCTGAGCCAGCTCGAAATGGCCGGCCTCAAGATCGAAGGGAACCGCGATCTGGCGCAAAAGTGGCTCGACGCGCTTGACCCGCTAACCGCAGGGTTCAACATAGTCGAACCCTGATTGAGGCGGAGATTAGAACATGCAGCATCGCAGCCTTGGCCCTTCCGGCTTGTCCGTTTCCGCGCTCGGCTTAGGCTGCATGGGAATGAGCTGGGCCTACGGCGCAGCACCTGAAAAGACTGCAATGATAGACTTGCTGCGTCAGGCGGTGGAGCTTGGCGTTACCTTCTTTGATACGGCCGAAGTCTATGGGCCGTTTGCCAATGAAGATCTGCTGGGCGAGGCGCTGGAGCCGCTGCGCGATCACGTGGTGATCGCAACGAAGTTCGGCTTTGACCTTAAAGCAGACCCGGCCCAGGGCCCGCGTGCAGACAGCCGGCCCGAACACATCCGCGAAGTGGTTGATGCTTCGCTCAAGCGGCTTCGGACCGACCGGATCGACTTGCTTTATCAGCACCGCGTTGATCCGGCGGTGCCGATCGAGGACGTGGCTGGCACGGTCGGCGAATTGATCCGCGCGGGCAAGGTCAAACACTTTGGTCTATCAGAAGCAGGCGCTGCCACGATCCGCAAAGCACATGCCGTCCAGCCTGTCACGGCCCTGCAAAGCGAGTATTCGCTTTGGCAGCGCGAGGTTGAGGTCGATATTCTTCCCACGCTGCGCGAGCTAGGGATCGGGTTCGTGCCCTACAGTCCGCTGGGACGCGGGTTCTTGACCGGGGCCATCACTGCCGACACCGTCTTCGACAAAGGCGATTTTCGCGCCCGCCTGCCGCGCTTTCAGCAGGACGCGGTCATGGCTAACCAGGCACTGGTCGATCTGGTGCGCACGATCGCCCAGCCGCTGGGCGCTACAGCCGCTCAGGTCGCGCTGGCCTGGCTGCTGGCGCAGGGGGATGACATTGTGCCGATCCCTGGCACGACCAAGCTGGCCCGGCTGGCTGAAAATCTGGGCGCTGTCCATCTTGAACTGGGTGACGAAAACCTGACCGCGCTGGACACTGCCAGCCGCGCCATAGAAATTGTGGGGGCGCGTTATCTGCCTGCCATGGAAGCCATGACAGGACGTTAAAAGTCGCCGCGCGCTTTACGCAGAGTGTACCATTTTTCCACGTTGGCGTTGTGCTGTGCCAGCGTCGAGGCAAACTGGTGCCCGCCGGTTCCGTCCGCGACCATGTAAAGCGCATCGGTCTTGGCCGGGTTCAGCACGGCTTCAATGCTGGCGCGGCCGGGATTGGTGATCGGACCCTTGGGCAGGCCAACCATGGAATAGGTATTGTAATCGTTCACCGCCTGGATTTCAGACTGCCGGATACGGCGGCCCAGCGGCTTGCCCTTGGTGATTGGGTAGATAATCGTCGGATCGGCCTGAAGCATGATCCCCTGGCGCAGCCTGTTGGAATAGAGCCCGGCCACAACCGAACGCTCTGCAGGCTTGCCTGTTTCCTTTTCCACGATGGATGCCAGTGCCAGTGCCTCTTGCGGAGTAGACACAGCGATATCCTTGGCGCGCTTGGCCCACAGTTCGGCCAGCGTCCGCTGCATCGCCGTTTGCATCCGCAGCAGTATGGATTGCCGGCTTTCGCCCTTTCCGATTTCATATGTGTCAGGCAGGATCGATCCTTCGGCCGGAACGTCGACATTGCCCGTCAGGTTCTGCTGCGCCATCAGCCGTTCGTGGACCATGACCGACGGCATGCCCTCTGGTACCGTGACAAACCTGCGCAGAACTTCATCGCCTTGAATAATGCGCAGGATCTTGCCCGGACTGGCCCCCTTGGGCAGCAGGAACTCACCCGCCTTGATCGGCGCTCCGCCTGACAGGATCCGCGCGCGCAGTTTAAAGGCGCTGGCCGATGCGATCGCGCCGTCGCGCTCGAGCTTTGCAGCAACGGACGACAGGCTGGACCCTTCGGGCACGACGAATGCCGTGTCCTTGACCAGCGGCCCGGCCGAATACCATCCGCCGAAAAACCATCCCACTGCGCCAAGCAGCAGCACGCCAGCCAGGATGATCGGCAGGCAGCCCCGCCGCGAACCCAGCATCAGTCTTCGACCGCTTTGACAATCAGAGATGCATTGGTTCCGCCAAAGCCGAACGAATTGTTCAGCGCGGCACGGACCTTGCGCTTTTTGGCGGTGTGCGGCACCAGATCGACGCCTTCGGTGCCTTCATCCGGGTTATCGAGGTTGAGCGTTGGCGGCACGATCTGGTCGCGGATCGCCAGGATACAGAAGATCGTTTCAACCGCTCCGGCCCCGCCCAGCAAGTGGCCGATGGCGGATTTGGTGCTGCTCATCGACGCGCCAGACAGATCATTGCCCAGCACACGCTTGACCGCGCCCAGCTCAATCGTATCGGCCATTGTCGAAGTCCCGTGGGCGTTGACGTAATCAATATCGCCCGGCTCCATCCCGGCCTTGCGCATCGCCATACGCATCGACAGTTCCGCGCCCCGGCCTTCGGGATGCGGGGCAGTTACGTGATAGGCATCGCCCGACAGGCCATAGCCAACGACTTCAGCATAAATTTTTGCCCCGCGCGCCTTGGCGTGTTCGTATTCTTCCAGCACCACAACGCCCGCGCCTTCGCCCAGGACAAATCCGTCACGGTCCTTGTCATAGGGCCGGCTAGCTTGTTCGGGCCGGTCGTTCATGCTGCAATTGAGCGCGCGGGCCTGGGCGAAGCCGGCAATACCAAGCGGATTGATCGTCGATTCCGATCCGCCGGCAAGCATGATGTCGGCATCGTCATCGCGGATCATGCGCGCCGCATCGCCAATTGAATGCGCGCCCGTGGAACAGGCGGTTACAACCGCATGGTTCGGCCCCATCAGCCCGTACCGGATCGAGACCTGGCCGCTGATCAGATTGATGATCCGTCCGTGGACGAAATGCGGGCTGACCCGGCCGGGCCCGCGTTCGTGCAGATTAATCGATTCGAGCTCAATCCCTGGCAACCCGCCGATTCCAGCACCGATCGAAACGCCAGCACGTTCACGCGTTGCTTCGTCAAGCTCGGTAAGGCCGGCATCTTCAAGTGCCTGACCAGCCGCATCAAGCCCATAGACGATGAACGGATCGACCTGGCGTTGAATCTTGGGATCGATCCGCTTGTCGGGGTCAAACCCGTACTCGTGGTCCTTGCCCTTTACCTCGCAAGCGATCGTCGCCTTTTGGTTAGAAGCGTCGAAGCGGGTGATCGGCCCTGCCCCGCTCTTGCCGGAAATCAGGTTGGCCCAGGTCGTCTCAACATCGGCGCCCAGGGGGGTGACAAGGCCAAGACCGGTTACGACAACACGGCGCATTCGCATCTCCAAGCTTGTAAAATGCAACAGGCCCAGCCCGTTATGGGCTGAGCCTGTCAAAGGCCTTCAGGTCCGTCAACGGCGCAGCCATGGCTGTCACCAGACGGGATGGCCAAAGGCCAGGGCTATCAGCCCTTGTGATCGTCGATGTATTTGATCGCATCCGTGACGGTGCTGATCTTCTCAGCCGCATCGTCGGGGATTTCGACGCCGAATTCTTCTTCGAAGGCCATGACCAGTTCGACAATGTCGAGGCTGTCAGCGCCCAGATCATCGATAAAGCTGGCATCTTCGGTGACCTTGTCGGCTTCGACGCCAAGATGCTCAACGACGATTTTCTTAACGCGGTCGGCGGTGTCGCTCATGGATTATTCCCTTCGTGAACGGCAGATAAACAGATGTTGCACAGCGCCCTAAAGAACGGCGCGGACTAAGGCAAGAGGGGGGCAAGCAACTTACCCTTTGGGCGGCTCAACGATACGTATGTGGAGCTCGCGAAGTGCCTTTGGCTCGGGCATCGACGGCGCGCCCATCAGCAGGTCTTCGGCGCGCTGGTTCATCGGGAACAGCGTGATTTCGCGAAGGTTCTGCACCCCGCACAGCAGCATGACCATGCGATCGACCCCGGCGGCCATGCCCCCGTGCGGCGGCGCGCCGAATTGGAACGCGCGGTACATCCCGCCGAAACGTTCCTCGACATCGGCCTGGCTAAGCCCGGTCAGCTCGAACGCCTTGACCATCAGGTCAGGATGCTGGTTGCGGATCGAACCCGAGGCAAGTTCATACCCGTTGCAGACCATGTCGTACTGAAAGGCCTTGATCGTCAGCGGATCTTGCGTTTCCAACGCCTCCAGCCCGCCCTGCGGCATCGAGAACGGGTTGTGCGCGAAATCGACCTTCTTGTTATCCTCATCCCATTCGTAGAACGGAAAGTCGATGATCCAGCAAAACCGGAAGGCATCCTTGTCGATCAGGTCGAGCTGCTCGCCCACGCGAGAGCGCGCAGCACCGGCCAACTTGGCAGCCTGGGCTTCGTTCCCGGCCGCAAAAAACGCACCGTCGTCAGGGCCCAGCCCAAGCGAATCCCATAATGCCGCCATCTTGTCAGCACCGTGGTTCTTGGCGATCGGACCACCGAACTCGCCCTGCTTGCGCGTGGCATAACCCAGCCCGGCATGGCCTTCGCTGCGCGCCCATTCGTTCATGTCATCGAAGAACTTGCGGCTGAGGCCAGCAGTGTTTGGCGCGGGGATCAGTCGCACAGACCCTCCGCCGCCGACGATCTTTTCGAACAGACCAAAGCCTGACGCGGTAAACTCGGCCGTCACATCGCGGATGATCAGCGGATTACGCAGATCGGGCTTGTCGGTGCCGTAGTCGAGCATCGCCTGGGCATAGGGGATGCGAGGAAACTGGCCCGCGGGGGTCACGGCCTTGCCATCGGCGAACTTTTCAAAGACCCCGGCCATCACCGGCTCCATCGTATCCCACACTTCTTCCTGGGTGACGAAGCTCATTTCAAGGTCGAGCTGGTAGAACTCGCCCGGCAGACGGTCTGCGCGCGGATCTTCATCGCGAAAGCACGGCGCGATCTGGAAATAGCGGTCAAACCCCGCCACCATCAGCAGCTGCTTGTACTGCTGCGGCGCCTGCGGCAGCGCAAAGAACTTGCCCGCATGGATGCGGCTTGGCACCAGAAAGTCACGCGCGCCTTCTGGCGAGGATGCGGTGAGGATCGGGGTCGAATATTCGGTGAAACCGATCGCCTCCATCTGACGCCGCGTTTCCGAAATGATCTGCGTCCGTTTGACTATATTGGCATGGAGCGTTTCGCGCCGCAGGTCGAGGAAACGGTATCGCAGTCGCACGTCCTCGGGATATTCCTGCTCGCCCGCCACCGGCAGAGGCAGTTCCTCGGCGCGGCTCAGCACAGTCGCGTCCCTGGCATAGACTTCGATCGCGCCCGTCGGCAGATTGGCATTGACGGTGCCTTCACTGCGGGCCTTGGCCATGCCGTCAATGGTCACGACTGATTCCACGCGGGCGCCCTCCAGCACGGCCAGCGCCGGGCTGTCGACGTCGGCCACGATCTGGGTCAGGCCGTAATGATCGCGCAGGTCAACGAACAGTACGCCGCCATGGTCGCGCTTGCGGTGAATCCAGCCCGACAGGCGGACAGTCTGGCCCACGTCATCAGCGCGCAGCGCGCCACAGGTGTGCGAACGATAAAGATGCATCGAAACTCTTTCCAATCGGCCCACTTTGATGCAGGGGCGAAAGCGCGGGCTAACAGGCGAATCCCGCGCTTTTGTCAAGCCGAGGCCCCGCACGGGGTCACCTACAGAAAAGAACGATGAAGATACACCCATTGATTACCACGTCGGCCGCGCTGGCAGACCTGTGTACGCGCCTGGCCCAGGCCGATTTCATCTGCGTGGACACCGAGTTCATGCGCGAGAACACCTATTGGCCCGAACTGTGCCTGATTCAGGTGGCGGATGAACATGAAGCCGCCGCGATCGATCCGCTGGCCAAGGACATCGACATGACCCCGCTGCTCGACCTTCTGGTCGACAATGAGGATGTGCTCAAGGTTTTCCACGCTGGCGGCCAGGATGTGGAAATCATCTACAACCTGACCGGACGCACCCCGCACCCGATCTTCGACACGCAGATCGCAATGATGGCAATCAGCCAGAGCGAGCAGATCGGTTATTCCAATCTGGTCGAATCGTGGCAGGGCATTGTCGTCGACAAAGGCGCACGCTTTACCGATTGGTCGCGCCGCCCGCTTACCGAACGGCAAATTGAATATGCCATCGGCGATGTGACCCATCTGGCCAAGATTTTCCCCAAGATCCTGGGCCGGCTGAAAAAGACCGGCCGCGGGGTTTGGCTCAACATCGAAATGGAAAAGCTGGCCGATCCGGCCGGTTACCGCAATGATCCCACCCTGTCGTGGCAACGGATCAAAGCGGCGGGCCGCAACCCCGCCATGCTCGGGCGGCTCAAATCAATCGCGCAGTGGCGCGAACTGGAAGCGCAGGACAAGAACATCCCGCGCGGCCGCATTGCCCGCGACGAGACCGTGGCCGACATTGCCAGCCATCCGCCCAAAAAGCAGGAAGACCTGGCCAAGGTCCGCGGGCTGTCACCGGGCTGGAAGGATAACGAAATCGGCCGGCGCCTGATGGCGGCAATCGAGAACGCGGTCCCACTATCCGATGATGAATTGCCCCCGCGCACCCCGCGCGGCGCGCCACTGGGCAAGGAAGGGGCGCTGGTCGCCGACCTGCTCAAGCTGCTGCTCAAGATCCGCAGCCGCGAAATCGACGTCGCCGCCCGCTTGCTGGCGCGCAGCGAGGATCTGGAACTGCTGGCCGCCGGCGTGCGCGAATTGCCGCTGCTGGAAGGCTGGCGTTACGACGTCTTTGGCCGCGATGCCCTGGAACTCGTCGAAGGCAAGCTGGCTTTCGCGGTGGTCAAGGGCCGGATGAAAATGGCGCATATCGACGAAATTGGCAGCCGGGCTGAACCTTCGGCGGAAGACGCCCCAGCAGAATGAGCGCCTATCTGCCCACGCTCAAGCAGCTGCAATATCTGGTTGCACTGCACGAGCATGGGCATTTCGGCCGGGCCGCTGATGCCAGTTTCGTCTCCCAATCGACCCTTTCAGCGGGCCTGCGCGATCTTGAAACGCTGCTGGGCACTACGCTGGTCGAACGCACCAAGCGCGCGGTGCGCTTTACGCCCCTGGGAAATCAGGTGGTTGCCAAAGCCCACCGACTGCTGCGAGAGGCAGAGGAACTGTCCGACATGGTCCGTTCTGCGGGCCAGCCATTGTCAGGCGAAGTGCGGATGAGCGTGATCCCCACCATTGCCCCGTTCCTGCTACCGCGGATGCTGCCGCGCCTGCGCCGCGAACGCCCGCAACTGAAACTGTACCTGCGTGAGGAAACCAGTGCGGCGGCAATCGAATCGCTCCACCACGGCCGTTCGGACTGTGTGTTGCTTGCCCTGCCTTTTCCGACCGGCGAGGTGGAAAAGGAAGTGATTGAACTCGACGCGCTGTGGGTCGCGTTCCCGAAAGACGATCCGCGCGATCCGCCCGAGGAAATCAACCCCGACCTTATCGACGAAAACCGTTTGCTGCTGCTGGAAGACGGGCATTGCCTGAAAGAACACGCTCTTGCAGCCTGCAACCGGCCCGAATTGCGCGCCAGTGCAACCATGATCGGGACAAGCCTTCACACCCTGGTGCAGATGGTAGACAATGGTCTGGGCCTGACCATGCTGCCCGAAATGGCAATCGACGCGGGTATTCTTAATGGCACGAACGTCATTGCCCGGCCGCTCAAGAGCGATAATGCCAACCGCGAGATTGCGCTGGTCTGGCGCAAGAACTCACCGCGCGGAGACGAGTTCAGACTGCTGGCAGAAGAATTACGTGCGGGCTGAAAGGTCGAACTGTGGCGGCTGTTGAACTGCTTGGTTATGTCGCATCGCTTGCCTCGGGCGGCGCCTTTCTGCCCCAAGCAGTCAAGGCATTGCGCACCCGCAAAACCAGCGATCTGTCTTTGATAGCTGTGTCCCTGGGCGCGGCAGGAACTGTCTTGTGGGCAGCCTACGGCCTGATGATCGGCAGCGGCCCGGTGACCATATCGAATATCGTCGTCATGCCTTTTGCCCTTGCCACGCTGGCTATGAAACTGCGCGCAGGATGATCAATCCATGAACTTCAGGCCAACCCGAAGGTAATCCCACCCGGTTATCACCGTCAGTGCGGCAGCGAGCCACAACGTGGTCAGACCCACGGTGTGCGGCACGTTCATGGCAAGGCCGCCCAACGTCATGTTCCACCAAGGCAGCGCGTGACCCAGGATCAGCGCGCCCAGGCACACCATCTGAAACGTCGTTTTCCATTTGGCGAGGCGGCTGACCGGCATGGAAACCTGCAGCCCGCCCAGAAACTCACGCAAGCCCGAAACCGCGATCTCGCGTGCCAGGATGATCAGTCCGGCGATTACGTGCATGTCCCCTACAAAAGGACCGCGCAGCACGCCTTGGGCGGCAAGCACCAGAATTACCGTTGCCACCATGATCTTGTCTGCAATGGGATCCAGAAAGATGCCCAGCTTGCTGACCGTCCCGCTTGACCGGGCAAGATAGCCGTCGAAATAATCGGTAATGCCCATCAGGCAGTAAAGCACAAAGGCCAGCAGGTAGCCGGATTGCCATTCCGGCCACCACAGCAGGAAGGCCAATAACGGCAGAGTGACGATCCGCGACAGCGTGAGGATGTTGGGCAGCGACAGCATCGGCGCCACCCTTAGCCCGGAAGGCGCCGGTGCAAAAGAGTGCCAAGGCCTCTTGTCCGCAGCCGCAGCAACGCTAGGGTCCGCCGCGCACCCCGGGGCTGCCGCAAAGCGAGTTCATGACAACCCAGACCCATTTGATTCACAGTCGGCGCTTCCTGCCGCTGTTCGCGACCCAGCTGCTTGGCGCTTTCAACGACAACCTTTTCAAGAACGCGATGGTGCTGTTCGTCGTCTACAGCGTCTACCAGTCAGAACAGGCCGAAGGGCTGTTCAGCGCCGTGGCTTCGGGCGTCTTCATCCTGCCGTTCTTCATCCTTTCGGCAATTTCCGGTCAGCTTGCCGATATGCGCGACAAGGCCCGGATCATCCGCATCGTCAAGGCGGCGGAAATCGGCATAATGTCCGTCGGGGCTATCGGCTTGCTGCTCGCATGGAAGGGGCTCCTGGTTACCGGCGTGGCCATCCCGCTGATGATGCTGGCGCTACTGGGTATGGGCGTCCATTCGACATTCTTTGGCCCGATCAAATACGCCATCCTGCCCCAGCACCTTCATGCAGGCGAAGTGCTGGCAGGGACCGGCCTGGTTGAAGCGGGTACATATGTCGCGATCCTGGCGGGCACCATCGTGGCCGGCTGGATTCCGGTTGAATGGGCCGCAGCGGGCGTGGTTTTCACCGCGATTGTAGGCTATTTCGTAAGCCGGCAGGTTCCCCCTGCCCCCCCGTTTCACGAGCCCGAACCGCTCGATTATCATTTCATCCGCGCCTCGATCGATCTGGTGCGCAACACCAGCCATGACCGGCGCGTGTTTCTGGCTATCATGGCGATCAGCTTTTTCTGGACCATCGGCGCGGTGCTGTTCGTGCAGTTTCCGCCGCTGGCCAAAAACGTGCTGACCGCCAGCAAGGAAGTCGCCAGCCTGTTCTTGGTAATTTTCTCGATCGGTGTTGCAGTCGGATCGATGTCGGTCAATGCGCTGCTCAAGGGCACCGTTTCAGCGCGCTATTCACCGCCCTCGGTAGTGCTGATGGGACTGTTCGTGGTGGGCTTTTTCTTTGTGTGCCGGCAATGGGTGCCGCATCCCGAAAACGATTTGATGGACGTGCAAACGTTCATCGATCAGCCGCTGGCCGTCGCGCTGATGATCTGTCTGCTGGGAATAGCCGTCGCTGGCGGGATGTTCGTGGTCCCGCTCTATGCTTTTCTGACAACCTTTGTTGACAAGTCCCAGACATCGCGGACCATCGCGGCCAACAACATCGTGAACTCTGGCGCAATGGTAATCGGATCACTGATGGCCAGCGGACTGTCGTTTGGCGGTGTGCCAATTGTCCACCAGCTGCTGCTCAGCGCCGCGATGTGCCTGGTATCTGCCTGGATCGCAGCGCAGCTGGTAAAAGCTGAGCGCGCGGCGGCCATCGCCTAACCGAAATAGACGGCTGCCGCTACAAAGCTGGCGCTGTACATCGCTGCCACGTCTTTCAGATCGCCCAACCGCCAGCGGTTTGACGAAACGGGAACGACGCCCTGACGAACATGGGGGGGAAGACTGGCGCGGAACGGGTGCCGGGCAGCCTCATCGGTCAGGACAAGAGTTCTTCTCATGAAGACAAGTTAAGACTTTCTTCACCATCCAACTACCCGGAAAATCGTGGTTAATCTCCACATTCCCGCTCTGGCACAGTAACCATTCCCGGTCACCATGGCGCGCCCTGCGTTGCCCCGGCGCGGCTTGCCCGCTACATCCCGCAAATGACCGAAACCACAGCTATCACCGGCGGGCGTTTGCTCGTCGATTGCCTGGTCGCACAAGGCTGCGACCGCATCTTCACCGTGCCGGGGGAAAGCTTCCTTGCCGTGCTCGATGCGCTGCACGACACGCCGCAGGTGCAGACCGTAATCTGCCGCCAGGAAGGCGGCGCGGCGTTCATGGCCTGCGCCGACGGAACCATGACTGGCCGGCCCGGAGTCTGCTTTGTCACCCGCGGCCCTGGCGCCACCAATGCTTCGATCGGCGCGCATGTGGCGCTCCAGGATTCGCAGCCGATGCTGCTGTTTATTGGCGATGTAGACCGCGCAATGAAAGACCGCGAAGGTTTTCAGGAGGTCGATTTCGGACAGATGTTCGCGCCGCTGGCCAAGCTGGTGCTGCGCATCGACGATCCGCGCCGTATCCCCGAATACGTTGCCCGCGCCTGGTCTACTGCGCTGGCAGGTCGCCCCGGCCCGGTAGTGATCGCCCTGCCCGAAGACATGCTGCTGGAAACGGTGAGCGCAGTGTCTCCGCGCCCGTCGATCCATCGGCCGGCTCAGCCGCCCTGCCCCGATGCCATGGCCACACTGATGCAGATGATCGCCGATGCCGCCGCGCCTGTCGCCATTGTCGGCGGCGCAGGCTGGCACGCCAAGGCGCGCGAACATTTCACCGCCTTTGCCGAGCGAATCGGATTGCCCGTGGCCGGCGCGTTCCGCCGCCAGGACGCGATTTCAAACGCCAGCAATGTCTGGGCCGGCAACCTGGGCTATGGTCCCGGTCCCAAACTGGTTGAACGGATCAAGCAGGCCGATCTGGTTCTGGCCATCGGCGCCCGGCTGGGCGAGGCGACGACCGACAGCTACACGCTGATCACGCCGGATCATCCAGATCAGATCCTGGTCCACGTCCACCCCGATCCCGAGGAACTGGGCCGGGTCTACCGTCCCGATCTGGCGATCTGCGCCGACATGGCCGAGTTTGCCGAAGTCGCGGCGCTGTGGGACGACGATGTCCTGCCATTCGATGCAGGCGAAGCTGCGCACATGGAATGGCTTGACTGGACTACGGCCAAGCCTGCGCCTTTCGCGCTCGACATGGCGGCCTGCGTCACTGCAATGCGCCAAACCTGGCCCGATGATACGATCATCTGCAACGGCGCGGGCAATTTTTCAGGCTGGTGGCATCGCTATTGGCATTACAACGGTTTTCCCGTGCAGCTTGCCCCCACCGCCGGGGCGATGGGATATGGCGTTCCCGCAGCCGTGGCCGCCGCACTGCGCTATCCCGAACGGCAAGTCGTGGCGCTGGCGGGTGACGGCGATTTCCTGATGAACGGGCAGGAACTGGCCACCGCCATGCAGTACGGCTGTGACCTGACCGTGATCCTGATCGACAATGGCACCTACGGCACGATCCGGATGCATCAGGAACGCGAGTTTCCCCGCCGGATTTCCGGCACTACGCTGCACAACCCGGATTTCGCCGCTTTGGCGCGCGCTTTTGGCGGCTGGGCCGAGCGGGTGGAAACCACCGCCGCGTTTACCGCGGCCCTGGCCGAAGCGCAGCACCGCAAGGGCCTGCGCCTGATCCATGCGCTGATCGAGATCGAGCAGCTGAGCGCAGGCGGCGCGACAATATCTGGCTTGCAAGCGCGGGCGCAACCCTAGGCAGCGCGTTCCGACAGTTTGAGCACATGCTTCCATTCCGCCGGCTTGACCGCCGACACGGAGAGCCGGAACTTGGTCAGAAGATCCATGTCGGCCAGCGCCTTGTCGGCCTTGATCTCTTTGAGCGTAACGGGCCGGGTCAGCTTGCGCATGGGCTTTAGCTTCACGGCAGACCAGCGTCCTGTATCATCCGTCGGGTCCGGAATGTTGGATGCCGTAATTTCCGCTATTCCAACGATTTCCAGCCCGATGTTGGAATGATAGAAAAATACCTGATCGCCTGGCTGCATTGCCCGCAGATTAAGGCGCGCGGTGTAATTGCGGACCCCGTCCCAGGTGCCCTCACCCTCTGTCACCAGATCATCCCAGCTATAGACGTCGGGTTCCGATTTCATCAGCCAGTAGGATGTCTTTTTGCTCATGCCACCACTCAAAAAACGGTCTATGCGCGCGCCATAGACAGATTCTTCCGGACACGTCCACCATGCCACTCGATACCCTGCCCGTACTTTCCCTGAATGACGACAAAGCCAGCTTTGCCCAGGCCATCGGTGAAAGCTTTCGCACCTTCGGTTTTGCCCTGGTCAAGGATTTCGCCATTGATCGCGATCTGATCGATCGTGCGTGGACGCTCTCGGAACGCTTCTTCGCGCTGCCTGATGCCGAAAAGCGGGGCTACCATGATCCGTCGATTGGCGGCGCGCGCGGCTATACTCCGTTCGGAATAGAAATCGCCAAGGATGCCAAGCATCACGACCTGAAAGAGTTCTGGCACGTCGGGCGCGACCTGCCGCCCGGCAGCCCGCTGGCTGACGCTTCGATGCCGCCGAACGTATGGCCAGCCCGGCCCGAAGGCTTTCACGAAGTTTTCAGCGAGCTGTACCGTCAGTTTGACGCTACAGGTGCCACGATCCTGTCGGCAATCGCGCTCTATCTCGGGCTGGACGAAAATTGGTTCGACAAGGGCATCGCAGAGGGCAATTCGGTCATGCGGCTGCTGCACTATCCTCCGCTCAAGAACCTAGAGGGCGAAGCGATCCGCGCCGGCGCCCACGGTGATATCAACCTTATCACGCTGCTGCTTGGCGCCGAAGAAGCCGGCCTTGAACTGCTGGGCAAGGACGGCCAGTGGATCAGCGCATCGCCCCCGGAAGGCGCGATGGTGATAAACGTTGGCGACATGCTGGAGCGCATGACCAATCATGTCCTGCCCTCCACCATTCACCGGGTGCGCAATCCCAATCCCGAACGCGCCGCTTTCAGCCGCTATTCGATGCCATTTTTCCTGCACCTGCGCAGCGATTTCCCAATTTCCACACTGCCCCAGTGCGTAAGCGCAAGCAATCCGGACCGCTATCCCGAACCGATCCTTGCGGATGACTTCCTGCAGCAGCGCCTGCGTGAAATCGGTCTGAAGAAGTAGCCGCCGCAGTCCCGGCTGGGCGTTGAACCGACCGCTTTAACAAACCTTTCAGCAAAAGCTGCCAATATCGCCTGCAAACAGAAGCAGGGGCGATCGCCATTTCCGTGATGGGGCACGACACGACAAGGGACAGCCAAGGCGATGCGGCCGCTAGCCGCAGCGCCAGTCGGGACCTGTTGACGCTGGGCACCGTAATGGCTGCCCTGGTGTTGCTGATCGGAACCGGAAGCACGGTCGTACCCAATGCGATAGCTACCCTGGCCGGCCGCGGGACCGAGCCGGACAACCTTCTGGCAACGACGTTCCTTCTGAACATCGCGCTGATCGTGTTCGGCTGGCGCCGTTACCGCGACCTGGTTGGCGAAGTGCGCGAACGGCGCAACGCCGAAGAGCAGGCGCGTATCCTGGCCGAAACTGATCCTTTGACCGGCTGCCTCAATCGCCGTTCGATCGGGCCGGCGACAGACCGTCTTATTGCCGACGCTTCATCGAGGGGCGAAGTCGTTGCATTTATCATGCTCGACCTGGACAATTTCAAGCAGGTCAATGATCTTCACGGCCACGCGTCCGGTGATGCGCTGCTAAACGAAACGGCGCGGCGGATTTCACGGCTGTTGCCCAGCGGCGGCCAACTGGCACGGATCGGCGGCGACGAGTTTGCCTGCATAGTGCCGTTTATCAGCTCTCAGTACGAAGCGATCGACCGCCTTGCGGAAAAGCTGATCGAAGCTGTCGCCGAACCGCTGGTTATCGATACCTTGTCGATTGAAGCGTCCATTTCGATCGGGGTTACCCGCAGCGATACAGATGGTGCCCGGCACAGTGCACAGGCACTGCTGCACATGGCGGATATAGCCATGTATCATGCCAAAAAACACGGCCGGAATCGCCATTACTGGTTCGAGGCGAGCATGGAGAGTGAACTGCGTTTTCGCAGCGAACTGGAGACCGGAATCCGCCGCGGCCTGGCCAATGATGAGTTCGTGCCATATTACGAAAAGCAGATTGATCTGGCCACCGGCGATCTGGTCGGCTTTGAAATGCTCGCGCGCTGGAACTCGCCGTCGCTGGGGGTGGTCAGCCCGGAACTTTTCATTACCATTGCCGAGGAAATCGGCGTCATCGCCCAGCTATCCGAGATGCTTATTCGCAAGGCGATCGGCGATGCACGCACGTGGAATCCGCAACTGACTCTGTCGGTGAACATTTCACCGGTGCAACTGCGCGATCCATGGTTTGCGCAAAAGCTTTTGAAACTGCTGGTCGAAGGCAATTTTCCGCCCAGCCGCTTTGAAATTGAGGTGACGGAAAGCTGCCTGCACGAGAATATCGGACTGGTCCGCTCGATGATAACGAGCCTTAAAAACCAGGGCATCCGCGTCAGCCTGGATGATTTTGGCACAGGATACAGCTCTTTGTCGCAGCTTCGCTCCTTGCCATTCGACCGGATAAAGATCGACCGAAGCTTTGTTACCAATCTGCCCGAAAACAAGGAAAGTGCGACGATCGTCAAGACCATTGCCGCCTTGGGCAAAGGCCTGGGACTGCCTATCACGGTAGAGGGTGTGGAAAACGAAGCGGTGCTGCGCGAGTTGAGCCGCTATGGCACGTTCAAGGCACAGGGTTATCTCTACGGTTTCCCGGAACCGTCCGATCGCACTGCTGCTGAACTGGCCCAGCTCAATCTGCTGCTTGAAGCGCCCATCCCGTCTGATGATGACGCGGACTATGGCAGCAATGACCGGGCCGCCCTGGGCTGATCCTGCGCAGACTTTACGCCGTCCACGCCGGGGCCTAGAGCGCGGCAATGCGGATTGCTTTCACCAAAATGCACGGGCTGGGCAACGATTTCATCGTGCTGGATGCGCGCGCGGCCCCGCTGCCTGAACTCACCCGGGCGTTTGCGTCCGCGCTGGCTGACCGGCGGACCGGTATTGGCTGTGACCAGCTGATCGTGATCGACCGGTCCGAACGCGCAGACTTTCGGATGCGCATCTTCAACGCTGATGGCGGTGAAGTGGAAGCTTGCGGCAATGCCTCGCGTGCGGTTGCCTTGCTGCACGGCAAGCCTGCCCGGATCGAAACGGCGGGCGGAATGATCGAAGCGCTCCCGACTGACGGCGGCATCGCCATCGACATGGGCGAACCGCGATTTGAATGGGATGCGATACCCCTCGCCTATGCCATGGACACGCTGTCGATGCCGGTGGCGTGGGAAACGCTTGAACAGCCGATCGCCGTCAACGTCGGGAACCCCCACGTCGTTTTTTTCGTGGACGATTGCGATGCAGTCGAACTTGACCGATTGGGTCCCGAAATTGAGCACGACCCCCTGTTCCCGCAGCGGATCAACGTAAACGTCGCCACGATAATGGCGCGCGATGCGATCCGCCTGCGGGTGTGGGAGCGCGGAGTCGGGCTGACCCGGGCTTGCGGCACAGGCGCCTGCGCGGCCGCCATTGGCGCGATGCGGCGGGGATCGGTCGACCGCGCGGTGACGGTTTCTTTGCCTGGCGGACCTTTGCGGATCGAATGGAACCAGGCCGGGCGGATCATTATGACCGGCCCGGCAGCAGAAAGCTTTCGCGGCACCTTTGACGCCCGCGATTTCGGAGGCTGAGCGGTGGCAGACGTGGTGTCGCTGGGTTGCCGGCTCAATCTTTCCGAAAGCGAAGCGATGCGCTCGATGCTGGCCGCTGAACCCGACCTGATCGTGATCAACAGCTGCGCAGTGACCAGCGAGGCGGTCCGCCAAACCCGCCAGGCAATCCGCCGGGCGCGCCGCGACCGTCCCGCAGCGCGCCTGATTGTCACAGGCTGCGCGGCTGAGATAGATCGCGCGCGGATCGGTGCGATGCCCGAAGTCGATGGGTTGCTCGCCAATGCGGCAAAGCTTGATCCGCGCGCCTGGAACGTTGCGCCAATCGCAGCTCTGCCATCTCAGGAACGGCACACCCGTGCCTTTGTGGCGATACAGAACGGCTGCGATCATGCCTGCACGTTTTGCGTGATCCCGCAGGGACGCGGCGCGGCGCGATCCATGCCGGTGGGGCAGATCCTGCGCGCGATTGATACGCATCTGGACGGCGGGGTTCAGGAGGTAGTCCTTACCGGGGTAGATCTGACCAGTTGGGGCTGCGATCTTGCCGGCCAGCCGGGGTTGGGTCAGGCGGTCGAAGCGATCCTCCGCGCTTTCCCCACTCTTGCCCGCCTGAGGCTGTCATCTCTGGACGGGGTGGAAATCGATCCGCTGCTGTTCGAACTGCTGACAACCGAGGCGAGGATCATGCCGCATGTCCATCTGTCGCTGCAACACGGCGATGACCTGATGCTCAAACGGATGAAGCGCCGCCACCTGCGCTGCGATGCGGCGGGTCTGGTCGAACGACTCAAGGCGCGGCGTCCCGACGTGGCGATCGGCGCCGATCTGATCGCCGGCTTTCCAACCGAGGACGAGGCCGCCCATCACGCCAACCTGACAATCATTGCCGAGCTGGACGTTGTTCACGGCCACGTGTTTCCCTACTCGCCGCGCCCGGGTACACCGGCTGCACGGATGCCCCAGGTGGATGGAGCCTTCATCCGCCACCGGGCCGCCGCTTTGCGGGCGCAAGTCGCCGTCCAGCGACGGCTGTGGCTGGACGCGCTGGTGGGTCAACCGCAACAGGTGCTTGCCGAACGCGACGGGACCGGCCATGCGCAGAACTTCGCCCGGGTGCAACTGCCCCCCCAAACCCCTGCCGGAACCATCGTGACTCTGACCCCAACCCGCGTGATCGAAGGCCTGTTGGCATGAGCGAGGAAACCTGGTCCGACCGCGTTTTGGGCGGCTTTCGCAAGACTTCGGAACGACTTGGCGAGAACCTTGCCGGCATTGTCAGCAAGACCCGGCTGGACGATGCCCAGCTTGACGAACTGGAAGACGCGCTGATCCTGTCGGACCTGGGCCCGCGCGCAGCGGCACGGATCCGCGAACGGCTGGCCAACGAACGGTTTGAACGCGGCGCCGATGAACAGGCGATCAAGGAAGCCATGGCCGCCGAAATCGCTGCAATCCTGCGCCCAGTAGCCATACCGATCGACATTGTCGCGTTCCCCCGCCCGCAGGTAATTCTGGTGATCGGCGTCAACGGATCGGGCAAGACCACGACCATCGCCAAGCTGGCCCACCTGTTTCAGGAGCAGGACTATTCGGTGATGCTGGCCGCAGGCGATACCTTCCGCGCTGCCGCGATCGACCAATTGGGCATCTGGGCTGAACGTGTCGGCGTGCCAATCGTGTTCGGCGATGAAGGCGGCGATCCGGCGAGCGTCGTCTTCGATGCGGTCCAGGCCGCTACTGAAGAAGGCACAGATGCGCTGATCGTCGATACTGCCGGCAGGCTCCACAACCGCCGCGAACTTATGGAAGAATTGGCCAAGATCCGCCGCGTACTTGGCCGCCTCAATCCTGAAGCGCCGCATGACGTGGTATTGGTGCTCGACGCCACCAACGGACAGAATGCGCTGCAGCAGATCGAAATCTTCAAGGAAGTCGCCGGGGTAACAGGGCTTATCATGACCAAGCTTGATGGCACTGCGCGCGGGGGCGTACTGGTTGCCGCAGCAGAGCAATATGGCCTGCCGATCCACGCGATCGGCGTCGGAGAAAAAATGGAAGACCTGCGCCCCTTCGATCCCGAACTTGTCGCTCGCGTGATTGCAGGAGTGGTATGATGGACACGCAAACCCCCGTGCCTATGAGCGCCAAAAGCAAGTCAAAGTCAGGCTTGCTCACCTTGCTGGTCGACTACGGCCCTATCATTGTTTTTTTCGCGGTTTACAGAATCTATTCGCCCAAGGATCACGCCAGTTTGGCGGAAATCGCAACGGTTATACGGGCCACGGCCAGCTTCATGGTCACTGCCATCATCGCCCTGATTGTCTCCAAATGGAAGCTTGGCCGGATCGCCCCGATGCTATGGCTGTCGACTGCGATGATCGTCGTATTTGGCGGCTTGACGATAGCGTTTCAAAACGCCGCCTTCATCCAGCTCAAACCGACGTTAATCTACCTTTTGTGCGGCATCGCCCTGCTGATCGGAGCGTGGCGCGGCAAGGCTTTGCTGAAAGTCCTGCTTGATGCGGCTTTTGAGGGGCTTGATGATGCTGGCTGGATTAAATTGTCCCACCGTTGGGGCTGGTTCTTTTTGTTCCTGGCTGCGTTAAACGAGGTGCTGCGTCACCTATACAACCAAGAAAACGGCGGGCTGGAGACGTGGATTGGGATGAAGTTGTGGGTCTTTTTGCCGCTGACTTTTGTCTTTACGTTCACCCAGTTACCGATGCTGCTGAAACACGGACTGGCACAGGACGCCCAGAACGAGGTTGTCACCGACCCTTTGCATGACTGAGCACAAGTGCGCAAAAGAGCATGACAAAGCTGGCCAACCGCGCCTAGACTGGGTGTGTGCCGGCCGCGTTGCAGCTATGGATCAAATATCGCTTCGAAAAAACTAAAGGGGGAAGCAATGGGCAAGTTTTTTGGAAATCTGCATCTGGTGCTGGCAACCGGCCTTGTCGCCACTGTTCTGGTAATGTGGCATTTCAGCGGTTCGGCGCCTGTCGACGCCAATTCGTTACTGCGATGGGCACACGTGTTCTTCGGCATTGTATGGATCGGCCTGCTCTATTACCTGAACTTCGTTCAAGTGCCGACTATGCCCTCAATCCCGGCAGAACTTAAGGGCGGTGTTACCGGCTTTATCGCACCTAAGGTGCTGTTCTTTTTCCGCTACGGCGCGCTGTTCACCGTGCTGACTGGGCTCGGCATTGCGGTCGTTTCAGGTTATGCACACCAGGCTATGACGTTCAGCGGTGAAGGCAATGTCAACCTGATCGGGCTGGGCATGTGGCTGGCTATCGTGATGGCAGCCAACGTTTGGTTTATCATCTGGCCCGCGCAAAAGAAGGTTCTCGGCATAGTCGAGGCTTCAGCTGAAGAAAAGGCGGCCGCAGCGCCACGCGCGCTTTACGCCAGCCGCACTAACACGCTGCTGTCGTTGCCGATGCTCTACTGCATGGTCAGCGCCAATCTGGGCTGATCATAGACAGAGTTGATTAGCGCGGTGGTCCAGCCGGGCACTGCGCTTTTCTTTTGTGCACCGCGGCGATAGGCCAAAGCCATGACCGCACAGATAGAGCCCTTTCACGCCATCAAGATTAGCCTTTTGGCCCATGAACTGAAGGCATCGGGCCGTTCGGTAATACACATGGAGTTTGGCCAGCCGTCCACCGGCGCGCCCAGTGCGGCAATTGCCCGCGCCCACGAAGTGCTGGACAGCGATCCGATGGGCTATTGGCAAAGCCCGTTCCTCAAAGAGCGTATCTGCGCCCATTATTTCGACAACCACGGGGTCACGATTGATCCTCGACAAATCGTCCTGACGTGCGGTGCTTCGCCCGCACTGGTCCTGGCGCTTTCCGTGCTATTTGCGCCTGGTGCGCGCGTTGCTATCGCGCGGCCCGGTTACGTAGCCTACCGCAACACCCTCAAATCGCTGCATTTGGAGCCTATAGAACTCGATTGCGGCTCCGATACAGGCTTTCAAATCACTGCTGCATTGTTGGCCAACTTGGATCCGGTTCCAGACGGCCTTATCCTTGCTAGTCCAGCCAACCCCACCGGCACGATAATTCCCCGTGCCGAATTGGTTGCCATCGCCGCGCTGTGTCGACAGCGCAGCATCGCGATCATCTCGGACGAGGTGTATCAGGGAATAAGTTATGGTCCGGAAACGCCGTCGCTGCTGGAGGTTGACCCTGAAGCGTTGGTGATCAACAGCTTTTCCAAGTATTTCAGCATGGCCGGTTGGAGGCTCGGCTGGCTGGTTGCGCCACATTGTCATGTCAACGCCGCCGTAGCACGGATGAGCAACCTGTTTCTTACTCCGCCCTCGCTCAGCCAGCATGTCGGACTGGTGGCAATGGATTGCCGGGACGAGTTGAATGCCAATCTGGCAACCTACGCTCGCAACAGGTCCCTTCTGCTCGATGCTTTACCTGGCATGGGGATCGGCAAGTTTGCCCCGCCCGACGGCGCGTTTTACATCTACGCCGACGTATCGGAATTTACCGACGACAGCATGGACTTGTGTCTGAACCTGCTGCGTGACACAGGCGTCGCGGTCGCTCCGGGAATCGATTTCGACCCTGTCGACGGCCATCATTACCTTCGCATCAGCTTTGCCGTTTCGACACCCGAAGTCGAAGAAGCAATCGCGCGCTTGTCACGGTGGTTTGCAGGCCGAAAACCCGGCCAGCGCAGTTCCTAGATTTCCACCTGGCTACCCAGTTCAACTACGCGGTTGGACGGCAATCGGAAAAACTCCATCGCGCTAGCGGCATTGCGCAGCATCCACGCAAAGAGCTTTTCGCGCCAAATTGCCATGCCTGGTTTGGCTGAAGCGATAAGGGTCTGGCGACTGAGGAAAAAGCTGGTTTTCATCATTTCGAATGGCCCTCCGCACATGGATGCCGCCGTCAACGCGGCCGGCACGTCAGTTTCCTCAAGGAAACCGTAACGCAGCTTAAGCCGGTAAAACCCATCGCCCAATTCTTTCATCGAACACCGCTCACCCGGATCGACATAAGGCACATCTTCGATCCCCACGGTAAGGATCACTACACGTTCGTGCAGCACCTTGTTGTGCTTGATGTTGTGCAGCAGAGCCGAAGGCACACCACTTGCCGCACTGGCCATGAAGATCGCAGTTCCCGGCACGCGGCTAGCGCTTGAATGGGCGCTCTTGGCAAAGACCTCCATGGGGATCGAACCTTCGGTCATCGATTGGCGCATCAGCAGCCGCCCGCGCGACCAGGTTGTCAGCAGAGTAAAGATAAACAGGCCCATCGCCAATGGCACCCAGCCGCCTTGCGGTACCTTGATCAAGTTCGCGCCCAAATAGGCCAGATCAACCACAATAAAGACAGCAAGCAGCGGTAGGGCCTTCCATACAGGCCAATGCCACAGGCTGATCAGAACCGCCGCAATTAAAACCGTATCGATGAACATCGCTCCGGTCACCGCAATGCCGTATGCGGCCGCCAGATTGCTGGACGAACGGAAGAACAAGACCAGGACGATGACCATGATCATAAGGCCCCAATTGATCACCGGAATATAGATCTGGCCCTGTGCTGCCGCGCTGGTGTGCTTGATTTGCATGCGCGGCATGAAACCTAGCTGGATTGCTTGGTGCGTCAGGCTGAATGCTCCCGAGATCACCGCCTGGCTGGCAATGATTGTAGCGGCCAGAGCCAGGAATATCACCGGTATGCGCACAAAATCGGGGATCATCAGGAAGAATGGATCCTTGATCAATGCTGCAGCGGCTTCAGGGGAAGACTGGCTTAACACCATGGCCCCCTGACCCATATAATTAAGCATCAGGCAGGGCAGAACGAAAGCCATCCAGCTGGCCCCGATCGGTTTGCGACCGAAATGCCCCATATCAGCGTAAAGCGCTTCTGCTCCCGTCACCGCCAGCACCACACTGCCCATCGCCACAAATGCTCGGAACCCGTCGACCATGAAAAAGCGAACTGCGTTGAGCGGGTCGAGTGTGGCGATAATTATTGAAGGCATTTCGGCCATGTGGCTTATGCCCAATGCGGCCAAGGTGAGAAAATAGCATATCATGATCGGCCCGAAGAGTTTGCCGACCTTATCTGTTCCGCGGGACTGGATCGCGAATAGCCCGAAAAGTATTGCCACAGCGAGCGGCACGATGAAGGACTGAAAAGCCGGGTGAACGTATTGAAGACCCTCTGTTGCCGACAGCACCGACATCGCCGGGGTTATCATCGAATCGCCGTAAAAAAGGGCCGTAGCAAACACGCCCATAAGGACCAGTGGACCTGTCCAGCGCGCACCTTCGGTTTTGCGGCTGATCATGGCAAGAAGCGCCAGACTGCCACCTTCGCCCTTGTTGTCAGCCTTCATGATGGTGAGGACGTATTTGAACGTCACCACAATCATCATTGACCAGAAAACAAGGCTAAGCACGCCTTCAATATGAACGGGATCAACCCGGATCCCCGGCGCGCCGTGGTGTGACGCAAAGGTTTCGCGGAACGCATAAAGCGGGCTGGTACCGATGTCGCCAAAGACCACGCCAATGGCTCCAATTGCCAGTGGCAGCAACTTTCCGTGATGGTGACCATGACTGCCTGGAGCCGGTTCAGGAGGAGCGAGAGTTTCAGCGTCGCTCGGGTTGGAAACGCTCATACTTGCATGTGCCCCTGATTGTTCTGCGTCACGCCGATTTTAACAGCCGGCACAAGCTGCTGCGAAGTAGCATCATGGCAGAAACCGAGCAACAAGCCGACGCTGAAGGTTCCCGACGTCATTGAGTCAATTGCCCTGAATCTCGTGCCGCGATAAACGCGTCAAGTCGCGCCAGCCGTTGCTCCAAATCGGCCCGCCACGGTGCTGACGCTGGAGATCGAGCCAACAGCCGCGACCAACGCAACCGTCCTTCATCCAGCTGCCCGTTCGTAGCAAGCGCCAGACCCTCGAAATAATCGGGCCCAGGATTAGCAGGATCCGCCGCAGCGGCCTTTGCAAAAGCAAATTGGGCGGCCGGCGTGAGTACTCCATCGGCGTGGGCAACAAGGTCATTAGCCATGGCAAGCCAAGCATCAGCATTTCGCGGATCCTTTTCCACGGCTGCGACAAGAACGCCCGCAGCGTCGCCATAGTTCCCGTTGCGCGCCAGTCCGTCGGCGATTATGCTCCATTGGTTGGCAGACCGTGCGCCGCTCGACGACAGCGCCTTGCGCGCTTCCACCAAGTCGGCTCCAGACGATCGGCCCTGCGCTGAAGCAGTCTTGGGCGCGCCCGGTAGTTTTGGGTTTGTCTGCCATGCGAAACCCGCCGCGCCCAGCATCAATGCCGCACCAGCGGCCTCCCACCCCGGGCGAGGCGCTTTGAGCACTAACGCCATGAAGGCAAAGGTGGCGGCTCCAAGCAGTCCTATCATCAACCAGGTCATGCGCTGTCCCCTTTGCCAAAACGCTTCCGAAGGACGAGTGCCGCCAGGGCCACGAAAGCCGCAGGTGCCACGAACAGTGGCCAGGTCTGCAAACCTATATGCGGCTTGTAGCTGACGTAGGAACCATAGCGTTCAACCAACCAGGCCCGGATCGCTTCAGGACTCTCTCCCTGCGCTATTCGCAGTCGCACCTGATTGCGCATATCACCGGCGATTGGCGCATCGGAATCCGAAATTGCTTGGCCTTGGCATTGGAGGCATCGCAACGTGTCCATCAGCGCTTTGGCACTGTCTTCCTGTTGTGGATCGTCAAGTTGGCGATACGCGTAAGGCGCGGGCGGCAACTTGTCCTGTGCGGTAGTTGGCACGGCAACCAGCAGCAGCGTTGCGGCGAACAGCAAACGGATCAATGCTCTGCCTCCTTGAGCCGCGCGAGGATTATTTCTACCTGTTCGGGTCGGATATCGCCGATGTGCTGATAGCGGATGATCCCGCGGCCATCGACTATGAAGCTTTCTGGAACGCCCGAAGAGCCGATGGCAAACTGAACAGCGCTGACATTGTCGGCCCCGATGCGTGAATAGGGATTGCCATTTCGGGCGAAAAATAACCTTAGATCAGCCTGCGTGTCGCGGATTGCGACGCCGTCGATCTCAATTCCCGAGCGGCGCAGTGCCTCCAACTGCGGCGCCTCGGCGGCACAGGGCACGCACCAGCTGGCGAAAATGTTGAGCAATCGAGGTTTGCCACCGACAAAGTTCGTATGGGCCAGCCCGGGGATATCCGGAATCGCTGGCTTCAGGGAAAATGCCGGCAAAGGCTTGCCAATCATCGCACTTTGCACTTCGCGGCTGGCCGGTCGCAGCAGGCCGACCAAGACTAGGGCCACAAACCCAGAGAAAAGCGCTAGCGGAAGCCACAGGGTAAGACCTGATGTTTTGACCAAAGGGACACTGGTATCGCTCATCGGCCTTGACGCTTTCGGCGATAGGCGATCATGTTGACAGCAACAAGTCGGCGTAGATCGCTAGCAACGCGGCCAGTCAGCGCCAACAGTCCTCCCAGCGCGATCAACACGCCACCCAGCCAGATCAGTGTAACAAACGGCTTCCACCACAGGCGTAGTTGCCAGCGCCCGCCTTCTACCTGATCACCAAGTACGACGTAAAGCTGGCCATTCCAACGCGTGTGCAGCGCCGATTCATTAGTCTGCTGAAAAGGAGCCCAGAAGCTGCGTGACTGAGTGCGCAGGATGACTGTGTGATCGCCCTGATAAGTGGCCGCTAGCGCGCCTTCCAGCGCTGTCCAGTTGGGCCCGGCGACCGGCATGATTGTTTGCAGTTCTACCTTCCACGGACCCACATCGGTCGTTTGGCCTATCCGAGCGGCAATCAGGCGCTCCTTGGTAAAAGCGCTGTCCGCCGCCATGCCGAACAACGCGACGGCCACGCCGAAATGGGCAAGAACCATTCCCCATAACGGAAGCGTGACCATGCGTAGCCGCCGTCCTGAGAGCGGCATTAATGAAGCGACGAGCAGCCCGGCCGCCACCATCATGCCAAGCGCAGGAAGAGCGCTGGCCCCTTTGACCAGCATGAAGATCATGCCTCCAGCAGAGAAAAAAGCAGGCGCGATCAGGCGACGGCCGATCCGAACCAGCTTATCGCGCCGCCAGCGCAGCAGCGGTCCAACGCCCATCACGACCAGCATCGGCAGGACAAACATTGCGCTCATCGGATTGAAATAAGGCGGGCCGACAGACACCTTGTTTCCCATGGCTTCGGCCAGCAACGGGTAAAGTGTACCGATCAGGACAATACCCAGCGTTGCCGTTAGCATTACGTTATTGCAAACAAGCGCGCCTTCACGGCTGGTCACGGTAAAGCGCTGCCCTTCAGTAACTGTCGCTGCGCGCAGCGCAAAGAGAAGCAACGCCCCGCCGATGTAGATTGCCAGCAGGACCAGGATAAAAGTCCCGCGCGTTGGATCAACCGCGAACGCATGAACACTTGTCAGGATACCGGAGCGCACCAGAAATGTACCGATCATCGACATCGAAAAAGCGACCACGCCAAGCATGACTGTCCAAGCGCGCAGTGCGTTGCGCGAGGCAAGTACGCTGACTGAATGGAGTAGCGCCGTGGCAGCTAGCCAAGGCATCAGACTGGCGTTCTCGACCGGATCCCAAAACCACCAACCGCCCCAGCCCAGCTCGTAATATGCCCAATACGAACCCGCCGTGATTCCAAGCGTAAGGAATATCCATGCCCCCAACACCCATGGTCGCATCGTACGCGCAAACAATGGCGATACTTCGCGTGTGATCAGAGCGCCTACCGCAAAGCTGAAGGCAATCGAAAGGCCGACATAGCCAAAATAAAGCGTAGGCGGATGAAAGGCGAGGCCAGGATCTTGCAACAACGGGTTTAGGCCCAGCCCTTCCGGCGGGGCTGGGTTTAACCGTTCAAACGGGTTGGAAGCCACTAGCAGGAAGGCGTAGAACCCGATGCTGACAAAGGCTTGAGCACCAAGCGTGGCCAGCATCGCGCGCTCTGTCAGGCGCCGCTCGACCAAAGCTACGAAAGCTCCTGCAAGACCCATGATCGTAACCCACAGCAGCATTGAGCCTTCGTGGTTTCCCCAGGTCCCGGCAATCTTATACAGCAGCGGCTTGGCCGAGTGTGAGTTCATAGCGACCAGCTTGACCGACAGGTCGGTTCGCCAAAACAGGGCAATCAGCGCGCCGAAGGCTGCAGCGGCAAGCAGCCCCTGGACAATCGCAGCCGGCCGCACCAAGCCGGCCAACACCGGGTTGTCGCGCCTGATGCTCAGCCCAGCTGCGACCATTTGCAATATCGCCAGTGCGGCAGCAAACCACAGAGCAGCCAAGCCAAAGTTTGCAATCACCGCGTTTCCTTAACTTTGCGGCGAGCCTGTGCTTCTGTCATATCTTTCATTTCGCGGGGCACATACTTCTCGTCATGCTTGGCAAGGAGATTATCCGCCAAAAAAGTGCCATCGGGCAAAATCCGTCCTTCGGCGACAACACCCGAACCCTCCTTGAACAAGTCGGGAGCGATCCCCTTGAATTGCACTGGCACGCGCGACTTGTCGTCGCCGACGATGAAAGAAAGGGTGACCCCATCAGCGCCTTTCTTCAACGACCCCGCCTCAACCATTCCACCAAGTCGAACTGCGCGCCCGACCTCAGGTGGATCATTGGCGATCTGGGTCGGCAAGTAGAAGTAGCTGGCTTGATTACGCAGCGCCCAAGCAGCCAATAGCCCCGCTCCGGTCATCGCAGCTAGCGCGATCAGGACAAGGATCAGCCGTTGATGTTTGGCCTTTATAGGACCGCTCACCGTTCTCGACCCCGTTCGCGGCGCGCTTCGGCTTTGCGCATTGATAACCAAGCCCACGCTGCAAGTCCGCAGGTGACCGCGAACGTAAGCCCGTAGGCGGTCAGAACGAAAGGCCAATGATTGAGACCTTCAACCATCGGCGGCCTGCATCGCACGGCGGCGCAGGCGCGCTTCGGCCTGTTGATTAGCAAGGATCGTCCGCATTCGGGCTAATACGATGCCGCCAAAGATCACTGAAAATGCAAACGTTGCGCTTAACAGTCCGACAAGAAACGGTGCCGCCATTTCCGACTTTCCTGCCGACAGTGACGGTGGTTGGTGCAGGCTGTTCCACCATAGCACTGAATAGTGGATAATCGGGATGTTGACCGCGCCAACTAGACCAAAGATGGCAGGAATCCCCGAACGGCTCTGTCCGTCACGCGTCGCCGCATCGGCTAGTGCGATATAGGCGAGATAAAGAAATAACAGAACCAACATTGATGTAAGCCGCCCGTCCCACACCCACCATGTACCCCATGCCGGACGGCCCCACAGCGAACCGGTTACCAGGCACAGCGCCGCAAAGACTGCCCCAGGCAAGGCTACAGCCCGGGCCGCGATGCCCGCCAGAGGATGGCGCCACACCAGTTCGGTCAGACTGGCAACCGCAATGGCTATCCACCCTCCCATGGCGAGCCAGGCGGCCGGCACGTGGACGAACAGAATACGGACCGATTCGCCCTGCAACCGCTCTGCCGGGGCACCCAGTAATCCCCAGACCAATACTGCCGCGGCAAGAGCTAACCCGGATATCAGCAGCGGCGCTGTCAACAGGCGCGCGAGCCGCAAAAAGCGGGCAGGATTGGCGAAGCCATGCATGGGTGCGATCCGTGTAACTCTGGCGCCCTTTGGCACTGCGAGAAGCGTGCCGCAAGGCAATTGCGCACATCCCGGACGGCACGGCTGCGCGGTGTTAGCGTCCAATCAATGATTGTGCCATCGCGTCGGCAACCTGATCGCTGGACCGGCCGGTGCTGGCAGCATCGGCCCAAATCTGCAGCAAGCGGTTCGGTATCTGCTCAATCCGTCGGCGTACCGTTTCAAGGGTGCAAGTTTCGCCTTGTTCGCGCGCCAGGTATTCCAATGCGACCGCGATGATGCCGCCGGCGTTGATGACGTAATCGGGCGCGTAAAGAATGCCTCGCGCGGCAAGCGTCTGGCCGTGCTGCCGCCGGGCCAATTGGTTGTTGGCACCTCCAGCCACAACCGGCGCTTGAAGGCGGGCAATGCCGGCATCGTCCAGGACTGCGCCCAGCGCATTTGGGCTGAACACATCACATGGAATATCCATGATGGCGTCTGGAGACGCCTGCTGCACGCCCAGTTCTGCCGCCAGCCCGGCGGCGCGAACCTGATCAACATCGGCAAGCGTTAGCTTTGCTCCTTCGGCAGCCAAGAGCCGGGCCAAGCCGCCGCCAACGCTACCGGTCCCCTGAACCGCTACATGCACGCCGGACATGTCAGCCTTGCCAAGCTGTTGTTTCACAGCTGCCTTGATCCCCAAGAAGATACCATAGGCCGTAAACGGCCCGGGATCGCCCCCTGCACTGCCGCCCTGCGTAACAGGAAGTCCGGTGACATGGCGCGTGCGCCGCGACACGGCGACCATGTCAGCTTCGCTGATCCCGACATCTTCGGCGGTAACATAGCGACCGCCCAGACTTTCGACCGCATCGCCAAAGGAAGCCAGCATCGCGGGTGTCTTTGTTCGATCGGCATCGGCCAGGATAACAGCTTTGCCGCCGCCCATCGGCAGCCCGGCCATCGCATTCTTGTAGCTCATCCCCCGGGACAGGCGCAGCGCGTCACGCATTGCCATGGCTGGATCGGCATAATGCCAAAACCGGGTGCCGCCAGCGCCAGGGCCAAGGTGGGTCGAATGCAAAGCAATAATCGCGGTCAAGCCGCTTTCCCGGTCACGCACGAAGTGCACGGTTTCGTGGTCATCGAAATCAGGTTCTTCCCAGAATGCCGGCACGTGCGTTTCCCCAATAGGGCACGCGCATCAGAAAAGCTGGGGCGACCGATGGGGTTCGAACCCACGACCTCCGGTACCACAAACCGGCGCTCTAACCAACTGAGCTACGATCGCCATAACCTCGCGCGCGTGCCGAGACGCGGCGCCATAGGTAGCTCCGGTCAGGCCTGCAAGCCTTGTCCGATGCAGGCGCGGCCTCTTGCACAACAGGCCAGTAATGGGAAGCGAAAACTGCGCAAGATTCTGCCAGACGTAATTTTCTTACACAGCGGTTTCGGCGGTTGTTGACTGACAGCGAATCCTGTCGGCGACTGAACCCGTCCTGCTTCAACGATGGTTGGTAATTGCTTAACCATCGCTGCGTAAGATGCCGTTCCAATATGCAGACATTCGGGGAATTATCCGTTGACTAGCAATGCCAAGGTGCAGGACCGACTGGACGGTGACAAGCGCCCCATGACACGCCGTGCCATGCGCCAGTCCGCATCAGCAGCGGTCTTGGTGAGTTCATCGCATGGCAACAGCATATCTGCGCGCCTCAACGATATTTCGACCTATGGCTGCAACGTCGTCGCGGATGCCGATTGGATGCGCTGCGGAATGTTCGTGTCAATTCAGCTTACCGCTGAAAAATCGGTCCAGGCTATTGTCCGGTGGATTCGCAGCGGATCATGCGGCGTGGAGTTCTTGCGCCCCATTCCCGACGGCGATGCCGACACCCTTGCAGCGCAGTGGAATATCTGACGAAAAAGGGCGCCCCCTGAGGACGCCCTGTTCGTGACTATCGCGCCGGCAATACGGCCCGCAGCAATCAGTTTTTCTTAAGAGAAAGCCCGCCAAAGCGCTTGTTGAACTGTGCAACACGGCCACCCGAATCAAGCTGACGCGTACCACCGGTCCAGGCCGGATGCGAAGTAGGGTCGATTTCCAAAACGAGCGTGTCGCCTTCCTTGCCCCAGGTGGAGCGAGTTTCGAAGACGGTGCCGTCGGTCATCTGCACCTTGATCATGTGATAGTCGGGATGGATATCGGACTTCATCGAACTGTACCTTCACGAGCGACCGGTTCCGACCGGCCTGGAATGGGAAGCGGCGCGCATAGCCGCGCGCGACGAGGAAATCAACCCTGGGGAGGATCGGCTACCATAGCGGTGAACTGCGCATCGCAGGTCGTCTTGCCCTCAACCGAAGCCTTGCCCCAAAACTTGCACACCCGCGACCGTTTTTGCACGAAGCCAACCTCAAGATCGAGCAGTACTCCCGGCTCGACCGGGGCGCGGAACTTGGCTTCGTCGATCGACATGAAATAGACCAGCTTGCCCGAACCCGCCAGTTCCAACGTTTCAATCGCCAGGATCGCCGCAGCTTGGGCCAGCGCTTCAATCTGCAGCACCCCGGGCATGATCGGCCGGCCCGGAAAATGGCCCTGGAAGAACTGCTCGTTGAAAGTCACGCCTTTGACGGCATGGATTTTTTCACCGATCTCCAGCGTTTTGACCCGGTCCACCAGCAACAGCGGATAGCGGTGCGGCAAAGCGTGAAGTATCTTCTGGATATCGTAGACGGGGACCGCGCTAGCCGCCCCCGTCTCGTTTTGGGTATCGCTCATCGGTGCCCCCGTGCGATCTCGCCTATCGGCTTTCGGGCTGCGCACCAGCCGGACGCGCAGCAGCTGGAGCTGCACCCTGCTGTGCGGCTTGGGCAGCCCGTGCTTCGCGGATCTGGCGCGGCTCCCATCCAGCAGGCGGACTCAAGGTTGCGCTCGGCAGGACACGATTGAGTTCGTTGACGATGTCCTGGCTCAGGTCATAGCCCGACGAGGTGCTGATAATCACCGACTGCGGAGCCAGCAGCAAAGTAACGTTGCGGCGCGCCATGACCGCCTTGACGGCAGCGTCCATCTTGTCCTCAAGCTGTTCCTTCACAAATTCACGCGAATAAACGACCGGCTTGATGATGTTGTTCAGTTCAGCCTTGCCGGATTCTTCCAGCTTCTGAAGACCGGCTGCCTGGGTCTGCAGCGCCGCCTGGTTTGCCCCGGGGGCTGCTGCATCCTTTTGCAGCTTTGCCGACAAGGTCTGCAATTGTGTCTGCAGTGCCTTACCGCGGGCTTGATATTGGTCGATTGTGGCCTTGTATGTCACCGGACGCTGTTGCTCCGCGGTGCGAAATGCGCTGGTGTTGACCATGACGGCCTCCAGATCGGCAACGCCAAGGCCGGGGACGACCGGGCCAGTGGCAGCAGCGGCAACAGGCTTTGTCTGGGCCAGGGCGGGCTGCGCAGCCAGTGCCAGCACGAAACCGGCGCCAAGAATGGGCTTGAGAAGGTTCTTCATCAGAATTGCGTTCCTACGTTGAAAGTAAAGGTTTTGGTGTCGTCGCCTTCGGCCTTGGTCAGGACCTTGGCAAAGTCGATACGGAAAGGTCCGAATGGCGAGTTCCAGTTGACGCCAATGCCGATTGAAATGCGCGGCTTGATGGTGTTGCCATAGAAAAAGTCCTGGAATGCCGGATAGGTCGAGCCCAGAGCGTTGACGCCGTCTCCGGTTCCTATGCAGGTTGCCGGAAGCGTCGGTGTGGTCGGGCTGGCAATAACAGTCGGAGTGCCATTGCAGATCTGCGAGTACTGGGGCACGCCAGACGCATCGCGGGTCGGGAAGAACAGGCCGTTGACCAACACGGATTCCAGTCGTGGCCGGGTAATGCCCCAAACAGCGCCCGCATCCATGAATAGCGAAGGGCGCAGACCCAGTGACTTGGCGCCCGAGCCCAACGGGATTTCAAGTTCGGCGCGGGTCAGGTAATAATACCGTCCGCCGATCGCATCATCCTGCCAGGTCGTGCGATCTTCGTTGACGGTATCGGGGGTCAGATAATTGTAGCCGGTGCTGCAAGCTGCACCCGCGCCAACAATCTGACGGTCAGCAGGTGCCGTTGGCGTTGTGGTAACGGCTGGCCTGAAACACACGTAATTGAGACCGTCAACGGTGCCATCGGCATTCGTATCCTGATAGAACTTGCGCACCACACGCGGGCCGACACCGCGGATGTCGAAGCCGCGAATTGTCGGTTCGCCCAGATAGAACCGATCGGTCAGGAATACGCCGTCAATGCCGTTTACGGTATCATTCTTGCGTCCAAGCGATTTCATCGCGCCAGCTTCACCGCGAACCGAGAATATGAAGCCTTTGCCGACCGGGAAATACTTGGCGGCATTCAGGCGAAGCCGCGCATACTTCACAGATCCGCCCAATCCGGCAAACTCAGTCGTGACGGAGACCGAGTTGCCGCGCGTTGGGTGAACACGGCTGTCAAGTGTATCGTAAATCAGCGAAAGGCCCAGCATCGAAGTGGTGCGCTTGCCGATGGCATCACACAGATATCGGCCTGCAATGATCGGATCGCACTCAAACGAAGGCGGGTTCTGCCGATCAGAATAGTACTGATTGCGATCGACCGATATGTCGTCGTAATTGAAGGTATAGCTGCCTACCGCCGAAATATACTCGGTCAGCGCCAAGCCTGCGCGTACCGACAAGCCCGTGGTCTTGTTCTGGTATAGCGTGTTGCGGTTTGTGTTGATGTAATTGAAATTATTGTAGTCGCGGCGATAGACACTGGCCCCCAGCGACACGTTTTTGTCGAACAAGTACGGTTCGGTAAAGCTGACCTCTGCACTTTTCGAATATTGCGAATAGCTGAGACTGAGCCCCACCGTCTGACCGCGGCCGCGGAAATTGCGCTGTTGGATCGAACCCTGGAAGATCAGCTTTTCAAGGCTCGAATATCCAGCCGAGAGCTGCAGTTCGCCGGTCGGCTTTTCCTCGACATTGGCTTCCAGTATTATCCGGTCGGGCGAAGCGCCCGGCTTTTGTTCAACTTCGAACTTTTCCTGGAAATAGCCCAGCGAGTTGATACGCGCGGTCGAACGTTTGACCTGAAGCGAATTGAACGCATCGCCTTCTGCCAGACGAAACTCGCGGCGGACAACCTTGTCCTGGGTCAGCGTATTGCCGTTGACGTCGATTTTTTCAACATAGACACGTGGTGCCTCTGCAATGTTGAAGGTAAGACCCATCGTAAGGTCTTCCTTGCTGCGTGCATAGTCCGGTCGCACGTCGGCAAAGGCATACCCGAATGCGCCCAGCGTGGTGTTGAGCTGCTCGATCGTATCCTCGACCTTCTTGGCGTCGTACCAGTCGCCCTTCTTCATGGGCAGAGTGGCCGCAAGACGTGTATCGTCAAAGTCGCGCAGTTGGCTTTGCACCTTGACGTCACCGAACTTGTAGCGCGGACCTTCCTCGACCACGTAGGTCAGGATGAAATCGCGCTTATCGGGGGTCAATTCGGCCACCGCTGATACGATCCGGAAGTCGGCATAGCCCTTGGTCAGGTAAAATTGACGCAGTTTCTGCTGGTCAAAAGCCATCTTGTCGGGATCGTAACTGGTGCCCGAGCTGAAAATCTTGGTGATCCCTGCCTGCTTGGTGATCATTTCACCGCGCAGCTCTCCATCGCTGAACTGCTCGTTGCCGATAATGTTGATCGCGCGGACCTTGGATTTGGGCCCTTCGGTAATCTCAAAGACTATGTCGACGCGGTTCTGATCGAGCATGACCATCTTGGGTTCGACACTGGCGGCAAAGCGTCCCTGGCGCTTGTACAACTCGATAATGCGGGACACATCAGCGCGCACCTTCGACCGGGTGAATATCTGGCGCGGCGCCATTTTGATCTCGGGAAGGATCTTGTCTTCCTTGATCCTCTTGTTGCCTTCAAGGACGATGCGGTTGATGACCGGGTTTTCTTTGACCTGGATGGTCACTACGCCATCACTGTTGATGATCTGGACATCGGTAAACAGTTCGGTTGCGTACAGATCTTTCAGCGCCTGGTCTGCCGCCTGCTGGGTGTACGGCTGGCCGACCCGCATCTTAATGTACGACATGATGGTATCGGGCTCGAGCCGCTGCGAGCCGGCGACGTTGATCGCCCTTATCGCGACAACTGCGGGCACTTCGGGCGCGGCAGGGGCCGGTGCCGCAGCCGTGGCTGCTGCTTGGGCCAATGCCGCGGTCGGCAGACCCGCAAGGAACGTCGTTCCGAGCAAGACCGCCGCAATCGCGGTTGCCCGACGGGCAGTTTCGTTGCGTTCCATTGTCTGGCAAATCATCGGCACGACAGTTCCCGTAAGTTGTGCTTCACGCCGGCCATATCGCCCCGAACCCCAGGACCACCCGCGCGTTACAGATATGTCGCCGCCCTCTGCCCGATGCTGACCCTTCGATCAAGCACAGTTGCCGCGCAAATCCGCAAGTATTTCGCGTCCCTCCGGCTTAGCTACCGAAGACGGGCAGCGAAGCAAGATCGTTGAAAGTGACGAACAGAACCAGCGCCAGCACAAAAGCCAGACCAGCGCGGAACGCCCATTCCTGACTGCGCGCGCCCAGCGGTTTGCGGCGGACTGCTTCCGCGGCATACATTGCCAGGTGCCCGCCGTCTAAGACGGGAATTGGCAGCAGGTTGATGAATGCCAAATTAATTGAAATGGTGGCAGCGAAAAGGACCATGGCTGCCCAGCCCAGAGACATGGTCTGGCCCGAATACTGTGCGATCTTGATCGGCCCTCCCATTTCCTTGGTCGAACGGTCGCCGGTGATTATCTGCCCAAGGCCAATCGCGGTCATTTTGATTGCGGTAACCGAATCCCCGACCCCCACGGCCAATGCCTTACCCAGGCCAACAGGTCGCAATTCGGGCCGTACGCTTGCGATGCCCAGCATGCCCTTGGTCGCCGCACCGCCAAAACCGTCTTTTTCAGTATGGCTCGCCAAAGTCACCGGCAGCGTAATTGTCTGTCCATTTCGCTGTGCAGCCACAGTGATGGTCTTGCCGGGATAAAGCAGAACCTTGCGGGCTATCTCGGTGAAGTCATTTACCGGATCGCCATCGATTGCCACAATCCGGTCGCCCAGTTGCAATCCCGCTGCCTGGGCAGCCGACTGAGGCGCAAATCCGCCGATCACGGGCGGCGTCACACGAATACCATAGGCCATTGCGAACGCAGCGAAAATGGCAACAGCGATCAGAAAATTAGTGAACGGCCCGGCAAATACAATGACGGCGCGTTGCCACAGTCTTGCGCCGGGGAACGTGCCCTTCAGGTCTGCCCTAGCGGCCCCTTCGAGCGCCGGATCGGACTGGCCGGTGGCGTTCATGTCGCCCGCAAACTGGACGTAACCACCCAGCGGAATGGCCGATAGCTTCCACCTGGTGCCGCGCTTGTCGGTGCGGCCCCAAAGTTCCTTGCCAAAGCCAACCGAAAAGGCATCCGCGCGCACCCCGAACATGCGTCCGGCCAGATAGTGGCCGAGTTCGTGGAGCACGACCAGCGGTCCCAAAACCAGGATGAACGCCAGAATGGCAGTAACTGCAAAAGGCATCTGCATTGGCTTAGACAAGCTCCAACATCTGGCGCGCCACACTTCGCGCCTCTGCATCGATTGCGATGACTTCATCCAGCGATGCCGCGGCTGGCGGAACATAGCGCGCCAAAAGTTCCTCGACCGTTACTGCGATACGCGTGAACGGCAGGTGTCCGGCGAGAAATGCCGCGACAGCCATCTCGTTGGCGGCATTCAGCACTGCTGGCGCGGCTCCGCCAGCTGCAGCCGCCTCACGCGCCAGGCGCGTTGCGGGAAAACGATCTTCATCGGGGGGGCGGAAGGTGAGCTCGCCCAGCCTGGCCAGATCAAGCGGCGGACACGGCGTGTCCATCCGTTCTGGCCATGCAAGACACGACGCGATGGGCACTCGCATGTCAGACGGTCCAAGCTGGGCAAGGGTCGATCCGTCGCGGTATTCCACCATCGAATGCACCACGGACTGAGGATGGATAATGATCCGCAACGCATCTAGCGCGACGGGAAACAAGTGCCACGCCTCTATCAGTTCGAGGCCCTTATTGAACATGGTGGCGGAATCGACGCTGATTTTAGCCCCCATCGACCAGTTTGGGTGCTTTACCGCCTGGGCCGGAGTTGCTGCCGCCAACTGCGCCATCGACCAGTCGCGGAACGGGCCACCACTGGCAGTCAGCGTGATTGAGCGGACATACGCGGGGTCGTTCCCCGCCAGGCACTGGAAAATCGCGTTGTGTTCGCTGTCCATCGGCAAAAGCACGGTTCCGCATCGCGCGACTGCTGCCTTCATGACGTCACCAGCAGATACAAGGGCCTCCTTGTTAGCGAGGGCCACGGTACGACCTTGCTCAATCGCTGCCATAGTGGGCGCAAGTCCTGCGCAGCCGACGATCGCCGCAATAGTGATATCGACCGGGCGCGCCGCTGATTCGATCAGTGCGCCCGCTCCGCCTGCTGCCTCGATCCCTGATCCGGCCAGCGCATCGCGCAATTCGGGCAGACAGGTTTCGTCAGCCACGACAGCCACTTCCGCATCAAACCGGCGTGCGAGGCGGGCCAATTCCTGCGCCTGGCAATTGGCGGTCAAAGCGGCAACTCTCCAGCGGTCCGGCTGCCGCGCGATCAGGTCAAGTGTCGAGCCGCCGATCGATCCAGTTGCTCCAAGAATGGAAATGCGCCTTGTCATGCCGGGCTCGGCAGCAACGAGGCGCCGCTGAGCAAGCGCCCGCCGATGATCAGCAGACCGAATACACCGACTGCAAAATTAAGGGCCAACAGACCGTCGACCCGGTCGAACAAACCGCCATGGCCTGGGATCAGCTTGCCTGAATCCTTTACGCCGGCACGCCGTTTCATCCAGCTTTCGAAGAAATCACCAGCCTGAGCGGTGACCGCCGCAAGCGTGCCGCCAACCAAAGCCAGGGGCAGGTGGCGGCCGAAGCGCTCAATCTCGCAGTGGCCGAATGCTGGATCATAACACGACAGCCAAGTGGCATAGCCCGCGATAACCAATGCGGCTCCTCCAACTCCACCGTAAAGGCCCGCCCACGTTTTTTTGGGGCTGAGTTTTGGCGCGATCTTGGGGCCGCCAAATGTCCGTCCGCTAAAATAAGCGCAAACATCGATAGCAACGACTACAAGAACCATCAGCAAAGTTCGGCTAAGTCCGAACGCATCGAGACGCAGGATCAACAGTGTTGTCGCTGCTACCACGATATAAACGAATCCGCCGATCATCCATCCAAGACGCTGTCCGGCACTGGTCGCAAAACCGCGCACCAGACCTGACCATTCCCAGTAAACGCCCGTCGCCACCGATGCGACGAACAGCGCCCAAACCGGTCCGCCCAGCCAGATTGCAGTTCCAGCTACGGCTACCATGACAAACGCGGAAAGGCTGCGCTTGCCCAGATCGGAAGCCGTCTTTTCAGCGTCCGCCATAACGCCGCTCCCGGTTCGCAAAGGCGTTAAGCCCTTCGCGCAGATGATCAGGTGTAAAGTCGGGCCATAATACATCGGTGAACCACATTTCAGCATAGGCAACTTGCCACAGCAGGAAGTTCGATAACCGCATTTCGCCGGACGTACGGATCAACAGGTCGACTGGTGGAAGACTGGCTGTGTCCAGTTCAGCATCGATCGCTGCAACAGTAATTGGCCCTTTGGTGGCAGCAATTTTTGCTGCACGGGCTATCTCGTCTTGCGCGCCATAGTTGAGCGCGACGACGAGCGTAGTGCCATTATTCTCCGCCGTGCGTGTCAATGCATCTTCCAGCAAGCAAACAATATCACTAGCTAAAGATTTGTAATCGCCGATAATTTTCAATCGAACATTGTTATCGACGAACTCTTGCAAATCATCCTGGATATAGCGTTTGAGCAGCGCGAACAGTGCCGACACTTCTTCTTCCGGACGGCGCCAGTTTTCGGTTGAAAAAGCGTAAAGGGTCAATGCTTCCAGGCCCATGTCGCGAGCGGCGCGAACTAGTGTGCGGACCGCTTCGACCCCGCGTTGATGGCCTACGGCGCGCGGCAGGTGCCGCGCCTTGGCCCAGCGCCCGTTGCCATCCATAATGATGGCGACGTGACGGGCGGCGCTCAATGCCCTTCCGCCCGCTCATCCTGAGCTTGGCAAAAGATCACCGGCCGAGGATTTCCTGTTCCTTCTGCGCCGCAACTGCGTCGGCATCCTTGATCATCTCGTCGGTCAGCTTCTGAACCTCGGTTTCACCGCGTTTGCGGTCGTCTTCAGAGATTTCTTTCTTGGTTTCATCTGCCTTGAGGTTATCAATTCCGTCGCGGCGGACATTCCGGATCGCGATGCGCGCCTTTTCGGCATAAGAATGAGCCAGCTTTGCCAGTTCCTTGCGACGTTCCTCAGTCAGGTCGGGGATCGGGAGACGGATATTGTTGCCATCGTTAATAGGATTGAGGCCCAATCCTGCCGAGCGAATGGCCTTTTCAACCGGAGTTACGTTGGACTTGTCCCACACCTGAACCGAGATCATTCGCGGTTCCGGCGCCGAAACCGTCGCCACCTGATTGAGCGGCATCTTGCTGCCATAGACTTCGACCACGATCGGATCCAGCAAGGCAGTATTGGCTCGTCCCGTGCGCAGGCCGCCCAGATCGCTGCGCAGTGATTCCACCGCTCCTTTCATCCGCCGTTCAAGATCGGCCCTGTCATATTTGGCCATGGGATCAGCCCTTTCTTACGATTGTTTGGGTCCCCTCGCCGCGCAAAACTTTGGCCAAGTTGCCCTTTTCGCGGATTGAGAAAACAACGATGGGAATGTCGTTGTCGCGGCATAGCGCGACTGCGCTGGCATCCATGACTCTAAGATTTTGTGCAAGCACTGTATCATAATCCACTGAATTATAACGTTTTGCACTTCTATTTGTCTTCGGGTCGCAATCGTAAACACCATCCACTGAGGTGCCTTTAAGCAGTGCATCGCAGCGCATTTCTGCAGCGCGCAAGGCGGCGCCGCTGTCTGTCGTGAAATAGGGCGCACCGACACCGGCGGCGAAAATCACTACGCGGCCCTTTTCGAGGTGCCGTTCGGCGCGGCGGCGAATTACGGGCTCGCACACTTTATCCATCTCGATTGCCGATTGCACCCGGGTCGGCACGCCAAGCTGTTCCAGCGCATTCTGCATGGCGAGCGCGTTCATGACCGTGGCGAGCATGCCCATATAGTCTGCCTGCGCCCGGTCCATTCCCTTGGCCGCTCCGGCCATTCCGCGAAAGATGTTTCCTCCGCCAATCACCAGGCAGAGTTGCAGCCCGGTTTCCTTGGCTTCTTTCACTTCTTTGGCCAGCTCGGCAACAAACTCGGGATCAATCCCGAACTGCTGGTTGCCCATCAGCACTTCGCCTGACAGTTTCAGCAAGACACGCTTGTAGTCGGGCTTGGACATGGTGGGTGAGCGATCCTCGGGCAGGTAAGGCAATGGCCGTGGTCCTTAGCCTCCCTTGGCATGTTTGGTAAAGGGAGCGCAGCGAAAATGCCGAGTGGAAATCGCGGTTTGGTGGTGCGCCGGATTGGTTTGGCCAGCGCCTTGATCACGGCGATGCTTGTCGGAAAGGCGTTGCACGATACGCTGAGCGATCCGATCGTGCGTCGAGCCGAAGTCACTCTGCCCGGTCTTGCGCCACATGGCGCGCCGCTCCGTCTACTGGTCATGTCCGACATGCACGTTGCCGGTCCGGACATGCCGCCCAAACGGCTGCGCAGGATCGTTGCGCAGGTCAATGCATTGCGGCCCGATTATGTGCTGATCACTGGCGACCTTATCAGTGACCGAAATCTTGCATCACGCCATTACCCACTCGCTGAGGCCATAGCACCCTTGGCAGGCTTGCAGCCGCGGATAGGAGTGGCCGCCGTTCTGGGGAATCACGATCACTGGCGCAATGCGGCACTAGCGCAGCGCGAGCTGACCAAAGCTGGTGCCATAGTGCTGCGCAACCAAGCTGTGCGGATCGGTCCGCTAACAGTCGGCGGGATTGACGACGATTTCAGCGGCCATGCTAATACGGGCGCGACGGTTGCAGCCATGCGCCGGCTTGGCCCGCCCTACGTCGTAATCAGCCATAGCCCTGATCCATTTCCGGATTTGCCAAAGGACGTTACGCTGATGCTGGCCGGACATACCCATTGCGGACAAATCCGCCTGCCGCTGATCGGCGCGCCGGCGCACATGTCCCGTTACGGGAACCGCTATGCTTGCGGCCGGATCGAAGAGGGCACTCAGACACTGTTCGTGACCGCCGGGCTTGGCACCAGCGTCTTGCCGTTCCGCTTCGGCGTCAGTCCTGACGTGTGGCTGGTTACGATACGGTCGGCGTCCTGAACGCAGAACGGGGCGCGAACCCGTAGGTTGCGCCCCGTCCAGTTCGGCCCAAGATAAAAGAGCCTGCGGCTTAAGCCAGACCGGCAGCAGCAGCCACTTCGGCGGCAAAGTCACTTTCGACCTTTTCGATGCCTTCGCCCAGCTGGAAGCGGACATAGTCAACCAGTTCGATCTTGGCGCCTGCAGCCTTGCCGGCTTGATCTACGACCTGCGCGACCGGAGTTTTGTTGTCCATGACAAACAGCTGGCTAAGGAGTGCATTTTCTTTTGCAAACTTGGCCACTGCTCCGTCAACCATCTTGGCCTGAACGTCGGCGGGCTTGCCGCTTTCAGCCGCCTTTTCTGCCGCGATCTTGCGCTCACGCGCAATCATATCCGCGTCGAGGCCTTCAGCATTCAGCGCCTGCGGAAAAGCAGCCGCAATGTGCATTGCAATCTGCTTGCCCAACGGCTCCAGCACGTCGGCTCCAGCTTCGGATTCGAGTGCAACGAGCACACCGATCTTACCCAGGTTTGGCGCGGCGGCGTTGTGCATATAGGGAACAACCACGCCCTGCTTGACCGCAACGGTCTTCATGCGGCGAACCTGCTGATTTTCACCGATGGTCGCAACATTGTTGGTCAGCTTGTCTTCAACCGTGCCGCCGCCCGGATAAGCCGCGCTCTTGAGAGCATCAATATCATCCGAACCCTGGCCCAGCGCAACTTCTGTCGTCTTGCGGACAAAATCCTGAAACTGTTCGTTCTTGGCAACAAAATCGGTTTCCGAGTTCACTTCAACAGCGACGCCCGTTGTTCCGGCAACAGCCACGCCGACCAGGCCTTCAGCAGCGGTGCGGCTGGACTTTTTGGCTACTGCGGCCAAGCCTTTGGCGCGCAGCAGATCGACCGCAGCTTCCATATCGCCGCCGGTTTCTTCCATTGCCTTCTTGCAATCCATCATGCCGGCGCCAGTGCGCTCCCGCAAATTTTTCACGTCAGTGGCGGTGTAAGCCATTGCGCATATCCTTCTGAAATTGAAACGTGCGGCCGGGCCATCAGACCCGGCACGCAAGGGGTACAGATTGGCCAGTTCAGGCTTCGGTCGCGGTTTCTTCGACCGAGACATCATCGGCGTTGGGCGCTTCGCTTGCTGCCGGAGCTTCGATCACGGCCTCTTCAATCGGGGCTTCATCCATCGCGCCAATGTCGGCGCCCGAATCGACCACACCTTCGCGGTGGCCCTTGGTCGCAGCAGCGGCAATGGCATCGCAGTACAGGCGCACAGCGCGGCTGGCGTCATCGTTGGCCGGAACCGGGAAAGCGATTCCATCAGGCGACACGTTCGAATCGAGGATCGCCACGACCGGGATGCCCAGCACGTTGGCTTCCTTGATTGCCAACTCTTCCTTGTTGGCATCGATCACGAACATCACATCGGGAATGCCGCCCATATCGCGTATACCGCCCAGCGAAAGTTCCAGCTTGTCGCGTTCGCGGGTCAGTTGAAGCACTTCTTTCTTGGTCAGGCCGGCGGTGTCACCCGCAAGCTGCTCTTCAAGCGTCTTCATGCGCTTGATCGACTGGCTGATGGTTTTCCAGTTGGTGAGCATGCCGCCAAGCCAGCGGTGGTTGACAAAGTGCTGGCCGCAGGCGCGCGCGGCGTCTGCAATCGGCTGCTGCGCCTGGCGCTTGGTTCCGACGAAAAGCACCTTGCCGCCTGCCCGAACGGTGGCGTCGACAAAGTCGAGCGCGCGGGCCATCAACGGCACGGTTTGCGATAGATCAAGGATATGGATGCCGTTACGCGCGCCGAAAATATACGGCTTCATTCGCGGATTCCAGCGGTGTGTCTGGTGACCGAAATGTGCTCCGGCCTCGATCAACTGCTGCATTGTGACGGTAGGTGCCGCCATAATTCAATTCCTTCCGGTTATGCCTCTGGAAAGCTGGAACCGTGCGGATTAGCCCGCTTCGGCACCGGTTTTGGTGCTTTCCATGTGAATTCGCTTGCGTGATACAAACCAGCGAAATTGGCCGTTCTGTCTGCAAGCTGGGCGCCCTTAACCGCGCGGGACTAACATTTCCAGCCCTAATTTGCCGACATAGATATTATCAGCCGATACAAGCCCCAACATTGCCGCTTGACATCTATGGAACAAATAGGGAACATACGCACCGTGGGGACCGATGGGAACCATTAACCAAGCTGCGGGTTATCCACAAGCAGTACACACCTTGTTCACATAAATTCGAACAGGGGCGCGGCGAAGGACGGACATCATGTTGGTTTACGCAGTTACCACCCTTTTTGCTTTTGCTGGGCTTGCAGCCGTGTTTGCGATCGCCGCAGCTTGGCTAACCGCTCTTCCACAGATCAGAGCGTTGCGCCGCGACCTTGAAGCTTGTGAACATCGCCTTTTGGTTACGGCGCGTATTTTCGAAACGGTTACAACGTGTGATGACGGCAAGATTGTGCGCCTGCCGGTCAGGGCGCGGATGATGCCCCTGCAGGCGTTGCGCGACGCCGCGTGACGCGCGAATACTGCACCATACCGATGGGCAGTATCGTAAGATAGATTCCACAGATTCCAATAAGGGTCCACCACGGTTCGGTAAGGGCCGCGGCCCCAGCGACGATTCCGATAAGCAAAATTGCCTCCAGGCGAAGGTTGCGCCGTGGTCTCAGCTTACCCCAGCTTAGCGTGGGCAAGCTCGATATCGTCAACAAAGCGATCAAAACCAGCCACAAGCCGACAGTGAGCGGATGACGTAGCAGCGTCTCTCCTGGAAATGTAAAACTTAGGTACATAGGCAGGAAGGCTAGCCCGGCACCTACGGGCGCCGGCACTCCGGTCAAGAACCCTGCGACCTTGCGCGGTTCTTCCGGGAGATCAATGCGCGCATTAAACCGGGCTAAGCGCAGCGCCATGCTGACTGCAAAGGCCAGAGCAGCGAACCATCCCAGTCGCGGAACGTCCTGCAATGACCACATGAAAAGCACGAGCGCAGGCGCGACGCCAAAAGAGACATTGTCAGCAAGACTATCGAGTTCTGCGCCAAAGCGTGACTGGGCCTTCAGTAGCCGGGCAATCCGGCCATCGATCCCGTCAAGAAGCCCGGCCAGGATAATTGCGCCCACGGCCTTTTCAAACTCGCCTGTTATGGCAAAGCGAATTCCCGTGAGACCGGCACAAAGCGCAGCGGCTGTAATCGCATTGGGAACCATAGCGCGCAGGGTCAGGCCTCCCGGCAACCGCCTTGAGGTCACTGGGCAACGCCCTCAATCAATGGTTGTTGACCGATCTCAGCCAGCACGGTCTCGCCCGCGATGGTTTTTTGCCCCAGCAGGACCATAGGCTCAGTCCCGGCGGGTAGATAAACATCGACCCGGCTGCCAAAGCGGATCAGTCCAACGCGCTGTCCGGCGGCAAGCATGTCACCCGGTTTTACGAAGGGGATGATGCGTTTTGCGATCAAGCCCGCAATCTGCGTAAAGCCGATCTGCAGTCCATCGCCGCGCTCCACCAGAATGTGCTGACGTTCATTTTCTTCGCTCGCCTTGTCGAGCCCGGCGTTCATGTACTTACCAGGGATATAAACAACGCGACGAACAGTGCCGCCAATCGGTGTGCGGTTGATGTGAACATCGAACACCGACATGAATATTGACACCCGGGTAATCGGTTCTGTCCCCATGCCCGGCATCCCACTGCCGTCGTCAATCTGGAGTTCGCGCGGCGGCGCGGTTTTAGTAATCAATGTGATCAGTCCGTCTGCCGGCGCTATGATCAGATTGTCGCCGCGCGGGGTCACACGCTGCGGATCGCGGAAGAAAGCAGCGATCCCCAAAACCAGCACGCCGGTTGGCCACGCGAGTGTTTCCCACGCCATGAAAGCGAAGAACGCCGCAATTGCTGCCGCCAGCAGCGCAAACTTGCGGCCTTCAGGGTGAATGCTAGGCCAGTTCCAACCGGCCTGACCGCGTCCGCGGTTATCGAGTATTTCTCCAGACATCGGCCCCATCTAGGGCTTTGCCAGGAAGGCCACAAGCACAGCGTGGCCCACAAAAACCGATTAACAGCTTGGATACCATGGTAGTGCTAGGAAAACTGCGATGGACGCCGTCAAACAGCATGTTTTTGACCAAGGACCTTTCGCCCGGATCGCATTGAGCGTTCGGCGAGACCTGCCCGTCATTGCCATCACACTGTTTATGTTCCAGATTTGTGCGATTGTCCTTGCAACCCGGGGGATCAGTTACCAACCGGATTCGCTGATCTTGAATGCCGAACTTTATATCTGGGCGTTGGGTCTGCTTGGCGTGATTTTGTTGCTAAAGGCGCTTTTGCGAAATCGGCCGGCAAGCCCGGTCGGCTATCTCTTTCAAGAGTACCTCGGTAATCCGCTCTTCCTGGAGAGGATAATTGCAGGCCTGCCAATTCTGGCAATGCAGATTGCACTCCTTCCATTCTTTTCGGCAATTAAGTCTGCCATCCCGACATTTCATGTCTATAATTGGGATCGAACCCTAATCGCTCTAGACCGGCAGCTCTTTTTCGGCACCGACCCATGGAGGATTTTGCAGCCGGTTTTAGGTTTTGCCCCGGTCACCGCCGCTCTTGCAGTTATCTATGTCGCTTGGCTCGTATTGAATTACGTTGGTTGCGCGTGGTTTCTTTATGCTCGGATCAGCGACGTAGTGCGCCGGCAATTCTTTCTGTGCTTCGCGCTTAGCTGGGCGTTGATTGGCGGGGTCATGGCCTCGGCGATGGCATCTTTTGGTCCGGCTTTTATCGGACCGCTTACCGGCAATTCGCATTTTATTGCCCAGATGTCTTATCTTCGATCTGCCAATATGCAGATCCCGATCGTATCGCTGAACGTACAGAATTTGCTGCTGGCCCATTTCAACGACAGCGACACTGGCCTGGGCAGCGGCATCAGCGCAATGCCATCTATGCACGTGGCGATTTGCATGCTCTTCTATCTAGCCGTCCGAGCTATTTCACCGCGTCATGGCAGGTGGTTTATGGCGTTCCTGATCCTGATCTGGGTCAGCTCTGTCCATCTTGCCTATCACTATGCCGTCGACGGGCTGGTTTCGATTGTTGCGGTCGCGATCCTGTGGATTATGTCGGGGTCGTTTATCCGGTGGTGGGATAACAAAACTTCATCCGATCCGCGTCAACAGACCTTTCTCACAAAGACTGTCCCTGCCGAATAGCCTGCTCCAAACGAGCAAATAAGGCCCAGGTCACCACTTACGAGGTCCGCCTGATGCAGGTGGAAGGCAATAATGGAACCCGCGCTGGAGGTGTTGCCATAGGTATCAAGCACGGTCGGACTTTCGTCTTCGCTCGCCTCGTGTCCCAGAACGCGCTGTGCGATCAGGCGGTTCATCCCCTGGTTGGCCTGGTGCAGCCACAGCCGCCTCAGTGCAGCCGGATCAAGGCCCAGTCTTCCGGCTTCCTCAATGATCATAGCCGCGACCATGGGAACGACTTCCTTGAATACCTTTCGCCCTTCTTGCACGAACAGCTTGTCCGCAGCGTCAGCAGTTTCAGGAGTGGCGCGATTGAGGAACCCGAAATTGTTGCGGATGTTATTCGAGAACACTGTCTTGAGTTTTGTGCCGACGATTTCCCAGTGCGCCGTGGGCGCCATTTCTCGTGACTCGACCAGCACAGCCGTAGCGACATCGCCAAAAATGAAGTGGCTGTCCCGATCCCGCCAATTGAGATGGCCCGAACAAATTTCCGGGCTGACGACCAGCACCGAACGGGCGTGGCCGGCGCGCACATAGTCTGCAGCTGTCTGTATCCCGAAAGTTGCCGACGAGCAGGCGACATTCATGTCAAAGCCAAACCCTTCGATGCCAAGCGCCTCCTGAATCTCGATCGCCATTGCTGGATAGGCACGCTGCATATTGGATGCAGCGCACAGCACGGCATCGACATCCGATGGCAGGCGCCCGGCCCGCGCAAGCGCGTCACGCGCGGCTTTGACGCCGATTTCGGCAAGAACCGAGATATCCTCGTTCGGACGCTCGTCCCAGCGGGGCGCCATAATCGCGGGGTCCAGGATTGGCGGCTTGTTGATCACGTGGCGCGCCTTGATCCCACTGGCCTTTTCGATGAACTCGACCGAACTAGGCGACAGCTCAGCCACTTTGCCGGCGGCTATCGCGCTGGCGTTATCGGCGTTGTAACGCGCGACATAGGCGTTGAAACTTGCAACAAGTTCATCGTTGGTAATGACATCAGGCGGAGTAAACAGCCCGGTGGCCGATATGACGGGGGTTATTTCGCTCATCCCTGCGCTCTAGTCGCGGCAGGCCGCGGCTTCAAGGGATGGTGGTGGACAGGGGTGGATTCGAACCACCGTACGCTCTCGCGGGCAGATTTACAGTCTGCTGCCATTAACCACTCGGCCACCTGTCCACACCAGCTAGCCGGCGACGGGTTGCCCCGAAATGCAGTACCCAAAAAGGGAACCTCCGGCCGAGGGAAGCGCGCCAATGCCTAAAGGCTAAGGCCCTGTCAACAGTTGCGTAGCGCTGCCGGCGCTGGCAGGAAGCAGCCATGCAACAGGGATTGAACCAGTGAACCGCCAGCGCGAAGGCAAGAAGGCCCTGCGCGGCCGGGCAGGACGTATGCAGGGTGGCCGCGGCTCGGGCCGAGCCAGCACTGGCGCCGTGCGGCTGTGGGGGCGACATGCGGTCGAAGCGGCACTGAACAACCCCGATCGCAACCACCGCAAGCTTTGGGCTACGCGCGAAGGCGTAGAAGCGCTGGACGGTGAACTGCCGGCTGATTTCGCGGTTGAATATGCTGCGCCTGCAGATCTGGCGCGGCTGGTTGCGCGCGACGCCCCGCACCAGGGTTTGGTCCTTGAATGCGACGCATTAGAGGATGTATATCTTGAAGACGTGCTCGATGGTGATCCTTCGCGCCCCGTCCTTGTTCTCGACCAGGTGACCGATCCGCACAATGTTGGCGCAATTTTGCGCTCAGCTGCAGCTTTTGGTGCCTGCGCTATTGTTACCCAGGATCGTCACGCCCCGCCTGAATCCGGCACTGTCGCTAAAAGTGCGTCTGGCGCACTGGAAATCGTTCCATGGGTTCGAGTGGTCAACCTTTCGCGTGCGCTAGAGGACATCGCCGAGGCCGGATACTGGCGCATCGGGCTTGACGGCGAAGGCACCAGTACATTGGCCGAAGCGTTACCCACCGGCCCGGTCGCACTGGTACTCGGTGCCGAAGGCGAAGGGATGCGTCACAACGTGACCCAGCACTGCGATGCTATCGCTCGCCTGCCGATCAGCCGCACGATCGAAAGCCTAAACGTGTCTAATGCAGCCGCTATTGCGCTTTACGCAATTGCAACACGAAGCTGAGCGAGATGGGAGCAAAGCCCATGAATTTCCCCCTTCGGCGCACCATGATCGCTGGATTTGCAGCCGGGCTTAGTCTGCTGCTTGCCGCATGCCTGCTTGCGCCCGGAAAGTTTGTTTCGACCCTCGATCTGCGCCGCGATGGCCATTTCAGCTTCACTTATGTTGGCCAGATTTCCATGCTGGGTTTGTCCAAGCTGGCAGACCTTGATCGAAAGAACGCCGGACCGTTTGCGGCGCAGCCGTGTTTTGACGACGACGATAACGAAACCAAGCGTGAATGCACCAAGGCGGAAATAGACGAGCAGCGCACCCGCTGGGACGCTGACCAGAAAGCAGCCGCAGCCAAATCCAAGAAGGACGCCGAACAGGCGAAGGCCATCTTTGGCGGGATCGATCCTACCAGCCCCCGCGCTGCAGAAGAAATGGCGGAGCGGCTGCGCAAGCAGGCTGGTTGGAAAACCGTCATTTACAAAGGCGACGGCCTCTTCGAGGTTGATTTCGCTATTGCAGGCATAATCGACCATGATTTCGCGTTTCCGACCATAGAGCGATTTCCCATGGCGAATGCTTTCGTCGTGATCAATCGCCGCGCCGATGGGTCGGTGCGGATTGATGCGCCAGGTTTCGGCCCCGCCTCTGGCAGCGGAAACGCGATGGGCAGTTTTGCCGCGATGGCGGCGATGGACAAGGCCAAGGGCGACGCCAAGGTGCCGCTGCCGGAAATGGATGGCACGCTGACCATCATCACCGATGGAAAAATTCTGGCAAACAACACCGAAGAAGGCCCGGTGATCGGCACCACCGGGCAGATGCTGAAATGGATTGTCACCCCGCGCAGCGGCGCAGCCCCGACCGCGCTGGTGATGCTTGGGAACTAAGACAAGCAAAGAATCGCAATCGCCTTAGAGCGGTTGCGGTGCATTCTAGTTAGCCTGTGAAACGTCCTTTGCTTGCTGGGCAGGAACATCGAAGACTTCAATTCTGCGCGTGTAACGTACGCGCTTCGCAACGGGACGCCCTTGTGCGTCAAGGTAGGGGCTCTGAATCGGCATAAAATTGCAGTTCGGAGACGGCCCGACCTTGACGCCGCCTTGTATTGCGGCACCTTCTAACTGTTCAAACTGGCAGTCTGTAGCTGCTCCGTCAGTGCCAATAAGCGCAGAGAAAACCGAAAAACCTGCAGCCGGTGGCTTGGCTGGAACTTTTGGGATCTGCCAACGGACCGAACTTGACCAGCTACCCACAGTCGGTTTGCCAACTGCATTGGTTGCCGGTCTGAATCGTGCGCGCAGAATGACCAGTTCGCAAGTTTTGCGGTCAAGAACGTCGGAGCCGCTGCTCTCTCTGATCGAGCACGACGTAACGGCCCCATCCGGGCTGATCGTCACCGTAAACCGCGATAGTCCCACAGAATCCGTGCGCAATGCTTCTGGTGGATAGTCGCTGGGTGTCATCCAGGTGCCTGGATTACTTATCGGGCTTGCCGCGCGCGGTGTGCCAGCGAAGCTTGGCACCGCGATCATCGTCCCTGCCGCCAGCGCCGAAACCAAAGGAACTTTCATTGACGATGCAATCACTTATCGCTCCGAACTAAATCAACGCTCGACAAAATGGGTTAGTCGACGCTTGCCGCAATGGTCAAGCGAACATAAGGCACGCTTCATGCCTCAGACCGTCTCCCCCCTCGCCCGGCCCTTCCCTGCGATCCCGCCGATCGCTGGCGTGACGCTGCGCGTGGCGCGTGCTGGCTATAAGGATTGGGGGCGCTGCGACCTGACCTATGTCGAACTGGCACAGGGGACCAGCGTGGCCGGGGTGTTTACTCGCAATGTCTGCTGCTCGTCCGAGGTTGAACTGGGCCGCACCAACTTGGCGCAGGGCCAGGCCCGCGCGCTGGTCGTCAATGCCGGCAATTCCAACGCCTTCACCGGTTATCGTGGACGCGAGGCGGTGGAAGCGATCATGGATCAGGTTGCGGCGCATCTGGACTGCGCGCGCGAGCAGGTCTTCGTATCGTCTACCGGGGTAATCGGTGTGCCGCTGCCAAAGGACAAGGCGAAAACAGGGGTCTCTGCCGCACTTACAGAGCAGCCTTGCAGCTGGGAAGATGCCGCCAACACCATCGGCACGACCGATACCTTCGCCAAGGGTGTCGCCGCCCGGGCAGTGGTTGGCGGTAAACCCGTGACTTTGGGTGCGATCATCAAGGGCAGCGGCATGATCGCGCCCGACATGGCAACCATGCTCGGCTTCATCTTTACTGATTGCGCGGTTGAACCGGCCTTCTTGCAGGATGTGCTCAGCGCGGCCAACCGCGATACTTTCAGCTGCATCACGGTAGACAGCGACACATCGACCAGCGACACCGTTCTGGCCTTTGCCACAGGCAAGGCTGGCAACGTGCCGCTTACCGGGTTCGACAGCGCCGGCGCCGATGCTTTTGCCGCCGCGCTGCATGACGTGTGCCGCCAGCTCGCCCATCTGGTAGTGCGCGACGGCGAAGGTGCGCGAAAGTTCATTTCCGTTTACGTCACCGGCGCGTCCAGTGACCATAGCGCACGAAAGGTCGGCCTCGCCATTGCCAACTCGCCGCTGGTCAAGACAGCCATTGCCGGTGAAGACGCCAATTGGGGCCGCGTGGTGATGGCAGTGGGCAAGGCGGGCGAGCCTGCCGACCGCGACACTCTGTCAATCGGGTTTGGCGGCACATGGTGCGCGCGCAATGGCTTGCCTGTGGCAGGTTATGACGAGGGACCTGTGTCAGCGCATCTTAAAGGTCAAGAGATCACAATCGATGTCGATCTTGGCATTGGAAATGGCCGCGCAACGGTTTGGACTTGTGACCTGACTCACGGCTATATCTCGATCAACGCGGATTACCGGTCATGAATGAAATCAGCACCTTTCAAACCGAGATGAGCAAGCTGCTGCGAGAAGTGGCGGCGCGCGCAATAATGCCCCACTTTCAGTCATTGCACGAGGGCCAAATCGAACACAAAGCGGCCGACGACGTCGTGACTGTCGCCGATTTTCAGGCCGAGGAACTTTTAATTGAGGGGCTTTCCAGGATAATTCCCGGCTTGCCCATCGTGAGCGAAGAGGCGGCCCATGCCGATCCGTCTGTGCTGGAACTACTGAAAGGACCTTGCTGGATTGTCGACCCCCTCGACGGCACAAATAATTTTGCCAATGGCAATGGCCCCTTTGGCATTCTTATCGCGATGGCTGAAGCTGGTGAGGCGCATACAGGCTGGATTTACGATCCTTTGTCAGATCGGTTATGCATCGCCCGCCGAGGCAAGGGCGCGTTCATTGGAGGGCAGCGCGTCACTGCCAAAACTACGGGGGAAAACTGTCCGATTGCCGCCATATCCTTGGTCTTTTTGGATCCGGCCAAGCGCGAGGCGATGCGCCACCACATAGCGCCCCATTATACACTGGTCGATATACCTCGCTGCGCCGCAGAACAATATCCGCGCATCGCTCTTGGAGTAAACGACCTTTCGATATTTGAACGCACGCTCGCGTGGGATCACGCCGCCGGGGCGCTATTTGTCAACGAGGCCGGCGGCAAGGTCGCGCGGCTCGATGGCCGACCTTACCGGGTCGATGAAGCCCATCTCCCAGGCCTGATTGGCGCCGCTAGCCCAGCGCTGTTCGACCAGCTTGCCGCGCGATTAGCGCTGCTTTAAAGTTCGCTTTCCAGCCAACCTTTGAGCTGACTCTTTGGCGCTGCACCCAGCTTTTGTGCAACCGGCTGGCCGTTCTTGAACAACACCATCAGCGGGATTGACTGCACGCCATACTTGGCGGCGGTATCGGTGCATTCCATTATATCGACCTTGGCGATCGTCACCTTGTCGGCCAGCTCATCGCTGATTTCTTCGAGCGCCGGGCCGATCATCTTGCAGGGCCCGCACCAGTCGGCCCAGAAATCGACCAGGACTGGCTTATCGCTTTGCAGTACATCGGTGGCAAAGCTGGCATCGGTTACGGCTTTGGTGGCCATTAGAATCTCCTGTGAGTTGGCCCTTAACTTAGGATGCCGCGCGCCAATGGCAACTGCGGCGGGGCAAAGCATTGCTAGATGCCGATCAATGCCTGCTTGTGAACGGCAAGCAGCGCTGGCGGAATGATAAGGAGGCTAGGTGCCTGCGTGTACAATACGGCCGCTTCAACACTGCGCCCGGGATAAACCGCTTCCAGCGCCGCGGCATAGGCTGCCATCTGCCGCAGGATGGCCAATGGCACTTCATCCAGGCTGGCAGGCGGACGCCGCGCGGTCTTATAATCGACCAGCCGGATCCGTGTTCCGTCTATTGCCACTCGGTCGATCGTACCGGCAATCACCTGCCCGCCAACAGTTGCGGCAATCGGTACTTCGGCCAACGATCCAGGTTCAAACAAATCGGCCCAGGCTGAATCGCCAAGCACGCGGATCGCGGATGCGGCCATTTCGGCGCGGCTGTGATGGTCGAGGTCGTTCGCTGACCGAGCCAGCCAAGCCTGCGCAGCGCTGGTCCGTTCGGCGGGTTTCACGTCAGGCAGGCGTTCAAGGAGTTTGTGCATCAACACGCCGCGCCGTGCGGCGACGGAACCGGCACCGGGCGGAAAAGGCGGATCGGCGCTGGCGTCCTGTCCCAGCGAAGATGGTGCGAGCGGACGCGGCGGTCGCGGTTCGGCGGGCGCGGGGCTGTCCAGCCACGGTTCCGGCAGCGGCAATTGAATAACTGTGTTAGCGATTAAAGGCAACGCCGCATCTGTGCGCTCACCGTATTCAAGCCGCGCACTCCACAGCGGGTCATCTATCCAGTCGGCCGCATCAAATAACCCCTGCAGCCGGGCGTACCAGCTGTTGGGCGCCGGTTCGGTTTCGCGCGGGCCCAGCGCACCGGCGATAAACAGCGCCTCTTCGGCCCGGGTCATCGCGACATACAGCAGACGCCAGTGTTCCTGGTGCTCTTCGGCGCGGGCGGTCTGATCTGCCACTGCGATCTTGCCGTACCGCTCGTTTTTGCGAAGCGATGGCAGGGGCACGGTGCGCGGCGTGCTGCTTAGCATACTGGCCGGATCGACCAGTTCCAGCGGGCTGCCCAACGACCGATCGGGGTTATCGGCGGCATCGGCCAGGATTACGATTGGCGCTTGCAGGCCTTTGGAGCCGTGGACGGTCATTACCCGCACCTGATCGCCCTGCTTGCCAGCTTCGCGTTTCAATTCACCGTCGCCGGCATCGAACCAGCGAATAAAGCCCTGCAAACTAGGCACTTCGGCGGTGGCATAGGCGCTGGCGGCGTTGAGCAGTTCGTCGATCGGGTCATTCGCTTCTGCCCCCAGTCGTGCGACCAGCCGGCGCCGACCCAGCCACGGCCCCGTCAGAACCCAGTGCAACAAGGCCAGAGGTGGCTCAAAATCGGCCAGGTGGAGCAGGTCCAGCAGGCTGGACATCGTCTGGTCGACCAAAGGCCCGCGCGTGCGGCGCAAGTGATCCCAAAGCGCCACCTTGTCCGGTCTGTAGCCGTGTTCAAGAAGATCTTCCTGCGTCCAGCCGAGCAATGGCGAGGTCAAGAGACAGGCCAGATTGAGATCGTCGAACGGCTGCGCCGCAAATCGCACCGCCGCCATCAAATCGCGCACCGCAAGCGGAGCCGCCAACCGTAGCCGGTCCACCCCCGCCACCGGCACGCCGGCAGCGTGCAGCCGGCCGACAATCAGCCCGGCCAGTTCCTTGCGTTTGCGCACCAGCACCATAACATCGCCTGCGCGCGCGCGGCGTGCCGTACCCGGCTTCTCGCCCTTGACCAGCGGGAAGCCGTGATCCTGCCATTGCCTGACCTGTTGTGCGATACGGTCGGCCAGCCGGCGGTCGGACCGGGCCAGCCAGGTGTCCACCCCCTCCTCGTCCTGGGACGCATCGTCCTGGCCGCTGCTGACGACCCGCCAGAGCGTGACCATGCCAGGGCGGTCCTGACCGACGTGCGCTTCGGGCGCCTTGTCCAGTCCGAACTTGTCAAAGCCGATCGCCGCGATGGCCCGATCGACAAAATCCAACACACCTGTGGCGGTTCGAAAACTCTGGCTAAGGCCCAAGTCCCGCAATTGCTGCGCCCGGCGATTGGTGTGCGATTGCAATATGTTATCGGCCAGACCGCGCATTTGCTCGCGTACCCGAAGCTGCGCCCTGGCAAAGTTTTCCGGGCTGGTCCCCTGGAAACGAAAAATCGCCTGCTTGTAATCGCCGACCACGAACAGCGTGCGCAGCACATCGCCGCGCAGCCCTTCACCGCTGAAAAAATCGCCGATCAGCGCATCGATGATCTGCCATTGGGCGCCGTTGGTATCCTGCGCCTCGTCAACCAGGATGTGGTCGAACCGCCGGTCCAGCTTGTAACGGATCCACCCCGCCAGATCGGATTGCTGCAACAGATGCGCGGCCTGCCGGATCTGGTCGTCAAAGTCGATCAGGCCTGCGCGCGCCTTCGCCGCGTCCCACGCCAGCGCGAAGCGGCGGCCCAGTTCCAGCGCCGGGGCGAGCCATGCCGCCAACGCAATCAGCGCTTGCCGCTCGCGCACCGCCAATACCGAAACGAGCACGGCTTCAGCGGCAAACACGAAGCTTTCCTCAAACTTCTCCAGTGACTTGTTGTTCTTGACCGTATCTTTTTGGCTGAACAGCACTTTGGTAAGGTCAGGCATCATGGCCAGCCGGGCGTTTGCATCGGCAGCCAACCAGCCGGCAATCACTGCCTTGCCCGCGGCACCAGTCGGGGTCGACCATTGGCCGTAGGCTGATTCGCACAGCTTCAGCGCATCGGTATCGAAGGTGCCGTCGGCGCACAGATCGGCGGCGCTGCAAGCATCGGCGGGCAGCCCGATCAGGCGCCGTACCGCGGCATCCATCGGCGGCTGCCAGGCGCCTGGTCCATGCCACAGGTCATGCGCCTCGGCGCAGCGCAGCAGGTAGCTTTCGACTGCATCGGGCCCCAACCGCTCGGATAGGAGTGCCACGGCGTCAAGGGTGGGCCGATCACCGCTCTGCTGCGCTGCGACCAGCAGGTCGGCCAGCACCTCGCGCAGCAGCAGCTGACGGTCGCGGTCTTCCATAGCGCGGGTACCGGGATGCAGCCCGGCCTCGCTGGGAAAGGCAGCCAGCAGCCACTGCGCAAAGGCGTGGATCGTATCGATTCGCAGGCCCCCGCCCGGGCAGTCGAGCACTTCGGCAAACAGCGTGCGCGCCCGTGCCAGCTCCGCCGGTCCGGATGGCGCGCCGATTGCCTCCAGATCGCGGAAAAGGTCGGTCGGGCTGGCCCGCACCCAGCCTGCCAGCACTTCGTTGATGCGGTTCGCCATCTCTGCGGCACCGGCCTTGGTAAAGGTCAGGCACAGGATTTGCGATGGCGCGACGCCGTCTTGCAGCAGCAGGCGCAGCACACGCGCCGAAAGCACCTGAGTCTTGCCCGTACCTGCCGAAGCGGACAGCCACACCACTTCGCCCGGATCAACGGCAGGAAGCTGCTCGTCAGTCAGCGGCCAGACCCGGCTCATGACTGTGCCTCCCACGCATCCGCACGGGTCTGCCATTCATCCAGCCGCATCAGCTGGTCATAATCGTTATAGCCGCCGATGTCGGGGTTGAGCCGCGCGGTGAACGGTTCATCACCCTTTATCCAGCGCGTTATTGCATCGCGCAGATAGACCTCGATCCGGTCCAAAAACTCGTCACGCGGCAGTCCGGATTTCTTCTGCCCTTCGGGAATGGGTTCGCTGACATAGCCGAACTGCTCGACATCGCGGGACTTGGCCAATGACCAGTATTCAAAGCCGTCGGGGTCGCCGCTGACCCTGGTAAAGCCGCCATCCCGCGCAATCAGGCCAAGCACTCCCAATTGCAGCGCAAACCCTTCCTGGACCATGCGGCCCGATGGCGGCGATCCGGTCTTGTAATCAACCACTACCAGTGCGCCGTCCGCGCGGCGGTCGATCCGGTCGGCGCGGCCGAATACGCGCACCCCGTCGACCTCCATCGCGCCATCCTCTTCACTCAGAACGACGACGCGGCCATCTGCGCTTGCAAGCTGGGCAACCTCGGCGTCGATCCATTCCAGCGCTTTGGCCAGGCGCGGCCACCACAGCGCGCGAACCAGCGGGTGCGTCTGCATTTTGCACAGTTCCGCCTCGGCAAAATCGATCAGATCGCCCGGCCTGCCCCCGGCGCGATGCCATTGCTTGAGGACTTCGTGGACCACCGTACCTTTCCACGCCGCAGTCGGTTCGGCATCCAGCGGATCGAGCGAGCGCAGTCGCAGGATCGCCTGGGCATAAAATTGGTAAGGATCGGAACGCAGACGGTCGATCGCGGTGACCGCCAGCGGCACGTCCCGCTGGGCAGGCGCCGGGTTAGGCGCGGGGCGCGGATAGGACGGTTCGGGATGGGCGCGGTCGATGTTGCGGGCGCGGTCGATGGCGCGGTCCTCACGGTGGTCCTTCGCCAGATCCCCAAGCAGCGCTTCCACACGAAGGACAAAACGGCTTGGGATCACCGGGCCGCCTTCATCGCGGTCGGCCCAGCTCAACACTACTTCAGGCGCGCCCAGTGCACCGGCCAGATCGTGCGCCGACAAGCCGATACGAAACTCACCCGCAGGCACGCCCAGCGCGCGCAGGACGGCAGGCGGCAGCAATGGTTCGGGCGATGCGGCGGCAGGCCAGGTGCCTTCGGTCAGCCCGCCGCAAATGACCAGATCGGCCCGGCTCATCCGGGCTTCAAGCAACCCGTAAATCGCGACGCGCGGGTGGCTTCCCCACGGCGGGCGCACTGCAGCACGGTCCAGCACATCGCGCAGCACGGTGGGCAGGTCATCAGGAGCGACCATGGTGCCAACATCCTGCGCTGCGCTGCGCAGGTCATCGATCTGGCCAGACAGCGCGCGGCCGTCTGCGCCGCCCCACAGACGCAGGCCGCACAGTGCTTCGCTGGCAGCGCAGAGGCTATCCAGCGCTACGGCCAGCGGAACCGGGTCGGTCCAGGCAAGCAGCGGTGCTATCACCCCTTCTACTTCGACCCACCAGCTTTGCAGTCCTTCATCCATCGTCATGACGACATCGCGTATCGGGGAAAGACCGGGGGCGAGGCGCGGTCCGCGCAGCTTGCGATCAAGGCGGCGCGCGTTGTCCAGCCAAGCCGCGCGTTCGCCTGTACCTTGGACCATCGGATGTTCCAGCAAGGCGAGCAATTGAACCGGCGCGGCGGCGCTGGCGGCAACTTCGGCCAGTTGCAACAGTACGCGGCCCGCCGCGGTCTGGGCGAGCGGCTGGCCGGCAGTATCGTCGGCCGCAATATCCCAGCGGCGTAAGTGTGCGACGACCCGCGATGCCAGGCCGCGATCGGGAGTGATTAAAGCCACTCGCCGTTCAGGCACTTCCAACGCTTCGCGGATCAGGATCGCGATCGCCTGCGCTTCTTCGCCGGGGTGGGCCGTGTTCATCAGTCGCACACCGGACAGACGGCGCTGCCCGGCGGGCAGATCGACCCAGCGGGCGCTGGCGCTGGACGGCAGGAACAAGTTGGAGATCGCGCGGCTGCGCTCGGGCGGCGCGGCGGCCAGCCCGGCGCGGTGCCACGGCTCAACCTCGTCGCGGGCAATCCCCATGCGGTTAAGCAGCAGCTTAAGGTGATATTGCGGATGGGTCAGAGCATCACGCTCGCCAAACGGAGGATCGCCGGATGTGGGCGGCGCGCCTGCCGTGCCCAGCAGCGTCCAGGTTTCAACATCCAGCGACAGATCGAGATCGGGAAGGATTACTGCACCGCGCGGCGTTTCCGCCACTACACGCAGCAACTGCGCGAGCGAGGGCGAAGCGCTGGTTATGCCGGCGGCCACCAGAGGGGTAGGCGGCGGCGCAGCTTGCCAGCGCTTGGCAGCATGATCAAACAGCTGGTTGCGCCGTTCTGGCCCGTCAATCTCGCCGCGCTCGGCCAGTTCAAGCTTCCAGCGCGCCAAAACAGCTGCAAAGTGGCGGGTCGATTCGATCCAGTGCTGCGCCTGTTCGCCAACGATCCCGGCTATCCGTTCCTCGATCAGGCGTTCAAAGCCGATGCCTTCGATGGCCAGCCGGTCAATCGTTCGACCCGTATCGAAGGCGAGGCGCAGCAGCGCAGGTGTTGGCGGTGCGCTGTCTCCCATCGTCTCGCGCAGCAGTTCGGCCAGCCGCAGCTGCCGCCGAAGCGGATCGGCGGCATGGGGGATATCGGCGCCCGCGCCCAGCGGGTCCAGAAGGGGACCGAGGGTTTCATCCAGGTCGAGATCGCCCACCACCGCCATGCGCGGCAGCAGCAGACCGCTACCTGAAAGGCGGACGAACGCCTCGGTAATTATACGCTCTGCCCGGCGGCTGGGCAGCAGCAGGGTAAGCCGCGCCAAGCCCAGATCCGCTTCGCTGAAGCGCGGGATCAAGCCGGCGACAAGCGCGTCGGCAAAGCCGCGATGGGCCGCAATCGAATAAACCTGTGGCCCTACCCGCTCAGCCATTTGCCAGCGCAGCCTCGGTAAGGCCGATCGCTTCGGGATAGCCGACATCGAACCACGCGCCATTGTGGACCAGGCCGTGACAGCGGCCTTGCGCAATCGCGCGATCCCAAAACACGTTGGTCGAAAAGACGTCTGCCGGCGGGTCGGTAACGATGTGTCGCGCCAGCATCTGGATCCCGGTCCAGACATAGGGCCGGGCGCGCCTTGGTCCCTCGCGCGAAAGGCGTCCAGCGCCGTCCAGGTCAAAGTCGCCCTGACCCTGGCTATTTCCTGCGCGCTGGGTCGGTACCACCAGCATCATCACGTCCATGCGCTCTGCATCCCACGCCGCTGCCATGCGGTGAAGCGCGTGTTCGTCCGTATCAGCAAACCAGTTGTCGGCGTTGATGCAAAAGAACGGATCGTCCAAGATCAAGGGCAGCGCCTTGATAAGCCCGCCGCCGGTATCGCGCAGCAGTTCCCGCTCGTCAGAGATGACGACATCGAAATCATCAGCCTTGGCGGCTAGATGCGCCTCGATCTGTTCGGGGAAATAGTGGACGTTCACCACGATCCGCCCCACCCCCGCCTCACGCAGCAAGTCAAGCACGTGGTCGAGCAGTGTGGTCCCGGCAACCTTCACCAGGGGTTTGGGCTTGGTGGCAGTCAGCGGCATCATTCGCGTGCCCTTGCCAGCGGCCATGATCATCGCCGTACCGGGCATCTTTTTCATACGGCAATAACGCCGCCGCCCGTCTTGCGCAGTTCGGCGGGTATGTTCTTGTCAAACCACAAGCTGACCGGTTCCAGCGCCGGGTGGGTCAGATCGCGTTCCAGCGCTGCCCAGACACGGGGAATGTAGTCAAGGTAGCGCGGCTTGCCGTCGCGTTTCCACAGCCGCACAAAGATACCTACGATCTTGGCGTTGCGCTGTGCGCCAAGACGGGCGTAATCGCCCAGAAATTCGGCCCCTGCCCCGCTTTTGGAAACGTAATAATCGAACATCTCGGTTTCCAGCGCGGTCGAAACATCGCGCCGCGCATCCTGCAGCAGCGACACCACATCGTAGGCGGGATGGCCGACCAGGGCGTCCTGGAAATCGAGCAATCCCTGCTTTTGCAGCGATCCCAGCAGCATTATGTTTTCGGCATGATAATCGCGCAGCACCGTAACACCGGGGCGCTGGCGCGGCAGCAACTGGCTGACCACATTTTCCCACGCCGCATCATAGGCGGCCGCATCGACGCAAAGACCCTGTGCCGGGCAAAACCATTCGGTAAAAAGCCGTGCTTCGCGAAGGTATTCCGATACACCGTAATTTGTGAACGGCCCCGGTGGCAGGCGGTGCAAGGCGACCAGCGCGTCGATCGCTCCGCGATAGATTTCCGCCTCGTCCTGCGGCCATTCGTCGAGGTATTCGCGCATGCGCACTTCGCCAAAGTCTTCGATAAGCACCAGCCCCCGACCAGGGTCTTCGGCCAGGATCAACGGCGCGCGCAGGCCGTTGGCGTCCAGCCACTTGGCCGCGCGCAAATAAGGCGCGGGATCCTCATGCGGTGGGGGCGCGTCCATCAGCATGGCGCTGCGATCCCCACTGCGGATCCGGAAATAGCGGCGGAACGAGGCGTCACCCGCCAGCGGCTCAATCTCCGCATCGCGCCAACCCGCGCCCGCCAGGAAAGTGTCGATGCCCTCAGGCAACAAATCGGTCATGGCATGCGCCCTAGCCAATCGGCCCCGCCTTCGACAATGGCAATCCGACCCGTTTCCGCAGTTTCAAGACGAAGCGACAAACAGGCCGCTTCATGCGCAAAGCCCCCAGCCAGTTCGGGCCATTCAGCAATCAGCGCTGCACCCTCGCGATAATCATCCAGGCCGATCTCTTCTGCTTCCCGGGGTCGGGTCAGACGATAGAAATCGGCGTGGACCAGTGGCAAGCGCACCGCGGGGGGATCATAGGTTTCGATTATCGCAAAGGTGGGCGATGGCACCTCGCCCTCATGCCCCAAGGCCGCGATGATCGCACGGGCCAGCGTGGTCTTGCCTGCACCAAGTCCGCCAGACAGCGCCACTACGTCGCCTGCGCGCAACTGCGCGGCGATGCGCCCGCCAAAGGAACACGTCGCAGCAAGGTCCGGCAGCGCAACTTTCACGGCAACTCGACAATCGCCGCCGTGCCTTGTCCTGGTTCGGACAGCAGTTGCAGCGATCCGCCATGTGCCTCGATCAGCTGGCGCGCCAATGGCAGTCCCAGCCCCTGACGCCGCTCGATCGTCTTGCCGTCGGCGCTGACCTTTATTCCTTCCATCGCGCGGGCCAGCGTGGTCGCATCCATCCCGGAACCGTTGTCTGAAACCACGATCTGCGCCTTGCCTTTGCGCCCGGTCAATTCGACCAGAATGCGCCCGTCCTGCGGGGTCGCGGCGATAGCGTTATCGATCAGATGTCCCACCGCGCGGCCCAGGCGGCGTCGATCTCCGGTCAGGCGCCCTGCGCTGCGATCGCCGCGCATGTCCAGCGTGATATTGCCGGCCTTGATTGCTGGCGAACGCTCCTCGACCAGCTTGGTGACAAAAGGCAGAAGGTCGATCTCCTCCTCGGCCAGCGGAAGCATCCCCGCTTCGCTTTGCGACAGGTCGAGCACATCGTCGATCTGCTCTCCCAGCCGCGCGACAGAAGTAAGAATCGCCGCAACATACTCGTCGCCCTGTTCGGACAATTCCCCGCCCAGTCCCGCCTGCAGCAGTTCGGCAAAACCGCCGATCGAGGTCAGCGGGGTACGGAACTCGTAACTCATCGTCGCAAGGAAGCGGGTTTTCATTGCGTCCGCTTCTTCCAGCGCGGCGTTGCGCTGTTTGAGCGCATCTTCAGCCTTCTGGCTGTCTGTTATGTCAAGCACGGTTAGCAGCCCGTTGCCATCGGGCAGCGGCACGCCGGCAAACTCGAGTGTGCGCCCATCGGCGAGCGCTGCGCGCCCGGTGGTCTGCTTGCGGTCCAGCGTCGCTGATCGGATGGCATCGCCCACTTGCCGGACCCGGCCGGGATGAACCAGACTCAAGCCGATCTTCTCTAGCAGCACTTCGATGCGGGGATGCTCGTCCAGAAAACTGTCTTCCAGTCCCCAGTCGGCGGCAAAGCGGCGGTTCCACAGCTGCATCCGGCCATCGGGAGAAAACACCGCGACCGATTCGAACAGGCTGTCGAAGGTTGCCGTGCGAGTGCGCAGCAGGGTGTCGCGCACCGCTGAGAGGCGCAGCTGCTCTGTCCTGTCCTCGGCAATCAGGATCATCCCGCCATCCGGCAAGGGCTGGGCAACGATGCGCAGGTGCGTGCCATCCGCCAGGGTCCAGGCCTCTTCCTGAGGGCCGCTGGCCAGGAACCAGGCCGCCCGCTCGCGCCGCCATGCAGGAAAGTCCCGCGCTTCGGGCACCCGCCCGCCATCCCGCGCCAGGTCGAGCAAACGCTCAAACAGCGGCGGATCGAGCATGGTTGCGGGCTTCAACGCAAAGATGCGCTGGAACGGCTGGTTGGCAAAGGTTAGCTGGCGTTTGGCATCGAACTGCGCAACGCCAGCCGAAAGCTGATCAAGCATGGCGCGCTGGGCATCGCGAAAAGCGCGGAAATCTCGGCCCAGTTCCTCCATCTCCTCAACATCAACGGCGTATCCCGCAATCCCTTCACTGCCCAGCGGCAAATCGGACACGCGCAATGCCCGGCGTTCACCGTCAATCGTTGCAGAAACCATCCGTTCGATCGGAAGCTTGCGGGCGAATGATTGCAGCGCCACCTGACGCGCGGTCAGGCCGTCGACCGATTCGATCAGTTCAACCCCGTCTTCTGCGACCGTGCGCGCATCGTCCCCAGCCACGGCACGGACATAGGCCTGGTTGACCAGTCGCAGATCGCCATCGGGGCTGCGGAACCACATCGGCATGGGCGCGGCTTCGATCAGGCCAACCAGCGCAGCAAAATCGCCCCGCGCTCGTGATGCATCCTCACGCAGCTGAACCAGTTCGCTTTCGCTATCGGAAAAATCAAACACCCAGACCAGCGCTGCTCCACCCGGCGAAACCTGTGGATCGGCAAGATGCCCGCGCAGGGCGAGGCTGCGCGACGATCCGCGCGGGGTAGCGACCATCCGGAACGGCGCGGCAGTTCTCTGGGTGCGGCGCACCGCCTCGGTCAGTTCTGCAAGTTTTTCAGCGGTAAATCCGCCCGTCCCGCCTGCGATCCCTTCGCCGTCCAGTTCGGTCAGGAAACGCGGAACTTTTTCAAGGCCAAGCCAGTTGGCCAGTCGCTGCGGCGCCTCAATCTTGCCGTCAACCCGGACCAGCAGCGGCACGGCAGGGCTTTCATCAACCATGCGGCCCAGACGTACTGCATGGCGCTGGCTCGATTCGGCACGTTTTTGCCGGGTGCGCGCAGCCAGAATCACCCCGATCGCCGCGACTGTCCAAGCGGCCATCAACAGACCGAGCAGAACCATCGCTGTGGGGGTAAGCGTCATGTCTCCCAGCTATGCGCGGGGGGCGGCAATGGCAAGCGGCAGCGCGCCGGCTTCGACAAGCTCAGGCTGAGCGGAAATCGGAATTAGACCAATGCCCGCTAAGGCCAGGCTTGCCGAAGCATAAACGCCGACCGCGCCGTCAGTACCGGTAGTGGTCCGGCTTGAACGGCCCGGCCTGCGGCACGCCAATATAGTCGGACTGCTTCTTGCTCAGCGTGGTCAACTTGACCCCCAACTTTTCCAGATGCAGCGCCGCAACCTTCTCGTCCAGATGCTTGGGCAGGACGTATACTTCGTTCTTGTACTCGCTTGCCTTGGTGAACAGTTCGATCTGCGCCAGTGTCTGGTTGGTAAAGCTGCTGCTCATCACGAAGCTGGGGTGGCCAGTTGCGCAGCCCAGATTGACCAGACGGCCCTTGGCCAGGATCAGAATCTGCTTGCCATCAGGAAACTCAACCAGATCGGTGCCGGGCTTGATTTCCGACCACTTGTAATTGTCTAGCGCGGCAATCTGGATCTCGCTGTCAAAGTGGCCGATATTGCACACGATGCTCATCGGCTTCATCGCCTTCATGTGTTCTGCTGTGATCACATCCTCGTTGCCGGTGGCAGTGACGAAGATATCGCAGCGGGTCACGGCTTCTTCCATCGTCACGACTTCGTAGCCTTCCATAGCCGCCTGCAGCGCGCATATCGGATCGATTTCGGTCACCATCACCCGCGCGCCGCCCTGGCGAAGCGATGCGGCAGAACCCTTGCCGACATCGCCGAACCCGGCAACGCAGGCGACCTTACCCGCCAGCATGACGTCGGTGGCGCGGCGAATTGCGTCAACCAGGCTTTCCTTGCAGCCATAGAGGTTGTCGAACTTCGACTTGGTGACACTGTCGTTCACGTTGATTGCCGGGAACGGCAGCTTGCCGTCCTTGGCGATCTGGTAAAGGCGGTGGACCCCGGTGGTGGTTTCTTCCGATACACCCTTGATGTGAGCAACCGACATCGTCAGGTAACCGGGCTTGGCCTTGACGAAAGCCTTCAGCGCGCGCTGAAACTCGATCTCTTCAGCATTGGTCGGTTCGGGCATGGTATCGCCCGCTTCAAGCCGCGCGCCCCACAGGGCAAACATGGTGGCATCGCCGCCATCGTCGAGGATCATGTTGGCAGTCTGGCCCGAGCCATCGTCCCAATCGAAAATCCGTCCGACATAGTCCCAGTAATCTGCCAGGCTTTCACCCTTTACGGCAAAAACCGGAATGCCCACTGCAGCAATCGCCGCGGCGGCATGGTCCTGTGTGGAATAGATATTGCAGGTTGCCCATCGAACATCGGCGCCCAGCGCGGTAAGCGTTTCGATCAGCACCGCGGTCTGGATCGTCATGTGGAGCGATCCTGTAATCCGCGCGCCCTTGAGCGGCTGCGAGGTGCCGAACTCGTGCCGCAGGGCCATCAACCCTGGCATTTCGGTTTCGGCAATACGGATTTCGGCACGGCCAAAATCAGCCAGACCAAGATCGGCGATTACATAGTCCTTGGCGGCAATGTCGGCTGCGCTGGCCACAGGGCAAACTCCTTGAAAGTATCTTGCAAGCAGCACCGACCGAATGCGAAAAAGGCGGCGCCATAACTGACGCCGCCCTTAGCCTCTGATGCGCGCAGAGGCAAATATAAAGATTTCTTTATATCAACTACCGCGGATGCGCACGCCGCCTTGCAGACTGCCTACTCTGTCGAAATCACCGACAAGCGTTCCCCGGCAAAATGATTTTACCGGCGCGCGTAAGTATATTGACCGCCACCGCCTTCACCGAGCAACTGATCGGCCGCTTCAACCAACGGACCGGAACCCTTGGCAGCTGCAAGGCCGCTGGCAACTTTCTTGAGCTGGTCGCAGCCGAGCCACGGGTGGCCATTGCCGTAGTCGTTGGCCATGGTCACACTGATCTTGTCAAGCGCGCGGGCTGCGCCGACGATACCGTGACGCTTCGCCAGATTTGCTTTCATTTCACGACTGGCGGCGTTCAGTTCTGCGATATGGTTCGTCGTAAACCTGCCGTAGTCGGCCTGAAAGTTGTATTGCGTGGTGCGGCAGCGCAAACCAGTCACCATCAGCATGATATCCAGACGGCGCAGCTTTTCCGCCTGACCCATCGAACCGGCTTGCGCCGGAACCGAAACCAGCATCGATACAGCGGCAAGTCCTGCCGCGACCCCCTTGACGTTCATGTGCAGTCTCCCCGCAGGATCGATTCCTGCCGGGGAACATTCGTCCCAATCCTTTTACTTAAAGTTAAACCGGCCCGGTAAAGCGAAATTAACCATGACCGCGGTGTTGCCCTCACCGCGCCTCACCCTATATCCGGCAGGCAATTCGCAACGCGCGCCAGGCGCCATGACAAGGAGACACGGACATGACGATTTCGGTAGGGGACAAGCTGCCCGACGTGAAGCTGGTCAAGGCGACCGAGGCCGGCCCTGAAGCCGTGCAAAGCGCCGATTATTTCAAGGGCAAGCGCGTCGCGTTGTTCTCCGTTCCCGGTGCGTTCACGCCGACCTGCTCTGCCAAACACCTGCCCGGCTTCGTTGACAAGGCGGCTGACCTGAAAGCCGCAGGGATCGATGAAATCGTTGGTACTGCGGTCAACGATCCCTTTGTCATGGGCGCCTGGAACAAGGCCGCCGGGAGCGAGGCGATCACGATGCTCGCCGATGGCAATGGCGATTTTGCCGAAGCCGTGGGTCTGACCATGGATGGCAGCGCCTTTGGCCTTGGCAAGCGCGGCCAGCGTTTCTCGATGGTCGTCAATGATGGCGTGGTCGAACAGCTTAACGTCGAAGCTCCGGGTGAGTTCAAGGTTAGCAGCGCCGAGCATATGCTGGGTCAGCTCTGAGGCAAGCACAGTGTGGGGGCAGCTGGCGATCAAAGCGATTGTTTCGGGAATCGTTATCGCCGCTGCCTCTGAACTGGCGCGCCGCAATCCCGGCTGGGGCGGCCTTGTTGCCAGCCTGCCGCTGACCACGCTGATTGCTCTGCTGTGGTTGTGGCGCGGCAACCCTGATCCGGTACGCGCGGCGGACTTCATGATCGGCACATTCGCTTACGTCATCGCCGCCCTGCCCTCGTTCGTGATCATCGCCATGCTGCTGCGGCGGGGCTTCGGCATCACCCCGGCACTTGTCGCCGGAGCGTTGGCGGCCATCACGGGTTATCTTTTGCTGATGTGGCTGGGCCGCCGGTTCGGCTTGCCGGTCTGATTCAGGCCGGAATGGCGTACGTTACTGTAGCCTGTCCGACGATGTACGCCGGATCGTCCTGCCACAAACGCACATCCACCGTTGCCAG
>NZ_JAHEBV010000056.1 GCF_024642085.1 Novosphingobium sp. | reverse complement strand
GGTCAACACCCCGGCACTCCTGTTCAACAACGCCGTGGCCGGGATAGAAGCGACCGTCAACAAAGCCGCCGCAGGCAACTACGCGGCTTTCGCCTTCAAGACCGGGTTTTCAGCAAGGGCACTGATCGGCCTCCTCGGCAACGACGACTTCAGCTTCAAGGTCAGCCCGGACGGCTCGGCCTTCTTCGAGGCATTGAAGATTGACCGTTTGAGCGGCCGGGTCGAATTGCCGGAACCCATTGTCATGCCCGGCCTAGCATCGGTTCCGGCGCCACCGCCTGCGGGCAAGCTTGCGCTCTACGCCCGTGATCGTGCCGGTGCGGGATGGCTGGATGTCCAGCGCCCCTCGAGCCGGTTCTTCCCCTTGCAGCCGCATTTCGGCGTGAACCGGATCGCGACATGGCCCCATCCTAGGGCACCACGGTCAACACCAATGGCCTGCCGCGCACCGCTGTGGGAACCGTCGCGACGCCGAATCTGTCCACGACGAACCTTTCCACAAGCAAGCGCCGCTGGCGCGTGGCCAGTGCCGCCACCGCCGATGCGGCGGCGGAGGAACGCTCTGCAGGCTAGGTCTGTTGGCGCGGCAATGCGGATGGGCTGGGCGGCTGGACCTAGGTGAACCGACTTTCTCTGACAACGATTCAGGCGACCGGGATGGGCTTTTTCGGCCTTTACGGCTCAACCGTAGCATTGGCCACGACCTTTACCCTCTCGGCCGTCGTCAACCGCATCGGCATCGGATTCCAGCTCGGGACCCATACGAGCTGGCAGCTGGTCCAGAACGACGGGTCCGCAGCGCCTAGCCTGACCGACCTTGGCGCCAATTTCCCCGTGAGCAGCATGACCAACATTCTGACGCTGACCATTGCTGCATCGCCAAACGACGCGGATATCGGCGTGAGAATTGTCGAGGAAGTCAGCGGCGCGGTGGCCGAGTTCACCCTCACCACCGACATTCTTGCCGCGACCCAGTTGCTAAGCCCGCGCAACTACATAAACAATGGGGCCACGGCGGCGGCTGTCGCCTACGATTGCTCCAGGGTGTATGTCGAGACGGATTATTGAAACCAAGACCGAAGTTTCTTTAGAAATAAAACGCCTACCACACGATTTCGTCTTTCTCGACTCACTCGGCAGCCAGAGAGCTCTTGAATCCGATCCGTCCATGGCTGCCATCGCAGAAGGGCTTGTTGGCGGAAGCGCCACAGCGGCAGAGCCTTGCGCCGGAAACGCGCTGGACCACGCGGCCGGTTCCGGCGCAGATTTCCAGTGGCCCCGACACTGCCAGCGGGCCGTTCGTCTGCGGGCGGATGTCCATTGGCCCGCCGCGCGGGGCGATCGCGTCAAGAGACACGGTTGCCGGTTCTCCGCTCGCCTGAAATCCGGCCGCGACATGGCTGCCGTCGCACCAGGGTTTGTTCCTTGACTGGCCGCATCGGGACAACGTCGCGCGATAGCCGTCGGGATGTCCGTCGATCCGCAGATCTGCCCGGAACGCCAAGGGTCCGTTTTCGCGGATCTGGCATGTATTCACCTCCGGCGCGGTCTCGTCGGCGCGCCCGTCCTTTCGTGCCAGCGTGATCGCACCGGACGGACACATTGACGCGATGATCGCCAGCTGGTCTGCGCTCGTCTCGTCCGGATGAAGCCAGGGGCCCTCGACATTGGCGAGGAAAGTGCGCGGCGCGCCGGTCACGCAATGGCGCGCGTGAATGCAGCGTTTCGTGTCGAATGCCAGCGTGACGTCCTTGCCCTCGACAACCTCGACGCCGTCTCGCACGGTCGGGGCGGCCGGCGCGCTCAGGCTGACAGGCGGGGATGCGTCAGCAACCTCGATGTCGGACGGCCGAAGGGTAGAATGCCCGGTCCGGAATGCCGCGGCGACCCGTGTGACCGCCTCGGCAGACTGGGCAAGGCGCGCTCCCGAAGCGGCAAGTGACGCCGCCGTCGCCTCCAACTCGGCGAACCGCTGATCCAGCACGCGCCATTCGGATGGGCCCTGCGGCAGCGCCGTGAGGGGGCGAAGCATGGCAAAGCTCATTCCGGCATTGCACGCATCCTCGCCATTGGCCGCCAAGGTGCCCAGATGTTCCGCGGCCGGGGTCAGGGCGAACATCAGATCGATCGCTGCGTTGACCAGAACACGCTTTTCGTCCGCAACGCCGTCGCGCCCGAATGCCTGACACAAGAGCCGTAGCATCTGCCCGTAAAGAGCATTAGCGTAATCCATCACCGCAGCGGCTTGGGGGTCATTGACCCAGACGCGGTTCGCGGCGGACACGGGCTTGCGCATCACCGGATTGGCCGCAACCGGACGCGCAGGGACAAAGCGGGGGTTTGCCTTCAGAAACCCTTCATATTCCGAGCGGATCGTGACGAAACGCTGGTAGTGGCCATCCTCGGTATGCGCGGGTGCGCCTTCGCCCTGCTCGACGATTGTATCTATGGCCGCGAGTGCCTCGCTGAGCGTAGAGATCGTCTGCAATCCGGGCAGGCCGACCAGATCGGGGCCGATCTGCCGCTTTGCTAGGCCGGTGAAAAGTCCCGCCTCGCCCAGTCGGTCCGTCAGATGGGACAGGCCGGCGGCAAGCGCATGGTAAAGCTCGCCGACCGTCTCGTAATCCTGACCGCTGGGCATCAACCGGTTCTGGGCGTGTTGATTTTCACCCAGAACTGAGCCGGTTAGGCGCATAATTTTCACTGAGAACTGAGCCATGTGAACCTTTCCCCAAAGCTGTGAGCGGCGGGGGCAACGGAGTGATCCACATGGGACTATTGAACATCATCCGACGGATGCATTTGCGGCAGAAGTTGTCGATCCGGGAGATTGCGCGGCTAACGGGTGTGTCGCGAAATACTGTGACCAAGCATCTGGCAGCGAACACCATCGAGCCAAAGTTTGCGACGCCAGAACGACAAAGCAAGCTGGATCCCTTTGCCGAGAAGTTGGCAGGCTGGTTGAAGACCGAAGCCGGGAAATCGCGCAAGGAGCGGCGGTCCGTGAAGCAGTTGCACGCTGAACTGGTGGCGCTTGGCTTCACCGGCTCCTATGCCCGGGTGGCCGCTTTTGCGCGACGGTGGAAGGCAGATCGCCAGCGCGAACAGCAGACGACAGGGCGCGGGACTTTCGTGCCGCTGCATTTTGATCCTGGCGATGCCTTCCAGTTCGACTGGAGCGAGGACTTTGCGGTTCTGGGCGGCGAGCGCACCAAGCTACAGATGGCGCACATCAAGCTTGCACACTGCCGGGCTTTCCTGGTCCGCGCCTACCCATTGCAGACCCATGAGATGTTGTTCGACGCGCATTGGCACGGGTTTCGGGTCTTTGGCGGCGTGCCCGGACGCGGGATTTACGACAACATGCGCACAGCTGTGGATCGCGTCGGCCGCGGCAAGGAGCGGCAGATCAACATGCGCTTCCTCGCGATGACGAACCACTATGTCTATGAGCCCGAGTTCTGTAATCCGGCGGCGGGATGGGAGAAGGGGCAGGTTGAGAAGAACGTTCGGGATTCCCGCCACCAGATGCTGCAAGGGATGCCGGACTTCCCGGACCTTGCCGCGCTGAATGCCTGGTTGGAGCAGCGTTGCCTCGAGTTGTGGCGGCAGACCCCGCATGGCAAACAGCCCGGCACAATCGCCGATGTCTGGGCGGAAGAACAGGCGGCCCTGATGCCGTTGCCCGTGGCCTTTGACGGCTTTGTCGAGCTGAGCAAACGCGTCTCGCCAACTTGCCTGATCAGTTTTGACCGCAATCGCTATAGCGTTCCGGCATCATTTGCGAACCGGCCAGTCAGCCTTCGGATCTATCCTGATCGACTGGTCGTGGCAGCTGAGGGGAACATCCTGTGTGAGCATGCCCGCGTGATCCAACGCAGCCATCATCTGCCGCCGAAGACGATTTACGACTGGCGGCATTATCTGGCGGTCGTGCAGCGCAAACCGGGTGCGCTTCGAAATGGGGCGCCCTTTCTGGAATTACCACATGCGTTCAGACAGTTGCAGGATCACATGCTCCGCAAGCCCGGCGGTGACCGCGAGATGGTCGATATCCTCGCCCTGGTGCTTCATCACGATGAACAAGCCGTGCTCACCGCAGTGGAGCTGGCACTGACCGAGGGCGTGCCGACCAAGACGCATGTGCTGAACCTTCTTCACCGGCTGATCGACGGCAAAGTGGTTGGCGGGCCGCCACTGGATACCCCGCAGGCTCTGGTCCTGAACCGCGAACCCAAGGCCAATGTGGAACGCTATGACGGCCTGCGCGCCCAGATCGCCGGAGGCCGCCATGCGTCATGATCCAGCCGCTGGTGCCATCGTCATCATGCTGCGCAGTTTGAAGATGTATGGCATGGCTCAAGCCGTGACCGATCTGATCGAGCAGGGGGCACCGGCCTTTGAAGCTGCCATCCCAATGCTGTCGCAACTCCTGAAGGCCGAATTGGCTGAACGTGAGGTTCGATCCATCGCCTATCACATGAAGTCCGCCCGCTTCCCGGCCTACAAGGACCTCTCGGGCTTTGACTTCGCCGCCAGCGAGGTCAACGAGGCCACTGTCAGGACCCTGCATCGCTGCGAGTTCATGGATGGCGCCCAGAACGTGGTCCTGATCGGTGGACCGGGAACCGGCAAAACCCACGTTGCCACCGCCCTCGGCATCCAGGCCATCGAACATCACCGACGCAAGGTCCGCTTCTTCTCGACCATCGAACTGGTCAACGCCCTTGAACAGGAAAAGGCCAAAGGCAAGGCCGGACAGATCGCAGAAAGCATGGCCAAGCTCGACCTCGTGATCCTGGATGAACTTGGCTATCTGCCGTTCAGCGCATCGGGCGGGGCGCTGCTCTTCCACCTGCTCAGCAAGCTCTACGAACGCACCAGCGTCGTCATCACCACAAACCTCAGCTTCAGCGAATGGGCGACCGTCTTTGGCGATGCCAAGATGACCACGGCCTTGCTCGACCGCCTCACCCACCGCTGTCACATCTTGGAAACCGGCAACGACAGCTTCCGCTTCAGGGCAAGCACAGCTGCCGCAGCCCGCAAAAAGAAGGAGACAAACCCACCCTTGACCCCAGCATGAACCGAAATCCATAATCAGAAGTGGCTCACTTCTCGGTGAAAAAACCGGCTCAGTTCTGGGTGAAAATCAACACTCAAATCATTCCTGGCGTTTGCATGATCCCGGGAACGGGGGAGTATGCGCTGGCAACAACCCCCGTGCATTATGCCTACGGGTTGGGTGTCAATCGCTCTGCCAACGTGCATGCCATGACT
>NZ_JAHEBV010000014.1 GCF_024642085.1 Novosphingobium sp. | reverse complement strand
TTGGCCACGCCGGGCTGGCCACAGTCCTGGCTGTGTCTGGAGTGGTGGACGTCGATTCGGCCATTATTACCTTGGGCAACCTCCCAGAGGCGACACTGCCTGCCGGGATTGCGGGCTTGGTACTGCTTCCGCCGGTCCTCCTCAATACGCTGTTCAAGGCCGCTACGGCGATCGGATTGGCCGGATGGCGCGCTGTCTGGCCAGGTGCTGCAACCTTGCTGGCAGCGGTCGTTGCGGCAGCGGCGCCTCTGCCCTGGCTGGTCTAGGCTGCGCGCTTAACTCCAGATTGCGCCAGCTGTGCATCGGCGGCGGCCAATAGCCTGTCCAATCCTTCCGTCGTCACGCTTTCTGCGCGCAGAACCAGTACGTCCTGCGTGTTGGACGCGCGCACCAGCCACCAGCCGTCCGGTGTCGTCACCCGCACTCCGTCGATCGTGACGATGTTAGCTCCTGCTGCAGCAAGACGCACCGCGACTTCTTCAACCACGCCAAACTTGCGCGCCTCTTCCACTTGAAACCGCAGTTCAGGGGTGTTTACCAGCTCTGGCATATCATCACGCAATCTTGTGATCGACTTGTCCAGACGGATCGTGGCCGCGATCAGCCTCAGCGCCGCATAAAGCGCATCGTCAAATCCGTACCAATCATCGGCGAACATAAGGTGGCCGGTCATCTCGCCGCCAATCAGGGCGCCAATCCGCTTCATTTCGGATTTGATCAGGCTGTGTCCGGTTTTTCCCATAACCGCTCGTCCACCCAACTTTGCAATCTGGTCGAACAGGGTCTGCGAGGCCTTCACATCCCCGATCACCGTGGATCCCGGGGCCCGCAGCAGAAGGTCTTCGGCCAGAATCATGAGCAACTGGTCACCAAACAGCACCCGCCCCCTGGCGTCAATGACCACGATTCGATCGCCGTCACCGTCCAATGCCACTCCGAAATCGAGCGACTTGGCCGCGACCAGAACCTTCAGATCGGCAAGGTTCGCCTCGACCGTGGGGTCGGGATGATGATGCGGAAAGGTACCGTCTACATGGGTGAACAAGGCAATATGCTGACCGGGAAGGCGGGCAATCAGACGTTCGAGTGCAGGGCCGGCCGCTCCGTTCCCGGCATCCCAGCCGATCCGCAGCGCCTCCAGCTTTGCTTGGTCGAGCCCGGCGAGCGCACAAACCATCCGGTCTACATAGGCGGGGAGCACCTCAAGATCCTGGCAGGTTCCTGCCCCGGTCGACCAGTCACCGGTAAGCGCTCGCTGGCCCAAAATGCGCAATTCATCCCCGCAGAACGGCCGTCCGCGAAATACTATCTTGAAGCCGTTGTGATCGGCGGGATTGTGGCTGCCAGTTACCTGAATGCCGCCCTGCGCCTGCTCTAGCGTCGCCTCGGCAAAGTAAAGCATCGGCGTCGGGCCAAGCCCGATGCGGATCACGTCCGCCCCGCCCGCCATCAGGCCCGCGACCAATGCGGCTTCAAGCTCTGGCGATGTCAGCCGCCCGTCGCGGCCGACCGCCACGCAGTCTCCGCCATCCTCGCGCAGCACCGTTGCAAATCCGCGCCCCAAGGCAAAGGCATCGTCAACGCCAAGCTGGGGTCCGACCTGACCCCTGATATCGTATTCGCGCAGGATTTCCGGATGGAACCGGTGTCCGGTCATCCCTTAGGACCTATCCGATCAATCCGGGCGAGCAGCAAGTCACGGGCGCTGGCCGCGGCGTGAACCTGTTCCGAAGAGCCGCCGCGATCAGGATGGATCCGCGTCAACAGCCGGCGATGCGCTTCGACGATATCTTGAGCCCGCGCATCCCGGCCCACTCCCAAAAGCGCGCGCGCCTGCGCCTCATCCTGAGCGCGTTCAGACTGGCGCCAAAGTTCCCACGGCCACTGCCCGGTCATCGCCCGCAGGGCCAATGCACCAAGCAAAAGCAGCGTGACCAGTTTTGCCATGGTCCAACGTCAGCCTTCAGCAGCCAGCGTCAACTGCGGCTCGCGCGGTGCCGGCATTGGCAGCCCCAGCGAGGCGATGAGCGCGCGCAGTTCCTGCCGCGCGACGAGGTGGCTTGTGCCCAGCTCGCCAAGATGTCCCTTGTCTAGGAGCGTCAGACCCGAGGGGAACAATTCGCGGTAGATTACGCGCTCCGATAGGCCGCTGGCGATCCGGAAGCCCACGCGCTTTGACAGTTCGGTCAGCGCCTGGTCCAGGCGGCGCATGTTTCGTGCTTCGACATGCTGGGTGCGGTTGCGCACGACCACCCAGTCCATTTCGCGGCGCTTGTCCTGGATGGTCGCCAGGGCCCGCTTCTTGCGCGCCTCCCAGATCAATTCGGCATAAAACGACAAACGGCGAACCTTGAACGTTTCTGCGTCCACCTGGCCGATCAAGTCGAAATCGACAAAGCTGTCGTTCAGCGGAGTGACCAGCGTATCCGCCCCGGTCGCAGCGTGGCGGGCAAAAGGATCGTCGCGGCCGGGCGTATCATAGATCAAGAAATCCATGTCCTTGCCGACGCGGGCAGCCATATCGTCCAGATCCTCGGTCATCTCGCCTTCAAATACTGCAAAGCTGGCAGACGGCAGGTCTATGTCACGGCGCGCCGCCGTCTCCGCGCGGTTTTCCAGATAGCGGTGCAGTGTACGCTGGCGCGGGTCGAGGTCTATCGCGGCCACCTTGGCGCCCTGATAGGCAAGCGCGATAGCGACATGGACCGCCGTGGTCGATTTGCCGGTGCCGCCCTTTTCATTGGCGAAAACTATACGGTGCGGAGCTGAAATGACGGACACGGCTTACCTTGACTGCTGGATTGAACGGGTTGCTCCCCGCTGTGTTGCGGCATAGGAGCGGCTGGCCCGAAAGCCTACAAGGTTTTCTACAGGAGGGGGTTTGGCCGTGCAAACGGTGACATCGCTTGATCCACTGCGCAATGCCCTGACCGCGCTGCGTGCCGACGGCTCGATCGCGCTGGTGCCCACCATGGGCGCACTGCACGAAGGTCATCTCGCCCTTGTGCGCGAGGCACGCCAAAGGGCGCGCCATGTCGTCGTCTCGATATTCGTGAATCCGCGCCAGTTCGGAGTGAATGAGGATCTCAGCCGGTATCCTCGTCAGCTTGAGCGGGACAGCGAATTGCTGGACGCTGAAGGGGTCAGCATCCTGTGGGCGCCTACCGCTGAAGTAATGTATCCGATCGGCTATGGTACCGGCGTGTCGGTCAGCGGAATTAGCGACGGCCTGTGCGGCACTGCCCGACCAGGCCATTTTGACGGAGTTTCAACCGTCGTGCTCAAGCTGTTCAACCAGGTCCAGCCCGATGTAGCGCTGTTCGGCGAAAAGGATTGGCAGCAGCTTGCCGTCATTCGCCGCATGGCGCGCGACCTTGACCTGACCGCGCCCCATGCCGACGCCATAATAGGTGTGGCCACGGTGCGCGAGGCAGACGGGCTCGCCCTATCTTCCCGCAACGCCTACCTCGCACCCGGCCAGCGCGCCCAGGCGGCCACCTTGCCCCGCGCCATGGATGCGGCGATCGCCGCGCTTCGGGCCGGTGACGAGCAACAGGCTGTGCTGGCAAAGCTGTCGCACGATCTGCTGACCGGAGGCTTTGCTTCTGTAGACTATGCCGAGGTGCGTGACGCCGGTAGCCTTTCGACTTCCCTGAAAGGCAACGACAACCATGCACGGCTGTTTGTTGCTGCACGAATTGGTGGTACGCGGCTGATCGACAACAAGCCGGTGTGATTTCCAGTATGTTGGCGCAAATCGCCAAGTCAGATCATCACAGGAAGCATAGACTGCACGCGTCGGGGGTCGCGCCTTTGAAGCGGTAATCCATGGATGGAGCCGCGGTTCGAACTGGGAGTTTGAAATGCGCAAGTCTATCTGCGGCGCGGTCGCGCTGGCCCTTATTGCAACAATCGGTGTTCCCGCTTTTGCCAAGGACAATGGTTCATCCGGTCGCCAGGCGCAGGCCAAGGGCACGCGCGAGATTCCGCGCTGCACACGCAACCTGGGTACCGTTGCGATCGTCGAGCCCGATACCCAGTGGTGGCGCGAGCTGAGCCTGGGCAGCCCTGAAGCGATCCTCAAGATCTTCGTCCAGCAGTCGGGTTGCTTCAGTCTGGTCAATCGTGGCCGGTCGATGCAGAATCGCGCAATGGAACGCGCCATGGCCGATAATGGCGAGCTGCAGGCCGGTTCCAACCTGGGCAAAGGCCAGGTCAAGGCTGCCGATTATTTCCTTCAGCCTGACATCGTCTCGACCAACAGGAATTCCGGTGGCGGCGGCCTTGGCGGTGTGCTCGGCGGGATCGGCGGCGGATTGTTTGGACGCGGGGCCGGCGCGATCCTTGGCGGAATCAGCGTCAAGAAGGGCGAAGCCAACGTGACCCTTTCGGCAGTTAATGCGCGCACGACCGAAGAAATGGCCCTGACCGAAGGCTATTACCGTAAGTCAGACCTGGGCTGGGGTGCCGGCGGCGGCCTGTTTGGCGGGGGCGCTTTTGGCGGCGCGGCCGGTGGCGGCTATCAGAACACCGAAATCGGGCAAATCATCGTGCTCGCCTACCTTGATGCCTATACCAAGATGGTGACCCAATTAGGCGGCTTGCCGGCCAATGCAGCAGCGGCAGCTCCGCAAGCAAAATAGCCTTCAATAACGGATTAAGGGGCGGGCCTGCCATTGCAGGTTCGTCCCTTTCTGGCTTTGGCGCTACCCTTCGATCACGCGCGCGGCACGCCGGACTTTCAACGGCGGCCGCAGTGAAACGGGTGGGGGGATGAAGTCGAAACCATCAGTCGCTGTGTTTTCCCAATCCGCCGGTGCCATCGCGCGGCCTTCGGGATGAAACCACCCGCCGCCTTCAGGGAGCGTGCGATATGCGGCCAGCCTTGCGGCGCGTGCGCGGGATAGCTCCGCTACGAAACTTTCAAGGTCCCGGTCGCGGGAGTCCCAGTTTATCCAGCCGATTGGGTTGTCCTGGCAATAAGCGTTGTTGTTGCCGTGCTGGGTGCGGCCGAACTCATCCCCGGCGGTCAGCATGATCGTTCCCGTCGAGGCGAACAACGTCATTAGCAGCGCACGCAGATCAGTCCGGCGCGCGGCAATAATTGCGGGATCAGCGCTGGGCCCTTCCACGCCATTGTTCCAACTGTAGTTTTCCCCGTGGCCGTCACGGTTATCCTCGCCATTGGCAAAGTTGTCGCGCGCTTCGTAAGCAACAGTGTCGGCCAGAGTGAAGCCATCGTGGGCGGCCAGAAAATTAATGCTGCGGCAATCTGCTCCAAACACATCAGATGATCCTGCCAGCCGCTTTGCTTGCGCGCCAACCGTTCCGTCGCCGCGCCAAAACCGGCGCACATCGTCGCGGAAACGGTCGTTCCATTCCAGCCATGTTGCTGGAAAGTTGCCCAATTGGTAGCCCCCGGGGCCGATGTCCCAAGGCTCGGCAATCAGCACACGGTCGGCCAGCAGAGGGTCAGCCGCGAGTTCGGCAAAGAAAGGCGCGTGGGCATCAAAACCCGGTCCGCGCGCGAGAACCGGAGCCAGATCAAAGCGAAACCCGTCAATCCCGCAACGGCGCACAAAATGGCGAAGCGCATTCAGAGCCAGCTGCCGCACCCAACCTTGCGCAAAGTCCAGCGTGTTGCCGCAGCCGGTATCGTTTATCAATTGGCCTACATCGTCGCGCGCATAGGCGCTATCATCGAGCCCGCGCAGCGACAGCACACCACCTTCGAAATCGCTTTCGCCCGAATGGTTAAGTACGAGATCGAGGAGCACCCCGATCCCTGCTGCATGCAGCGCCGCCACGGCATCACGCAGTTCCGCGACTCCGCCCGGACATAAGCCCGGATCAAGCGCCATCATGGCCACCGGGTTGTAACCCCAGGCGTTGGTCAGGCCAAGCGGTGGGAGATGGCGTTCATCAATCCAAGCAATGATCGGCATCAATTCGATGGCGCTGACCGCCAGCTTGCTGAGATGCGCAATGACGGCTGGATGGCCCAGCGCCGCCACCGTTCCCCGCAGCGCTTGGGGCACATCGGGATGCAGCATGGTGAAGGCACGGACGTTGATCTCGTAGATCAGCCCTCCTTTCGTGAATACTGGCAGCTGGAGCGGAACTTGCTGCAACGCGCCCTGGACGACCGCGCGCGGCACCCAGTACGCGGTTTCGACGCCACGCTGGGCCAGTTCGGGGGCCTGGACAAAGCGGCGGTCCAGTTCGATCGCATAGGGGTCGACCAGCAGCTTGGCCGGATCGAACCAGTGCCCCTCATCCGGCGCCCATCGCCCGTCAGCGCGGTAGCCGTAGCGCGCGCCGGTCAAGTCACCCTGAAGCGTGCAGATCCAGTTTTCAGCATCGCGCACCATGGCGTGCCGCTGCTCATCTTCACCGCGAAACAGGCACAGCCACATGGCCGTAGCATTTGGCGCACGGACAGAAAAAATGGTTTTGTCGGGTCTGGTCGTGACCCCGTTTTGCGCCATCAGGTAATCACGTCTGGCGCGCTGCGGCCGGTGTGCCGCGCGATCCCGGCGATACTTTCCGCCGCCGCGATAAGATCAGCCAGCATAGCAGAGGTGTCCGCATCCAGAACACCCGAGGGAGGCTCGTAACGTTCGAGATAAACCCGCACCGTTGCCCCTTCAGTGCCGGTACCCGATAGGCGGAAGACCACGCGCGAACCGCCTTCAAACAGCACCCGCAAGCCCTGATCTGTGCTGACCGATCCATCAACCGGATCGTCATAGGCAAAGCTGTCCGCCGCCGCGACGACCAGCGGGCCGAACGCTTTGCCTGTCAGGGTAGGCAGGGCCGCAGTCACCTGGGTCATCAGCATATCGGCGCTGGCACTTTCGACGGCTTCGTAATCGTGACGGGCATAGTAATTGCGCCCATAGAGCGCCCAGTGTTCGCGCGCGATTTCGGCAACGGGCTGTTCGCGCACGGCCAGCACGTTCAACCATAGCAACACCGCCCACAAACCGTCCTTTTCGCGGACGTGGTTGCTGCCGGTTCCTGCGCTCTCCTCGCCGCACAGGGTCGCTTTTCCCGCATCCAGCAGGTTGCCGAAGAACTTCCACCCGGTGGGGGTTTCAAAGCACGGAATGCCTAGGCCCAGCGCCACGCGGTCCACCGCGGCGCTGGTCGGCATGGACCGCGCCACTCCAGCCAGACCCGTCGCATAGCCTGGGGCGAGATGGGCGTTGGCGGCCAGCATGGCCAGCGAATCGGACGGAGTGACAAAGATGCCCTTGCCAATGATCAGATTGCGGTCGCCGTCTCCGTCCGATGCAGCGCCAAAGGCCGGGGCCATTTCCGCATCCATCATCAGATCATGGAGCAATTTGGCATGCACCAGGTTGGGATCGGGGTGGTGTCCGCCAAAATCCTCCAGCGGGACCCCGTTGCGGACAGTACCGGAGGCAAAGCCCAGCCGCCTTTCCAGAACCTCGTGAGCATAGGGTCCGGTGACCGCATGCATGGCATCGAAGGCCATTGTCAGCCCGCCCTGCACACTGGCGCGGATGGCGGCAAAGTCGAACAGGGTTTCCATCAGGTCGGCCCAATCGGCCACCGGATCGATTACCGAAACCGTCATCCCCGCCACGTTCACATCGCCGGCCGTATCAAGATCGATATCGGCTGCTTCGACGCCAAACCAGCGGTCTATGACCATCGTGCGCGCGAACACCGCTGCGGTCACGCTTTCCGGAGCCGGGCCGCCGTTGGCGCCGTTGTACTTGATGCCGAAATCTTCGTCCGGGCCGCCGGGATTATGACTGGCCGACAAAATAAGCCCGCCGCTGGCGTGGTACTTGCGAATCACGCAGCTGGCTGCCGGAGTGGACAGTATCCCGCCCTGCCCGACCAGCACCCTGCCATAACCGTTGGCCGCGGCCATGCGGATTGCCTGCTGGATCACGGCGCGGTTGTGAAACCGGCCATCACCGCCGATGACCAGGATCGAGCCGGGCGGCGCCTGCGCCACGTCGAACACCGCCTGAATGAAGTTCTCCGCATAGTTGGGCTGCTGGAACACCTTGACCTTTTTGCGCAGGCCCGACGTGCCTGGCTTCTGATCCGTAAACGGCGTGGTGGGATGGGCGATGCTGGTCATGGTCTGGTTCCGGTCAGGCTGCGATAGAGCGCGGCATAGGCCGCGCCGCTTGGACCCCAGGAAAAATCGCAAGCCATGCCGTTGACCTGCACTTGCTTCCACCGGGGCTTGTCTGCGTACAGCGCGATAGTGCGGGAAATCGCTTCGGCAAAGGCGCAATAGCTGACCCCGACGAATTGCACGCCGGTTGCCGCGCCCTGCGCCAGCGCCGCGACATTGGCATCAATCACCGTATCGGCCAATCCGCCGGTGCGCGCCACCACGGGCACACAGCCGTAAGCGAGGCCATAAAGCTGGGTAAGGCCGCACGGTTCGAACCGGCTGGGCACCAAAATGGCATCGCCGCCGCCCTGCATGCGGTGCGACAGCGCCTCGTCATAGCCGATGCGAATGCCGATACGGCCTCGATGGCGCAGTGCCGCACGGTGCAGCTCGTGCTCGATCGCCTTGTCGCCCGAGCCGAGGAGGGCAAGCCGCCCGCCCAGTCCGATCAGGTGATCCAGCACCTCGGGCAGCACGTCCATGCCCTTTTGCCAGGTCAGGCGACTGACTACGATGAACAGCGGGCCGTCGTCCCTGTCGAGTGCAAACTCGGCTTCGAGCGCGCGCTTGTTGGCTTTGCGCCCGCCCAGCGTCTTGGCGGTGTAGGGCCTGGCCAGCGCCGCGTCGGTGGCCGGGTTCCATTCCCCATTGTCGATGCCGTTCAGCACACCGCTGACCGCCGATCCCCGGCTGGCGATCAACCCTTCAAGCCCCATGCCGAACTCGGGCAGCCGAATCTCGGCAGCATAGCTGGGGCTGACCGTGGTAATGGCATCGGCCGCCTGCAGCCCGGCCTTGAGGAAGCCCACCCCGCCATAACTTTCAACACCGTCCATCGCCCAGGCTGCCCTGGGCAGGCCCAGGCCGCGGAAAATCCGGGCGTCAAAGTACCCTTGGAAGGCCATGTTGTGGATCGTCATCACCGCTGGCAGCGGTGCACCCGATGCAGGCGCAAAACGGTTGTAGGCAAGGGTCATGCCCGCTTGCCAATCATGTGCGTGGATCAGGTCGAAGGCACCTGCCTTGCCCTGTCCCGCCCCTTCGGCAACATCGGCGGCAGCGCGGCCAAAGGCAGCAAAGCGGCGCCAGTTGTCTTCCCAGTCCTTGCCGCGCGCATCGCCATAAGGCGTGCCGTCGCGCTGAAACAGATGGGGCACGTCAAGCACCAGCAAAGGATGCCCGGCAATCTTGCCGGCCAGCAGCCGGGCATCCTCGCCCAGCAGGTCGCTCCACTGATGGACCGTTTTGGCGCGTTTCATCGCGCCTAGCACGGCGGGATAGCCGGGCAGAAACGTGGTCAAGACGGCGCCGTGCGGGGCCAGTGCGGCGGGAAGCGCCCCGGCCACGTCAGCCAGTCCGCCGGTCTTGACCAGCGGCACGGCTTCCGACGCGACCGAGAGAACGCGCAAAGTCATCCCAGCCGTTCGATCATCGGCTTGGTGATCAGACATACCCCGCCTTCGCTGCGGCGGAAGCGCCGGGCATCGAGTTCGGGATCCTCTCCCACAACCAGACCCTCGGGTATTCGCACGCCCGAATCGACAATTACCCGCGATAGCCGCGCGCCGCGCCCGATGTTGCAATAGGGCAGGATCACCCCTTCGCTCACTGACGAAAAGCTGCCCATCTTGACCGCGGTAAACAGCAGGCTGCGGTTTGCGGTGGCGCCCGAAACGATGCAATCCTGGCTGATCAGGCTGGCAATGGCCTGGCCCCGGCGGCCTTCCTCGTCATGGACGAACTTGGCAGGCGACGAGACGATCTGATCGGTCCAGATACGCCAGTCGCGATCATACATATCAAGTTTGGGGACCACATCGGTCAGGTCTAGATTGGCTTCGAAATAGGCGTCGATCGTACCCACGTCGCGCCAGTATTCCTCGATTTCGTCGGCGGCACGGATGCAGCTGTCAGTGAACTTGTGCGCCACGGCTTTGCCGTGCTTGACGATGTAGGGAATGATATCGCCGCCGAAATCGCGCTTGGATTCAGGATCCGCCGCATCGCGGCGCAATTGATCGAACAGGAACTTCGTCTCGAACACGTAAATCCCCATCGAGGCGAGCGCCATGTCCGGGTTGTCCGGCATCGGCGGCGGATCTTTCGGTTTTTCGACGAATGCTGTGATGCGGCTGGTCTTGTCGACCGCCATAACGCCAAATCCGCTGGCTTCTGCACGCGGCACCACCAGGCAGCCCACAGTGACATCCGCACCCGAATTGACGTGCTGCTGCAACATCAGTTCGTAATCCATCTTGTAGATGTGATCGCCGGCCAGAATGACCATGTAACGGGGCGCGTGGCTCTCGATGATGTCGATGTTCTGGTACACGGCATCGGCGGTGCCTTCGTACCATTGCATTTCGGACACGCGCTGGCTGGCGGGCAGGATATCGAAGCTCTCGTTGCGTTCGGGGCGCAGGAAGTTCCAGCCGCGCTGCATGTGGCGGATCAGCGAATGCGCCTTGTACTGCGTCGCAACGCCGATCCGGCGAATGCCTGAATTGATCGCATTGGACAGGGCAAAGTCGATGATCCGGCTCATCCCGCCGAAATAGACCGCCGGTTTGGCGCGCCGGTCAGTCAGTTCCATCAGGCGGCTGCCGCGCCCTCCGGCCAGGACATAGGCCATGGCGTCGCGCGCCAGCGGGGCATGTAACCTCTGTTTGGTCATGGCATCCTTCCCAATGTTGCGCCCGTTTTGGCGCTATTATTCGTCGTAGACCAGCATCAGCGTGGCCAGCGGCGGCAGGACCAGCAAGGCCGCTCCGCCTTGCGCGATCACCACACCGCTGTTGCCCTGGCCGCTGCCGCCATAGCCCGCAGCATCAGAGTTTATCACTTCGCGCCAGCGCCCGTCATGGGGCAGGGGCAGCCTGTAGGATCCGTGCAGCTGCGGGGTCAGATTGCTAATCACGGCCACCGGCGCTTCGCCCGGAACCTTGCGCAGCCAGGCAAACACAGACGCCGCCGCATCATCGACCACCAGCCATTCGAAGCCTTCACTTTCGCAATCGCGTGCATGAAGTGCCGGGTATTCGCGGTAGGCACGGTTCAGGTCGCGCAGCAGGCCCTGCACCCCGGCATGGGCAGGGGCATCGCACAGCTCCCAGTCCAGCGCGCGCTCTTCGCTCCATTCGCGGCGCTGCGCAAACTCCTGCCCCATGAACAGCAGCTTCTTGCCCGGATAGCCCCACATCAGCCCGTAATAGGCGCGCAGCGATGCGAACTTCTGCCAATCATCGCCGCTCATCTTGTTCAGCAAGCTGCCTTTGCCGTGGACCACTTCGTCATGGCTCAGCGGCAAGACGAAGTTTTCCGAAAAGGCATAGGTCAGGCCAAAGGTGATCTCGTTGTGGTGGTGTTTGCGGTGGACCGGATCACGCTGCATATATTGCAGCGTGTCGTGCATGAAGCCCATGTTCCACTTGAAGCCAAAGCCCAGCGCGGTGCGCGGCCCTTCGTCATAGGCAGGCAGCGAGACGCCGGGCCACGAGGTGCTTTCCTCTGCAATCGTCAGGATGCCCGCGTGGCTGGCGTAAAGCGCCTTGTTGGTCGCGCGCAGGAAATCGACCGCTTCCCAGTTTTCGCGCCCGCCTTCGGCATTGGGAATCCATTCACCGGCTTTGCGGCTGTAATCGCGGTACAGCATCGAAGCGACGGCATCGACGCGCATTCCGTCCACGTGATAGCGTTCGGCCCAGAACAGTGCGTTGTTGACCAGAAAGCTTTGCACCTCGCGCCGGCCAAAGTTGTAGATCGCGGTGTTCCAGTCAGGATGGAAGCCCAGCCGGGGATCTTCGTGTTCGTACAGCGCCGTACCATCGAACCGGGCCAGACCGTGATCGTCGACCGGAAAGTGCGCCGGCACCCAATCGATCAGCACCCCGATCCCGGCGCGGTGGGCACCATCGACAAAACGGGCAAATCCCTGGGGATCACCGAACCGGGCACTGGGTGCATAAAGTCCGGTGGTCTGATAGCCCCATGACGGATCATAGGGATGTTCGCTGACCGGCAGAAACTCGATATGGGTAAAGCCCATGTCGACCACATAGGGGATCAGCCGCGCGGCCATCTCGTCCCAGGTCAGGAACCAGCCATTGTCGTCCCGCTGCCACGATCCAGGATGGACCTCATAGATCGATATCGGCTGGCGGCGCGGATCGGTCCTGGCCCAGAAATCGCGGTGATCGGCATCACCCCAGTCAGCCTTGCCGGTGCGGGTGGTAAGGGATGCGGTCTTGGGCCGCAGTTCTGAAGCAAAGGCGAAGGGATCGGCCTTGAGCGGCTGGACCGTGCCGTCCGGTCCGGTAATCCGGTATTTATAGGCGCGGCCTTCGCCTATGTCGGGGATGAACACCTCCCATACCCCGGTATCCTTGCGCTGGCGCATCGGGTGCCGGGCCGCATCCCAGTCGTTGAAATCGCCGACCAGACTGACCAGCCGCGCGTTGGGCGCCCAGACCGCAAAGTGAACGCCATCAGCGCCTTCGTGATGGATGCAGTGCGCGCCCAATTTGTCGAACAGGCGCAGATGCGTGCCTTCGCCGATCAGAAAATCGTCGGTCGGGCCCAGCACCGGACCGAAGGAATAGGGATCCGTCACCCACCATTCGCTATCTTGCGCGCGGCAGCGGTATTTGACCGGGCGGGGCCTGCCTTTGACCTTGCCTTCGAACAGCCCGCGATCGTCAGTCCGGGCCAGTTTGCCCAGCGCCGCGCCTTTGAGAGTGAAAGCGGCAACTTCCTCGGCGCCGGGCAGCACGGCGCGGGCGAAGGTGCCTTCAGGTCCTTCGTGCAGGCCAAGCAATGAATAGGGATCGGCGTGGCTGCCGGCCAGCAAGGCCCTGATCGCGGCAGCCGGCGGCTTCACATCACGCCCCAGATGTCGCGGGCATATTCACCGATCGTGCGGTCGGACGAAAACCAGCCCATGTTGGCAATGTTGCGCAGGGCCGATGCGCGCCAGCCCGCCTGGTCCAGCCAGCGACGGTCGACGCTGCGCTGGGCATCGGTGTAGTCCTCGAAATCGGCGGCAACCATGAACCAGTCGTGGTCGTAAAGCCCGCCCATCAGGTCTTTGTAACGCGCGGGATCATCGGGAGAGAACACGCCTGATGCGATCGAGTTGACCGCCTGCTGCAGTTCGCGGTGCCCTTCGATGACTTCGCGGGGTGCGTAACCATTGGCGCGCTTTTGCGCGACCTGGTCCGCAGTAAGGCCGAAGATCACGATATTGTCATCGCCAACCCGGTCCTTGATCTCGATATTGGCACCATCCAGCGTGCCGATGGTCAGTGCGCCGTTCAGTGCAAACTTCATGTTGCCGGTGCCCGATGCCTCCATCCCTGCCGTACTGATCTGTTCCGACAAATCCGCCGCAGGAATGATCCGCTCTGCCAGCGTGACATTGTAGTTGGGCACGAACACCACCTTGAGCAGGCCGCCCACCGATGGATCGGCGTTAACCCGGCGAGCGATGTCGCCGGCCAGCTTGATGATCAGCTTGGCATTGTGATAGCTCGCCGCGGCCTTGCCGCCGAAGATCTTGACACGCGGCACCCAGTCGCGTTCCGGGTGGCTGCGGATCTGGTCATAGAGCGCGACCGTTTCCACCAGGTTGAGCAGCTGGCGCTTGTATTCATGGATCCGCTTGATCTGCACGTCGAACAGCGCATCGGGATCGACCTGCACCCCGGTCAGATCAGCGATGTGGGCGGCCAGCGCCACCTTGTTCATCCGTTTGACCGCATGGACTTTGTCCTGAAGATCGCTGTCATCGGCCAGCGCGTTCAGCATTTCCAGCTGGTTGGTATCATCGAGAAAGCCGTCGCCGATCGCTTCGCGCAGCAGGCCGGTCAGCCCCGGATTGCACTGCTGCAACCAGCGGCGCGGCGTGACCCCGTTGGTCTTGTTGTTGATCCTGTCGGGATAAAGCGCGTGCAGGTCCGAAAAGACGGTGGACTTCATCAGATCAGTGTGGAGCGCGGCCACTCCGTTGACACTGTGCGCGCCGGTGAAGGCCAGATTGGCCATTCGCACCCGCCGTTCACCCCCTTCGGCAATCAGGCTGATCGCAGCTATGGCGGCATCGTCAAGGCCCGCCTTCTGGGCTTCCTTCAGTACCCGGCTGTTGATTGCATAGATAATCTGCATGTGGCGCGGCAGCAGCCGTTCGAATAGCGGCAACGGCCAGGTTTCCAGCGCCTCGGGCAGCAGGGTGTGATTGGTGTAGGCGATGGTAGCGCGGGTCAGTGCCAGCGCTTCGTCAAAGTCGAGCCCGTGATCGTCGATCAGCAGCCGCATCAGTTCAGCTACCGCGACCGCCGGATGCGTATCGTTAAGCTGGATCGCCGCTTCTTGCGGCAGGGTCCGAATATCCTTCTGGTACTGGACATGGCGGCGCACGATGTCCTGGATCGAGGCGGCGGTGAAAAAGTATTCCTGGCGCAGCCTCAGTTCCTGTCCGGCAGCGTTGCTGTCCGCGGGATAGAGCACGCGTACCAGCGAATCGGCACGCACCTGATCGGCCAGCGCACCAAAATGATCGCCGGCGTTGAACGCATCCAGCCGGATCGGGTCAAGCGCATTGGCGGTCCACAGCCGCAGGGTATTGACCCGCTTGCCGCGCCAGCCAACCACAGGCGTGTCGATGGCGGTCGCTTCGACCAGCTCGGCCGGCTTCCACACCGCACGCTCACCCTCAGCCGCCACCTCGCCGCCGAAGCCGATGCGGTAATTGCTTTCGCGCCGTTCAAACTCCCACGGATTGCCGTGGGCCAGCCAGGTTTCCGGCAGCTCGATCTGCCAGCCGTCCTTGATCCGCTGGCGGAACATGCCGTTCACATAGCGGATGCCATACCCGTAGGCCGGGATATCCAGGCTGGCGAGGCTTTCCATAAAGCATGCCGCCAGCCGGCCCAGTCCGCCGTTGCCCAGTGCGGCATCGGGTTCCAGTTCTTCCAGCTCGGCCAGATCGAGGCCGTGCGAGCGCAGTGCCTCTTCCATTTCTGCGGTCATGCCCATGTTCGACAGCGCATCGCGCAGCAGCCGTCCGATCAGGAACTCCAGACTCAGGTAATAGACCCGCTTGCCGCCGGTGGCATAAGTCCGTGTGGTCGAATCCATCCACGCATCGACCACCTTGTCGCGCAGCGCCTTGACTGCGGCATTGTACCAGTCGTGCTGCTTGGCTGCCGCTTCGTTCTTGCCAACGCGGTAACGCAGCGAATTGAGGATATCGTCGTCGAGGTCGGTCGAAGCCGGTCTGTCGGAAAGGGCCACTGGTCTGCGTCTCCACCCAAGGGTCGGACTGCCGGATAAACCGCGCCCGCGTTGCACAACGCCTTTCCATCTTCCCCTGCGGTCCAGCCTAGGCGCAAGGAGCAAGACGCGGCAACTGCTATTGCAGCCGATTGAGCGGGCGCATTCGTATTTGCAGGTTCTGTAGCGCTCAGCGCAGCCGCTGTGCGGCCAGGACTTCCAGAACGCGGGCTACTGCCTGGCCCGCCGGATCAGGCTCGTTCATCAGCGAAAAGCTGCCGGTGATCCACAATGCACAGTGGCCGTGGACCATGGCGATAAGCGAGCGAACCAGCCGCCGGATTGCCGGGCTGTCGGGTCGTCCCAGCCAGGTCACCACTTCGCGGTCGACAATTCCGGTCAGCGCTTCGCGTGCATCGTGATCCTCTGCCGCGATGACGGTTTCAGCCTCGTGCCGGTGGTCATAGATCGCCATCCAGGCATTGGCGTTGCTGCGCGCATAGTCAAAGTAGGCGTGGACCAGCACTTCCAGCCGGGCAGTGCCAGCCGGTTCGACATCGGCCAGAGAATATTCCAGCGCTGCCGCCCATTCCAGGAACGTCTGGCTGTTAATCGCCACCAGAAAGGCATCAAGCGATCCGAAAACGTTGTAGATCGTGCCCACTGCATAACCGGCCCGGCGGGCCGCTTCGCGCGCAGAAAAGCGGGCAAAGCCGCGCTCTGCCATCAAGGCATGGCCGTGACGGACCAGCAATGCGCGCAATTCCTTCGGAGAATGATCAGACCGCCGCGCCATGAAACTGGGGATAACGCCAAAATTGAACGTTGTCTAATTTTTAATTGAACACTGTCTAATTTGATGTAGTGTTATGGCGAATCAGTCGGAGTAAACGTCTGTGATCAGTGGTTTCAGCATTGCCGGATGGGGATCGTACTCCCCGCGGACCCAGTTGCTTTCTGCCGAACTGGATGCGCGGCACAACCTTGCGCCCTCTACGACCGAGACAGAGTTCGGCATTGCCGCGCGCGGCATTGCAGCAGCCGATGAAACCACCTCGATGATGGCGGCCGAGGCTTCCCGCGCGGCGCTGACCCGCGCCGGAGCCGATCCTGCCAGCCTGGACGTGATCATTGGCGGCTGCGGGGTGATGGAACAGCCGATCCCGTCCACCGCCGTGCTGGTGCAGGATCGGCTGGGGCTGGGCAGATCTGGCATCGCCGCGTTTGACGTCAACCAGACCTGCCTGTCCTTCATGGCCGCGCTGGATGTCGCCGCGATGGGGCTGGCCCTGCGCCGCTGGCGCCGTGCGCTGGTCTTTTCCGCAGACATCGCTTCGGCCGGACTGGACCCGGCCAATGCCAAGGTCCGCTCAATCTTTGGCGACGGCGCAGCGGCCGTGGTGCTGGAAAGCGATCCGGCCGGACTCCGCGGCCTGGCGGGCAGCGCGTCCGAAACCCACGGCGCGTATCACGGCCTGGCCCAGCTGCGCGCTGGCGGCACGCGCCTGCGCGTGGAGGACGGGTACGCGGCGCTGGTCGCCGGTTCGCATTTCGAAATGGATGCCTTTGGTATTTTCAAGGCGGCGGCGCGCTGTCTTCCCGGGGTGATCGAACGCGCACTGGATCAAGCCGGGATCGGCAAGGACGATCTGGCCTGCGTCATTTGCCACCAGGCCAGTGCGCCGGGGGTGGAACACGTCAAGCGCCTGTTCGCGCCGCGCAGCGACCGTGTGGTCGATCTGTTCAATTCGCATGGCAATCAGATTGCCGCTTCGATCCCGACCGTACTTGCCCATGCACTTGATACCGGCAAGGCCAAGCCAGGCGACACTGTGCTTCTGCTGGGCACTGCCGCAGGTATCAGCGCCAGCGCGATGGTCATCACCTTGTGAGCATACGCCGCATTTTGGTGTCCGGGGCAACTGGCGGCTTGGGCCGCGCAATCGTGCGCGAGGCTTTGGCGCAGGGCCATGCCGTCAGGGCGACCGGTCGATCGCGTGAAGCCGGGGCGCAACTGGCCCGGGACGGCGCGCAATTCATGGCCGCCGATCTGGTCAGGGATGATCCCGTGCCGTTGTTGGCTGGGATCGATTCGGTGATCCACGCCGCAGCGTTATCGTCTAGCTGGGGGCGCGATGCGGATTTCATCGCAGCCAATGTCACGGCCACGCAGCGGCTGCTTGATGCAGCAGGGCAGGCAGACGTGCGCCGCTTCGTGTTCATTTCCTCGCCTTCGATCTTCGCCGATTTTGCCGATCGCGAGCGGATCGGCGCCGATGCGCTGCCCGCCGCTCATCCGCTCAACGCCTATGCCCGTACGAAGCTGGAGGCCGAGCGGCTGGTGCTGGCCCGGTCAAGCGCCGCGCTGGCCTGTTGCGCCCTTCGCCCCCGTGCGCTGGTTGGCCCGGGCGACCGGGTGATCCTGCCGCGACTGGCCGCGCTGGCGGCACGGCGGCGCATGCCGCTGCCGCGCGGCGGACGCGCCATAATCGAACTGACTGATCTGCGCGATGCGGCACGCGCCGTAATAGCCACCGAAGACCGCGCGTTGGCCCTTGGCGGCATGGCGATCAACCTGTCGGGAGGTCAGCCAATTGCTGTGCGCACACTCGCCATGCGGCTGGCGCAGGCGCTGGGCACAACGCCGCGGCTGATCGATATGCCGCTGGCAGCGGCCCGGCCGCTGGCCAGACTTGCTGAAGCCGTGGCCCGGATACGCGGCAGTACCGATGAACCGGTGTTGACGCGCTATACCCTCGCCACGCTGGCCTTTAGCCAGACCTTCGATCCCGAGCCCGCACGCCGCCTGATCGGATTTGTGCCGCAGTTCGACGCAGTTGAAACGCTGCTTGCTGAAGCACGCAAGCTTGCCGGGGCGGCGACATGATCAGGGTCGGCCTGCGCTGGCTGGCGCGCGGATCGTGCCGCCACCCTGAAATCATGACGATGGCCGGGGGCAGCCTGTGTGCCGTTGATTTTCCGGCCATGGTCGGCATCATCGACCATCCGGTGCGCGGTACGTTGCTGTTCGACACCGGCTACGACCCGGCCTTCCTTGCAGCGACGCAGCCGTTCCCGGAACGGTTCTATCGCTGGACCACCCCGGTGCAGATTGGCGCAGCGCAATCCTGGTCCACCTGGCTTGCCGATAGCGGTATCGATCCCGATTCCATCGCAGGCACGATCCTGTCGCACTTCCACGGCGATCACGTGGCCGGCATGGTCCATCTGGCGGACCGCCCGATCCATTGCGCGCGCGCCGGGCTTGAGGCGTTGCGCCGTCCGGGGCGGATCCGGCAGTTGCGCAGCGGGCACCTGGCGGCGCTGGTTCCAAAAACGGCTGACGCCCACGCCCGGTTTTTTGAGGATGCACCGGCAGTGCAGTTGCCTGCGGCCTTTGCTCCATTCGCGGAAGGGCGTGACATTCTGGGCGATGGCAGTTTGCTGGCGGTCGAACTTCCGGGGCATTGCGCGGGGCATTGGGGGCTGGCGCTGCGCACCCAGGATGACCGCGACGTGCTGCTGGCCGCTGACGCTGTCTGGGCGGGCAAGGCGATCGACCTCAGGCGCGCCCCGCCGATGCTGACCACGGCATTGCTGGGGCAAACCCGGCCCTATCGCGAAACGCTGCACCGCCTTCACGCCGCACGGTGCAACAACGCCGATCTGGTTATCCTCCCCTCGCATTGTGCCCATAGCGCGGCGGCGTTCAATGCAGATTGACCGCGCGCTGGCCGCATGGTGGCGCACTCGCCGCGCGCTGCGAATGGACAGGGCGCAGATGGCCGCGGCGCGCGCGCGCGCCTGGCACAAACTGCAGCCCGCGCTGGCCCAAACGCCGGCGCTGGCAGACTTCGCCGGTAAGGCGCTGACCGCCTTTCCGATCACCGATCAATCTGATCTGCGCGCCGATTACGGGCAGTGGAACAGCCTGGGGTTGAGCGATCTGCACCTGCGCTGCATGGCCGATGCTGCCGAGCATGGAGCGGCCACCGGCGATCTGGCGGCCGGCTGGTCCACTGGCACCGGCGGGGGTACACGGGGGATGTTTGTTGCGGGCAGCGCCGAGCGCGCCGATTATATCGGGCAGAGCCTGGCGCGACTTCTGGCGCCCGCCGACCTGCTGAAGCGCCAACGCATTGCCCTGCATCTGCGTGCCGCAAGCAGCCTTTACAGCGATGTGCGCGGCGGGCGGTTCGGCTTCGCCCATTTGCCGCTGGCACCCCCCATAGAACAAACCTGTAGTGAACTTGAGCTATTCGATCCGACCGTTCTGATTGCGCCGCCCCACCGCTTGCTGGCGATGATGGAGCGCGGCCTGCGCCTGCGCAGCCTGCGCCGCCTGTTCTTCGGCAGCGAGCCGCTTAGCTGGGCCGAGACCGATGCCCTGACCGCCCATTTCGGCCTGCGCCCCCGCGCGATCTATCAGGCGACCGAGGGCTTTCTGGGCTTCGGCTGCATGCAAGGCCGACTGCACCTTAACGATGACGCGCTGGTCATCGAACTGGAACCGGTAGAAAGAACCGCCGGCTTCCGCGCGGTAATTACCGACCTTCACCGCCGCAGCCAGCCCGTGGTCCGTGTGCGCGGCGACGATATCATCGAGCCGACCGGCGAGCAGTGCCCCTGCGGCTATGCCGGGCGGGTAATCGCGCCGCTGGCGGGGCGGGTGCAGGATGTGTGGCACCTTTCAGGCCGCAAGGTGCTGCCTTCGCAAGTTGTAGCTGCGGTCGAAGGTGTGCTCGGCGGAACCACGCACTGGCAGGCTGCAGCCTCGGCAAAGGCGATCACCTTGCGTACCGCGCCAGGCTGTGCGGGACACGACGCGGTAACGGCGCTTGCCTCGCTGACCGGCCGCGCGGTGCCTGTGCGCGCGATGGATGATCTCCCGCCCTGGCCCGGGCCCAAGCGCCGCAAAGTGGTGTGGTGCCATGACTGAACGCGTCCTCATCACCGGCGCGCGCTCTGCCGCCGCGCTGGATCTGGCCCGCGATTTCCGCGCGCTGGGATTTGAACCGCACTTGGCCGATTGCAGCCCGGCGTGGATCGCGCGCCTGTCGCGCCGCGTGGAAGCGGTGCACCGCTACCCCTCGCCGGTGTTCGATCCCTCCGGCTTTCGCGCCGCCATTGCCGCGCTTGCCCTGCGCCTTTCGCCGCGCCTTATCGTACCTGCGTGCGAGGAGGTGTTCCATCTTGCCGCGCCGTCGCTGCGGCCCGCGATAGGCAGCCGGCTGTATGCGCCCCGGCTGGAAACCTTGCGCCGTCTGCACGACAAGCTGGCATTTGCCGAGGCGTGTGGTGATTGGAGCCTGCCTGTCCCACAAACGCAGGTGCTTGGCGACCGCGATCGCTATGCAGCCAATAGCACCGAATGGGTGTTCAAACCACGCTTCACCCGCTTTGGCGAATCTGCCCTGATCGGCCCCAGCGCCGCGCAATTGGCTGCCTTGCACGTTCCGGCGGGGCAGGGCTGGATAGCGCAGCGCCGGGTGCGCGGGACCGAGGTGTGCTTTCACGCCGCGGCCAGCCACGGCCGGGTCACCGCCTTTGCCGCTTACCGATCAGCCTGGCGGATGGGCGGCGGGGCGAGCTTCGCCTTCGATACGGTTTCCGCGGAGCGCTCACAGCAGCTCTTCTCCATCGCTCAAACGCTCGCCGCGGCAGCCATGATCACCGGGCAGTTCGCTTGCGATGCGATCATCGATGCGCAGGGCCAGCCGTGGCTGATCGAATGCAACCCGCGCGCCACCAGCGGTGTCCATCTGTTGACGGGTGATGGCTTGCTGGCCAGCGCCATTCTTGGCAATCGTGATCAGGTTCACGCGCCCAGTGCCGCACCGGCCCACCTGGCGCCGGCGATGCTGGTTTACGGCCTGCCCATGGCTGTCGGCGAAGGCCGCCTCGCCGAATGGTGCCAGGCCATGTCCGCTGGCCGCGACGTCCTGGCGCGGCCCGGCGATCGCTTACCCTTGCTGGGCGCGCTGCGCGATGCGGCCCAGTTTGCTTTCACCGGTCGGCGCCGCGGCATTTCCGCCACCGCCGCCACTACACGCGATATCGAATGGAACGGGGAAGACCTGCCATGACAATGATGCCTGCAATCAGCACCACCGCCCTGCCCGATGCCGTGCGCAATGCATGGCATATCGCTGCGCTGTCGCGGCAGGTCCGGCGCGGCAAGGTGCGGCGCGTCGTTGTCTGCGGCACCCCGATTGCGCTGTTCCGCAACGATGACGGGGTGGGCGCGTTGGTCGATCGCTGCCCGCACCGAAATTATCCCCTGTCTGCAGGGCGGGTCCACCAGGGCGGGCTGGAATGCCCCTACCATGGCTGGCGCTTTGCCCGCGACGGCGCCTGCGTGGCCATCCCCGGCTGCACCCTGGGCGCAGAGCAAGCCTCGCGGCTGGCCGCGCAGGCCGTGCGGGTGTGCGAGCGTCATGGCGCCATCTTTGTTGCACTGAGTGACACGGCTCCGGCCGAGCCGCCACTGCCGCCCACCCTGGCCCGCGCCGACTGCGATCACTTCTGGTGGCAGCAGGGTACGTGGAAAGGCCGCGCTTTCGATGCGGTCGAAAACGTGATGGATCCATTTCACACCAGCCACCTGCACCACGGTTTTATTCGTCATCGTGAACGGCGTCTTCCGGTCAGTCTGGAAGTGGCCAGCGACGGACCGACCATCACCATGACCAATGTGCAGACTCAGCCCGACGTGGGCCTGATGTCGCGCTTTCTGGAACGCGAGCGCACCCATTCCGCCTCGCGCTATTTCCCGCCAACGCTGGTTGAGGCGCGGTGGGAAAGCAAACGCGGGCTGACGCTGTGCGTCAGCGCGTTCTTTACCCCGTCCAGCGATGACAGCTTCATGCCGTTTGCGCGGTTTTCTTCACCCCACCGGATTTCACCGGGCTGGCTAAAGGAACTGGCGATCCGGCTGTTCCTGTCCCCGGTCATCGCACAGGACCGTCAGGCGCTGGCCCGCCAGCATGCCGTGATGGAAGAGTTTGGCCGCCCGCAATTCGTCACAGGACCGGGCGATATCCTGGGCAACCGGCTTTACCGGCTATGGAAGGGTGAAGCGCTGGAACCGGGCGCTGATGTGCCCGTTGTCAGCGATCTTTAGAACCGCAGCGCTGCAACCCGGTCACCCACCTGCGCCGCGGGCGCATCTTTCAGCCGCCGGGCCAGCCATTGGGTTGCAGACAGCGCCCCCTGCACGCCCGAATCCTGGTTGCCGATCGGTAGCAGGCCGGCAGGGGTCCAGATCATCCGGGCAAAGGTTTCGCGCTCCCCCGTGGGCGGCATGGGTGCGGCCAGTGGCAATAGAACCCATTCCAGCAGGAAACTGGGATCGCGGCCTTGGAGCGCGGCCATAAGCGCGGTCAGGAACAGCCGCGCGGTGACCATGGCCGATGTCGGGTTGCCAGGCAGGCCCAGCACCCATTTGCCGTGTGCCTGCCCCAGCCACACCGGCTTGCCCGGCTTGATCGCAACCTTGGCAAACAAAGCCGCAAGCCCGTGTGCCGCGAACATCGGCTTGGCGTAATCACGGTCTCCCACCGAAGCACCGCCGGTAATCACGACAACATCTGCGGCGGCAAGTGCTTCACCCGCCGTGGCCGTCAGCGCAGCCAGATCATCTCCGCCGCTGCGCCGCAGGATCAGGTCGCCGCCCTGTTCCGCCACCAGCGCGGCCACCCCAAAGGAAACCGATTCGGGGATGGTCAGCGGGTTGGCGCGCGCTGTGCCCGGCGGAGCCAGTTCATCGCCAGTGGCAATCAGTGCGACGCGCGGCCGCCGATAGACCTGGGCTTCGGCGCGGTCCGCCGCGGCGAGTGTGACCATGGCCAGCGGATCAAGCCGCCGCCCGGCTGGCAGCAATAGGGCACCTGCGGCAAAGTCGCAGCCCTGGCGGCGGATATGAGTGCCGGGGCCAAAGGGCCGCGTAATCGTCACGGCGCCGCTGCTCGCGGCGCAGTTTTCCTGGATCACGACAATGTCCGCGCCTTGGGGCAGCGCAGCCCCGGTAAAAATCCGCACCGCCTGCCCCGGCCCGATGATGGGCGGCATCGATCCGCCAGCGAAGCTTTCCCCAACCAGCGCCAATTGCGCGCCAACGGCGGCGTCTGAACTGCGCAGGGCATAGCCATCCATCGCTGATACATCGCGGCGCGGGCTGTCGAGCGCGGCAATCACAGGCTGCGCCAGAACACGGCCTGCCGCTTCGTTCAAAGCCAAGGTTTCCGTACCCAGCGGGTGCACCGCAGCGGCCAGCAGCGCCTGCGCTTCGTCGAACGAAATCACGCGCACAGATCGCGCAGGCGCGGCAATGCTCCGGCAATCGAACAGGGCTTGTGGCGGCTATCCAATTCCAGTTCCAGCAGCCCGTCCCAGGCATCGCGGCAGGCACCGGTCGATCCCGGCACACAAAAGATGAAGCTGTCCCCGGCCTGCCCGGCAAAGGCGCGCGACTGCATGGCGGCAACCCCGACGGTCTTCAGGCTTTTGGTCTGGAAGGCAATGGCAAAGCCATCCATTTCGCGGCGGAGCAGCGGCTTGACCGCTTCGGGGGTGTTGTCGCGCGGGGAAAAGCCGGTACCGCCAGTGGTCAGGATGATCTCGATAGCAGGATCGGCTATCCATTCGCTCAGCTGGGCCTGAATGGCCGCAATATCGTCGCGAACAATGGACCGCGCACGAAGCGTGTGCCCCGCCCCGGTCAGTCTTTCACACAGCAGAGCGCCCGACGTATCGGTGCTGTGGTCGCGCGTGTCCGAGATAGTCAGCACGGCCATGCCAAGGGGGTGGAAGGTCAGCGAAGGATCGATTCCGGGCATGGGCTGTGCGATGCCACGAATGGGCGGAACGCTCCACCCCTCGTTCTTGCTAGCCTTCGTCAAAAGCAAATGGCGCGACTGTGCGGCGGATGTCGTCTGGCAGGATCTCGCGTCCGACCGGCGGCACGGCGCGCGCGGCGCAGGCAGGCCGGTTGCACAACCGGCAGGTCACGCCAATTGGCGTGGCCGCCGCCGACTTGTGATCGCTGCCGCGGGCATAGGCCAGTTGCGGGGCATGTTCAGCAGCGCAGGCCAGTGCAATCGCGCGGGTTATCGCCGGCCTGTCCCAGCTTCCGCCCCCCGCCCGAACCGTGCGGGCAATGGAGAAAAAGCGCTGGCCGTCAGGCAGTTCAAGGAACTGGGTGACAATCTCGCCGGGGGTGCGGAACACCGAATGGACAGTCCACAGCGGGCAGCCGCCGCCATGCGCGGCAAAGGGAAAGCCCGCTCCGTCCAGCCGCTTTGATACGTTGCCGGCAGGATCGACGCGAATGAAAAAGAACGGAATACGCAGTTGCCCCGGCTTGTTCAGCGTAGTCAGGCGGTGGGCGACCTGTTCAAAACTGGCGCCAAACTGGCGGCTGAGCGCCTCGATATCGTAGGCGCGCGCCTCGACCGCGCGGGCGAACCGGTCGTACGGCATCAGGATTGCCGCCGCGCCGTATGCTGCCAGCGCCCGGCGCACGAGGCTGGCGGCGGTCGGGCTGGACAGTGCAGCACCGTCCAGCGTCGCGGTGATTTCACGTTTCAGCGCGACATAGGCGATGTGGCTGGCGACCTGGAAGGCACGGCTAGCCCCGTCGAGCGTGTCATCGATGAGCAGCTGGCTGTTGTGCCGGTCATGCCGGCGTAGCGCGTCCATCATCACATCGGGCGGCAGATAACGCAGCCGCAGGCCCAGTTCGGCACGCAGCCATTCGGCGTTCGATCCGGCGCGCGCAATTGCAGCGGCAATTTCTTCCGCCTTGATGTCGATCGCGTGAAAGTAGTTACGTTGTTCTGCCACGAAACGGCGCGCTTCGGCCACCGGATCGTTATTCAGCCCGCCGGGCGCTTCGCGCTGCTGGGCAAGGGCCCGCTGTTCGCGCGAATACGCGCCGTGCAGGCGCAGCAGGGCTTCGCTTATTCCGGGAAAACTGGTGGCAAGATCGGCCACTTCCAACGCGGGCAACGCGATATCGGTGAACAGCGGATCGCGCAGTACCTGTCCAATTCGCTGGGTATAGTCCCCGGCATCGTCGCCGGCGAAGTCCGCAAGATCAAGGCGGTAACTGCGCGCCAGGCGCAGCAGCAGGTCGGCGGTCATCGGCCGCTGATTACGTTCAAGCAGCGCAACATAGCTGGGTGAAATCCCCAGGTCGCCCGCCATGGACTGCTGCGTCAATCCCAATTCGCGGCGCAGGCGGCGCATGCGTGGGCCGATATAAAGAGGGCGCGTTTCGCTCATGCTTGCTCCATTGTCATTATCACACAACTTTACAAGGAATAGTTGTAAAGATTGACAATGCGACTCTGCGGCGGGTTATCAGCGACGCTCCCATTGCGCATGCCCGTTTGCGACACGCTGCCCGCAAGGGCGGTTTGAAAAGGGACCACGCCAATGACCTACCAGCAAGCCATCGCCGACGCGGGCAAACAGATCGCGCCGTTCGCTCCGACCTGGAGCGGGATTGACGCGGAAAGCGTGGCGCGGATGCAGCTGCAGAACCGCTTTCAAACCGGGCTCGACATTGCGCGCTATACCGCCGCAATCATGCGCCGCGACATGGCTGCTTATGATGCCGATCCGGCGCAGTACACCCAGTCGCTTGGCTGCTGGCACGGCTTCATCGGCCAGCAAAAGATGATCTCGATCAAGAAGCATTTCGGCACAACCAAGGGCCGCTACCTGTATCTGTCGGGCTGGATGGTCGCGGCGCTACGCAGCGATTTCGGCCCGCTGCCCGACCAGTCGATGCACGAAAAGACCAGCGTTCCTGCGCTGATCGAAGAGCTTTACACTTTCCTTCGCCAGGCCGACGCGCGCGAGCTGGGGATGCTGTTTCGTGATCTGGACGCCGCCCGCGCCGCCGGGGACGAGGTCAAGGCCAAGCAGGTGCAGACCGCGATCGACAACCATGAAACCCACATCGTTCCGATTGTCGCCGACATCGACGCTGGCTTTGGCAATGCCGAGGCCACGTACCTGCTGTCCAAAAAGATGATCGAGGCGGGCGCCTGCTGCATCCAGATCGAAAACCAGGTTTCGGATGAAAAGCAGTGCGGCCACCAGGACGGCAAGGTCACCGTTCCGCACGAGGACTTCATCGCCAAGATCCGCGCCGTGCGCTATGCCTTCATGGAACTGGGCGTGCCCGATGGCGTCATCGTAGCCCGAACCGATTCGCTGGGCGCGGGCCTGACCAAGCAGATCGCTTTCACCCGCGAAGCCGGTGACATCGGCGATCAGTATAACAGCTTCCTTGACTGCGACGAGGTTGACGCGGCCGATCTGGGCCACGGCGACGTGCTGATCAGCCGCGACGGCAAGCTGCTGAAGCCCAGGCGCCTGCCATCGAACCTGTTCCAGTTCCGCGCGGGGACGGGGGAAGACCGCTGCGTGCTCGATTGCATCAACAGCCTGCAGAACGGTGCCGACCTGCTGTGGATTGAAACCGAAAAGCCGCACATTGGCCAGATCGGCGGCATGGTCAGCCGCATCCGCGAGGTCGTTCCCAACGCAAAGCTGGTCTATAACAACAGCCCCAGCTTCAACTGGACGCTGAACTTCCGCCAGCAGGTGTTCGACGCCTGGACCGCACAAGGCCGCGACCTGTCGGCCTATGATCGGGCCAAGCTGATGAGCGTGGATTACGACACCACCGACCTTGCAATCGAAGCTGATGAGCGCATCCGCACCTTCCAACGCGATGCCGCAGCCCAGGCGGGGATTTTCCACCACCTGATCACTCTGCCGACCTATCACACCGCGGCGCTGAGCACCGATAACCTGGCGCGCGAATACTTCGGCGATCAGGGCATGCTGGGCTACGTCAAGGGCGTGCAACGTCAGGAAATCCGCCAGGGCATCGCCTGCGTCAAGCACCAGAACATGAGCGGGTCGGATATCGGCGACGATCACAAGGAATATTTCGCCGGGGAAGCCGCGCTCAAGGCCGGCGGCTCCGCCAATACAATGAACCAATTTGCCGCCTGACCGGCTGCGCGGGAACCAGTTCGCGGCATAACGCCTGCAAAAAGTCTTCCTGGGGAGGAAGTTTGGCCCGTCACGCGCCCCTTTCGCGTGGCGGGCCAAGTCAATTTTAAGAGCTTGGTAAGGGTTGCGCGCCCAGAATGCCGGTATGGCTCACGCGTTCACCCTTGTTGCCCGCCAGACGATCGCACTATCGCCCGACGCCGCGCGCCGCGTGATGATCTATACCTGCGCGCTGGCGCTGATCGGGGCGAGTTATTTCGCACCTGCCGCAGCTGCCAGCACGGTGTGCATGGCCGACAGGGCTTTCGCCGCCTCGTTCAGCTAAGCTTGCAGCAGGCGGTACAGCGCCGCCGCCGCCGCCAATCCCAGTACAATGCCGGTGAAACTGCGCCACACGGCCTCGCCAACCTTGCCGAAAGCTTTCGCGCCCAGCCAGTTGCCCAACAGCACAGCCGGAAATAGCATCGCGGCCAGCAGCGGTTCGCGCCAGGTTGCGACCCCAAGCGCCAGGGCCGCCACGACACCGGCCGCCGAAGTCACCAGGAATATGGTCATCATCGAGGCCCGCGCAAGTTGCGGCGGGATTGCGCGGCGCAGGTAATAGGGCACGACCGGCGGGCCGGGCATTCCGGCAAACCCGGTCAGCACGCCCGATAACAATCCCGTTACCCCTGTTTCTGCAGCGCCAGGCAAATGATGCGCGGGCCGCTTGGGCAACAGGACAAGTACGAACGAAGCGAGCGCAATAAGGGCGATGAGCATCCGCGCCAGCGCCGGATCGGTTACTGCCAGCAGCCACACGCCTGCTGGCGTGGCGACCACCGCCAGCGCGGCGATGTGAAACGCGCTGCGTTCGCTTTGCCCGATGATTTTCCTGAGGCCGACAAGCCCGATTAGCAGCCCAAGCCAGTTGGCCACCACCACCGCCTCACGCGGCGGGATCGCCAAGCCCAGCACCGGTACCAGCAGGATCGCCATGCCGAAGCCGGCCAGCCCGCGCACGAATGCCGCGGCAAGCGCCGCGGCCAGTGCGATGGTGATTTGGGCAGGAGTCAGACCGGCAACAAGAATGGCGCAAACTCCAGATGGTTCACGGCGTTCACAGGCCCGCCTTCATCGCGATGGCCCGAACGGTCACCATGTGGAACGCCGCGATCGCTAGATTGCTGAGCACGACGGGATTGGCCAGCGTACCGACCGTAACCGGTGTAGTGATTTTGTAGACGATCTGTACGATCAGCAGCGCCGCGACAAAGGCCGGAACCGGCCTGAACAACAGCCCGGCAGAGACTAGCAGAATCGCCAGATAGATCGACAGCAGGATCCCCCGCGCCGGACTGGGCGGGCCATAAGCATCTCCAGTCCAGCCCGCGCCCGACAGCAGGCTTCCGCAGACCGGGACCAGCACGGCAATGTTGAGGACCAGTGAAGCCTTGATCAACGTTTCCATCGTCATCCCCCCAGTGCGGCGTGCCGGCCGCTCAGCCGGCGCGCATGTCCGGCGGGGTAGCCTCTGCGGTGAGCAACGCGATCGCTTCGGCCAGCGGCATAACCTTCTGATGTTCAGCGCCAAGTGTCCGAAGCGCCACGGTACCCTCTTCAGCCTCGCGCTTGCCGACCACCAGCAGGTGCGGAACCTTCTTCAGGGAATGATCGCGGACCTTGTAGTTGATCTTCTCGTTGCGGGTATCGCTCTCCACCCGGATCCCGGCGGCGGCAAGCTGCGCGGTAACCTGTGCGGCATAATCATCCGCGTCCGATACGATCGTTGCCACCACGGCCTGAACCGGGGCCAGCCAGACCGGCAGCTTGCCGGCATAGTGCTCGATCAGGATCCCGATAAAGCGTTCGTAGGAGCCGAAAATCGCGCGGTGCAGCATGACCGGGCGATGCCGTTCGCCATCTTCGCCGATGTAACTGGCGTCAAGCCGTTCGGGCAACACGCGGTCGGACTGCATCGTGCCGACCTGCCAGGTCCGTCCGATCGCATCGGTCAGGTGCCATTCCAGCTTGGGGGCATAGAACGCGCCTTCGCCGGGCAGCTCTTCCCAGCCGTATTCCTCGGTTGCCAGACCCGCGTCGATCACCGCCTGGCGCAATTCCTGCTCGGCCTTGTCCCAGTCCGCGTCGGAGCCGAAGCGCTGGTCGGGACGCAGCGCCAGCTTGACCGCGTAGGTGAACCCGAAATCACGGTAGACCCGGTCGGCCAGACCGCAGAAATTGCGCACCTCGGTCACGATCTGGTCTTCGCGGCAGAAGATGTGGCCATCATCCTGGGTGAACTGGCGCACCCGCATCAGCCCGTGCAGCGCGCCGTGCGGCTCGTTGCGGTGGCAGCAACCGTTTTCGACCAGGCGCAGCGGCAGGTCGCGGTAGCTTTTGATCCCCTGGCGGAAGATCAGCACGTGGGCTGGGCAATTCATCGGTTTGAGCGCCATCCAGTCGGCATCGCCGCTGATCACCGGGCCCTCATCTTCGGTGTTGGGCACCTCGTCAGGAATGACGAACATGTTGGCGCGGTACTTGCCCCAATGGCCCGATTGTTCCCACTGCCGGGCGTCCATCACCTGCGGCGTTTTCACTTCCCTGCAACCTGAGCTTTCGACCGCGCGGCGGATGTAATCCTCCAGCTGGCGGTAGATGACATAGCCTTGCGGGTGCCAGAACACGCTGCCGTGGGCCTCGCTCTGGAGGTGGAACAGGTCCATCTCCGCCCCCAGCTTGCGGTGATCGCGCTTGGCCGCTTCTTCCAGCCGGGTCAGGTGCGCATCAAGCTGCTTCTTGTTCAGCCAGCCGGTGCCGTAGATCCGCGTCAGCTGCGCATTCTTCTGATCGCCGCGCCAGTAAGCGCCCGCCACCCGCATCAGCTTGAACGCCGCGGGATCAAGCTTGCCGGTGCTGGGCAGGTGCGGCCCGCGGCACATGTCGAGCCAGTCGGTACCGCTGCGGTAAACCGTCAGCTCCTCGCCCTCGGGCAGTTCGGCGGCCCATTCGGCCTTGAAGCGTTCGCCGTCGGCCTGCCACTTGTCGATCAGCTGCTGGCGCGACCAGACCTCGCGCGTCAGCGGCTTGTCAGCGCGGATAATCGCGCGCATCTGCTCCTCGATCGCGGGCAGATCTTCCATGCTGAAGGGCGCGCGGCCTGCCGGGGCCATCACATCGTAATAGAACCCGTCGTCGGTCGAAGGCCCGAAAGTGATCTGCGTGCCCGGGAACAGCGCCTGCACCGCTTCGGCCAGCACGTGCGCATAATCATGGCGGGCCAGTTCAAGCGCATCGGCCTCGTCGCGATTGGTCACCAGGGCCAGCGCGGCATCCCCGGTAAAAGGCCGGGTCAGGTCGACCAGTTCGCCATCGATGCGCGCGGCAATCGCCGCCTTGGCCAGGCCCGGGCCGATCGCCGCAGCGACATCGGCCGGAGTGGCGCCAGCAGGCATTTCGCGAACGGAACCATCAGGCAGACTGATTTTCAAAGCATTGGTCATGGCACAGGCCCTTAGCGGGCAAGCGCGTCCGCCTCAACCGCTGACAAACTTGCGCTGTCCGGCCAGGACCGTCAGCCGCTTTGTTCCCGCCAGCGCGGTGCCGCGCTGGCGGACCGTTGCCAAGAAGCGCCATTCGCCGGTCGCCGCCTGGGGCGTCAATTCCACCGCCATATAGCCGCGCTGCGCCGTGTCGCACCATTTAAGCTGCGGGTTGCGCGCCACGATATCGCGGGCCAGCTCTGCGGGCTTGCGCCAGCCCAGCTCTTTCTCAGCCCCGGGAGAGGTGACGCTGTGCCCGGCCATTTCGACCCCGACGCGGGCGCCCTTGCGGTCAAGGTCAAAGGCCCAGGCATTGTGGCTGTCGCCCGAAAGGACCAGCAGGTTGGCGTTGGCTTCAAGTGAAGCGCGATAAAGCCGGTCTCGCGCCGCAGGATAGCCGTCCCACGCGTCCATGTTGAAAGGCAGGCCATCGCCGGCCGCTCTGGCGTAGACGGTCAGACGGTCGCGCAGCCATTCCGGCGCCTTGGCGGGCAGGCCTTCCAGCACAGCATCGGGCATGGCGAGCGCGCCCATCACCACTTCCTGGCCAAGTATCTGCCACGGCTTGCGCGCGCGGGCCGAGGTTTTGAGCGCCCGGGCCAGCCAGCTTTCCTGCGCAGCGCCAAGCAGCGTGCGGTCCGGTGCTTGCCAGACCCCGTCCCGAAACGCGTTCAGCGCGGTGTCGAGCTGATCTGGCGCCGCTGACTTTGCCGCGCCGAACAGGTCCAGCTGCTGCGATCGCGCCAGATGCCGACTTTCCAGACGGTAAAGCGAAGCCAGATCGCCGATTTCATAAGCGGCATAATAATCGTCGGAAACAGGCATCCATTCGCGGTAGACCTGCTCGGACAAGCGCTTGCGCGTGGCCCAATCGCCTTCGCCGGGCTGGTGATTTTCCGCCCCGCTTTCCCAGGTATCGTTGGCCGTTTCATGATCGTCCCACATCGCGATCATCGGCAGGATCTGATGGATCCGCTGCAAGTCGGGATCGGACCGGTATGCCGCGAACCGGGCGCGGTACTGGGCCAAGCTGACTGCCTCATCCAAAGGAGATTCGCGCCCTGAAACGACATCCCGGGCCGAGGGATATTCGCCGCGGTGGTATTCATAGAAATAATCGCCAAGATGCACCGCCAGGTCGAAATCCCCGGCTTGTGCTGCATGGGCATAGGCGTTGAAAAACCCGAACCCCAGGTTGGAGCATGAGAATACGGCCAAGCGGAAGCTCGCCACTTTGCCCATTGGCAGCGTGCGGGTGCGGCCCACATCGGACATCGCGCCGTTGGGCGCGATGAAGCGGTAGAAATACCATGTCCCAGGCCTTAGCCCGGTGGCCCAGGCCTTGACGCAGCAGTCATTGGCGGGCGAGGCGGCTACAGTTCCGCCGCTGACGACGCGGGCGAAATCGGCGCTGTCCGCCACTTCCCAGCGCAGCGCGGTATCGGCTGGCGCGGCAAAGCGCGTCCACAGCAGCACCCGATCCGGCCCCGGTTCCCCGCTGGCAACCCCGTGCGTAAAGCCGTGCGGCTGGACCGCGACGAGAGGCACCCCATATGCGGCCAGCCCCAGCGCGCCGCCGGCCAGCAACTGGCGGCGGCTGGCGGTAACTGGCGGCGCGGTCGGGGGCCTGTGGGGCATTGAAATCTCCTAGGAAAGGCGGCGAGCCTAGCGCCCCTGTATGACACTGCAATGGCGATCTTTGACAAAGTCGCATGTCTTTATGTCAACCGTGCTTGACAAAATAGTCGCCCATGTGTAAAGCACCCTTGTCATTCAGACAAAGGAGCTTTCCATGTCCCGCAAGATGTCTCCCGCCGCCCGCCGCTATACCTTGCGCCTTGCCGTGCTGATGACGGCCTATGTCGGCCTGCTGTTTTTTGCCAGGACGATTTTCGACCACGGGATGGCCCATGGCCCGATCGCCTACATCCTTGCCCTCTTGCCCGCGCTGCCGATCATCGGCGTGTTCTGGGCTGTAATGCGCCTGATCGTCGAGGAAACGGACGAGTTTGTGCGCCTTCTTCACGTCCGCCAATGCCTGGTTGCCACCGGGTTCTGCCTGACGGTGATGACCATCTGGGAATGGCTGCAGAACTTCGACCTGGTCGCGTCGGGCAACGGCGGGTTCGGTGCTGCCTTCTTCTGGTTCGCCGGGCTTGGAGTGGGCGCTCTTTACAATCGCCTGACACTGGGAACCGCCGGCGGCTGCGCATGAGAAACCGGCTCAAGGTTTTGCGCGCCGAGCGCAACTGGAGCCAGCAGGACCTGGCCGACCGGCTCGACGTGTCACGCCAGAGCGTCAACGCGATCGAGACCGGCAAGTACGATCCATCGCTTCCCCTGGCGTTCCGCATCGCCGACCTGTTTGCCTTGCCGATCGAAGACATTTTCCAGCGCGACTGATCGCGTCAACCTAAGGACCAAGCCATGAAGCATCTTGTCGCCGCCTGTGCGGCCACCCTTTCGCTCGCCCTGCTGATCCCCGCCGCCCCGTCCCATGCTCGCGCTATTCCCCTTGAACAGGCCGCGCAGCGCCTTAGCCACATTTCGGTTGTACGCCGGGGTGACGCCGGATCGCCGGTCATCCTGATCCCCGGTCTGGCAACCCCGCGCGCGGTGTGGGACGGCGTAGCGGCAAAGCTGGCGAAGGATCACCGGGTCTACCTTATCCAGGTCAATGGATTTGGCGGCGATGGGCCGGGTGGCAATCTGGATACGCCGGTACTGGCCGGGATCGTCGCAGACCTTCACGCGCTGATCCGGCATGACCGATTGAGCGGCGCTGCCGTGGTGGGCCATTCGTTGGGCGGACTGACCGCCATGATGCTGGGCCGCGATCATCCCGAAGATGCCGGACGATTGATGATTGTCGATGCGCTGCCGTTCTTCGGTGTACTGGCCACGCCGCCGGGACGGGAAGCCAGTGTCGCCGGGGTTGAACCCACCGCACAGGCAATGCGTAACGCGGTGGCGGCGACGTACGGCAAGCCAGCTGATCCCGCCATAATCGAACGTCAGACAGCGGGCCTCACTCAAACGCCAGAGGCAGCTGCGCTGGTCCGCACCTGGGCGGCCAAGGCCGACGCAAGGGTTGTTTCGCGCGCGCTGTATGAAGACATGATCACCGACCTGCGCGCCGAACTGCCGCGCATCACCGCGCCAATTACGCTGGTCTACCCCTGGACTGAGGGCCGCTTGACCGCAGACCAGACCGCCGCGTTCTATGCCGCGCAGTTTCGCGGGGCGCGCAGTTTCAAGGCGGTCGAGGTGCGGGGCGCCGGTCACTTCGTAATGCTCGATCAGCCAGCAGCTTTCGCCGCAGCGCTGGATGACTTCCTGCGCTGAAGGTTGCATCACCGCCCGCGCGCGGTCAAAGCATTCCAGGCCATTTCCTACAGCCTTGACTGCTGCCACACTTGACCCATCGCGCAAGGATTGTCGCCATTCTTGATTTTCCGGAACGCCGTGATCTTTGTCAACTTCGAGTGAGAGAGTTTTTGCCATGGAAGGTGTGATGCAACACGTGCTGCCCGATGGCCGCCGCATCGCTTATCGTCATGTAAATGGCGCCGGGCCGACAATCGTGTTCTTGCCCGGCTACATGTCGGACATGACTGGCAGCAAAGCAGTCGCAGTGTTCGACTGGGCAGAGGCGCAGGGCCGGGCCTGTCTGCTGCTGGATTATTCGGGCTGCGGGCAAAGTGACGGACTGTTTGGTGACGGCACGCTGAGCCGCTGGCGGGACGAGGTGCTGGCGCTGATCGAAGCAACCTGTCCAGGGCAGGTGGTACTGATCGGCAGTTCGATGGGCGGATGGCTGATGCTGCTGGCCGGGATGGCTTTGGGTCAGCGGCTGGCAGGCATGGTGGGGATCGCTGCTGCACCTGATTTTACTGATTGGGGCACAACAGCCGATCAGAAAACCGAATTGGCCGCCGGGCGCACGGTTTATGAAGACAACCCTTACGGCCCGAAGCCGACGCCAACCCATCCCCGGTTCTGGGCCGACGGACAGGCGCAGCGGCTGTTGGACAAGCAAATCCCGATTGATTGCCCCGTTCGCCTGCTCCACGGCCAGAACGATGCCGATGTGCCATGGGAAGTGTCGCTTCGTCTCGCCAAGGCAGTGTGTTCAGCCGATGTGCAGGTGACGCTGATCAAGGACGGCGATCACCGCCTGTCGCGCGATGCGGATATTGCGCTGCTGCTGCGCACCTTGGCCGTACTGGCCTGAATACCGGAACTCATCGATGCCTTTGCCCTTTGCCGTGCTGCTTCCCCTGTTGGCCCAGGTTGGTCCGACTGGCACCCAGATCCAGGCCCCCCTGGACATGCCCAAGCGCAAGACCGTGGTCAGCGCGCCTGCCATTACGCCGCCCAGTCCGGTGGCAAAGCGGCTGGGCGAGTGCCTGGACCTGGCGCAGTCCGATCCGGCCGCCGCCGTTACGATTGCCACTGGCTGGCGCGCCGGGACAAAGGGTTCGGCGCGCGTCCCGGCCGGGCACTGCCTGGGCCTGGCGCTTAGCGCGCAGCAATCATGGTTGCCCGCCGAAGCCGCTTTTCTGGAAGCGCGCGCGGATACTTCGGTCACCGATCAGGCCGACCGCGCCCGGCTTGGCGCAATGGCCGCCAATGCAGCGTTGGCGGCTGGGAACGCGGACCGCGCGCTGACACTGCTCGACACCGCCCACGCCGAGGCGCTGGCAGCCGCCGACGCCAGGCTGGCAGGCGAAGTGGCTATCGACCGCGCCCGCGCGCTGGTTGCCCTGAAGCGGGATAGCGACGCTTCTGCCGCGCTGGCCGAGGCGCGCACCAATGCGCCGTCAAACGCTACCGGCTGGCTGCTGTCCGCCACACTGCTGCGCCGCCAAGGCAAGCTGGGTGAAGCGCAAGGGCTGATCGAAAGGGCTGCGGTGCTTGCCCCGCTCGATCCGGACGTGGGGCTGGAAGCCGGGGTTATTGCGGTGCTGGGCTTACGGGACGAGGCGGCACGGCGCAGTTGGCAGTCGGTAATAGCTGCTGCGCCCGGCAGCGATCAGGCGCGAATCGCGAAGCAATACCTTGACCAGTTGGGCCCCGACACGTCACCATCAACCCGGTGATCCCGCTTTCCGTCCTTGATCTTGTTCCCGTGCGCGAAGGCTTTGGCCCGGCCGAGGCGCTCGCTGACGCGGCACGATTGGCGCAATGCGCCGAGAAGGCTGGCTACAAGCGATTCTGGGTGGCCGAGCACCATGCCATGGAAGGAATTGCCGGCGGCGCAACTTCGGTGGTGCTGGCGCATATCGGCAACGCCACGTCGACGATCCGGATCGGGTCTGGCGGGATCATGCTTCCCAACCACAATCCGTTCGTAATTGCTGAACAATTCGGCACGCTGGATGCGCTGTTTCCCGGCCGGATCGACCTGGGGCTGGGCCGTGCGCCCGGTGCCGACATGCGGATTGCCCAGGCGCTGCGCCGCGATCTGGCGCGGGTGTCCGAGCTTTTCCCGCAGGACGTGGTCGAGCTGCGCGCGTTGCTGACCGGCGAGCCCGACATGGGCCTGCGCGCAACGCCAGGTTACGGCGCAAAGGTGGAGATGTGGCTGCTTGGCTCCAGCCTGTTTGGTGCGCAGCTATCTGCTGCGCTGGGCTTGCCTTATGCCTTTGCATCGCACTTTGCGCCCGATCTGCTTGACCAGGCGCTGGAAGTTTACCGCCGCACGTTCCGCCCCTCTCCCGCGCTGGACAAGCCGCATGCCATGGTCGCGATGAACGTGATCGCCGCCGACAGCGACGAGGAAGCCGCGTTGCTTTGTACCTCGATGGACCAGAGCTTTGTGGGATTACGCAGCGGCAATCCCGGCAAGCTCAAGCCGCCGGTACCCGGCTATCGCCAGACTTTGCCGCCCACCGCGCTCGCCATGCTTGAGCATATGCGACAGGTCAGCGCGATCGGATCGGCGGCGACTGTCGCCGATGCCATTGCGCGGATCGCCGATCGGACCCGCGCTGACGAGATCATCGTATCGGGATCAACGTTCGATCCCGCAGCCCGCCAGCGCTCGCTCGAACTGACCATGAAGGCGCTGGCATAGCCGCTTGATGCGCGGGCAAACGCCTTGCAGTCGCATCCGCTTGCTTTTACAGTGCGCAAAATTGCTGCACCAGACAGCAATAATCTAACAAGCAGGATGCGGTGGCCCCGGCTGCCTGAGGAGCGCATAGGATGACAGCGAAGACCGCACGCAGCGGCACGAAAGCCAGCCTGGATCAGGCGATGGCCTCGCGCCTCACATCGGCCATGCTGCCCGGCGACGCGCCGTTTGCCAAGGACGACCTGGCCCGCGCGGTTGATTTCATGCTTGCTGCTGCTGCTGTGCGCAACGGAAAAGAGCCGACGATCACTCTGGAAACTGTGTCGGGCAGCGCCAGCGAACGCTTCATGCGGATCGCGGTTATCAACGATGACATGCCGTTCCTGGTGGATTCCATCGCTGCGACAATCGCTGCTGAGGGATTGGCGATTGATCGGCTGCTTCACCCGATCGTGTTGGCCAGCCGCAATGCTGCGGGCAAGCTGACCGCTATTGCAGCGGATCAGGGCCAGGCCGAATCGATGGTCTACATGGAAGTGCAGCGCGGCGACGCACGCCAGCGCCGCAAGCTGGAGCAGGGCCTGGCTGCAACCCTAGCCGATGTCCGGGCCGCAGTGCATGACTGGCCGCGCCTGCAGGCCGCGATGGCCGCCGATGCCGATCGCTGCGTCGATGCAGAAGGCGCCGCTCTGCTGCGCTGGTTCAAGGATGGCATGCTGACCCAGCTGGGCCATGTCACCCGCCGCCGCGAAGGTAACCAGACTGGCGCCTTGGGCATTTGCCGTAAAAGTGCCAGGGTCTTGCTGCGCGACGTGTCCTTTGACCGTGCCTTTGCCTGGTTTGACAAAGCGAAGAAAGGTGCGCGCCAGCCACTGATCATCAAGTCCAACCTGATCAGCACGGTCCACCGCCGTGTGCCACTCGACCTGTTCATCCTGCCGGTGATCGAAGGCGGCAAGGTTGCCGCATTGTCAGTCCATGCCGGGATCTGGACCAGCGCAGCGCTGGCCGCTGCGCCCGGTGACGTGCCGCGCCTGCGTGCCCAGCTGTCAGGCCTGGCCAAGCGGCTCGGTTTCCGGGAACATGGCCACGCCGACAAGGCGCTTGTCCATGCCCTGACCCGCCTGCCCCACGACCTGCTGATCAGCTTCACCGATGCCGATGTCGAGCGCGTCGCGGCTGCCGCGATGAGCCTGACCGATCGGCCTCGCCCAAAGCTTGCGCTCGTTCCGGCACCGCTCAAACGCCATCTGTTTACCTTTGTCTGGCTGCCGCGCGATGCAATGTCCACGGCGACGCGCCTGCGCATACAGCAGCGCCTGGTCGAGGCATGTGACGCTCCTGTTCTGGACTGGAGCACCGAGATCGAGGGCAATCTGGCGCTGCTTCGCTCGGTCCTCGACTTGCCCGAAGTGGCAAACATTCCGGATGAAGAAGCGCTCGACGCCGAACTGCAGGCCATGCTGCGCGGCTGGACCGAAGCGGTCGAAAGCGAAATTGCCGCTAGCGAGGAACCAAGCCGGGCTGCCGCCATTGCCATGCGCCACGCCGAGGCGTTCCCGCTGGCCTATCGCAGCGAATACGGCGCTGCCGAAGCCGCTCTGGATATTGCCCGTCTGCGCCGCGTGGCCGCGGATGGCGAGCCCGGCCCGCGCCGTGCCACACGCCTGCACATGATGGCCGAAGACGGGCCCGGCATGGCCCGGCTCAAGCTCTACCAGAGGCACGGCTCCCTCGCCCTGTCTGACGTGGTTCCAGCGCTGGAGAACTTCGGATTCCGCGTGATTGAAGATGTGCCAACCGATCTTGACGATGGACGCCTGGGAACGATCCACGATTTCCTGCTGGGCCTGCCAGCCGGGCTTGAGGCCGCACAGTTGCTCAAACGGTCTGACGCGATTGAGGCGGCCGTGTCCGATGTGCTCAACGGCGCGGCCGAGGACGATCCGTTCAACCGCCTGATCACATCCGTCTTGCTCCACGCGCACGAAGCAAACTGGCTGCGCGCGTGGTACCGCTACCTGCGTCAGGCGGGGAACAACTTCTCGATCGCGACTGCGGTCGATGCCCTGCAGCGCGCGCCGGTGGTTACCCGCGGACTGGTCGAACTGTTTGTAGCCCGTCACGACCCTGCTTTTCGCGGCGACCGGGCCAAGGGCGAGGCCCACGCCCAGACCATCATCCGTGACGGCCTTTCGCAGGTTTCGGCAATCAACGACGACCGTTTGCTGCGGCAGTTCCGCGCGCTGGTCGAAGCGATGCTGCGGACTAACGCCTTCGCCCCCGCCGCGGCCGAGGCGCTGGCCTTCAAGCTTGATTCTGCGCTGGTCCCAGGTCTGCCCAAGCCGCTGCCGTGGCGTGAAATCTTCGTCTATTCGCGCCGGGTCGAAGGGGTCCACCTGCGGGCCGGACCGGTGGCGCGCGGTGGGCTGCGTTGGTCAGACCGGCGCGACGATTTCCGCACCGAAGTGTTGGGCCTGATGAAGGCACAGCGGGTGAAGAACGCCGTGATCGTGCCGACCGGGGCCAAAGGCGGGTTCTATCCCAAACAGCTGCCCGATCCCCGTCAAGACCGCGATGGTTGGCTGATTGAGGGCAAGGAGAGCTACAAGGTCTTCATCCGCACGCTGCTGTCAATTACCGACAACATCGTCGGGGCCAATGTTGTTCACCCAAACGCCGTGGTTATACGCGACGGCGAAGATCCCTATTTCGTGGTCGCCGCCGACAAGGGCACTGCAACCTATTCAGACACAGCCAACGCGCTGGCAGAGGAACGTGACTTCTGGCTGGATGACGCCTTTGCAAGCGGCGGCTCCAAGGGTTACGACCACAAAGCGATGGGCATCACTGCCAAAGGTGCGTGGCTGTCGGTTCAGCGGCACTTCCTGGAAATGGGCATCGACGTGCAGTCCGATCCGGTGCGCGTTGCAGGCTGCGGCGATATGTCGGGCGACGTGTTCGGCAACGGCATGCTACTGTCGAAATCGATCAGGCTGGTTGCGGCATTCGACCATCGCCATATCTTCCTCGACCCCGATCCCGATCCAGCCAAGAGCTGGAAGGAGCGCGCGCGGATGTTCGCCCTGCCGCGTTCCAGCTGGGAAGACTACAACGCCAGGCTGATCAGCAAGGGTGGAGGTGTCTTTGCACGCACGCTCAAGGACATTCCGCTGTCGCCCCAGGTTCAGACCATGTTGGGCCTCGACCAGCCGAGCATCGATCCTGACGGGCTCATCACCGCCATACTCAAGGCGCAGGTCGATTTGCTGTGGTTCGGCGGGATCGGCACCTATGTGAAGGCCGCGGCTGAAAACAACGCCCAGGTTGGTGATCCGGCCAACGACGCGCTGCGGATCGATGGCGAAGAACTGCGTGTACGCGTGATCGGCGAAGGCGCCAATCTGGGAACAACCCAGGCTGGTCGCATTGCCTTCGCTCTCAGCGGCGGGCGCATCAACACCGATTTCATCGACAATTCGGCCGGGGTCGATTGCAGCGACAACGAAGTCAACATCAAGATCGCGCTAGCCAGCGCCAAGCGTGCAGGACGGCTAAGCGAACCGGCCCGCGTCCGCCTGCTCGAGGCGATGACCGACGAGGTTGCCGCAATCGTGCTTGAGGACAACCGGCTTCAGGCGCTGGCCCTGTCGATCGCTCAGGCCGGCGGTGCGGCGGCGATGGGCTCGCACTTGCGGCTGGTCGAAGCACTGGAAGCAGCCGGTCAGCTTGACCGCAAGACCGAAGGCCTGGGACCCAGCGACGTGCTGCTGCGCCGTGCCATGGATGGACAAGGTCTGACCCGGCCTGAACTGGCGGTGCTGCTCTCCAGCGCCAAGCTGGCGCTGCAGGACGCGCTTGAGCATTCAACGGTGGTCGACGATCCCGGCTTGGGTGACGAGGTGATCGCCAAGTTCCCGGTGCCGATGCAGGCCAAGTTTAAACGCGACATCCTGCACCACCGCCTGCGCCGCGAAATCATCGCGACCCGCCTGTCGAACCGGCTCGTCAATCGGCTGGGCCTGATTCATCCCTTCGAACTGGTCGACGAGGAAGGGGCCACGCTGGCGCAGGTCACGTCCGCCTTTGTCGCCGTGGAACAGTTGTTCGGCCTGAGCGCCGTTTGGCAAGCGATCGAAACGACACCGATGCCCGAGGCAGCGCGCATCCTGCTGTTCGACCGCGCTGCCGCCGCAACGACCGACCACATGGCCGACATGTTGCGCGCGGGCGGCGGATCGACCCTGCCATCGAAATTGATCAACGACTTTGCCGCTGGCGTGAAGGCACTGACCCACGACAGCGAAGCGCTGTTGGCGAGCGAGGCAAAAAGCCATTCGGTCCGGATGCGCGCCGATCTGGCCGCAGCTGGAGCACCCGAACGAGTAGCAGCGATGGTTGCCAAACTGTTCGATCTGGACGGCACCATCGGCTTGGCGCTGCTGGCCCGGGATTGCGGAGTGCCGGCCCGCGCAATCACTCAGGCCTTTACCAGGCTTGGTGCCGACCTTGGCCTGGACTGGGCTCAAGTGACTGCCGCGCGGATGAGCCCGTCGGACCCGTGGGAGCGCTTGCTGGTCAACGGCCTGGCCCGCGATTTCCAACAAATGCGGCTGGATTTTCTCCGACGCACGATGGGCCGCAAGCGCGATCCCGCCCAAGCTGTAGCAACCTGGACTGAAACGCAGGCTCCGGCAATTCGCCAGTTTCGCTCGGTCGTGGCGCGGGCACAGGGCGCTACGCCAGTTGCCCCGGCGATGCTGGCACAACTGGCCAGTCAGGCTCGAAACCTGCTGACCCGCTAGGCTTTCAATTCTGCCAGGGCCCACCGGGCGGCTTCGGCCACTACCGGATCAGGATCAGCGGTGAGATCGTTGACTTGCTGCAAAAGTCCTGCATCGCCGCTGTTGCCCGCTGCGTAGAGACAATTGCGCACGAATCGGCTGCGCCCGATCCGCTTGATCGGTGAACCGGAGAACAGTGCGCGAAAACCTTCATCATCGAGCGCAAGCAAATCGCCCAGGCGCGGCGCGGTCAGTTCCGCACGCGGCAAAAAGGCCTGCGTCCGGTGCGCGGTGTCGGCAAACTTGTTCCACGGGCACACCGCCAGACAATCATCGCAGCCATAGATGCGGTTGCCCAGCGCTTTGCGGAACTCCAGCGGCACCGCCTCTTTAAGTTCGATTGTCAGGTAGGAAATGCAGCGCCGCGCGTCGACCACGTAGGGACTGGGAAAGGCATCTGTGGGACAGGCCGCCTGGCAGGCAGTGCACGATCCGCAGTGGTCGGCCTCGGCGTGGTCTGGCGCAAATGCCAGGGTGGTGTAGATCGATCCCAGGAACAGCCACGACCCATGTTCCCGGCTGACCAGGTTGCTGTGCTTGCCCTGCCAGCCCAGCCCGGCTGCCTCGCCCAGCGGCTTTTCCATGACTGGCGCGGTATCGACAAACACCTTGACGCCAATATCGCCCAGTCCGCGCGCCGCCGCCTCGGCAACCAGCCAGCGGGCCAGGTTTTTGAGCGCCTTCTTGACTGTATCGTGATAGTCGCGCCCTTGGGCATAAACCGAAATGCGGCCGCGATCAGGGGATTTTCCCAGCGCCAACGGATTGGTAGACGGGGCATAGCTCATCCCCAGAGCAACCACGCTGCGCGCCTCGGCCCACAGCCCTACCGGGCTACGTCGGTGGCCAGCGCGGACCTCCATCCACTCCATTGTGCCGTGCATCCCGGCGTCCAGCCATTCCTCTAACCGCGCCGCTCGCAGCGGGTCTTGGGCCGCCGCGGCAACGCCGCAGGCGACAAAGCCCAGCCGCCGCGCTTCCGCGGCAAGATCATGCTTGAGCGATTGCACTGACGACAAATTAACCAAACTTCCTGTTGCTCCTGTTCACGCGGTCTCCATAAGGCAAGGCGATGATGAAGCTAGGGGAAGGTCCGATGACGAGCAACGCGGACGCGGCGGCCATACGGCCGCTCGCGATCGAGGCGCGCGGTCTGGTCAAGCGGTTCGATGGCTTCACCGCCGTGGGCGGGGTCGATCTGGCTGTACCCGAAGGTTCGATATACGGCGTGCTGGGCCCCAACGGTGCCGGCAAGACCACAACGCTGCGGATGCTGCTGGGCATCATCGATCCCGATGAAGGCCTGCGCCGCGTGCTGGGGCATGACCGCCCGCACGAGGTCGCTCACGCTATCGGCTACCTGCCTGAGGAACGCGGACTATATCCGGCAATGAAAGCCTATGAAGCGATCGCCTTTCTGGGATCGCTGCGCGGTCTGCCGCTGGTTGAGGGCCGCCGGCGCGGCAAGGAACTGCTGGAAGAACACGGCCTTGGCTACGCCATCGACCGGCAGATCCGGCAGCTGTCCAAGGGTATGGCACAGCAGGTCCAGTTGCTTGGCACCCTGGTTCACGAACCGCGCCTGGTTGTGTTTGACGAACCGTTCTCGGGCCTTGATGCGCTCAACCAGGGCAAGCTGGAAAAAATGATCCGCGGGCTGGCGGCCAAGGGTACCACTGTGATCTTTTCAACCCACGTCATCGCCCATGCCGAACGGCTGTGCGACGAGGTTGCGATCATTGCCGGGGGCAAGGTGCCGTTTGCCGGAGCGGTCGATGTGGCACGTGACCGAATCCGCCCGCAGGTGCGGCTCGAAACCCGGGCGGCTGATGGCCCGTGGCGCAGGGCGCTGCCCGCCGATGCCCGAAACGAGGGCGCGTTCTGGCTGTTCAATCTGCCCGAAAGCGGAATTGAGCCATTGCTGCGGGCGCTGATCGAAGGTGAGGCGGGGATCCTTTCGCTGTCGATCGAACGCGCTGGCCTTCACGATGCCTTTGTCGCCATCGCGGGTGAAGCTGCGGCGCGTGCGCTGGAAGAAGACAAGCCCGAGGAGCCACGCTGATGAGCAATCCCACGGGCGGACGCCTGTCGACCCTGGCCGCAGCCTATGTTGTGGCGCGCCGCGATTTTGTCGCCATCCTGTTTTCACGCAGTTTCATCTTCTTCCTACTTGGCCCGCTATTCCCGCTGCTGGTTGGCGGGCTGGCCGGGGGGATCGGTGCCAAAGTCCAGCAGAATGTCGAACCGGCAAAGCTGGGCATCGCCATGACCGAGTTCGATATCCTGTCCATGACGCGTGCGCGCCACGTACTTGCCGGCAAGCTCGATGGTCAGGTCCCTGAACTTGTTGAGGTCAGGCGCCTGAAGCCGGGCGATGCATTTGATCCGGCACTGGCTATGCGTGATACCAAGGCCAACCTGGGCGCGATCGTTAGCGGCACCCCGCAGGCCCCGGTACTGACCGGGCCGGTCGACCGGGTAGAGCGCTGGAAGGGCGAGGTTGAACTGATCGCCGCAGAAGCCGCCGGCATGGGGCCCAAGATTACGCCCGTTGTGACCATGGGCAAGCTGACCGGCAGCACGGCCGATACCAAGCGCAGCCGCGTCGTCACCGCGCAGATGGGCCAGGTGGTATTGTTCCTGCTCACCATGTTGTTAGCCGGCATGGTTTTGTCCAATCTGGTCGAGGAAAAGGGCAACAAGATCATCGAAGTCCTTGCTGCGGCGATCCCGATGGACGCTGTGTTCCTGGGCAAGCTGTTTGCCATGCTGGCTGTGTCGTGGGTCGGTCTGACGGTATGGGGGGTGATGATCGGTTCGGTTTTTGCCAGTGCCGGACAGGGGTTGGGCTCGATGCCGGCCCCGGCGGTAGGCTGGCCGGTGTTTTTTGGTCTGGCGGTGATCTATTTCTCGCTTGCCTACCTGCTGCTGGGATCGTTGTTCCTGGCAATCGGGTCGATGGCAACTACGGTGCGCGAAGTGCAGACTTTGTCGATGCCGGTATCGATGCTGCAACTGCTGAACTTCTTCTTCGCCAGTTGGGCCATGTCGAAACCCGGCAGCGGCGCAGAGATCGCCGGGGCAGTCATCCCGTTCAGCTCGCCCTTCACCATGATCGCGCGGGCAGCGCAGGACGCGGCCCTGTGGCCGCACTTGCTTGGCATCGCCTGGCAGGTGCTGTGTGTGGCGATCCTGGTCCGGCTGGGCGCAAGGCTGTTCCGTAAGTGGGTAATGAAGAGCGGCCCTGCCGGGACGCGCAAGCGGCGCTGGTTTTCACGGAAAAGCAAAAATGCAGCGCCAGTAGCCGCCTGATCCGGGCAGCGTGCGCTATTGACATTCTGGTAAGTTCGGCGGGATAAGTCTCATGCAGAAACGCATCGCGCATTGACGCGGGCGGAGAGGACTAAAGCATGGCGACCCAAGCAACCGCTCCGGATCAGGCCTTCACCTATCGCCGGTCACCGACCGCGATGGAAGCATTCGACGCCTGGCTGAAAGAACACGGGCAGGATTTGCCGCGACACACCGAAAAGTGGGACGTCAGCCGCAGCGACATCTACGTTGAGGATAAATGGCAACCGATCTTTGCCGCGATGCGGGCTGAGGCGCCGATCAATAAAGTCACTGAAAGTCCTTACGGGGCGTACTGGAACGTCTCTACCGTCAAGACCATACAGCATGTCGAATCGCTGCCCGAGCTGTATTCCTCGTCGTGGCAATACGGCGGCATCACAATTGGCGATCCGCCGCCGGATATCGATCCGGCCGTATTGGCCGAACGTCAGCTGCCGATGTTCATCGCGATGGACCGGCCCGAACACACCGGCCAGCGCCGCACCGTGGCCCCCGCCTTCACCCCGGGCGAAATTGCCTTCATGGAAGCTGAAGTGCGGGAACGCACCGCCGCAACGCTGGACACCCTTCCGTTTGGCGAGCAGTTCGACTGGGTTGACAAGGTCTCGATCGAACTGACCACCGGCATGCTGGCTATCCTGTTCGGTTTTCCGTGGAAGGACCGCCGCCTGTTGACATACTGGTCTGATTGGGCAGGCGATGTCGAACTGGGCCTGGCGCGCGAACTGATTGACGTACGCCACGAAATCCTGCTGGAGATGGGGCACTATTTCCAGCGACTGTGGGTCGAACGCTCTGGCGCAGAGCCCAGCCGCGACCTCATATCCATGATGCTGCATTCTGATGCGATGAACCATATGAGCCCGCAGGAGTTCATGGGCAATCTGGTGCTGCTGATCGTCGGCGGCAACGATACCACTCGCAACACAATGTCGGGCATCGTCCATGCGCTTGACCAGTTTCCCGACCAGCGCGCGCTGTTTGAGGCAGATCCCTCAGTCATCCCCAACGGGGTGCAGGAATGCATCCGCTATGTGACGCCGCTGGCCCACATGCGCCGCACCGCGACCGCCGATGCGGATCTGTTCGGACACCAGATCAGCAAGGGCGACAAACTGATCCTATGGTATCTGTCGGCCAACCGTGACGAGACGGTGTTCGACAATCCAGACAAGCTGATCTTGAATCGCGAAAACGCGCGGCGCCACGTCGCTTTCGGCTATGGCATCCACCGCTGTGTCGGCGCGCGGCTGGCAGAACTGCAACTGAAAATCCTGCTGGAAGAAATGCATAAACGTCGCATGCGTGTGCATGTCACTGGCAAGGTTGAGCGGGTGCGCGCTAATTTTGTGCACGGCTTCCGCAAACTGGAAACCACAATCGAAAGGTTCTGATCCGGCTGGCCCTCAGCGGGTGTTGACGGCAAAGGCCAGCAGCCCGCTTTCGCGCGGCATCGGCAGCGGGGTAAGCCAATCGGGGATGCGCCCGTCGGACAGCCGTGCAGCCAGACCATTGGGGCTGAGCGAACGGTAAACGCCAACCTCGTTCGATTGCACATCAAGAACCACATAACGCGCGCCGTGGCGGGCAAGGATCGTGCGGGCAACAGGCGGATCAACCAGGAAGCCGACCATGACGTCATGCATCGAAGCTGCCCCGCGATGGTGGCCGGTGGCAACTACAGCGTGTGCAGTATGCAGCAATATGCGCGGCCCTTCATCAAGGGGGGCAAATATGGTGCCGCGCGGCAAAGCGCCCAGCGCTGCGGCTGCAATTCGGGGATCGCGCGTGCTGACGGATCCATTGGCGGCAGTCGCTGTACTGGAAGCATCGTCCTGTTCCAGGCCCAGTGCTGACTGCGCGAAATAGACTGGCAGCGCAGGCATCACGCAGACTAGCAGTAGCGCGGCCAGGCCAAGCTTGCGGGGAAGGCCGCGCGCCGTTTCCAGCCGCGCGCCCAGCGAACGGACCAGCCAGGCCAGCGGCACCAGGGCAAAGGCAATGGCAAAAGCCATCGAACGCAGAACCATCGTCCCCAACAGCAAACTGCCGGCAAGCAAGAGAAGATAATCGAGCCGCTGCGACCGTTCATCGTCCGCGGCGTTCCGCCACAGCGCGACGGCAGCGACCAGCCCGGCAAAGGGCGGAACGACCCACTGCACCATGGCTGGCGCATCAAGCCACCACACCGGCAGGCCTTCAAGCACATTGTCGTGCCATGCCGTCTTGAGCAATGGGTCGAGAGAACCGAAGGGTCCGGCCAGACAGGCCGGGGCGATTGCCACCAGCACCACACCGGCAGCAGCTCCGCTGATGGCCAGGCCAGCGGCTATGCGCAGCGGCGAAGCGCCGGCGAGCCGCACGGTGATCGCGCTGCCGCAGGCGGCGAGGCACAGGCTGGCGAGGTATGCAGGTGAAACGGCGTCGCAATAATTGGTCCAGTCGGGCCCGCGGGTCAGCGCAAACGCAACGACCGAACCGCCTGCCAGCGCGATCATGAAAGTGATGAAACGCTCGCTTTGCTGGGGGCGGCGCAGCCACGAAAAGGCCAGGACAGCGGCGAACAGCGCCGCAACCGGCAGCAATTCAAGGCTGATAGCCATGCCGATCGCTAGACTGAATCCGGCAATTCGCCCCCCGCGCCGAGCTTCGGGATCGGTCAGGCCAAGCAGCGCGCCCAGGGCGGCAACGATCTGCCAGCCGTGATGATCGACCCGGGTCGGCAGGATCTGGGTGACGATCGGGAACGAGGTTCCCGCCAGTACCGCGCAGTAACCCGCCAGCTGACTGTCGAACAGGCGCCGGGCGATGCGCGCAAGGAGTATCAGGATGACACCGAATGTAGCCAAGGGAACGGCTACACTGGCCGCCTGCTCGGCCAGAGTTGCGCCGAGTACCGGGCGCAGGATCATCTCCACCGCAGCAATCGGCAGATCGACCAGCCGCGACCAGTGCATGACCACACCTTGTGGTGGATCGATGCGGTACTGGTGGAGGTCGAACCAGCCTTGACCCGCCAGCAGATCACGCACCTGGACCAGGCGCAGGGTATCATCGGGATCGGCCTGCTTGAGGGCTGCAATATATGGCCAGCGGTAAATCAGATAGAGCGCGGCAAAGCCGAACCAGAATGGCAAGATCCGGCCCAGCACCCCGGCGGGCTGCGCCGGTGCGGTGCCCGGCAGATTCATGCCTGCACGCGGGTTCGAAAGATCACCGCCTTGCGCAGCATCCAGGTCAGCGTGAAGCTGGCGCCAATCGCGACCAGCTTTGCCAGCCGCGGATCGATTCCCAGATGAGTAGCCGCACCGACGATGGCAGTAGTCAGCGCCAGTCCCAGCAAGGCCGACAGCACGAACAGCGCCTTTTGCCGCGTCCGTTCAGGACCGCGCGCGGCGACCCCTTCGGCAAACACCGCACGGCTGGACAGCAGCCAGTGCGCGACGATCCCCAGCGAATAGCCAATGGTCGCCGCCAGCATGGCAGCCGTGCCGGCATAAAGCAGGGTCAGGAACGTGCCCATGTCCACCCCCAAAGCCAGCACGCTGGCGAGGAGGTAGCGAATGAGGACGATGTCGGCAGCGCGGCGCAGCATCGCGGTTCTCCCGATCAGGCGGCGTCGCGCTTGGCCGGAGCGATCCGTTCCGGAACATCGCGGACCGAAGCGAGTGCGGCGGCCTGGTCTTCGCTGACCTCGCGGCGCGGCGCGGCAGGCAGGACGCGCTCGGCGCCTTCGTCTCCGGCTTCGTGGTATTCGGCATCCTCATTGACGCACCAGGTGTCGTAAACGCGTTCACCGGCCTTGATGTTCTCGACCGTAAGCATGGCGGTCATCATCGCGTGGTCCTGGTTGTTGTAGCGGTGCATGCCGTTGCGGCCGACCAGGTGCAGGGTCGGATGGACCGCTTCGAGTTCGTGGCGCATGGCAGCGACATGGCTGGCATAGTCCTCGTCATAAACCGGATAGGCCTTTTCCTGCCGCACGACCGCGCCGCCGAACACCTGATCGGCGGAAACCAGACCAAGCTGGGCCAGTTCGCGGGTAGCAAGATCGATCAGGTCGTCGTCGCTCATCGACCACAATCCGTCGCCTTCGAAACAGAAGTATTCAAGCCCGACGCAGGCTACCGATTCGTCCGGCACCATTTCGGGCGACCACGAACGGAAGTTCTGGATCCGGCCGACCTTGACCTTGCTGTCATGGATGTAAATCCAGTTATCGGGGAACAGGTCGTCCGAGCGGATTTTGAGCGCCACGGTCAGAAAGTCGCGGTAACGCAGTTCCTTGGCGTTGAGGCTGGTATCGGGCAGCGGATGCAGCCGCGCCGCCAGTTCGCGCATCGGCGCTGAACTGATCGCATGACGCGCGCTGATCACCGTATCGCCCTGCGGGCCGGTTGCGGTCATGCGCCAGCCGCCCTGGCCATCACCGGCAAGCTGCTTGAGCGCGTGACCCATCAGAACTTCGCCTTTGCCGGTCGCGGCGATCTTGTCGCGCGCAGCGTCCCACATCATGCCGGGGCCCTGGCGGGGATAGCGGAATGTTTCGAGCAGGGTTTTGACTTCCTGCCCGTCGTTGGGGCGTTTGTTAAGGCCCAGGCTGCGCTTCAGGCCGTCTACAACCGCACCCCACAGCGAGAGCCCCTTGATCCGCTGAGCGGCCCAGTCGGCGCTCATTTCGTCGCACGGCATGCCCCAGACCTTTTCGGTATAGGTCTTGAAAAAGATCGAATAGAGCTTCCAGCCGAACTGGTTGACCGTCCAGTCCTCAAAGCTTTTGACCTTCTTGTTCGGGAACACCTGCGCCTTGGCAAAGCTGACCATGCACAGGGTCGAACGGATGATCCCCAGGTTGAACAGCGCCTCGAAAGCGCGCAGGGGATAGGAATAGAACTTGCCCTCGTAATAGATGCGGCTCATCCGCGGGCGCTGGATAAAATCATCGGGCAGGATTTCGTTCCACAGATCGACGACTTGCTGGCTCTTCGAAAAGAACCGGTGGCCGCCGATATCAAAGCGGTAGCCTTCGTGTTCGACCGTGCGGCTGATGCCGCCGACATAGGTGTCGTCTTTTTCGATGATCGCAACAGTCAAGCCCGCCTTGGTCAGCAGGTAACCGGCGGTCAGCCCGGCCGGACCCGCCCCGATGATCGCTACGTCTACCTGCTGCGCTGCAGTGCCGGAATTCGAAAGAGTATTACCCACGCCTGTGCCCCCGTCTGGAATTGAGGGCAGGAGTGAAGGAAATTGGCTAATTGATGGTTAACGCCCGCGCATTTTCGCGCATCGGACCTGGCGCTGGTGCGGACGGTGGGACTCGAACCCACACGATCAAGGATCAGGGGATTTTAAGTCCCCGGCGTCTACCATTCCGCCACGTCCGCCTGTGCGCCGTGCTGTGACGAAAGGGCGCGCGCTTGTCCAGAGCAGCGCGTTCAGCCCTTGTCCCGGACAAGCGGGGCCGCCTCGTCCGCACCCAGATGAACATGGGCCAGCAACCGGGCTAGCTGTTCCATGGTCAGGCTGCGCTGCAGGACCAGCCCGTGAACCGGTCCGCGACGCCACCGAACCCGGGCTGCGCCCAGGGCAATGGAGTCATGCGCGATCGTCACTTCCTTGCGCAGCGGCAGCGCTGTAGCGATTTCGATCGAGACACCCAGCAGCGAAATATCCCGCAACTGGGCCTTGTGCTGAACCGCGCCATCGCTGACCACGATGTCGCGGGTCAGTTTAAGGCGCAAGGAACGGCGCGGAAAAGGAGTGCTTTCGCGGACCAGCTCGGTCACGTCGATCCCCTGGTGCAGAAAGCGGAAACCCGCGTGCGAATCGCGTTCCCACACCGGTTCGACGGTGAAGCATTGTCCATTGCCCAGCTCCAGCTTGAGCGGACGTTCCGCCGGTAGCCGGTGGAACAGCCGCGCCTTCAGACCGGTCGATGATACGTCACGCAGGATGCACAGAAATTCGGCCGATGGGCTGATCAGCTTTGCCGCCCGCAGCAGCAGCGAAACCCGCGGGGCCGTGCGCGCCTCGGCATCCGGATTTGCTGCGGCATTGCCATGATCGGCCAGCGCAACCTTCATACGTCCTCCATCCAAAACGGGCTTGATGCCGGATTGGGGGGGACACTATGCGGGCAGCCTTAAAGCGCGGTCAGTGATGACCTGCGGCAAATCCCTAGTTCGCTGGGGAAACGCAATCCGGCCTAATCCGTGTTGAGGCGCGCGCGCATTTCCTTACCCGGCTTGAAATAGGGGACGTGCTTACCGGGTACGTCGACACTGTCGCCAGTGCGCGGGTTGCGCCCTTTGCGCGCATCGCGTTCGCGGGTCGAGAACGAGCCGAAGCCGCGCAGTTCGACCCTGCCGCCCTTCGCCAGCCGTGCGGCGATCTCGTCAAAGAACACGTTCACGATTTTTTCGATTTCCTCAGCCCGCAGGCCGGGATTTTCCTTGGCCAGTTCGGCCAGCAGTTCGGATCTGATCATCGTACGCCCTCCCCGGGTGATGACGCCCGGACGCATTATGCTATGCCACAATATGCCGCGTTGCTTCCGACCCGAAAAAGCGACACTGCATCAACGACACTGCCAGAGCGTGTCAAAGTGTGCAATCCGTAACTATCGATTGTTATGCGTTTTCTTCCAATAATTCCGTCAATGACAGCCCCAAACGCGCAATCCGGTCACGCAGCAGCGGCCATTCCTGTGCCAAAAAGAGATCGCGCTCGCTGGTCTTGAGCCGCTCAGCCGCGCCGCGCGCGACATACATGCCCACGCCGCGCTGCACTTCGACCAGTCCATCGAGCTGAAACTGCTGGTATGCCTTTGCCACGGTCAGAGGATTGGCGCCCTGATCAGCAGCAAAAGCGCGGACCGACGGAAGCATCGCCCCTTCGGGATAGGTGCCATCGATGATCGCCGCAGCGATCAGGTCGCGAAGCTTGAGATAAACGGGTTTGCCGGTTGGAGCCATGGTGACTGACTGCCATAATACAGCGCGTCGGGCAAGCGGCTTCGGCCATTTCGGGGCACATTAGCAATAATCGGAAAGGCGGGGCGAATTTCGCTTCACAGGCTGAAAATCGCGGTTAGTCTCCCGGCCATTCTGGCGCGCTGCATGGCGGCCGCAGATCAGGGACAAGGGATCGCAAATGAAAGATATGTCCGGCTGGACCGAGGGCGACTGGATCGCCGCATTGGGCGCCTTGGCGCTGTTCGCTTTTCTGGCCGTAGGCGGGCTGATTGCCATGCGCCGCAGCGAAGAGGTTGTCGGCCATCCGCGCGGCCTGTTCGTGCTGTTCTATGCCGAAATGTGGGAACGGTTTTCCTACTACGGAATGCGCGCCCTGCTGGTGCTTTACCTGACCAAGCACTGGCTGTTTTCAGACGGCAAGGCCAACCTGATCTATGGGGCCTATGGTGCGCTGGTCTACATCACTCCGGTCCTGGGCGGCATCATTGCCGACCGCTATCTGGGGCAGCGCAAGGCGGTCATTTTCGGCGGCGTGCTGCTCGCGATGGGCCACGGCCTGATGGCGGTGGAAGGCAGCGGCGGGCAAAGCGATCCAACGATCAATGTGTTCTGGGCGGCGCTGGCTTTCATCATCGTGGGCTCAGGCTTCCTCAAGGCAAACATATCGGTCATCGTCGGGCAGCTTTACAAGATGACCGACATCCGCCGCGATGCCGCCTACACTATCTTCTACATGGGGGTTAATGTCGGCGCGGCGCTGGGGACGATCCTGGTCGGCTATCTGGGCGAAACGCTTGGCTGGTCCTATGGTTTTGGCCTGGCTGGGATCGGCATGGTCGTGGGCCTGATCATCTTCGTGATCGGGCGTCCGGCCCTGCGCGGCCGCGGCGAAGCGCCGCAGCCGCTGACCCGCCAGCGCGAAGTGACGCTCTACGGCATCGGCGTGGCCGCGGTGGCGATGATCTGGGCCCTGATACAGTATCAGGACGTGATCCAGAACCTGCTGATTGTCAGCGGCCTCGCGATGCTGGGCTATACGCTGTACGAAGCTTTTAAGCTGCCCAAGGAACCACGCGAACGCATTTTTGCCATGCTGTTCCTGATTGCGCTTAACCCGCTGTTCTGGGGGTTGTTCGAACAGGCCGGGGGCAGTCTCAACCTGTTTACCGACAAGTATGTCGACAAGGGCGGCGTGCCGACCAGCCTGTTCCAGTCGATCAACCCGATCTATATTGTACTGTTCGCGCCCGTGTTTGCCGCGCTGTGGCAGTGGCTGGGCCGCAAGGGGCTGGAACCATCGGCCCCGGCCAAGTTCGGCCTGGCACTGACCCAGGTCGGGATCGGCTTTCTGGTCTTCGTGTGGGGCGCCAATTCGGTCGGCGCCGCGGCGATGACCCCGGTGCTGTTCGTCTTCCTGATCTATCTGCTCCACACCACGGCCGAACTGTGCCTGTCTCCGGTCGGGCTTTCGGCCATGGCGCGGCTGGCGCCGCTGCATCTGGCCAGCTTTGTCATGGGAGCATGGTTCTACATGACCGCGGTGGGCAATTTCGTCGCCGGCAAGATCGGCGAGGCAACCGGCGGGGAAAGCGGCGAGATGTCGAAAGAGCTGACTCTGGCGATCTACAGCAAGATCGGCTGGATCGCGATCGCCATCAGCGTTGTCGTTCTGCTGCTGTCGCCATTGGTGAAGCGCTGGATGCACCTCGACAGTCTGGAAGACCGGGGCAACCCGGACGATCAGCCAACCATCCATGGCGGCGGCGAGGGTGAGGCGGCAACGACCGCGCCGCGCAGCTGACGCTCAATCAAGACAAGGGACGCAGGATGATGGGATCGGCGCGGCACGTCCGGCTGGGGATGATGGCAGCCTGCGCTGTGGCTCTGGCCGCCGCGCCCGCCGGTGCCAGGGACAAGAAAGACAAGGACGAAAGCGCCGCGGTCAAGGCCGCGCGCGATTTCGACAAGAACCCGTTTCCGTCCACCTATCGCCGCTATCCCGGCCGCACCACGTTGATCACTGGGGCAACGGTGTTTGACGGTACCGGCAAGCGGATCGATCAGGGCGCCGTGCTGCTGCGCGATGGCAAGATCGCTGCGGCGGCGGGCGCGCTGGCCGATCTTGATGTTCCGGCCGATGCGGTGCGGATCGACGGCACCGGCAAGTTTGTCACCCCCGGGGTGATCGACGTGCACAGCCACCTTGGCGTCTATGCCAGCCCCGGGGTCGACGCTCATTCCGACGGGAACGAGATGACCAGCCCGACCACTCCGCAGGTCTGGGCGGAACATTCGGTCTGGCCGCAGGACCCCGGCTTTTCCCGCGCGCTGGTCAACGGCGGGGTGACCAGCCTGCAGATCCTGCCCGGATCGGGCAATCTTATCGGCGGGCGCTCAGTGACGTTGAAGAATGTCTATGCGCGCACCGTGCAGGGAATGAAGTTCCCCGGCGCGCCCTACGGGATGAAAATGGCCTGCGGCGAAAATCCCAAGCGGGTCTACGGCGAAAAAGGCCAGATCCCGTCAACCCGGATGGGCAACTTCGCGGTAGACCGGGCGATCTGGATCAAGGCCAGGGAATACCGGGCCAAACGCGCCGCGGGCAAGCTGGAAGAGCGCGATCTTGCGATGGAGACGCTGGCCGGAGTGCTCGACGGCGAAATCCTGGTTCAGAACCACTGTTACCGCGCCGATGAAATGGCCCAGGTGCTCGATATGGCGAAAGAGGCCGGGTACAAGGTCAGCGCGTTCCACCATGCGGTTGAAAGCTACAAGATCGGTGACCTGCTGAAAGCCGCGGACGTGTGCAGCGCGATCTGGGCCGATTGGTGGGGCTTCAAGATGGAAAGCTATGATGCCGTGCCCGAAAATGCCGGCATTTTGTACAAGGCAGGGGCCTGCGTGGTGATCCATTCTGACGACGAAAACGGCATCCAGCGCCTCAATCAGGAAGCGGCCAAGGCCCAGGGATCGGCCCGCCGTGCCGGGATTGCCATTCCCGACGAAGAAGTGGTGCGCTGGTTCACGCTCAACGCCGCCAAGGCAATCGGGGTGGACAAGCTTACCGGCAGCCTGGAAGCTGGCAAGATGGGCGACGTGGTGCTGTGGAACGGAAACCCGCTGTCAACCTACAGCCGCCCGGAAAAAGTCTGGGTCGACGGCGCGCTGCTTTATGACGCGAACGATCCCAAACGCCGCCCGGTCAGCGACTTTGAACTGGGCCAGCCGGGCGAAGGAGACGTGAAATGATCCGGCGCAGCGCTCTGCCCCTGATGGCCGCGCTGCTTGGCGCAACTGCTGCCCAGGCGCAGGATATGGCGATCACCAACGCCCGCGTCGTGATCGGTGACGGGTCGGCCCCGATCGACGGCGGCACGGTGATAATCCGGGCAGGCAAAGTGGCCGCCGCCGGCGCCGGGGTTGCCGTGCCGCCCGGCGTGCCGGTAATCGATGCGGGCGGCAAATGGGTCACACCCGGGCTGGTCGTCGCGGTAACGGACCTGGGTCTGGTCGATGTGGGCGCGGTCGATGCCAGCAATGATGTGGGCGCGGAAAAATCGCCGTTCAACGCGGCGCTGGATGTGGCTCCGGCAATCAATCCCCATGCCCAGCCGATCGCGATTGCCCGTGCCAACGGGGTGACCCGCGCAGCGGTGGCGCCGCTTGGCACCGGGGCGATCTTTGGCGGCCAGGGTGCGATCATCGATCTGGGCAGCGATCCGCGCGCGGTCACACTGCCGCGCGCGTTCCAGTATGCCGAACTGGGCGAGGACGGTGCGCGTCTGGCTGGCGGAAGCCGCGCCGCAACCTATGCCGTGCTGCGCAACGCCCTGGCCGAAGCGCGCGAGATTGCGCTGGCCCCGGCGGGCGCTCGGCGCAACGATGTCCTGCTGACCCGCCGCGATGCGGCGGCGCTGGTGCCGGTGGTGACAGGCAAACAGCCGCTGTACGCACACGTCGAACGCGCCGCCGATATCCGCATGGCGCTGAGCTTGAAAGGCGAGTTTCCCGCCCTCAAACTGGTGATTGTCGGTGCCAGCGAAGGCTGGCTGGCCGCAAGCGACCTGGCTGCGGCAGGCGTTTCGGTTCTGGCCACACCATTGAACGATCTGCCCGCCCGGTTCGAACAATTGGCCTCAACGCAAAGCAACGTCGGGCGCATGGCCGCCGCCGGGGTCAAGGTATCGCTGGGTTTTTTCAACAGCATGTCGCCCACGATAACGCAGTTTGCCGGCAATCTGGTCGCGCTGGGACGCTTGCCGCGCGCGGCCGGGCTGACCTGGGACAAGGCATTTGCCGCGATCAGTTCCGGCCCGGCCGATGCACTGGGCATGGCCGACCGGTTCGGATCGTTGCGCGCGGGCCGCGCCGGCGATGTGGTGATCTGGGACGGCGATCCGCTGGAAGCGCGCAGCGGCGTGGTCAGATTGTTCATCGACGGCATCGAACAGCCGCTTCAGAACCATCAGAGCCGCCTGCGCGATCGCTATCTGACCCCGCAGGAAGGGTCGCTGCCCAAGGCTTACGATTGGTAGGACAGCCGGTAACGCCGCACCGGCTTGCCAAAACGTTTCTTTGTGCTACCCATAGTTAACGCCGTTAACATGGGGAGCTTGAAGATGGACCCGTCTCTTACCCGGCTGATCGCCGCCAGTCTGACGTTCGTGGGCACGCATTTCGTGCTGTCGCATCCCTTGCGCGGCGCCGTAGTCAAGGCCGCGGGTGCCAAAGGTTTCATGGCGATCTATTCGCTGGTCGCGCTGGGCAGCTTTGCCTGGATGGTGCTGGCCTTCCGCGCGGCCGACAGCGGCATGCCGGCGTGGAACGGCCAGGCCGACGCGGCCTGGATCCTGGCCACGCTGATCATGATCCCGGCCTCGATCCTGCTGGTCGGATCGTTCATGGGCAACCCGGCCTTGCCTGCGCCGGGTGCCGCCGATCTGGCGCGGCAAGGGCCGCACGGCGTGTTTCACATCACGCGTCATCCCATGATGTGGTCCTTCACCCTGTGGAGCGCGGCCCACCTGCTGGTCAGTCCTACCCCGCGGGTGATCGTGCTGACGCTGGCCATCGCAGTGCTGGCACTGGTTGGTGCGCATCTGCAGGACCGCAAGAAGGAAGTGCTGATGGGCGCGGACTGGCAGGCCTGGGAAGCAAAGACCAGCTATTGGCCCCGCCCGGCAGGAGCGCTCAAAGCCGGATGGACCCCGCGACTGGGCGGCTTGGCGCTGTGGCTGGTTGCAACCTGGGCGCATATTTGGACGATCGGAATCCCGGCAGGAATCTGGCGCTGGATCGGCTGAATCAGGCCCGCGCCTCTTCCACCCCGGCGCTGTTGTGCCGCAGCGCTATCAGCACGCAATCGACGATCTGCGGAGCGTTCAGCCCGGCCGCGTCGTATTGTTTGTCAGGCGCGTCGTGATCCTGAAACTGGTCGGGCAGACGCAGCGTGCGGATTTTAAGGCCGGCATCGGTCAGCCCTTCGTCGCTGGCCATGGTCAGGACATGCGCGCCCAGCCCGCCAATGCTGCCTTCTTCCACCGTCACGACAACTTCGTGCGTGGCCATCAGCTGGCGGATCAGATCATGGTCGAGCGGCTTTGCAAAACGCAGGTCGGCAACCGTGGTTGAAAGACCCTTGGCTTCCAGCTGGTCAGCCGCCTTGAGCGCTTCGGCCAGCCGCGTGCCGAGCGACAGGATCGCCACCTTGCTGCCGTGGCGCACCACCCGGCCCTTGCCGATTTCAAGCCGCTGCGGAACATCAGGCAAGGCTACCCCGGTGCCGTTGCCGCGGGGATAGCGAAACGCAATCGGGCCGCTGTCATGGCAGGCGGCGGTATAGGTCATGTGGACCAGCTCGGCCTCGTCCGCGGCGGCCATGACGACCATGTTGGGCAGGCTGGCCAGATAGGTCACGTCAAAGCTGCCGGCATGGGTCGCGCCGTCGGCCCCGACCAGACCGGCACGGTCGATCGCAAAACGCACTGGCAGGTTCTGGATCGCCACATCGTGGACCACCTGATCGTAGGCGCGTTGGAGGAAAGTCGAATAGATCGCGCAGAACGGGCGCATACCCTGCGCGGCAAGGCCGGCGGCAAAGGTCACCGCGTGCTGTTCGGCAATGCCGACATCGAAAGCGCGGGCAGGGTGCGCCTGGGCAAACTTGTCCACCCCGGTGCCGCTGGGCATGGCGGCCGTGATGGCGCAGATCGTGGGATCGCTGTCAGCCAGCTTGGCCAGGGTTTCACCAAACACGTTCTGGTAGGACGGTGCGCCAGGTGCGGCCTTGACCTGCTGGCCGGTGATGACATCGAACTTCTGCACTCCGTGGTATTTGTCCGCCGCCGCTTCGGCCGGGCCGTAGCCCTTGCCCTTTTGCGTAACGACATGGACCAGGCACGGGCCGACTTCGGCATCGCGGACATTTTCAAGGACCGGGATCAGCTGATCGAGGTTATGCCCGTCAATCGGGCCGACATAATAAAAGCCCAGTTCTTCGAACAGTGTTCCGCCCATGGCCATGCCGCGGGCAAACTCGTCGGTCTTTTTTGCCGCCTTGTGCAACGGTTCGGGAAGCTTGCGCGAAAAACGCCGCGCCAGTTCGCGTAACGACAGGAAGGGGCGCGAAGATACCAGCTTGGCCAGATAGGCTGACAGCCCGCCGACCGGCGGGGCGATCGACATGTCGTTATCGTTGAGGATCACGACCAGCCGGTTGCCCGCATCGGCGGCGTTGTTCATCGCTTCATAAGCCATGCCCGCGCTCATCGCGCCGTCGCCGATCACGGCAATGCCCTTGCCCGGGCGATCCGACAGCTTGTTGGCAATCGCAAAGCCGAGCGCCGCCGAAATCGAGGTGGAGCTGTGCGCCGCGCCGAACGCATCGTATTCGCTTTCGCTGCGCTTGGTGAAGCCGGACAGGCCGCCGCCCTGGCGCAGCGTGGTCATCCGCGCCCGCCGCCCGGTCAGGATCTTGTGGGGATAGGCCTGATGGCCAACATCCCAGATCAGCCGGTCATCGGGCGTGTTGAAAACATAGTGGATCGCCACGGTCAGTTCGACCACACCAAGGCCCGAACCCAGATGCCCGCCGGTCTGCCCGACCGCAGAAATCATTTCAGCCCGCAGTTCATCGGCCAGCTGGCGCAACTGGCCAGGGGGCAGGCGGCGCAGGTCGGTGGGTGTATCGACAGTATCGAGCAGGGGCGTTGCCGGAGTTTGGCTCATGGTCAGTGCCTTACACACTTGCTACACGGGTGTCGATTGTACCGTTGGGGCACGCCTGCCCCGATCGCCTTCGCGGAGACCTGCCAATGTCGCTTCCAGCCACCGCCCAGCCGCTGGGCTTCGTCATCACTGCCGACCGTTCGCGCTCGAAGCCGTTCTACGCAAATGTTTTAGGCCTGCGTGTGCTGGGCGAGGACGAGCATGCCGTGACTTTCGATCTGGGCAACCGCACCCCGATGCGGCTGACCACGGTCGATGGCTATCAGGCGGCAGGCCACACCGTGCTGGGGTGGCATGTGTCAGACATTGCAGCAACCGTCGCCGCGCTGAAAGCCAAGGGGGTAGCGTTCAAGATCTATGAAGGGTACGATCAGGGCCCGGATGCCATCTGGCGCTCGCCCCAGGGCGGATCGGCCGTGGCCTGGTTCGCCGATCCCGATGGAAACCTGCTGAGCCTGACCCAGTTCGGGTGACTCAGGCCTCGTTCGAACAGTCGGCGCACAGCCCGCGCAGTTCGACGACCGGGCGGATATCGGCAAAGCCCGCCTGGTGCGCGGCCTCGACCAGCGCGCCGGTCAGCTTGTCATCATCGATGTGGGTTGCCTTGCCGCAGCTGTCGCAGATCAGAAAGATGCAGTCATGGCGGCAGCCCGGGTGCGGGTTGGCGACATAGGCGTTGGCGCTTTCCACCCGGCGCGCCAGGTTGGTTTTCACGAACAGATCGAGAATGCGGTAAACCGAATTGGCCGCTACGCGTTTGCCGCGCGCCTTTGATACATCCTCGGCAATATCATAGGCGCTGGCAGGGCGTGACTGGTCCGCCAGCGCCTGGAATACCTCGCCGCGCATGTCGGTCCACTGTTCACCCGCTTCGACAAGTTCCGCGCGGGCGGCCTCGATCAGGTTGTTGCCGCTGGGTTCGTGATGATGATGATGGTGTGCCGCCATCGGGCGGATATAGGATGCCCTGCGCCGCGGGGCAATCGGAACGCTTAACGGGTCTGGTCGACCGCGACCGGTGCCGCCTGAGCCGCAGCGACGATGCCGCTCTGGGGTTCTGCACCGCGCGTCCCGACCGTCGCCACCAAGGCGGCTGCGCCAAGGGCAAAGCCGATGGCAAACGAACGGTACAGATCGGCTTTGAACAGGCCCATGAAACGGCTTTCGGAAAAATGGTGCGTGATTCGCTTGACGGCCTCTGTGCAGACAATGCCCTTACCGCCAAGTGAACACGGCGGATTCGTGACCGTTCACGCGGTGAAGCGATCCGCAGCTGCGTTGAAATGATGGTTTACGCCAATGGTCAATGGCGGAAATGGCGCATTCCGGTAAACACCATCGCCAATCCGGCTGCATCGGCGGCGGCAATAACCTCGTCGTCGCGGATCGATCCGCCCGGCTGGATCACCGCGGTCGCGCCGGCTTGCGCCGCGGCCAGCAGCCCATCGGCGAAGGGAAAGAAGGCATCGGAAGCGACTGCGCTGCCCACCGCGCGGCTCTGTTCCCAACCGTGTTTATCGGCCGCTTCAGCTGCCTTCATCGCGGCGATGCGGGACGAATCGCGGCGGTTCATCTGGCCGGCACCGATCCCGGCGGTGATACCGTCGCGGGCATAGACGATCGCGTTCGACTTCACGTGGCGCGCCACAGTCCAGGCGAACAGGCAGTCCTTCATTTCCTGCGGGCTGGGCGCACGCTTGGTCACTACCCTGAGGTCAGCCTCCTCAATCGCGCCGCTGTCCCGGTCCTGCACCAGGATGCCCCCGGCAATGATCGCCAGCGTCTGCCCCGGCCGGCGCGGATCGGGCAGGCCATCGGTGATCAGCAGGCGCAGGTTCTTTTTCCTGGCAAAGGCCGCGCGCGCTGCATCGTCTGCTCCGGGCGCGACGACGACCTCGGTGAAGATCTGGCAGATCGCTTCGGCCGTGGGGCCGTCCAGCGGGACATTGGTCGCCACGATCCCGCCAAAGGCCGACACATCGTCGCAGGACAGTGCGCCCTGCCACGCCTTCAGCAAGGTATCGGCCTGGGCAACCCCGCATGGGTTGGCGTGTTTGACGATGATCACGGCGGGCTGCTGTCCGGCAAACTCTGCAGCAAGTTCCAGTGCAGCATTGGCATCGTTGTAATTGTTGTAGGACAGCGCCTTGCCCTGAACCTGCTGGGCCTGGGGCAGGCCTTTGGCGTGGGGGCCAGCCGGAAGATAAAGCGCGGCATCCTGGTGCGGGTTTTCACCATAGCGCAGCGTCCCCGCCAGCTTGCGGGTCATGCTGACCATCGGCGGGAATTTCTGCCCCTGATCGGCATAGGCGAACCATTGCCCGATCATGCTGTCATAGGCGGCGGTGGCAGCAAAGGCCTTGGCGGCCAGCAGTCGGCGGAAGGCCAGCGTGGTCGCTCCATCTGTCTGCGCCAGCTCGGCCAGCAGCCCGGCATAGTCGGCCGGGTCCGTGACAATCGCCACGAACTGGTGGTTCTTTGCCGCCGAGCGAACCATCGAGGGGCCGCCGATGTCGATGTTCTCGATGATCGTGTCGCGGTCAGCGCCTTTGGCCACGGTCGCCTCGAACGGGTAGAGGTTGACCACAACCAGATCGATCGCGCCGATCCCGTGGGATTCCATCGCAGCGGCGTGTTGGGGGTTGTCGCGCACCGCCAGCAACCCGCCGTGGACGGTCGGGTGCAGGGTCTTGACCCGTCCGTCCATCATTTCAGGAAAGCCGGTCAGCTCCGATACGTCCTTCACCGCCAGCCCTGCATCGCGCAGGGCCTTGGCCGTGCCGCCGGTCGAGACCAGCTCCACCCCGCGCGCGGCCAGCGCTTGGCCCAGCTCGACCAGTCCGGTCTTGTCGGACACTGACAGCAGCGCCCGGCGGATTTTTACATCGCTCACGTGGAATTACCCCATTTTCTTGAGCAGCCAGGCAAAGCTGCCGCCGCCGCGCGAAACCATGCCGGAAATTACCAGCTGCTGGATCGGCTGCGGGCGGCCCTGCCCATCGGCCCACAAACTCTCTTCAATCGAAACCTGATTGTCGCCCCCGGCGCGGAACTGCCAGTACGACCCATCGGGCAAGGCAAGCCCGGCACCCTGCCCGTCATCAGACAGGCCCAGTTCAATCCCCACCCCCAGGTGAAAACGGATCGCGAAAGCCACCTTCCCGGTCTTGCCTTTGCCGCTGCGCGGAACCAGCAGATCTTCGCCGCGCAGTTCGCTGCCGTCATCGCGCAAGATCAGGATGCGGCGGTGGATCAGCCCGTGCCGCGAGGCATAGCCGTTATGGCTTGCTTCCAGCCGGGTTGCCCCGCCCTGTCGTTCTCCGGCGATCAGGCGGCGATCGACCTCAACCTCGGAAACACCGCTGCCCAGTTTACCGTTGATCACCACGGCAGTTGAATTGGCATCGTCGAGCACCAAGGTCGAATGGGCCGCGGTGGCGCGCAACCCCTGTTCCAGCCGGACCGGTATTAGCCCGCCCGCACAGGCGGCGCCGCCGCAATTGACCACAATACGATGAGGCCCCTGGCTGAGTTCGAAGGCCAAGGTCGAAGCGCAGCCCGAACGCGCGTGCCGGGCCAGCGGCGGCGGCGCAGCATCGAACTGCAAGATTGTCTTGCCCGCCACGATGCGCTGATATCCCCACTGCCGCACATCGCGCAGTGGCCGGCTGCGTACCCCGGTTGCGGTGACCAGAGTTGCCACATCGCTGGCATCGACTGCCCAGCCGCCCTGCCACGACCCCAGCGATCCATCACCGTGCGTCAAGGCCAGCAGCGGCGGCACCAGCAGGCTGAGGATCGCATCAAGCGCAGCGGGCGGATCGCGCCGCACCGCGGAATAGCAGGCGCGCAGCCGCACCAGCAGCGCGATCGCTTCCATCTGCATCAGCGGGCTGCGCGACAGGACGCCGCCATCGTCGCCGACCATCTCGCCCAGCGCCTTGATCAGTCCGGCTTCGCCAAACAGACGGCGCGGCTTGCCATCGGGCATCAGCAGTCCGGCGGCAACGATCCCGCTCCACCCGGCAACCTCGCCCAGCAGATCGTCGGCGCGGCCCACGTTCTTATCAAGCCAGCGGGCGGTATCGGACAGGTGATTGAACACGCGGGCGCGCAATGCTGCATCGCCGCCCGACAGGATCAAGGGCGCATGAACCAGCCAGTTGAGCACACGCGTTCCGGCATTGCCGACCATCCAGGCCGGGCCTTTGCCAGGCCGCGATGGCGGCTTGGGGTTTGAGCCCAGCCAGGCGGTCAGGATCCGTTCGGCAACAGGCGCGCCTTGTTCGCGCGGACCGCAGGTTTCCACATCGGACAGCCACGCAAACGAATGGACCACCCGTTCCAGCGGCGGGGCCATTCGTGCCGCCCCGGCGAAATCGACCTGGGCAATCGGCGCCTTGATTCCGTGGACCAGAAAATGCCCGGCGCGCAGGGCCGTTCCTGCCATGCGCGATCCCGGCAGCGGATTTTGCACCGTTGCCAGCAAGCGCGGCCTGGCCGCCTTGCCCAGCCGCCCGGACAGCGCCGATCCGGGTACGCCCAGGCGGTATGCCATGCGCAGCAACCGTTCGCCCGCGCCAACCGCAGGTGGCGCAAAATCTGCCAGAGCCAGCGCGCGGCCCGGTTCAATCACTTCACCCGGGGCCTGGGCCGGCAGTGCATCGGCAGGCGGAATATCGGCCTCGGTCAATGCGTGCTCCTCATTGCCCGCGGCCAGTGGAACGGCCCGGTTCTGCCCGCCCGATCCGGCCAAGCTGTCGCCGGTCGATCGGGCAGCTTCGCGGATGGACAGGGCATCGGCCATGGTTCACCCCAAACCCTTGAGCGCGGCAATGTTGGCCGCATAGCATTCTGGCCCGCCCCGAAACGTTGCTGTGCCTGCGACCAGCACGTCCGCTCCAGCCAAGACGCACAGCGGTGCGGTCGCGGCATCTACGCCGCCATCGACTTCCAGGCGGATATCGCGCCCGGTCTTGTCGATCATCTTGCGCACCGCCTCGATCTTCCTGAGCTGGCTGGTAATGAAGCTTTGGCCGCCAAAGCCGGGGTTGACGCTCATCACCAGGACGAGGTCGATTTCGTCGATCAGATAATCAAGCATCTTGGCCGGCGTCGCCGGGTTGAGCGAGATTCCTGCCTTCTTCCCATGTGCCTTGATCGCCTGAACTGTGCGGTGGGCGTGGGGCCCGGCTTCCGGGTGAAAGGTGATGACATCGGCTCCGGCCTCGGCAAAGGCGTCGATGAAACTGTCGACCGGGCTGATCATCAGGTGGACGTCGAGCGGCTTGGTGGTGTGCGGACGCAGCGCCTTTACCACCATCGGCCCGATCGTGAGGTTGGGCACGAAATGCCCGTCCATGACATCGACATGGATCCAGTCCGCCCCGGCCGCGTCCACGGCGCGCACTTCCTCGCCCAACCGGGCAAAGTCGGCAGACAGGATAGAGGGCGAGATCAGCGGCGCGGGCATGGGGTTAATGCAGCTCCTTACCCGGCGCTTAGCCACCACATATGGGGGGAACAAGCGCTTTGACCGGTGTTTTCCACACAGTATGTCGGATCAGGGCGAGGGATCGGGGCTTAGCGGCGCAGTTGACCTTGGCCGGGCGTGAAGGCAAGGCTGGCTTCATGTCGCCGCCGCACAGTTCTATGGAAGCACTTGCGCAGATGGAGCGCGAAACGCGGTGGAACCGCGGTAGTGTGCCGATCGGCCTTGACGGCACGGCGGCAACACCCGGGCGATGGCAGATGGCGGCTGGCCGATTTCTGCTTCGCTGCGAAAGTGGATTTGGCTTTCTGTACGAAGCAGGTCGGGGAATCACGGTCGAATGGCCTGATGGCGGCGATCCGCAAGAAGAACAGCTATGGCGATGCGGGACCGTTCATACCGGGATCGCCTGCCTCAATGGCCTTGTCCCGATCCACGCTTCAGCGGTTGAGCATGACGGCCAGGTCTTTGCCTTTGCCGGACCGTCGGGTGCTGGCAAGTCAACACTGGTCGCTGCGCTGGGCCAGCGCGGGCTGACGCTGTTTTGTGATGATACCCTGCTTGTTCATTCGCCGGGCGATGGCCCGATCATGGCTCTGCCCGGACACAAACGGCTCAAGTTGCTGGAGGATGCGGTTGAAATGACCGGCGCGGTCGGGGAAGCGGCGGTGGGCGCGGGGACAAACAAGCGTTTCGCGGCCGCGGCTGCTGGCGCTTCGACACAGCCGCTGCCGCTCGTATCGCTGACATTCCTGGAAACAGGGCCGGATATGCGTTGCGAACCGGTGCGCGGTGCAGACCGTTTCGCGCGGCTGGCCGATGACCACTATACGCAAGCCATATTTGAGGCTGCCCAGCCTGACCGGTCTGCCCTGTTCGCGCTTCGCGCCAAGCTGGCCCAGGGGATTGTGATGACGCGGCTGGTGCGTCCCATAAATCGCAGCCGGTTCGCCTCATCCGTGGATGCCGCCTTGAACCACATCCTACGTTTTCCAGGGCGCAAGGCGGCGTGAGCAGCGTTCTTGTAAAAAACTCTGCTGCGTTCAGCGAAACGACGATTGATGGCGAAGTTGTTGTCATGAGCCTGGATACAGGTACCTTCTATTCGCTGACCGGTAGCGCAGCAGCAACGTGGGCGCTCATCGATGGCACGCGCGATTACACGGCCCTGCTTGATGATCTGGCTGCCCACTTCAAGACATCGCCGTCCCTGATCGGCGCGGACACCGATGCTTTTATAAAAAGCCTGGTCGAAGCTGGCCTGATCGCCGGAGGCTGAGGCATTGGCAAAGGTTCGCTGGTGGAGCACGGTAGCCGAAGCAATGATATTGCTGGCCGCGGCCCGCCTGCTCGTCGCTGCGGTCGCGTTAAGGCACTGGCGCTTTCTGCTTGGCGATGTCGGAACTGCAAACGCCGGCCAGCCGGCTTCAACCTGCGACTGCACCATGCTGGTCCCGGCCGTTGAGCGGGCCGCGGCGCGGCTTCCGTTTCATACAAAGTGCCTGCCGCGCGCGACAGCCTTGCATGTCATGTACAGGCGGCGAAAAATACCCAGCAAACTTGTTATCGGCGTACTGGACCCGCGGCGGCGCGGCGCGGTCGAAGACCTACATGCCTGGGTCGAATCCGGCGGCGCTGTAGTAATCGGAGCCATCGCCGAGCCGTTCCATCCGATCATTCGCTTTGGCTAAGACCTTGCGGCTTGGCACAATCACGAAATCGTTTTATGGGGCGCTGAGACGACAAGGTTTAAAAACGGGCGCATAGGATCACATCATGTCGATACAGCCGCAGGATCTTCAGCCAGCATGGACCCGTCCCGAACTGGTCAAGCTTGGCACCTTGAAGGATGTTGCCCCCGGTCTGCCCGGTACGACTGAAGGGAACAGCGGCAAATCCTGACTTGCCGGTAATCCGGCAGTTGGGTTGGCCGCTTCGTCCGGACAGCTGTGTTTGCGATCGATTGGTATGACCGCGCGCCATCGCAGCAGTCCGCTGACCAATTGGGTTCGTCCCTCTCCGCTGGCTTGTCCCGTGCCGCTGCGGCGGTTACCGATGGCGGTCTGACCTTCGCGCGCCTTTTTGCGCACAACGATCTCCGCCGCGCAAAGCGTTGGGCCGTCCCCCGCGCGCAGCACCTTTCGGTCCTGTTCACGGGCCATCTGGACAATGCTGCCCCGATTGCCGCGTTGCTGGGGCGGCCCTGCCCGGCTGCAGGCGATCCGGACGAACTGGCGATCCTGTATGGTCATGCATTGCTGGCGTGGGGCGCAGATACCGATCTGCGTCTGATCGGCGAATATGCCGTAGCAATCGCCGATCCGTCCTTGCGCACACTACGACTGGCGCGCAGCCCCTTGCGTGCGCCGCCGCTTCATTTCTACCAGGCCGGCGGACGCATGATCGCATCCACAGCCGTCCGGGCCATTTTTGCTTGCGGCATCGAAAAGCGCACCAATCCGGCCAAGCTTGCCGACATGGCGTGGTTCAACGCCTCGGACGAGGGGCGGGGCTGGTATCTGGGCGTCGAACGGGTTGCGTTAGGCAGCACGGTAACGCTCGGGCCAGGCAGGCGGGAAACGCAGCGCTTTTATGATCTTGGCGCGCTGAAGCCGCTCCCGCGCATGACCCGCGCCGATTACCTGGCGACGGCACGTGACTTGCTGGCCGAAGGAACGCGCGCGGCCCTGGCTGGAAGTTCACGTCCCGCAATCATGCTGTCAGGCGGGCTCGACTCCTCGCTCGTTGCGATAAACGTGCTTGATGCACTGCCTGGCGATCAACCGGTCGATACCTATACATTCACCGTTCGTCATGACTGGGATGGGCATACCCCGCCGGGCACCTATGGCGATGAGAGGCCCCGCGTAGCAGCGCTGTGCCAGCGCTATCCGCGTTTGACGCCGCACTTCCACAGCAACGATGACCGGGCATTTACCGACGATCTTACCAAGCTGTTTCACACTATCGGAGGCGCGCCGCAGGGTTTGGCCAACATGGGCGTCTACCATAGCCTGTGGCAGGCCGCGCGCGGCGATGGATGCGACAGGGTGTTGCTGGGCGAGTTCGGCAACATGACGGTCAGCGATGACGGCAACTGGGCCTACTCCCATTATTTCAAGACGCTGCGCTGGATTCAGTTATTTCGGGCGCTGCGCAGTGCGCCGGACGATCAACGGAGCCTGTTGAGGCGCTTTGCCGCATTGGCGGTAATGCCGTTCCTGCCCGACAGCCTATGGCACTGGCAGCGCGGCATCCGCGGCATCGAAAACCTCTATCCGCTCGCCTCACCGCTGCGCCAGGACTATGCCCGCAAAAGCGGCGCGGTCGATCGGGCAAAGGCCGCGAACCTGCCCAATCCGCGCTATCCGCTGCGCGACCGGTTGGCGATGATCCGCGAAGTGCACGACAACACCTGGGGCGAGTTTTCCGACGTCTACAGCGGCTTTGAACAGATCTATGGCATGGAGCAGCGCGACCCGACAGCATACCGCCCCTTTTTCGAGTTCTGCGCCGGCTTGCCCGCCAACATGGTACTATATGACGGTCAGGACCGCCGCCTGGCCCGCGATCTGCTGAACGGCAGAATGGACGATGAATTCCGCTTGTCCCGCCTGAATGGGTCACACAATGCCGACTGGTATACCCGCATGACGCCGCGCGTTGCCGACCTGCGCGAGGAAATTGACCGCGCGGCCAATGACCCGGACCTGGCAGAGATGCTCGATTTCGATCGCCTGCGTATGGCACTCGATTCTTGGCCCGAAACCTCGGACATGTCATCGCGCGAACGGCTTGTGTGTTCGGCTGCCATTCCGCGTGCAATACTTTATTCCCGCTTCTTTGCTTACACCGAAGGCCGCAATGACCTCTGATCGCCGATCGCTGGTGCGGCTTATCGGTCCACATGAACGGGCCGGCGCGGTGCGGCTGATCTTGCTGATGGTAGGCGCAGCCCTGACCGAAGGTCTTGGTGTGATGCTACTGGTTCCGCTGCTTGCCGCGCTCGATCCGGGAAACACCAGCCAGCTGGCAACCCTGTTTTCGCGCCTTCATCTGGAGCGGAGCCTGGGCACAGCCCTGCTGCTGTTCGTAATCCTGATCGTCCTGCGAGGAATACTTGCCCTGACCCGGGGGATGGCCACTTTGCGCTTCGAGTTGGGTGTGGTCGACCGGCTGCGCCGCCAGGTATGGCGCGCGCTGCTGGGTGCGGACTGGCGCATGCTTGCATCGCTCAGGCGGTCGGACAGCACCAGCGTGCTGGTCACCGGCATTGACCGGGTAGGATATGCGATGAATCAGGCGGTCCATGGCCTTGCCGCGCTGCTGACCTTGTTCGGCCTTGGTCTGGCCGGGCTGGTCGTTGCGCCGCTGATTACACTGGGAGGGATGCTTGGCGGCTTGCTGGTGCTGTTGGCATACGGCCGTCTGCGCCGCCGCGCAGCCCATCTGGGAGACCGGCTGGGCGCCGCCTATGGTGCGATGCAGGGCAGTCTTGCCGACAGCCTTGGGGCAATCCGTGTTGTCAAAAGCCTGGGCAGCGAGGCCCGCGCCGAACAAGCCGCATTTACGGATTTTGCGCAACTCAGCGGATCGCGCCTGGCTTATCAGCGCGACATGGGCCTGGGCCAGATCATGCTGCAGATCGGCGGGGCAATGGTTCTGGCCGTGCTGGTGTGGACCGCAGCCGTCCGCTGGCATTTGAGTGCCGCGCAGATACTGCCGGTTGTCGCGCTGTTCGCGCGCAGCCTGCCGCTGCTCGGCAGTGTTCAGGAATGTTGGCAAAACTTTGCCCATGCGCGCCCGGCCATCAACGCCGCCTTTGCGCTGATCGATCAGGCCGAAGCGGCGCAGGAAGGCGAAGCGCCCTCTACCTTCGTTCATGTCCCTGCGCTGGGAAGTGAAATCCGGCTTGAACGGGTACGTGTTCACTTCGATGGATCGCCGTTTGATGCGCTGGCGGATATCGATCTGCTCATCCCCGCGCGCAGTATCGTGGCGCTGACGGGGGCATCGGGTTCAGGGAAAAGCACACTTGCGGATCTGCTGGGCGGATTGATTTCCCCCGATGGCGGGAAGCTCTCGGTCGATGGCGTAACCATAGATGCCGCCAACCGCCGGGCCTGGCGCACGCGCGTTGCTTACGTGCATCAGGACGCCGTGCTGATCGCCGCGACGCTGCGCGAAAATCTGGCGTGGGGCCGGCCTTTTGACGACGATGCCCTGACCCGGGCGTTGCGTGCCGCAGCTGCGGATTTTGCACTGGACCTGCCGCAGGGGCTCGACACGGTGCTTGGCGATGGTGGCCGGGTGCTTTCGGGCGGCGAACGGCAGCGCATCGCCTTGGCCCGCGCCTTGTTGCGCGAACCAGCCTTGCTCATCCTGGATGAAGCAACCAGCGCGCTTGATCCTGCGAGCGAAGCGCAGGTAGGCGCAGCTGTTTCCCAGCTCGCCCAGCGTATGACAGTGCTGGTGATCGGGCATCGCAGCGGACTGCTTGCACAGGCCGATCAAGCGGTTAGACTGGATCGGGGCAGAATCGTGCCACACGATTATCGAACGGGAAAGCTATGAAACACTCGGCCGTCGCGCGGCACGGATTGCGCATTGCAGGGGCGCTGGCAGCCTGGGCGTGCATCGCTTCGACATGCGTCGCTCAGCCACTGCTGCCGCCCGCCGAATGCGTTGGCGAGGTCAGCGACACCTGGCTTTACGTCGCAGTAACCGACGTGCGCAAAGGTACCGGCCTGGTAGCCTTCACGATCTATGACGATGACCGCAGCCGGTTCCTGGTCAAACGCGGATCGTTGGCGGTCATGCGGGTCCCGGCGCAGCTGGGTGAAACGCGCGCCTGCATTTTTCTGCCCAGGGCGGGCACTTACGCCTTGGCCGTTTACCACGATGAAGATGGCAACCAGGCGTTCAATCGCAGCGGGCTGGGATTGCCCAACGAAGGGTTTGGATTCAGCAATAACCCGACCACCCTGGCCGGCCTGCCCAGTTTCAAGGCCGTGCGGCTGAGCGTGCCAAAGCCGGGTCTGCTGACAAGGATACGGCTTAAATACCCATAGCAGCCGCGTAGACTGCGGCCAGTTCGCGCGGGGCCTGCGCTTCGGCCAGGGCGTGGGCGCGTGGATCATCGACATCGAGCCACCATGCTCCGCCAACGTCCCAGGTCGCCGCACGTCCGGCATCGGCCAATGCCTGCATTCCGTCGGACAAGCTGCCCGCCTTGCCCGCCGCGATGGCGGCTGCGATCGCCAAGGACAGCTCTGGCGTGGCAAGAAAAGCACCGCAATCCACCGCATCGTATACCGGGATTGACTTGCCGATCGCGCGGATAAAGCCGTGCTCTTCGGTTTCGACCCACGTCGCGTCATCGGGATCGACCAGCGGATTGTCGGTGTTCCGATCAATCGCAAGAGTCACTCCGCGGTCCTTGCCGCCCTGCGCGGCGAGCCCGGTCAGGATGGTGTCCGAGAAAATGTGATCGGCCATCATCAACAGGTAATCACCATCGATCCGCGCCGCACCGGTAATCACTGACCAGCCGTTAGGTTTCGACCAGTCATCCACCCGCGCCGCTTCTATCGGTATCCCGCAGCGCGCGGTCAGCCCGCAAAGCGCCGCTTCGAGCATTTCCGCTTCGTGCCCGGTTGCAACGACCACCTTGGCCGCGCCCGCCGCCTTGGCTTGCCGCACGCCAAGTTCGAGCAGCGGCACACCGGCAACCGGCGTCATGGGTTTGGAATCGGAAAGATCGCGCAAGCGGCTGCCGAAACCGGCGGCGATAATCAGGGCGTCCATCGGGAGTCCTCAAAAGCAAACGGCGCCGGTTGCCCGGCGCCGTCTCTCAATCCGGTAAAGTCAGGCCTATTCAGCTGCGAGAGGCGTTTCGGCGACGTATTCTTCAACCATCTGGGCTGCCAGATCATCGACAAACTGCTGCGGCGGATGCTTGCAGAAGTAAGCCGACGGACCGATCAGGGCGCCGCCCTCACCGCGTTCCAGCGCGACCTTGCAGCAACGGATCGCGTCCATCACGCAGGCTGCCGAATTGGGGCTGTCTTCCACTGACAGGCGCAGTTCCAGGTTCATCGGCACATTGCCCCACTGGTTGCCTTCAAGGCGCAGGAAGCACAGCTTGTTGTCCTTTTGCCAGGGAACATAGTCAGAAGGACCGACATGGATATTTTCATCGGCCAGACGCTGGGCGAGCATGGCCTGGACGGCTTCGGTCTTGGATTCCTTCTTGGAGCCGAGACGCTGGCGGTCAAGCATGTTCATGAAATCGGTGTTGCCGCCGGTGTTGAGCTGGTAGGTCCGTTCAACGGTCACGCCGCGGGCGGCGAACAGGCTGGACAGGACGCGGTGGACGATGGTGGCGCCAACCTGGGCCTTGATATCGTCCCCCACGATCGGAATGCCCGCGTCACGGAAACGCGCTTCCCATTCGGGGCGGCTGGCGATGAACACCGGCATGCAGTTGACCACGGCCACGCCTGCTTCCAGCGCGCATTCCATGTAGAACTCGGTCGCGTCTTGCGAGCCGACGGGAAGGAAGTTGAGCAGCACTTCAGCGCCCGTATCCTTCAGCGCGGCAACGATGCTTTCGTGGGTGGCTTCGGCGGCATCGGCAACAATGAAACCCTTGTCGCCAACCTGGGTCATGTGCGGCGCAACGCCGTCCAGCACCTTGCCCATGATAACCTTGTTCCCGGTCTGCGGGACCTGCGGCATGAACACAGTCGTATTGTTGGGGGCAGCGAAGATGGCTTCGGAAATATCCTTGCCAACCTTGCGCGAATCGACATCGATGCCCAGCACGAAATCGACGTCACCGGCACCGTAGCCACCGATCTTGTCATGGATCAGGCCTTCGGACGAATTGTTCTGGCGGTAATAGGCAACCCCCTGGACCAGCGAACTTGCGCAGTTGCCAACGCCAATCATGGCGACCTTGATGGGCTTCATGTGCGATTCAATCCCTTATCGTGAGGTGACGCGTGCGCTTATATGTTACGTTTCGGCGTCAACGTGGCGCAGTCCAAAGCAACTGCGTGGCCTGACGTCAAGCCGAATGGCGATTCGCGCCTGAAACTGCGGTGAATAGCGGGGTCAAAATGGGTCATGCTGCATTGCCAGTGGCCCCGAACGCGCTATTTCAGTCAATCTGAGACGCCAGAACAAGGACGGCAGAGTGGATTCGGCAACAATTTCGGCGCAGGCCGCGCCCCAGCGGCCCATGCGCCCGCGCGAATTGCAGGACGCCCTGAACTTTCATCTGTACCACCCGCTTGCCTGGCAGCTGGCCCGGCTTCTGGCGCGCACCCCGATCACTCCCAACATGGTTTCGGTCTGCGGTGCGGCACTGGTCGTGCTGGCCGCGGCCGCCTATGCCCAGCCGTGGTATCCGCTGGGTGCGATGCTTGGCATGGCGCTGCACATGAGCTGGCACGTGGTCGACGGAGCCGACGGCGATCTGGCGCGTCTGACCGGGCGCGCCAGCCCGATTGGCGAGATGGTCGACGGCCTGTGCGACTATCTCAGCCATATCGTGCTCTACTTCGTTCTCGGGTGGATACTGACCCATGCAGGCGGCTGGTGGGGCGGGTGGCACGGCTGGGCGCTGATGGTGGTCGCCGGGATTGGCCACGCCGTCCAGTCAAACCATGTCGAAGTGCAGCGCCGCCAGTACCAGTCCTGGGTTTATGGCACCCCGTGGCTGCGCTCCAGCCATGCTGGTGAAGGGTCGGCGACCGGGCAAAGCTGGGGCGGCGCGCTGGTATCGGGCTATCTCGCGGTGGCCAGCGGCATGACGCCCCACGCGCTGCGGATCGATGCGGCAGTCGAAGCGGCCAGAGGCGATCCGGCGCGCCTGAGGGCGATTGCCGATGCGGTCCGCGCCGAAGCGCCGCCCCTGTTGCGGCTCTGCAAGATCCTGGGGCCCAACCCGCGCGCGGTGGTGCTGGGTCTGTCGATGCTGGCAGGCAGCCCGCTGTGGTATTTCCTTTATCAGGCAGTTGCGCTCAACGTGCTCCTGGCCATCTCGGTACGTGCCCACAACGCATCGGCGCAGCGGATCGCGGCGCGGATCGCGGCCTAGACGCGCAGGCCCGTACAGCTATCATCGCCAGCTTGGCCAAACGGAGTTCCCATGCTGCACGAAACGCTGATCGAAGATGCCCGCGCTTTGCAGGGTGACATCACCGCCCTGCGCCGCGCCATCCATGCCGAACCCGAACTGGGCCTCCACACCCCGCTAACCCGCGACAAGGTCCGTGCCGCTCTGGCCGATCTGCCGCTGACCTGGCGCGAAGGCCCGTCGACCACCGGGCTTGTCGCCGCACTGCAAGGCGGCGCCGGGCCGGGACGCAGCGTGTTGCTGCGCGGCGACATGGACGCGCTTGCCATGCCAGAGGAAACCGGACTGCCCTATGCCTCGACCATTCCCGGCACGATGCACGCTTGCGGGCACGATGCGCATACCGCGATGCTGGCCGGCGCGGCGCGGCTGCTGTGCGCGCGGCAGGCAGAACTGACGGGCGAGGTCCGTTTCATGTTCCAGCCGGGTGAGGAAGGCTATCACGGAGCGCGCTTCATGCTTGACGATGGACTGCTGGGCGGCGGAGCGGACGGCTTGCCACTGCCCGACGCGGCCTTCGCCCTGCACGTTATGCCCAATGCCCGCCACGGCCAGATCGCCGGCCGCGCGGGCGCGCTGATGGCAGCGGCTGACAAGTTCGACGTAGTAGTCAAGGGGCGCGGCGGCCACGCATCTATGCCGCACTTTGCCGCCGACCCGCTCCCCGTGGCGGCGGAAATCGTGCTGGCCCTGCAAAGCGCGGTGACTCGCCGCTTCGACGCGCACGACCCCGTCGTCTGCACCGTTTCGAAGATTGAGGGCGGGACAGCACACAACGTGATTCCCGACAGCGTCAGCCTGCTTGGCACGCTGCGGTCGCTTTCCCCGCGCCACCGCGCTGCCCTGCACGCCATGGTTCATGAAGTCGCCAGCGGGATTGCGAGAGCCCACGCAATGCGCGCCGAAGTGACCGTTACCGAAGGGTTCCCGGTGACGCTATGCGATCCGCGGGCGGTGACAATGGGCGAGGAAACCGCCAAGGCGCTGTTCGGCGAAGGCGCATGGCACGGCCTTCAGCGCCCGATCATGGGGGCAGAGGATTTCAGCTACGTGCTTGAAAAGGTCCCCGGCGCGATGTTCTTTCTGGGCGTCGCGGCAGAGGGCGCAGACTGGCATTGCTGCGAGGGGATCCATTCGACCCGCATGGTGCTGGACGAGGCGGCGCTGCCCGGCGGCGCGGCGCTGCTGGCGGGATTGGCGAAGCGATTCCTGGCTCAGGGTTTCGCCTGACCGCACGCCTTATCCGCGCGCTGCACTGCC
>NZ_JAHEBV010000013.1 GCF_024642085.1 Novosphingobium sp. | reverse complement strand
TTTTTATGCGGTGGCGGCAGGCTTTGCCTTGTTCCACCTGTCCAATTACCCGCGCTTCAGCCTGTTGATGGTGCCGCTGGTCCTGCCGCAACTGTGGGCCGCGCTGGTGCTGGGCTACCTGCGCCAGCGGCTGGGGCTGGCGCAGGCAATTCTAACCCATGTCGCGGCCAATGCCTGCAGCATCGGCCTGGCTTTGGCTTCAGGCTCGATCGGGTCTTAAAGAACGACGGCCGTGCCGGACGTGCTGACCATCAACATCGATCCATTGGCGCCCAGCACCTCATAGTCGATATCGACCCCGATGACCGCGTTGCCGCCCAGTTCGGCTGCTTTTGCTTCCATTTCGCCCAGCGCCTGCTTGCGCGCCCGGGCCAACACGTCCTCATAGCTGCCCGACCGACCGCCGACTATGTCACGAACCGAAGCAAACAGATCGCGAAACAGGTTGGCCCCGACGATAACTTCGCCGGTTACGATGCCAAGATAAGTCTGGACCGGGCGGCCTTCGACAATGGCGGTTGTGGTAGACAGCATAGTGCGCGAGCTCCCTTGCGGCGTGGTTTACTCAGATAGGAACCCGCGCGCTTCTGCCAAGACTAACCCAGGCCTAGCGCAGCCTTGTAGGTATCCAGCAACATTTCCATTTCGGCCCGGTCGTCTGGCTTCATTTTGCGCAAACGGACGATCTGGCGCATGATCTTGCCGTCATATCCCACGGCCTTGCCCTCGGCGTAAACGTCCTTGATGTCGTCGGCGATGCCCTTTTTTTCTTCTTCGAGGCGTTCGATACGCTCGATCAGCAGGCGCAGGCGGTCGTCGGTGGCTTCAGCCATGGTTGGATAGCTCCCCTTGGAATAAGAATCAGTTGAGCGCGCTCTTAGGGGGCGGGTGCGTTCTTCTTCAAGCTCTCGGCCATGGCAGCAAGCTGGTCTTCCGTCGCTTCCCTGTGGAAACGTGCTTTCCATTCCGCCGCTGGCATGCCGTGGATCACTTCGCGCGCGCCGTCCTTGTCATAAGGCGCGCCCGCATCGCGTATCCAGTCGGCCAGACAGTTGCGGCAAAAGCCCGACAGGGTCATCAAATCGAGGTTCTGGGCATCGCTGCGGTGGCGCAAATGGCGCACCAGACGGCGAAACGCAGCTGCGGCAACCGCATCGTCCAGCGTTTCTAGCGGATCGCCGGCAGTCGCATTCGTATTTTCCGAGCAGCTCATGGCATGGGTCCTTGGTGTTTGTGCGGCCCTTTGCCATAGGAGACTTCACAATTGGAAGGACCTTACTCTTGGCCAAGATCGACCCGCGCGGGCGCAAAGTCAAAATCCTGGCCACGCTTGGCCCGGCTAGCCGGACGCCCGAAATGATCGCCAAGCTGATCCACGCCGGCGCCGATGCCTTTCGCGTCAATATGAGCCACGGCGATCACGAAACCCATGCCCAAACGATTGCCGCGATCCGCGCAGTCGAAAAAGACCTGTCGCGCCCGATCGGGGTGTTGTGCGATCTGCAAGGTCCAAAGCTGCGCGTGGGGCAATTTGCGGGCGGCAAGGCAGTGATACGTCATTCAGGCCACTTCACCCTGGACCGTGACCCCACGCCTGGCGACGAAAACCGCGTCTGCCTGCCCCATCCTGAACTGTTCGGCATCCTGCGCAAAGGCCAGCGCCTGCTGATCGACGATGGCAAGTTGCGCCTGAAAGTGATCGAGGCGGACGAAAACCGGATCTTCTGTTCGGCAGAAGTTGGGGGGGTAATTTCCGATCGCAAAGGCGTAAATGTGCCCGATGCCGTGGTTCCGGTGCCTGCGCTGACCGACAAGGATCGCCGCGATCTGGCTTTCGCGCTGGAACAGGGCGCGGACTGGATTGCGCTGTCATTCGTCCAGCGCCCCGAAGACGTCGCCGAAGCGCGCAAGCTGATGGGCGCGTCCGACACCGCTCTGATGGCCAAGATCGAAAAGCCGGCCGCGGTCGAGCGGCTGGAAGAAATTATCGAACTGGCCAACGGCATCATGGTCGCGCGCGGCGATCTGGGGGTGGAACTGAACCCCGAGGAAGTGCCGCCCCTGCAAAAGCATATCGTCGCGATGACCCGCCGCTCCGGCAAACCGGTGGTCGTAGCAACTCAAATGCTCGAATCGATGATCGAAAGCCCGGCCCCCACCCGTGCCGAAGTGTCGGACGTCGCCAATGCTGTCTATGACGGGGCCGACGCCGTGATGCTTTCGGCCGAAACCGCCAGCGGCGCCTGGCCGGTTGAGGCCGTCACCATCATGCATCGCATTGCCGCCCAGGTGGAAAGCGATCCCGGCTATGCCGAACGGGTCCACTTTACCCAGGTCATGCCGGATGCGACCACTGCCGATGCGCTGGCCCAGGCCAGCGCGACCATCGCCGAAACGGTCAAGGTGGCGGGGATCATCGTCTTCACCGGATCAGGATCGACCGCCCGCCGCGTGGCTCGCGAGCGGCCATCGGTGCCAATGCTGGTCTTGACCCCGTCTGCCAAAATAGCCCGGCGCCTGGCACTGCTGTGGGGAACGCATGCGGTCAGCACCAAGGACATTGGCAGCTTTGAAGAAATGATTGCCAAGGGCAAGCGCATGGCCCTGCGCCACGGCTTCGGCAGCGCGGGGTCCAAGCTGATCGCACTGGCGGGGGTTCCCTTTGGCACGCCGGGATCGACCAACCTGCTCCACGTAGTGACGCTGAGCGGGGACGAGCTCAAAAACCGCGAGGCTTAACCGCGCGCACCAAACAGGGCCGAGCCGACCCGGACGTGGGTCGCGCCCAGCATTATTGCGGTTTCAAAATCGTCCGACATGCCCATGCTGCGCCCGGCAAGGCCGTGGTCACGGGCCAGCTTGTCAAGCAAAGCAAAGAATGGTGCCGGCTCAATTGCAACTGGCGGGACGCACATCAAACCAATCACCGGCAGATCAGCAATCCGCGCCTGATCCAGCAGCGCGGGAAGCGCGGCGATGGCGCAGCCTCCCTTTTGCTCTTCTGCGCCGATATTGACCTGGACAAAGCACGGCACCTGCCGCCCCGCCTTGTCCATCGCGCGGGCCAACGTCGTCACCAGCGTTGGCCGGTCGAGCGAATGGATGCAATCGAACAAGGCAACGGCATCGTCGGCCTTGTTGGACTGGAGCTGGCCGATCAGGTGCAGGTCTATCCCCGCCTCGGTTTCACGCAAGGCCGGCCACTTGGCCGCCGCCTCTTGCACGCGGTTTTCGCCGAACACGCGCTGTCCGGCTGCGATCAGCGGGGAAATTGCTTCGGCTGAGTGAGTCTTGCTTACCGCGATCAGCGTGATCTCACCGGCTTCGCGCCGTGCGATGCGGGCGGCCTGTGTGATGCGTGAACGGATTTCGGCAAGGCGTGTGGCTGGATCGATCATCGCGCGCTGCTATAGCGGGGCGATGGCGCGATTGAAGCCCCTCCCGGCGATCTGGATCATTTCCGATGCGCGCAACGATGCGGCGCTGGAATATGCCCTGGCCCGGCTGCCGCGGGGCAGCGGGGTGGTTTTTCGCCATTATCACCTTGCTTCAAGAGATCGGCGGGCGCGCTTCGACCAGGTGAAACGGCTCGCACAAGCCCGCGGCCACGTGGTCGCTCTGTCAGGCAATGCCCGGACAGCGCGGCGCTGGGGCGCGGATGCGGCGTATGGATCAGTGCAGGTTCTCGCCCCCGGCCCGGCGCTGCCCCGGCTGGTCGCGGTCCATTCACTGTGGGAGCTTGCCCAGGTGAAACGCGGCGATGCCATTTTGCTGTCACCAGTGTTCGAAACCCGCACTCACCCCAATGGAAAAACGCTGGGCCCACGGCGCTTTCGGCTGATTGCGGCGCGTTCGGCCCTGCCGGTTATCGCGCTGGGCGGCATGAATTCCGTTCGCGCCAAGCGCCTTAAATGGCCGCGCTGGGCCGCGATCGATGCCTTTTGCGACAAAGCGACTCCGCGGATTCCCTTGGATTCTTGACGTGGAGTCAGTGCTGCGCGCATAACAGGGCGGAGACAAGGGGAGCATGATGGCAACACGTCCGGTTTCTGCGGGACAGCGCGGTGCGCGGGTCGATTGGCGCGCGGCTATGCGGCGCGCGCTGCGGCGCAGCGGAGAAATCGGCGGGGCGATTTTGCTAGGCCTGGGCATGGTGTTCTTTACCCTTGCCCTGCTGAGCTATCACCAGACCGATCCCAGCGCTTCGACCGCAGCGGCCGGCCCGGCCCAGAACTGGATGGGCGGGAGCGGCGCCTGGGTGGCAGAACGCGCGCTGTTTCTGTTTGGCCCGGTATCGGTGCTGTTCCTCCCGCTGATGTACGCCATGGCACGAAAACTGCTGCGCCTGGTCGAGGAAGAAGATCAGGATCTGCCCCATGCCGATCATGCCTGGTGGCGGCCGATTGCGGTGTTGCTGTTTGCCATGGCGCTGCTGTCAACCGTGCTGTCGCTGATCGTCACCGAAACGCGCGGGTCGTTTCCGGCCACGTTCGGCGGGGTCACCGGGCTGCTGGGATCAAGCGCCATCCGCTGGGCTGCGGCGCAATTGCCCGATGCGGGCCAGTTCTGGGCCATTGCTGGGGCCGGAATTGCCTGCCTTGCGGGCGGGGCCATTCTGGCGGGCCGGGTCTTTGCGATCGACTGGGGCACCCTGTTCACCCTCCCCGGCGTGCTGAAGCGCAGGCCAAGTCTGGAAAGCCTGGGCAGTGCCATCCCCTTGCCCTCGGTACGTGACCGCAGGGCGCGCGAAGATCGGGGCACTCTACCGGTCCCGCTGGCTACACCGCGCAAGCCGCCCGAGATTTCCGATCCCACCCGACCGGTCCGTCCGGCGCAGATTTCAGGGACCAGCCGCCAGGGCGACCTGTTCGATGCCTTTGAGCTGCCGGGGCTTGACCTGCTCAGTGATCCCCCGCCGCAAACCGGGCACAAGATCGACAAGCTGGCGCTGGAACGCAATGCCCGCCTGCTTGAAACCGTGCTCGACGATTTCAACGTGAAAGGCGAAATTACCGCCGTGCGCACCGGCCCGGTCGTGACTATGTACGAACTGGAACCGGCACCGGGGATCAAGGCCAGCCGGGTGATTGGCCTGGCCGATGATATCGCCCGCAACATGAGCGCGATTTCAGCCCGCGTGTCCTCTATTCCGGGGCGCACCGTCATGGGGATCGAATTGCCCAATGCCGACCGCCAGATGGTCAGCTTCAAGGAGCTGGTCGCCTGCGAACAGTTCGCCGGGGCCAAAGGCATGCTGCCGATCATCCTGGGCAAGGACATCGCCGGGGCACCGATCGTCGCCGATCTGGCTGCCATGCCCCACCTGCTGGTCGCGGGCACCACCGGTTCGGGCAAGTCGGTCGGGCTCAACACCATCTTGCTGTCGCTTCTGTACCGCTTGACCCCTGCCCAGTGCCGGTTGATCCTGGTCGATCCCAAAGTGCTTGAGCTCAAAAGCTACGACAACATCCCGCACTTGCTTTCGCCCGTGGTCACCGAACCGGCCAAGGCTGTACGCGCGCTGAAATGGGCGGTTGAGGAAATGGAACGGCGCTATCGCCAGATGAGCGAACTGTCGGTCCGCAATCTGGCCGGCTTCAACGACAAGGTTCGCGCCGCCAAGGCCAAGGGCAAGCCGCTGGGCCGCCGCATCCAGATCGGCTTCGACCCCGAAACCGGCGAAGAAATGTTCGAGGAGCAGCAGCTCGATTACCAGCCGCTGCCGCAGATCGTGGTGATCGTCGATGAGCTGGCCGATCTCATGGTTACTGTCGGCAAAGAAGTCGAAGTGCTGATTCAGCGCCTTTCGCAAAAGAGCCGTGCCGCCGGCATCCACCTGATCATGGCCACGCAGCGCCCGTCGGTCGATGTCATTACCGGGGTGATCAAGGCCAACCTGCCGACGCGGATTTCCTTCGCCGTGACGAGCCGGATCGACAGCCGTACAATCCTGGGCGAACAGGGCGCCGAGCAGCTGCTGGGCAAAGGCGACATGCTTTACAAACCAAATACATTGCCGATCACGCGCGTTCACGGACCTTTCGTATCGGACGAAGAGGTTGAGCGGATTGCCGATTTCTGGCGCGGTCAGGGCAGCCCGGAATACGTCGATTCGGTCACCGAAGAGCCGGAAGACGGCGGCTTCGGCTTTGACGACCTTGATGCCACGGCGTCGGACAGCCCGGAGGAACGCAAATACCGCCAGGCCTGCCAGATCGTGTTCGAAAGCCAGAAGGCCAGTGCCTCGTGGCTCCAGCGCCAGCTTGGCGTGGGCTACAATACTGCGGCCAAATGGGTCGAACGGATGGAGGCGGATGGCTTTGTCGGTCCGGCCAATCATGTCGGCCGCCGCGAAATCTACCGAGACAAGGACGGCAGCCCGCTTTAGCTGACGGACGTAACCGCGCGGCGTTCATCCAATCGCACGGTCAGATCGGCATAGTCCGGCATGGTTGCCACGATGTGCCGGGTCAGGCGCTCGTAGTGCTGGATGAAACGCGACACTTCGGCCGGGCTCATGACCGCAGTTCCGCCTTGCCCACGCAACCCGGCTTCCTGCTCCTCGCGCCAGGTCGCGACCACGTCCCACGAAGGGGCGGCAAGAAAAACCAGCCGGTTTACCCGCTCGAACAGGCGCTGGTAATCGCCGGCCAAGGCGGCATTAACATGGCCGCGCCACCGGCAGTCCGGGTCTTCATCGCGTTCCAGTTCGTTGACCGGCTGGGCCAGTGCCTTTTCCTCTTGCGGCGCCGCGCCAAGGCACCAGCCTTCCAGCAACAGCACCTGTGTTCCGTGCGGCGCGCGCGGCCAGTCCGCAATTGGCATCCGATCGTCGCTGGCCTTGTCGAAGCGCGGCAACGGCGCTGGCTCACCGCGTTTCACGGCGTCCAGGGTTTCACGGCCCAAAGCAAGGTCGTGCGTGCCGGGAACCCCGCGTACTGCGAACAGGGAGTGAACTTCTTTGGCCAGGTGCATGCGCTGCGTGCGGGTCCGATAGAGATCATCGAGCGAAAGGGTCGCGGTACGCACACCTCTTAGGACTAGCTGCTCGGCCAGGGCGGCAACCAGCGTAGACTTGCCCGACCCCTGCGCGCCGCAGATGCCGATGGTGTATAGTCCCGGCTGACGCCACCTGGCGATGCGCGCCAGCAGCACACCGACAAAGTCAGGGTCAGCGATCAAGGGGCCGCCTGCGGCTCCGGCAAGCGCGGGCGGAAGGTAATGCCAAGCGGAGTGACGTGGCCATCGGGGCGCAGGCGGATGCGCACAATGCCTTGCTTGGACCTGTCCCAAAGCTGGTCCTGCAGCCGCGAGGCTTCCGCCTGCGAGGTGTACAAACGCCCTTCTTGAGCCAGTTCGGCATTGGCAAATACGGGGCACGCTACCGCAATTGCCCGCATCTCGGCGCGCTGGACTATCGGAGCCTGCCCGGTGATACAAAGCTTGTTGCGACCATGAATCCATTCGAACGTCGTGCGCTTAAGGCCAGGCCAATCGTACTGGAACTGGACATAATGCCCTTGCAAGAGGTCACGCGGGTCATAGCCCTGGATCGGTACGTCCCATTCGGTCCCCTGACGGCTCAGGCGGTCGGCGTTTAACCAGATCGCGCCGAGGCCGATCAGCGGCACCAGGAGCGCGACAGTGTAGAGCAGCGCGCGGTTCATGGCGCAGCCTCCCTGGGCGGGGCATATTTGCGCGCCACACGCACCGCGATCCATGCGATTGCGATGATCAGCAGACCGCTCACGATCAGTCCGGCCCCGCTCGACAACAGATTATCCTCCAGCTCAAAACTCAGCACGATCAGCCGCAGCGCCAGCAGTGCGACCGCCAGCTGAAACACGCCGCGCCAGCCGCCACGCAGCGCCATGGCGGCGACCCCGGCCCACAGCACCATATAAAGCAGCGCGCCGATCACCCTATTTCCGGACAACGGCCAGGCGACCAAGGCTACCATACCGGCCGCCGCCAACATCCATGCCGCCGCCTGTCCCGAGCGATCACGCCGTGCAGTCCAGACCAACCATGCGGCCGCAAAACCCGCCGCGGCCCATGTCAGCAAGCTTAGCATCATCTTGTCGGCATCGCCGCCGCGGGCAAGGTTTTGAACCCCGGCCAGAATAGCCACCATGCTGGCCCCGGCCAGGCCATAGCCAAAGCCCAGTTCCTCCAGCCGCCGCCAGAACGCGCCACGCGCCGAACGCACCCGCAGCGCCGCACCAAGCGGCGCCATGAGCAGCGGCAACGCTGTGGGCAACGCAAAAACCAGGAAAGATCCGTCGCGGGCGTCGTTGTCGGCGGCAAAGGTCCACACTGCGGCAATCAGCACGCCGCCCACTCCCAGCGCCGCCAGCCAGTTTTGCCCGCGCAGCAGGAACAGAGGCGCAAAAAAGGCAAGCCACAGCGCCAGCGGCTGCCACAGCGGCGATGTCGTCTGATAGGCCTGGCCGATATGCCCCATGAATGTCAGCCCCAAGGCGCCTTGAACGAACAGCAACGCCTCTTCGCCCCAGCCCTGCTGGCCGCGCACTGCCCACAGCACAATCGCAGCCCCCAGCAGCAAGGCGAAATGCGCACCCAGCCGAACCATTGCCGGGATCGCATCCCAGTTGGCAGCAACCACCGAGACAAGTCCAAGCGCAATCGCCAGCGCGCCGATTCCGACCACCGCCCACAGCGCCAGCGGTCGGCTGTGCTGCGCTTCGAAACTGCGGATGCGAGCGGCCGCTTCGGCATCGATGGCACCGGCTGCAACCCATGCGGAAAGCTTGCGTTCGTTCACGCAGCGCAGCCTATCGCACACCTGATCAAATGCAACCGGGCACCTCCACTGGCCATCGCGCCGCCAACAGCATAGGCTGGGCAACAATACCGGGTGAGGGGGATATCATGACCGAACAGATGCTGCAGTGGCAGGTGGGCGACGTAACGATCACCCGGATCGTCGAGATGGTCCTTCACGCTTCGGTCGGGCCGGAAAGCATGATCTTCCCCCAGGCCAGCGCCGCCGATCTGCACGCGCATCCATGGCTGTATCCTGATTTTGTCAACGAGGCTGACGAACTGTTGATTTCGATCCATGCGTTGCTGGTCGAAGCGCCAGGTTTGCGCCTGGTAGTCGATACGTGCATCGGCAACGACAAGCCCCGCGCGCTGCTGGGCGGCAAGGGTCTGGCCACGCCGTTCCTGCAGAAGATGGAGGCCGCGGGCTGGAGCCGCAACAGCGTCGATGCAGTAGTTTGCACACACATGCACGTCGACCACGTTGGCTGGAACACCATGCTGGTTGACGGCCGATGGGTACCGACGTTCCCTGCGGCCCGCTACCTGTTCGCGCGCGACGAGTTCGCCCACTGGAACGCTTTTGACGAGGATAACCAGCGCCAGATCATGGCGGATTCGGTCCAGCCGATTCTGGACGCCGGCCTGGCCGATCTGGTCGCTACGGACCACCGGATTTGTGATGAGATTCACCTGGTCCCCACCATCGGTCACACCCCCGGGCACATCAGCGTGCTGATCGATTCTCGCGGGGCATGTGCCGCGATAACCGGCGACATGTCGCACCACCCCTGCCAGCTTCCTTACCCCGATTGGTCGCCAATGTTTGACAGCGATCCTGCGATGGCTGCGCAGACCCGGTTGCGGATGTTTGGCCAATGGGCGGACGAAGACCGGCTGGTGATCGGCACCCATTATGCGGGACCGACCGCAGGGCACATCCGCCGCGCGGGCGCCGCATTCCGCTTTGATACCTAGGCTTTTACAGGATAGCCTTTCCAGCGCTTGATCCGGCGGATCGCAAAGGCTGATCGCATGGCCGAGACACCGGGCAGGCGGGCCAGACAATCGCGGTGGATGCGGTCGTATTGCTCCAGATCGGCGGCGGCGACGCGCAGCAGATAGTCGGCGCTGCCGCTCATCAAATGGCAGTCGAGCACTTCTTCCATATCGCGGACTGCTGCCTCGAACCGATCCATCGCCTCGCGGCTCTGGCTTGTCAGGGTAATCTCGACAAAGGCCTGCAGCTTGAGCCCCAGTTTCGGCGCGTCGATTTGCGCAGCATACCCGGTGATGATTCCCGCTTCCTCTAGCGCCTTGATCCGCCGGTGGCAGGCGGAAGAGGACACGCCGACAAGGTCAGCCAGTTGGGCCAGCGAGCCTGAGGAGTCGCGTTGCAAAGCCTCAAGTATCGCGATGTCAGCCCGGTCCACTGTAACATTTTCCCAATTTTGCCACTCCGGTGGGAATTATCACCACGCTACCTGCAATAACAGGCAAACTTTGGAGAAACATTCGTTTCAGACAGGCGTATCTTCGCTATTGTTAAAAATACGGAGAGAACCCATGCGCGTCGGCACCGTCAAGGAAATCAAGAACCACGAATACCGTGTTGGCCTGACGCCGGAAAGCGTCCGCGAACTGGTTGCGCACGGGCACGAGGTGTGGGTTGAAACCGGGGCGGGCAACGGCATCGGCGCGGCTGACGCGGACTACAAGGCGGCAGGCGGAACGATCAAGGCGGCCGCTTCCGAGATTTTCGCCGGGTGCGAGATGGTGGTCAAGGTCAAGGAGCCGCAGGCTGCCGAACGGGCGCAGCTTCGCAAGGGCCAGATCCTGTATACCTATCTCCACCTCGCCCCCGATCCCGACCAGACCACCGATCTGGTCAAGTCTGGTGTCACCGCAATTGCTTATGAGACCGTCACCGGGGTCGACAATTCGCTGCCGCTGCTCAAACCGATGAGCCAGGTGGCCGGGCGGATGAGCATCCAGGCCGGAGCGACTGCGCTGGAAAAAGCCAATGGCGGGCGCGGCGTGCTGCTGGGAGGAGTACCGGGGGTTCTGCCGGCCAAGGTTGTCGTCATCGGCGGCGGCGTGGTCGGTTTCAACGCGGCGCAGATGGCCGTTGGCATGGGTGCTGATGTGACGATCCTTGACCGCGATCCCAATGTGCTCGAACGGCTCGACAGCCATTTCGAAGGGCGCGCCCGTACGCTTTATTCGGGCCGGGCGGCCCTCGCCAGCGAGGTTGCCAGGGCGGACCTGGTTATCGGCGCAGTGCTGGTTCCCGGCGCGGCTGCGCCCAAACTGGTCACCCGCGACATGCTCAAAACCATGATGCCCGGCGCGGTACTGGTTGACGTTGCGATCGATCAGGGCGGCTGCTTTGAAACCAGCAAGGCGACCACTCATGCTGATCCGACCTATGTTGTTGACGGCATCGTCCATTATTGCGTCGCCAACATGCCCGGCGCGGTGGCGCGGACCAGCACCTATGCGCTCAACAATGTTACCTTGCCCCACGCGCTGCGCATTGCCGACATGGGCTGGAAGGCCGCGCTCAAAGCCAATCCACATCTTGCGGCGGGCCTCAACGTCCATGAAGGGCAGATCACTTACGAAGCGGTCGCCAGCGACCTTGGTTACGACTATGTGCCGGTGGCGCAGGTGCTGGGCTAGGCTAGGCTTCGTCGGCGAACGGACGAAACGGCGCGGCGATTTCGGCGCGTACCCGTGCCAGGCGGCCCGAAGCGCGGTCGATCATGGCCCAGGTTGTGTTGGCGCTGACGATCACCTTGCCATGTGTTCCGCGAAAATCGACCCGCCTGTCAAACCGGGCGCCGTGGGGCGCTGATGGTATGAAGGTTTCGCCCGTTACGCTCTCCCCCGCGCCAATGTTACCGCGATAATCAATCACGTGCCGGGTCACGACCCAGAAGAATTGCGCCTGGTGTTCAGCCGCCGCCACCGCAGTCCAGTGCGCCGTGGCAAGCTTCTGAATCCAGTCAACCCAGACCGCGTTGTTGACATGGCCCAGTTGATCGATGTGTTCAGGCAGCGCGGTGAAGTTCCGGGTATAGCGGTTGCTCAAGCCTTATCCCCCAGTTGCCAAAGGATAAAGGCAAACTCCTCTGCGGTTTCTTTGAGGCTTCCGAACCGTCCAGATTTGCCTCCATGTCCTGCGCCCATGTTGGTCTTGAGCAGCAGTTCGTTCTTATCGGTTTTCATCTCGCGCAGCCGGGCTACCCATTTGGCTGGCTCCCAATAGGTTACGCGCGGATCGTTGAGGCCAGCGGTGACCAGCAGCGGCGGATAGGCCTGGGCCTTCACTTGGTCATAGGGCGCGTACGAACGGATCAGTTCGAACGCGGCTTGGTCTTCGATCGGATTGCCCCATTCGGGCCATTCGCCCGGGGTCAGCGGCAAGCTGGAATCGAGCATGGTGTTCAGCACGTCGACAAAGGGCACATGGGCCACAACCGCGCCCCATAGCTCGGGATCGGAATTGATCACCGCGCCCATCAGCTCACCCCCCGCCGATCCGCCCGAAATGCTAATGTCCCCTGCCTGACTATAGCCGCGTTCGATCAACCCCCGCGCCACATCGACAAAGTCGGTGAAGGTATTGGTGCGCCGCTCCAGCTTGCCAGCCTTGTACCATGCCCGGCCAAGATCATCCCCGCCGCGAATGTGGGCAATGGCATAGGCAAATCCGCGGTCGACCAGGCTAAGCCGCGTGGTCGAAAAGCCCGGATCGATGGCGATGCCATAGGCGCCGTAACCATAAAGATGGAGCGGTCCGGGCCCGCTGCGGTCCTTGCGGTAAAGGATGGAAACCGGAATGGGCGTCCCATCGCGCGCCGTAATTTCCAGACGTTCCGTAGTGTAGAGCAACGGATCATAGCCGGAAGGAATCTCTTGCACCTTGAGCGTCGTCAGCGTCTTTGCTGCGACATCATAGTCGATCACCGACGCCGGACTGACCATACTTTCATAGGACAGGCGCAGCGTCGTGACTGCCCATTCTGGATTGTCGCCCGAACCCGCGACATAGCTCGCTTCAGGAAAAACGATCGGCTCAATCCGAGCCAGGTCATCGTAATAGCGGATCTCGATCTGGTCGAGCCCGCCGCGCCGGCCTTCGATCACATAGAAGTCGCGGAACAGGTCGACACCGGTGAGATAAAACGCATCGCTGCCTTCAATCAGTGTGGTCCAGTTTCCCGGATCAGCCAGCCGCGCGGTAGCCAGACGAAAGTTTTCGTGCGTGTCGTTGGTATGGATGAACAGTGTGCCATCACGTTCATCGACATCGTATTCGACCCCCTGCCGGCGCGCTTTTACAAGCAGCGGCTGGGCAAGCGGATCTGCTGCGGGAACCAGCCGGACCTCGCTCGTTTCATGGTCGGAGCTGCCAATGATCAGCCACTGTTCATTGGCCGACAGCGAAGAGCCGACGCGGAAGCCTTCGTCGTCTTCGTGGTATAGCTCAACATCACTTGAGGTTGGCTGGCCGAGCCAATGAAGCCGCGCGTTATCCGTGCGCCACTGCTCGTTGGCCAGCGAGTAGACCAGGCCCCGATCATGCGCCACCCAGACCAGGCTGGAGAGCGTGCCGGTAATCTCGTCCGTCAGCATTTCGCCTGTCGCGATCACCTTTACCCGCGCGGTGAAACGTTCCGATCCGTTGTCGTCGACCGACCATGCCAATCTTGTTCCGTCATTCGACACGGCAATCGCGCCAAGCCGGAAATAGTCATGGCCTTGCGCCAGCGCGACTTCGTCCAGGATCAGTTCGTCAGGGCCGCCCGCCACGGGCCTGCGCCACCACTTCTTATATTCGGCCCCTTCCTCAAACTCGATCCAATATAGCCAGTCGCCGTCCTTCTGGGGGACCGACTTGTCGGCCTCTTTGATGCGCGCGCGCATTTCCTTGAACAGATTGTCGATAGTCTCTTTCTGCCCGGCCATGCGCCCTTCGAACCAGGTATTCTCTGCAGCGAGATGGTCCAGCACGTCCTTGTCGGTCACCTCGGGATAGCCGGGATCGCGCAGCCAGGCGTAGTCATCGCTGATCGTGATCCCATGGTAAGTTTGTGTGTGCGGCTTCTTTGCGGCGACAGGGGGTGTGGTAACTGACATGAACCGGCTCTATGTTGGGGGCAGAAGGACTGCAAGCGCATGCTGATGAACACCCACGAAGCGCGCCTTGAGGCGCTGCGCAAGGAATTGAAGATCCGGGGGCTCGACGGCTTCGTCGTGCCGATCTCGGACGAGCATATGAGCGAGTACGTCGGCGGCTATGCCCAGCGGCTCGCCTGGCTGACCGGGTTTGGCGGATCGGCCGGCGGCGCGGCGGTGCTGATGGACACGGCGGCAATTTTTATCGATGGACGTTATACCCTGCAGGTGCGCGAACAGGTGGATGGCCGCCTGTTCGAATACCAATCGGTCCCTTCGACATCCATGGCCGCATGGCTCGCCGACAAAGCGCCTGACGGAGCAAGGATCGGTTACGACGCCTGGCTGCACGGCAAACCGTGGGTCCAGGCCGCCAGTGCAGCGCTCAACGCCAAGGGGGCCGTGCTGGTCGCTACCCAAGGCAACCCGATCGACGCGATCTGGCCTGATCGACCGGCCCCCAGTCTGGCGCCTGCGGTGGTCCACAAAGCCGAGCATGCCGGGCAATCGAGCGAGGCCAAGCGCAGCCAGGTGGCCGAATGGCTGACCGCGCGCGGGCTGGATGCCGCCGTGGTCTCGGCGCTGGACGGGGTGGCATGGCTGCTCAACATCCGCGGGGCCGATGTAGAACGCACGCCGGTCGCACTCAGCTTTGTCCTGGCCCACGCCGATGGCACGGCCGAACTGTTCATCGCCGACGAAAAAGTGACGCCCGAATTGCGCACGCATCTGGGCAATGCGGTGCGCGTGCGCCCGCGCGAGGATTTCGTTCCCCAGCTTCAAGCTCTTGCGGGCAAGAAGGTCGCGGTCGATCCCGAACGCTCGGTCCAGGCCGTGTTCGCCGCGCTGGCCGATGCGGGTGCAAAGGTTATCGAACTGACCGATCCGACCGTGCTGGCCAAGGCGGTCAAGAACGAGGTCGAGCAGGCCGGCCAGCGCGCTGCACAAGCGCGGGACGGAGCGGCTATCGCCCGCTTTCTCCACTGGCTCAGCATTGAAGCGCCCAAAGGCGGGCAGGATGAACTGTCCGCCGCAGCGCGGCTGCAGGCCTTCCGCCAGGATACCGGTTTGCTCAAGGACCTGTCGTTCGACACCATCAGCGCTGCTGGCGCCCATGCCGCCAGCCCGCACTACAAGGTTGATGAGGCATCCAACATCCCGATCGAGCCGGGTTCGGTCTATCTGGTCGATTCGGGCGGACAGTATGCTGATGGAACGACCGACATCACTCGCACCGTGTGGATCGGGCCGGGAGAACCGAGCGCCGAACACAAGGACCGCTTCACCCGCGTGCTCAAAGGCCACATCATGCTGGCACTAGCGGTATTTCCCAAGGGCACGGTCGGCAGCCAGCTGGATACCTGCGCGCGCTATGCACTGTGGCAGGCAGGGGTCGATTATGCCCACGGCACGGGCCACGGTGTCGGAAGTTTCCTGTCGGTACATGAAGGACCGCAGCGGATTGCCAAGGCCCAGGGCGGTCAGCCGGGAACCGGTCAGGAACTGCTTGCAGGGATGATCCTGTCGAATGAGCCGGGATACTACAAGGCAGGCGATTTCGGCATCCGCACCGAAAACCTGGTGCTGGTCGAAAGGCGTGAGATTGCCGGGATGGAAGGCGAATACTTTGGCTTTGAGACGCTCACGTTTGCACCGATCGATGCGACTTTGGTCGATACCACCCTGCTAACCCGCGACGAAGTGCAATGGTGGAACAGCTACCACGCAAAGGTATGGGATATACTTTCCCCGCAATTGGAAGGGGATGCACTGGAATGGCTGCGCGCAAGCTGCGCGCCCTTGTGAGCGCCTTTATGTTCACGTAATGTTCCGTGCGACTCGCAAAGGAGATGGACCATGATTGGATATGTAACCGTGGGCACAAACGATCTGCCCCGTGCCGCCCAGTTCTATGATGCCATCGCGGCTGAGATGGGTACTGGCCGGATGATGGAGTTTGATACGTTTATCGCCTGGGGCACTCCGGGCGGCGGCTGCGGCATTGCTGCCACCAAGCCGTTCGACGGCAGCGCGGCCACGGTCGGTAACGGCGTGATGGCCGCGATCGAAGCGCGTGACGCCGCACAGGTTGACCGGCTTTACCAGATAGCGCTCGACAACGGCGGCTCCGACGAAGGGGCACCCGGCCCGCGCGGCGATGGCGGTTTTTATGCCGCGTACTTCCGCGACCCCGATGGCAACAAGCTTAACGCCTTTGTCATGGGCTGATTGACTGGGCCCGGGCCTGCTGACGAACTGATGAACGAACGCGTCACGCTGCGACAATTGGCGACACTTATGGATCAAAATGGCATAATCGCGCGACAATGGTCCCGTACTTCCGACATCAGGAAGTCGCGGGGCTCTTTCCCTCTCTCCCGATGAGGATCCCGCGGCTTCACCTGTTTCCCGATGGAGGACCAAGCGATGAAGACGATTACAAAAGGCCTTTCGATCGCCGCAATGACACTGGCCGTAGGCGGAATCGCCCACGCAGCACAGGAACGCAGCGGCTGGGGCGGTGCCCAAGCGCAGACTACCATGACCCGCGCCCAGGCCCAGACCAAGGCTGAAGCCATGTTCGACGAGCATGACGCCAACCATGATGGCAAGATCGACCAAGCGGATCGGGCCGCCAAAATGGCCCAGCGCTTTGACCAGATGGATACGGACCGGAACGGTTCGCTATCCCGTGAAGAGTTTGCAGCAGGTCACCAACGCATGGGCATGGGCGGCGAACATGCCGGTCATGAAGGCATGCGCGGGGAAGGCGGCATGAAGGGCATGGCCGGCGAAAACCGCAAGATGGGCAAGCGGGGCGGCCGTCACGGCATGGCGGGCGGCATGATGAAGATGGCCGACACCAACAACGATGGCGCTGTCAGCAAATCCGAAGCCACAGCCGCAGCACTCAAGCATTTCGACATGATGGATGCCAACAAGGACGGCTCGGTCACGCCGGACGAGCGCAAGGCGTCCTTCATGAAAATGCGCGAAACCTGGAAAGCCAAGCGCGCCGCTGCTCCGGCCGCAAACTGAGCCTGCGGTCCCTGGGAAACTGATGGACGACAGTACAAGCCCAAGCATCCTCCTCGTCGATGACGAGGAGGCCCTGCGCCAGCCCCTGGCCGCCTATCTGGCGCGCCAGGGTTTTGGCGTTACCGAAGCCGCCAGTGCTGCCGAGGCGCGAAGCGTCCTGCGCAGTGAAAGCCCTGACATTGTCCTTCTCGACATCATGATGCCTGGCGAGGACGGGCTTTCGTTATGCCGGCATCTGTCGGAAACCCGCGCGATCCCTACAATCCTTCTGACTGCCAAGGGCGAATCGACCGACCGGATCATCGGGCTGGAGATCGGTGCGGACGATTACATCGTCAAACCGTTTGAGCCGCGCGAATTGGTGGCGCGGATCCGCTCGGTCCTGCGCCGCGCAGCGAAGGGCGGGGGCGCCGCGGCCAACGATGAGGTCTTTACCTTCGAAGGCTGGATGCTCGACCCGCTCAAACGCCGGCTGACAGCGCCCGATGGCGCACTGGTCCCTATCTCGTCGGTTGAGTTCCGCCTCCTTATGGCTTTTGTCGAACACCCCCGTCAGGTGCTTGACCGGGATCGCCTGCTCGACATGGTTCAGGGCCGCGAGGCTCACCTGTTCGACCGCGCGGTCGACAATCAGGTCAGCCGTCTGCGCCGCAAGATCGAAACGGACAACCGAAACCCCACCCTTATCCAGACCGTCTGGGGCGGCGGCTACATGCTGGCTGCCGATGTCCGGCGCGTCTCCGCACCGCAAGGCTAAGTCGCGCTTGGCCGCCAATCTGCTCCACCGGCTATGGCCCCGCAGCCTGCAGGGGCAGCTGCTGATGGCGGTGGCGCTGGCCTTGCTTCTGGCCCAGGCGATCAGCGCGACCTTGCTTTATTCAGCGCAGAACGACCGCCGCAATGCAGCGCTGGTCCACACTGCCGCAATGCGTCTGCTACCGGTGGCGCGCGGTGACGTTGCGCTGATCCCGGAAGGTTCACCGATTACGCGATCCCGGCCCCGCGGAATGCGCCTGCAGATTGTGGATGCGCTGCCCTTGCTGCCGACTGACCAGCGCGACAGCGAAGGCGAAGCAGAACTGCGGCGCGTCCTGCTCGACCAAGGGGTAAAGCCGCTTGAAGCGATCGTCCTGCAACGCAAAATTGGTGACGATGTAGCGGCCCAGCGCCGCCTAGATCAGCGCGACGCCCTGAAAGGTGCGCGCCGCCTGCCTCGCCCGCAAGCAGTGATGCTCGCCGCGATACGTCTGGATGCGCAATCACCATGGCTTGTCAGCCGGGTTATGGTTCCGCGCGCAGGGTTTCGCCCAGGCCTGACCCTGCTTGGGCAGACCCTGCTGCTTTATGGCCTGCTGGTTGGCGTCATCGCGCTTATTCTGGGACGATTGACCAAACCGCTCCAGGAATTGACCATTCGGGTTGAGCACTTTGCGCGGACGCGTGACGCAGATGGTCCGCTTGCGCCGCAGGGTCCCGACGACCTGCGCCGCCTGATCGTGGCGCATAACGCGATGGAAAGCAGCATCGCCGCGCTGCTTGACGAAAAAGACGTGATGCTCGGAGCTATTGGTCACGACCTGAAAACGCCGCTGGCGGCGCTGCGCGTGCGTATCGAAAGCGTAGAGGACGATGCCGAACGCGCACGCATGGCCGCCACGATCGAGGATATCGTCCGCACGCTTGATGACATTCTGTCACTGGCCCGCGTCGGTCGGCCGAGCGACCCGCGCGAACCGACCGATTTGACCGCCCTGGTTGCGCAGGTTGCCGAGGAGTTCGAGGATCTGGGTGAACCCGTCCTGTTGGCCCAAGGCGATCGCATCGTCGTGCCGCTGCGCCCGACATGGCTGCGCCGCGCAGTGCGCAACCTGGTTTCAAATGGGCTGCGTTACGGCAAGGCGGCCAGGATTTCCGTAGCGCGAGCCGGTGGCGGGGTGTCAATTGTGATCGCGGACGACGGCCCCGGGATCGCGGAACCGGATATTGCCGCAATGCAGGAACCGTTCCGCCGCGGCGACCCGTCGCGCAATTCGGCGACGGGCGGAGCGGGCCTTGGTCTTGCTTTGGCCCGCGCAATCGCCGAACAGCACGGCGGCAGGCTCGACCTTGGCAATCGCCGCGACAAGAACGGTGACGTCATCGGCCTTGTCGCGACCATCTGGCTGCCGCTGAACTGATTTCTATTTGAGTTTGGCAAAGGCACGGGACACTTCTTCCGTGCGCGCAACCTTGAGTTTGCCGCAGCTACGGACCCGCTCGATCGTGCGTTCCAGCTCAAGCGCGCCGGTCTTGCCCGCCAGTTTGGGCCGCATCAGCGCGGCGATTTCATCGGCGCGTTCTGCCGAGCAGAACCCTCCGACCAGCGCCGGCAGCCGCGAGGCAAAGAAGATGCCGCCGCCGTTGCTCATCAGCGAATCAAAGTTTGTCTTGATCCAGTCGAACCCCAGGTTGCGGGTTTCTGCGGTCTGGACGACACCGCCGACCATTCTGAGCCGTTCGCTGGGGCGCAGGCGCTTGTCGGTCAAATCGTTCAGCACCCATTTGGCGATGTCATCTTTGCCGCTTGCGCTAACCGCACCCAGTGCGGCCGGACGGAACAGGGGATCTTGCGATGCCAGAGCCCGTTCGACCAGATCCTTGGCCGCCGCCATGCCGCCTTCTTCCACGACAATGCCCAGGCCCGTGCCGAACCACGAACGATCGAGTGCCTCCGTCTTCCCGGCCAGGTAGGCCCTGGCCGCATCGCCGATCTGCCTGCGCAGGTCCGCATCACGGGCCGTACTGGTCAGGCGGCGCACAATCTGCGCGCGCTTTTCCGAAGTTTCCGGATCTTCCTTGGAATAGGCGCCTGCTGCCGGGCTGAAGCCCATTGCTGTCAGCTTGGGCTTGAACGTCGTGGTCAACATGCCGCGAAACTTGGTCTTGGCGGCATCGTCCATCAAGCCGCTGGTATAAAGGGCCTGCAGCGAATCGAAGCCGGCGTCGCTGGCATAACTGTCCTTGTTCTTGGCAAGCTCGACCGCCGAGGCGATCAGCAGTTCCGGCGAGGCGCGGCCAGCTCGGAAACTGGCGAAGAGCGAATCGTCCAGCGCCTGAGCCTCGCCGCCTGGAAGCGTGCTGGCGCGGGCGATCAGCGCCGCCCAGTCCTGGGCTGGCAGTTCGAAGCGGTAATAGCCGGTTCCCCCCGCATTGGGAATGAACGGCCCCTTTCCGGCAAGTTTGACCGGGGCGGATTGGGTGGTCAGCAACTGGCAGCTCTGCTTGGTGACAGCCAGCCGGCGGACGCACAGCGGCACCCCCCAGCGCGTGTCTGGTGCGAGGGTGCCCAGCCGGGCATACCGGCTTTGTGTCGCGGTATAGCCGCCCTTGCCTGGAGCGAAAGTGATCAGCGGCACGCCCTGCTGGTCGGTAAAGCCCTGCATGGCCGGCACTATCCGTGCGTCTCCCGCGGCATCGGCCATGGCCGCAAAGAACTCTTTGCTGGTGGCGTTGCCATAGCGGTGCGCAGCCATGTAGCGGCGTACGCCATCGCGGAACTTGGTATCGCCCATGTACCCGGCAATCATCGCCACCACGTGGCCGCCCTTGCCGTAAGTGATGCCGTCAAAGGCTTCGTCGATCTTTTCGTTGGTCGGGATCGGCTGATGAATGGCGCGGCCAGCCAGCAATGCGTCCGTGCTCATGGCTTCAAACCCTTCGGCCAGAGCGCCCGCCCCGATATTGAGATCGGGGCGCCATTCGTTGCCGATGCGAAAGCCCATCCAGTTGGCAAAGCTTTCGTTGAGCCAGATGTCATCCCACCATGCCGGGGTAACCAGATCGCCAAACCACTGGTGCGCCAGTTCGTGGCTGACGACCATGCCGAAGGCGCGCTTTTGACCGGTCGGAGCGTTATCGTCCATAATCAGGATTGGATCGGCGTAAAGATCAGCGCCCGCATTCTCCATCGCGCCGGGCATGATCGGCGAAGTGATCTGATCCAGCTTGGGATAAGGGAACGACTGGTTGAAATAGCTTTCAAGGTGCCGGACGATGCCTTTTGACCCTTCAAGGGCAAAGGCCATCTTGTCTTTGTTCTGCTGCGTCGTGACAATCCGCAACGGCAGCGGCGTGGCGCGCTGCGGGGTTGGCGGAACGGTGCCTTCGACCGTGGCAAATGGGCCGACCATCATCGCCACCAGATAGGTCGGCAGCGGCAGGGTGGGGGCAAAGCGGTGCACGTCAAGCCCGCCTTCCAAGGTCTTGGATACCTCGGGCGCATTGCTTACCGCAACCTGGCCAGGTTTGGTGCGCAAAGTGACGGTAAAAGGCTGCTTGAACCCGGGCTCGTCAAACGAGGGGAACGCTGCGCGGGCATCGATCGATTCGAACTGGGACCATGAATACCAGTCATCGCCCACCTTGACCCGGAACAGACCTGCCGGACTGGTGTTGAACGGCGCGTCATAGTCGAACGCAAACGTGACCGGGCCGGCCGGCAGCGCTTCGGCAAAGGTCAGGCGGGCCACCCCGGTCGGATCGACCTGGGCCCATGTGCCAACATAAGTCTTGCCCCCCGCTGTCGCGACCGCCTTTTTTATGCCAAGATCACGGCCGTGCAGATCGACAAAGCGGCTTGCTGACTTGAGCACCGCGTCGATTTCAGTTCTGCCGCTAAAGCGCTCGTTGTCAGGGTTGACCGTAAGGTCAAGCCGGTAGGTCACCGGCTTGACCGCATCGCTTAAACGCCCCTTGGGAACACCCTGGGCCGCAACCGGCGCGGTGGCCGCAACCGGCGCGGTTTGGGCCAATGCGGGTGCTGCGCAGGCAAGTGTTATAAGCGAAGAGGCAGCTAGCAGACGGCGCATATTGGGAATCCCTCGGGTAATCGTGTCAATTCCCCGCAGGACACAGCCGATGCTGGTTGCAATTGCAACCAGCCGCCTCGACGAAACGCGTTTACACTTCGATCAGCGCAGCAGGCCGCCCAAAAGCCCACGCGCGAACCGGCCCAGCATGGCCCCGCCAAGAGCCGTGCCAATCGCACCGGCCGCCGCGCTGGCCGCCGAAGCCGCCGGCGATCCGCTGGACCGCCGCCCGCTCATCTGGCGCGCAACCATGGTCCCGGCTGACGCTGCTGCCGCGCCGAATGCCGCCTTGCCCGCCTTTTCCCACATGCTGGGCGTCGCGCGGGGCTGCGCGCGCTGGGCAGTCTCGCCCTGCTTTTCGACCACATGCGCCGCAGCGGCAGCATCGGCGGCCTTCTGGCTTAGCACCTCGGCTGCGCTTTCGCGGTTGACAGCCGTATCATACTTTCCATCGAACGGGCTGATTGACTGGATGATCGCCCGTTCCTTGTCGGTCACCGGACCAAGGCGACTGCGCGGCGGGGCAATAAGCGTGCGCTGGACCACGGTGGGCGCGCCATCATCGTCCAGCGTCGAGACCAATGCTTCGCCAACCTTCAATTCGGTGATCGCGGTTTCGACGTCGAGATCCTTGTTGATGCGGAAGGTTTCCGATGCAGCCTTGATCGCTTTTTGGTCGCGCGGGGTGAACGCGCGCAGAGCGTGCTGAACCCGGTTGCCTAGCTGTCCGGCTATTTTTTCAGGGATATCGATCGGATTCTGCGAGATGAAATAGACGCCCACACCTTTCGACCGGATCAGGCGCACGACCTGTTCAACCTTGTCGAACAACGCCTGGGGGGCATCGTCGAACAGCAGATGGGCCTCATCAAAGAAGAACACCAGCTTGGGCTTTTCGGGATCGCCCACTTCTGGCAGCGCTTCGAACAGTTCGGACAGCAGCCACAGCAGGAAGGTCGCGTAAAGCTTCGGGCTCTGCATAAGCTGATCGGCGGCGAGGATGTTGATTATCCCCTTGCCGCTGTCATCGCAGCGCATGAAATCGTTGATCTCGAACGCCGGTTCGCCAAAGAACAGATCCGCACCCTGGCTTTCGAATGACAGCAACTGGCGCTGGATCGTGCCGACGCTGGCCTTTGATATGTTGCCATAGGTAGTTGCCAGTTCGCTCGCCTGTTCACCGCAGGTCATCAGCACCTGCTGCAGATCGTCGAAATCGAGGAGGAGCAAACCGTTGTCGTCGGCCCACTTGAAGCAGACCGTCAGAACACCTTCCTGCGTTTCGTTAAGGCCAAGCAGGCGCGAGAGCAGCAGCGGGCCCATTTCCGAAACGGTCGTGCGGATCGGGTGGCCCTTCTTGCCGTAAAGATCCCAGAAAACCGCCGGGTTATCATGGTATTCAAACGGAGAGATTCCCAATTCGTCTGCGCGTGCCTTGATCTTGTCGGCATGGGCGAAGCTGTCGCTGCCGGCCATGCAGATGCCTGACAGATCGCCCTTAACATCGGCCAGGAAAACCGGCACGCCCTGGACGGAAAACTGCTCAGCCATGCACTGGAGCGTAACGGTTTTGCCGGTGCCCGTGGCGCCGGCCACCAGTCCGTGCCGGTTGGCTTTCCCCAGTTTGAGCATCTGCCGTTCGCCATTGGCGCCAAGGCCAAGATAGATGTCGTCCATTGTGGCCAAAGCTCCCGCTGCCAAACCTGTGTTTCTGATCCCGAATAGACTGGCCGGAAGCCTAGAGCGAGAGGCTTTTTGCAAGTCGGGAAAAGCACGGCTAGAAGCCGCCTCGCCATGGCCCAGCCGTTCATCCTGCTTGACGATGCCCGCCCCGACGGGGCCAGTGCCGCGCGGCTATATCAAGGCCCGCTTGAGGTGGTGGTTGCCCGCCGCGCGGATGAGGTTGTTCCAGCGTTCGAGCGGATCGAAGCGCTGCGCGCGCAGGGCCATCACCTGGCGGGTTATCTGGCCTATGAGGCTGGGCTGGCGCTTGAGGACAGGCTGTCTCCCCTCGCAGCACAGCGCACCGGGGCGAACGGGCCGCTGGTGTGGTTCGCCGCCTTCGCTGGCTACCAGCCGATCGAGGCGGCCGATGTTCCGGCCTGGCTACACAGACAGGCGCCGGGACTGGCCAGCGTTGGCCCGCTTGACCCCGCTCTGTCGCCTGGCGGCTATGGCTGCGCCTTTGCTGCGGTGGAAGATGCGATTACGGCTGGCGATATCTATCAGGTCAACCTGACCTTCCCGCTTGCCGGATCATACCGCGGCGATCCGCTGGCGCTCTATGCGCGGCTGCGCCCGGCGGCAGGCGCGGGCTATGGCGGGGTGTTGTTTGACGGGTCGCACTGGCTGCTCAGCCTCTCGCCAGAACTGTTCTTTGCGGCCAAGGACGATGCCGTCCGGGTCAAGCCGATGAAAGGCACCCGCCCGCGCGGACGCGATGCGGCGCAGGATGCCGCGCTGCGCGATGAACTGGCCGCTTCGGTCAAGGACCGCGCAGAAAACCTGATGATCGTCGATCTTCTCCGCAATGATCTGTCGCGTGTCGCCCAGCCGGGCAGCGTCAAGGTTGATCAGCCCTTCGCGGTCGAAAGCTATCCGACGGTGCATCAGATGGTCACCACTGTCACCGCGCGGCTCCAGCCCGGGCGAAGTGCGGCCGATGTCGTGCGTGCACTGTTTCCGTGCGGTTCGATCACCGGCGCTCCCAAGATCCGCGCGATGGAACTGATCCAGGCGCACGAACGGGATGCGCGTGGTCCCTATTGCGGGGCAATCGGGCGGATTGATCCTGCTGGCGAGACCGCGTTCAATGTGGCAATCCGTACTTTGCGCCTGACGCCGGGGGAAGACGGCCAGGGCCGTGCCGTGCTGGGCGTCGGCTCGGCGATTGTTGCGGATTCGGACTGCCTGCCGGAATGGCGGGAATGTCTGGTCAAAGGGGGATTTGTTCGCTTGGGTGCCACCGGTGCCGATTTGATCGAGACGATGCGGTTCACGCCCGATGATGGCATCCCGCTGCTCGAACTGCATCTTGAACGGATCAAGGTCAGCGCTGCCGAGATGGGCTTCGCGTTTGATCGCCATGCCGTGCGCAACGCCATTCAGGCGCTGTGTTTCGATGCTGAAAAGTCTGCGCGGCTGCGGCTGTGCGTGGCGCGTAGCGGCGCCTACACGCTCGACCTTTCACCGCTGCCCCCGGCGCTGCCCGACCCGGCGCTGTGTGCCGTGCTGCGTTTGCCGGTCGATACCGGCGACTGGCGCCTGCGGCACAAGACCAGCGACCGGGGATTTTACGACGAGGGCCTGAAAGTAGCGCAGCAGGCCGGGGCGCACGAAGCGCTGTTCCTGCGCGACGACGGCCTCATGACCGAAGGCTGCTTTACCAGCCTGTTCGTCCAGCGCGGCGATCTTCTGGTCACGCCGCCAATTGCACTGGGCCTGCTACCGGGTGTGCTGCGCGCGTCACAGCTTGCCGAGGGCCGCGCAATTGAAGGGGAGGTGACGCTGGACGATCTGGAAGGGGGCTTCCTTATCGGCAACGCCTTGCGCGGCCTGATGCCGGCGCGGCTGCTATGAAGACCTCGGCTGCCCTTTCGCGAATTGCACCGTCGCGCACCACTGGCATGACAGACCGGGCCAGCGCGCTTCGCGCAGCGGGCCGCGACATCATTTCGCTATCGGTTGGCGAACCCGATTTCGCAACTCCGCCCCACGTGGCCGACGCTGCCAAGCGCGCCATCGACGAAGGCCAGACCCGTTATACACCGGTGGCCGGAACCATTGCTCTGCGAACCGCGGCGGCGCTGCATTTCCAACGCGATCTGGGCATTGCGACCGTGCCCGAAACCGTAATCGTCAGTTCGGGCGGCAAGCAGGCCATATTCCACGCGCTGCTGGCGACGCTTGATCCCGGCGACGAGGTGCTGATCCCGGCGCCGTGGTGGGTCAGCTATCCCGAAATCGTTCGTTTTGCCGGCGGCGTCCCGGTCGACGTGCCAACCGACGCCGCAGGGGGATACCGCATCACGGCAGAACAGCTTGATGCCTTGATCACCCCGCGCACGCGCTGGCTGCTGCTCAACAGCCCCGGCAACCCGACCGGCTCGGTCTACTCGGCCGATGACCTTGGCAAGATCGCCAACGTCCTGGATCGCCACCCGCATGTCATGGTCCTGTCGGACGATATCTATGCGCCGCTGCGCTATCTGGCGGGCCGTCACGTTACGCTGGCCGCATTGCGGCCCGACCTGGCCAACCGCGTGCTCACCGTGTCCGGCGTATCCAAAAGCCATGCCATGACCGGCTTTCGCATCGGTGTCAGCGCCGGGCCTGGCTGGCTGATCATGGCTATGGCCAAGCTTCAGTCGCATTCATCGGGCAACCCCTGTTCGATCAGCCAGGCCGCCGCCGTGGCCGCTTTCGAAGGCCCGCAAGGTTATCTGGCGGACTGGTGCGGCCAGTTCCGCACCCGACGCGACACGGTGGTAAGCGCCATCAACGCGATCCCCGGCCTGTCTACTCCGGCGCCCGATGGCGCGTTCTATTGCCTGGTCGATGCCGCGCCCCATATGTCGCGGTTTGGCGATGACGAGGCGCTTTGTTTGCACTTTCTCGATCACGGAGTGGCCGTTGTGGCGGCATCGGCATTTGGCGGAAAGGCCGGCTTCCGGATCAGTTTTGCCGCCGATCAGGCAACGCTGGACGATGCGTGCCGCCGCCTTGCAAAGGCCCTCAGATGAACGCAATACCTATCCTGTTCGAAGACGGCGAAGCGCTGGTAATCGACAAGCCAGCCGGCCTGCCGATCGAGCGTCCCCGCGCCGGAGGTCTGAGCCTGGAGGCGCATCTCGAAGATTTGAAGCTCGGCTTCCAGCGCGCGCCGGTTCCGGTCCACCGGATCGATACCGATACGTCTGGCTGTCTTTTGCTGGCACGCAATCCCAAGGCGCTTAAACGGTTCAATGCCGCGTTCGAAGCGCGCACAGTGGATAAAATTTATCTCGGCATCGTTGCCGGACCAGTCGGAGACGACGCGGGAACAATTGAACTTGCGCTCACCAAAATCAGCAGCGCCGAAAAAGGCTGGCGGATGATTGCCGCGAAAAAGGGTAAGCCCTCGATCACCCACTGGCGCAAGGTGCAAGACCACGGCAGCCTGACCTTGGTCGAGTTCCGCCCCGAAACCGGGCGCACCCACCAGATTCGCGTCCACGCTGCCGAAACGTTTGGCGAGGCCCTGCTGGGAGATCCGGTCTATGGTAGCGGCAGCGGCGCAGCGCGCACCATGCTTCACGCGCTGGCGCTTACGGTTCCGCGCGAAGGCAAGGCCGCAGTTACGGCCCGCGCGCCAATTCCCGCCGATTTCGCCGCTCTGGGTTTTGGCGATGTCGACGCTTGTACATGAAGCGGTACAGCGGGCTCAGGCGCTGGCAAGCGAAAGCTTCACCGCCTCTTCCGGCCCGGGTGGACAAAACGTCAACAAGGTGGCGACGGCGGTCCAATTGCGCGTCGATGTTTATGCCTTGCGTCTGCCGGTCGAGGTTTTCCAGCGGCTGAAGACCCTTGCCGGAAGCCGCATGACGATCAAAGGCGAACTGCTGCTGAGCGCTCAGCGATTCCGCACGCAGGAAGCCAACCGCGAAGACGCCCGCTCGCGCCTGTCGGCGCTCATTGAAGATGCGTTCAATCTTCCTGAAAAACGCGCAAAGAGCCGCCTCAACCGGATAAACAAGGGTGAGCGGCTGGACGGCAAGAAGAAACGCGGCGCAGTAAAGGCCGGACGGGGCAAGGTACGTTTCGACTGATCAGGTGGTTGCGCTGGCGCTCATCACCTGACGGCCATCGGCAGAATAAATGCCAAACTCTAATGCTGCATGGTTGCTGCGCAGCACAAGGCGCAGCATTTCTCCGCAAATGGCTGGCGAAACCCCGCGGAAAGTGAATGTCTTGAGCATGTTATCGCCAAGCTTGCGCCCAGCCAGGTCGAGCAGCAAGGTTGCCATCAAGGGTCCGTGAACGACAAGCCCGCGATATTTCTCAACGTCGCGCGCATAGGCCAGGTCATAATGGATGCGGTGACTGTTGAAAGTGATCGCAGAATAACGAAACAGCAATGCCTCGGTCGGCAGTATAACCCGTTCAACAGACCACGACGATGGATCGAAAAGCCCTTCACTGGGCGGCGGCGGCGAGGGCGGCGCGCTGGCTTGTGCTGGCGCCCGGTAAACGATTGTCTGGACTTCGCGCACGCATGGGCCCGCACTGCCGCTCGTTTCATGCGCGACATCGACAAATGCGAGTGCCCCTGACTGGCCTGTCTTTTCCGAAACCGACAGAATTCTCGAGACACGCGTTACCGCCTCATCGACCTTCACCGGGGCCAAAAACTCCACGCGGCTGGACGCCCACATCCGGCGCGGCAGCTGTATCGGCGGCAGAAACGTGGCTGCATTGGCATCACGCACCGGGTGGCCATCCGGTCCAAGGCTGGCGGTAGGACCATCGGGAAGGCCAAGGCACCAGTGGAACCCTTGCGCTGCATTGCCATCACCCGGTGCAACCCGGTCCAGCGTGCCGCACCAGCGCGCGAATTGCCCTGGATCGACGTGGTCGTGGCGGGTTTCTTCGCGCCCGATCCAGGCTGACCAGTCGCTCACGCCTTTTCGAATACCGCGGCAATGCCCTGCCCGCCGCCGATGCACATCGTTTCCAGCCCATAGCGCACGTTGCGGCGGCGCATTTCGCGGGTCAGGTTGGCAAGGATTCGCCCGCCGGTCGCTCCAATCGGATGGCCTAGCGAAATCCCCGATCCGTTGACGTTGAGCATTTCATGGCGGCTGTCGTCGTCCGCCCAGCCCCACCCTCTGAGACAGGCAAGGACCTGCGGGGCAAAGGCCTCGTTCAATTCGATCAGGCCAATATCGGCCCACGACAAACCGTTTTTGGCGAAAAGCCGCTCAGTGGCGGGCACTGGGCCAAATCCCATCCGGCTGGGATCGCATCCGGCAGCAGCGGCGGAATGAAAGAATGCGATCGGTTCAAGCCCCATTTCCTCCAGCTTGTCCTCGGCCACGACCAGGCACGCAGCAGCGGCATCGTTCTGCTGGCTGGCATTTCCGGCGGTTACCACGCCGCCTTCCAATGCGCGCAATTTGCCCAGGGTTTCCACTGTGGCGTCGGCGCGGTAGCCTTCATCATGGTCGAACAGCAGCGGATCGCCTTTTTTCTGCGGGACCTCGACCGGGACCAGTTCATCGGCAAACTTGCCCGCCGCCCATGCCGCAGCCGCGCGCTGATGGCTCCGCGCGGCGTATTCATCGCAGGCCTCGCGGCTGATATTCCAATCTTTGGCCAGGTTTTCCGCCGTTTCAATCATACCTGAAATCACGCCATAGCGTTCGATCGGCTGGCTCATCACGCGGCCGCGGGTCAGCCTGTCGTGCAGTGTCAGGTTGCCCGCGCGCACGCCTTTGCGGATATCGGTCGAGTAATGCTCGACATTGGACATGCTTTCGCAGCCGCCTGCAACGACCACATCGCTCATTCCTGTCTGGACCATCATCGCTGCGTTGACCACGGCTTGCAGCCCCGATCCGCAGCGCCGATCCAGCTGATAGCCTGGAACCTGTTCCGGCAGGCCCGCCAGCAACCATGCCCAGTGCCCGATGCTGGGCGCCTCGCCATTGCCGTACCCCTGACTGAAGACTACATCGTCGACCCGGTTGGGATCGATTCCTGTGCGCTTTATCAGGGCTTTGAGGATCACCGCACCAAGCTGTCCGGCGGTGATCGACGACAGCGCGCCACCGAACTTGCCGACCGGGGTGCGGATCGGGGCGACGATGGCGGCGCGGCGCAATGATGTCATTTGCTGTCCTTGTCAGATGTGCCGACCACGCCTCGATCAATCAGGCGTGCGACTTGGCCCGAAGAAAGGCCCAGACGTTCGGCCAGGATCTCTTCGCTATGCTCGCCCAGGTACGGGGCCGGTTTGGGATCGCCCGGCTGCTCGCCGGGAAGATTGGCGAAAGAACGGGTGGCTGGATAGGCAAAGCCGCTGGGGTTGGCGGGCGAGGGACCAAACAGCGGATTGTTGCCGACAAGATCGGGGTCTTTGGCCGCCTCGTACATCGTGCGATAACGCTCGAAAGTGGCGCCAGCGTTTTTCAGGCGCACGGCAAGTTCCGCATAATCGAAGGCCGAAGCGGCCTCTTGAAACATATCGAACAGCTGCGCTCGGTTGACGAAGCGGTGGTGGTCGCTTGCGGCAAAGTCGACACCCAGTTCGCGCTCCATTGCGGCGACGGGTTTGCCCAGCCCGAAGGCTTCGACTGTGGCCGACCATTGCTTGGCAGTCAGCGCGGCGACCATGAAACGCTTGCCGTCCTTGCTGATGAAATCGCGGCCGAATGCGCCCCAGATCGCGTTGCCCAGCCGTTCACGGTCCCCTCCGCGGTAAAGCATTTCCGCCATGGCACCGGCATTGGCCATTGTGCCGATCGCCACGTCGCCCAGCGGCACACGCATTTCAGCGCCTTTACCGGTGGAATCGCGGTGGCGCAGCCCGGCCAGCAAAGCAAAAGCGCAATAGGCTCCGGTAATGAAGTCCCACGCTGGAAGCACCTGGTTGACCGGCGGTGCCACGGCTGGATCCCACTCCTCTGGCCCAGTCATCAGGGGATAGCCGCTGGCCGCGTTGACCGTGAAATCCATGGCCTGGCGTCCATCGTGCCAGCCCATGATCCGGACCGAGACGAGGTCAGGCCGTCCCGACGCCACCTTGTCATGGGCCAGAAAACTGTTCACCGGCAAATTGGTGACCATCTGCCCGGTGGCGCGTACCAGTTCGACCAGCAGTTCCCGTCCCTCGGCAGAGTGCAGGTCAAGCGCGACACTCTTCTTACCGCGGTTGAGGTTCTCCCACGACAGCGAGCGCCCTTCGCGGGTCATCATATAACGGTCGTAATCGAGCCCGCCCGCCTTGTGATCCACCCGTACAACGTCCGCGCCGAACTGCGCACAATAAAGCCCGACCGTTGGCGAAGCGACGAAGGACGACACCTCGATGATTTTCAGCCCGGCAAGAAGGTTATACATTTACTGGTTCGCCGCCCATTCGCGCAGCATGTGCTTGGCGATCTGCAATTGCAGGATCTGGGTCGTGCCTTCATAAATCCGGTATATTCGCGCATCGCGGAAGAAGCGTTCGGCGTCGTATTCGGCCAAATAGCCCGCCCCGCCGTATATCTGGACCACGCGGTCGACCACGCGGCCGCACATTTCGGTCGCGAAAACCTTGGCCGCGGCGGCCTGGCGCAGAACCTTTTCCCCGGCATCGGCACGGCGGCAGGCATCCTCCAGCATGCATTCGGCGGCGTATATCTCGATTTCGCTGTCAGCCAGCATCTGCTGGATCAGCTGGAAATTGGCAATCGGTTCGCCAAATGCCTTGCGTTCATTAGCATAGCGCAGCGCCGAATCGAGCGCGCGGCGGGCATAGCCGGCAGCGGCCGAGCCCACCGAGAGGCGGCCGTTGTCGAGGCTTTGCATCGCGGTGACGAAGCCCTTTCCTTCTTCATCGCCCAGTAGCGCGTCGGCAGGCAGATAGACATCTTCCATAACGATGTCGGCGATGTGGCTGCCGGCCTGGCCCATTTTCTTGTCGCTTTTGCCAACCGTTACCCCGGGCATGTCCATCGGCACCAAAAAAGCCGAAACGTGGGCGTTCTTGGGCAGGGCGTCCTTGCTGGTCCGGGCCATAATCAGCGCGACATGCGCGAAAGGCGCGTTGGTAATGTAGCGCTTGGTCCCGTTTAGCACCCAGCCATTGCCGCTTCGCACAGCCATTGTCTGCATCGCCGCGCTGTCCGATCCCGATCCAGGCTCGGTAAGACCAAAGCTGGCGACCTTGCCCGCAGCCAATTGGGGGAGCCATTGGGCCTTCTGTGCCTCGGTCCCGCCTTTGAGGATCGCCGAACAGACCATGCCGATGTTGATCGACGTGATCGAGCGATAGCACGGCATCGCATAGCTAAGCTCGCGGATCGTTCGTGCGTATTGCGACACATTCATGCCAGCCCCGCCATACTGTTCGGGCATGGTGATCCCGAACAATCCCATCTCGCGCATTTCAGCCATGATATCGTCAGGGATGCGGTCGGTTTCGAGGATTTCCTTCTCGGCCGGTACCAGCCGTTCGCGGACATACCGGTGCAGTTGTTCGATGAACTGGTCGAAAACGTCGGCGTCCATACCTGGGTTCATGGGCAAGTCCTCAGATCGGGTCATAGGGAAATACGTGGGCTGAAACCTCGTCCGCGCGGGCAAAGCTGGGACGGAAGGCCGGAATCAGTTCATCCGCGATGCTTTCGGGCGTCCAGCCTTCAACCTTGGTCATCGATCGGATCGGACGCGGCTTGTTATAAAGCACGATCTCGTTCTTGCGGACCGAAAAGATCTGGTTTGATACGTCCTTGCTGGCATCGGCGGCAAGGTAGACCACCAGCGGCGCGATCTTGTCCGCGCTCATCGTCTTGAGCCGCTCGACCCGTTGCTGCTGTTCGGGCGTTTCGGCGGGAATGCTGGCTGTCATCCGGCTCCATGCAAAGGGCGCGATGCAGTTGGAACGGACCCCGACGCGGGCCATATCAAGCGCGATCGATTGCGAAAGACCGACGATGCCCAGCTTTGCAGCGCTGTAATTGGCCTGGCCCACATTGCCGATCAGCCCGCTTGTGCTGGTGAAGTGAATAAAGCTGCCCGAATGCTGTTCACGGAAATAGGGCGTTGCCGCCTTGCTGACGTTAAAGCTACCGTTGAGGTGGACATCGATCACCGCGCGCCAGTCTTCATGGCTCATCTTGTGCCAAATCGTGTCGCGCAGGATGCCGGCGTTGTTGACGACAGCATCGATCCGGCCAAAGCGCATGACGGCATCTTCGATAATTGTCGCCGCGCCGACAGGATCGGCGACCGAGGCAAGGTTGGCGTGGGCCCTGCCGCCCGCCGCGATGATATCGTCCGCTGTTTGCTGGGCGGGCCCGGCATCACCGCCTTCGCCACCGCCGCCAACGCCCGGATCGTTGACGACTACCGCCGCGCCGCGGGCCGCGCAAAGCAGGGCGATCTCGCGCCCGACACCGCGGCCTGCGCCCGTTACGGCTACAACCTTGCCTTCAAGCATCCCCATCGTGGCGATTCTCCTAATTTAACCGAACGTTTAAACGGTCAATAGGTCAGCCCCGGCGAAAATCAACTGGCAGGCTTGGCAGGTAAAGGCGCGGCTGGCGGAGCGGACGGCTGCGGCAAGTCATCACGCGTCAGGCGCTGATCCTCGATCATTTCGGCGGCCTCGTCCAAGGCCTTGGCTTCCCCCACCGTTACTCCGCCGGGGCCAGGCTGGTTGTCCGCCTTTTGGCAAGCGGCAAGGGCAACAAGGGCGGGAATAAGGATCACTGTGCGCATGGAACTTGCATCATAGCGAGGCAGTGCAAAAAGCGAAAGACGGGCAGCCCCGATTGGGGCAGCCCGTCTTTACCTGTCAAAACCAGCATTACGGCCGGGGACTGTCACCGGTCCGTTGGTCCGAAGCAGCGGCAGCATCCACGGCACCGGCCGATGCATCGGCTACCGGCGAAGCATCCACATCGCCGACAGCTTCTTCAGCAGGCATTTCAACGTTTTCAGGCTGGGCTTCTTCCTTGGCGCTGTCCGAACTTCCACAAGCGGCAAGCGCAAGGGCGGCGACAGAAGCAAAGCCGAGTGCGGCGAACTTTTTCATGGGTAAAGCCTCATCAATATTGCGGGATGGACATGTTGCGCGAGCGACCCCGTAACCGCCTCCTAGCCAAGCGCGCCATCCCTGCCAACCCAGAACCGGGCGGCCAGGCAACCGATAAAGCCAAACCGGTTGTATAGATATAAAGATTTCTTTATATGATATGCCGATGCGGATCGATCCCACACTTCGCGCGCTGGCAGACCCTACGCGGCTGCGCATTATGCGCTTGCTGTCGGCAATGGAACTGGCAGTGGGAGAGCTTGCCCAGGTTCTGGGACAAAGCCAACCGCGCGTGTCGCGCCACATCCGTATCCTGTGCGATGCCGGGCTGGCCGAACGGCGCAAGGAAGGCAGCTGGGTGTTTTTGCGCAGCGCGATCGGCGCGACCCGCGCCCCGCCCATGGGTGCCGCCGCCGCCCGTCTGCTCGATGTGGCCGAAGCGGACGATGCAACCTTCGCCGCGCGCTGCGCCGAAGACCGCCGCCACCTCGCCGCGATCCGCGCCGCCCGAGAGGTCAGCGCAGAAGGATATTTTTCGCGCCATGCAGAAGAATGGGACACCTTGCGCGGGCTCCACAGCCCCGACGGCCCGGTGGAAGCCGCGCTGGCCAGAGCGCTGGGCACGCGATCACTCGGCGCGCTGCTCGACGTCGGCACCGGCACGGGCCGCATGGCCGAACTCTTCGCACCGGCCAGCGACCACGTAACCGGGTTGGACAAGAGCCCGGAAATGTTGCGCATTGCGCGCGCCCGGCTGCAGAACCTGCCGTCTGATGGCGTGGCGCTGGTTCAAGGCGATTTTACCGCCCTGCCCTTTGCCGATGACAGCTTCGATACGGTATTGTTCCACCAGGTGCTGCACTATGCCCAGGTGCCCGAGGCTGTACTGGCTGAAGCAGCGCGGGTGGCACGGTCCGGCGCAACAGTGGCTATAGTCGATTTCGCCGCGCATGACCGCGAGGAATTGCGCGAAAAACACGCCCATGCGCGGCTTGGGTTTTCCGATGAGCAGATGCTTGCCTTGCTCAGTAGCGCCGGGTTCGCGCCCGCGCCGCCTGTAGCCCTTCCAGGCAAACCACTGACCGTCAAGATCTGGACAGGCATGCGCGGTAGCAGCGCTGACCATTCCCTGACGCCGCACAACACAAAGGTATCGCGCGCATGACCGCTTCATCGATCCTGCGCGGCGTCGCCGATCGCCCGCAGTTTGTCACCATCCCCGGCGACTTCAGGGTTTCTTTCGAATTTTTCCCGCCCAAGACCGAGGCGATGGAAAAGCAACTGTGGGACGCTGTGGTCGAACTGGCGCCGCTTGATCCCAGCTTCGTGTCGGTTACCTATGGGGCCGGCGGCTCAACGCGCGAGCGCACGCACGCCACCGTAGCCCGGATCATCGACGAGACTTCGCTAAAGCCTGCCGCACACCTGACCTGCGTTGCCGCCAGCAAGGATGAAATTGCCGAGGTTGCCGATCGCTATTGGGAAGCCGGCGTGCGGCACATCGTCGCGCTGCGCGGCGATCCGCCACCCGAGACCGGCGGCCGCTTTGAACCGCACCCCCACGGCTTTGCCAGCGCCGCGGACCTCGTCGCGGGATTGAAGGCACGTCACGATTTCGACATTTCAGTTGCGGCCTATCCCGAAGTGCATCCCGAAGCAGCCGGTGCCCAGGCCGATCTTGACAACCTGAAACGCAAGCTTGATTCCGGGGCGTCGCGCGCAATCACCCAGTTCTTCTATTCGACCGATGCCTATTTCCGCTTTCTGGACAAGGTACTGGCTGCCGGGATCACCGCGCCGGTCCTGCCAGGGATCATGCCTGTGACCAACTTCGCCGCGATCCGGCGGATGAGCGGAAACACCGAAATCCCCGGCTGGATGATCAAGCTGTTTGACGGGCTGGACGGCCTGCCCGGCCCGCGCTCGATGATATCGGCGGCCGTGGCGACCGACCTGTGCCGCCGGCTGTACCAGGGCGGCATCCGCGATTTTCACTTCTACACGCTCAACCGCGCCGACCAGACATACGCTATCTGCCACCTGCTCGGCCTGCGCCCCAAGGAAATCAGCCAATGACCCCGCGCCAACTGCTTCAGGCCGAAGCTGCCAAGGCGATCCTGATCAAGGACGGTCCCTATGGCACGGCAATCCAGGCAGAGGGGCTGGACGAGGTGGCCTATCGCGGCGACACCGGCCTGACCCTTGACCAGAAGGGCAACAACGATCTGGTCAACCTGACCCAGCCGCATGTCATCCGCGCGATCTGCGACCGCTATATTGCTGCGGGGGCGCGGGTGCTGGCGACCAACACCTTTAATGCAAACCGCATCAGCCAGGCCGATTACGGTGCCGAGCATCTGGTCGGCGACATCAACCGTTCCGCGGCCCGGATAGTCGCCGAAGCTTGCGACTCAGCCACTGCAAAGGACGGTTTACCGCGCTTCGTGGTCGGCGCAATCGGGCCAACCAACAAGACCCTGTCGCTTTCCCCCGACGTCAACGATCCGGGCTACCGCGAAGTTGATTTCGACACGGTCAAGCAGGTCTACCGCGAACAGGCGGCCGCGCTGCTTGAAGGCGGTGCGCAGTTCATTCTGATCGAAACGGTGTTTGATACGCTGAATTGCAAGGCCGGCATTCTGGCGGTGAAGGAGCTGGAACGCGAGCTGGGCCGCGACGTGCCGCTGATGCTGTCAATGACGCTGACCGACCTGTCCGGGCGCAACCTGTCGGGCCATACGGTCGAGGCATTCTGGCATGCGGTTCGCCATGCCAAGCCGGTCACCGTGGGGCTGAACTGCAGCTTCGGCGCGACCCAGCTGCGCCCGCAGATCCGCCTGCTCAGCGGGATCGTCGACACCCTGCTGATGGCCTATCCCAACGCCGGCCTGCCCAATGAACTGGGCCAGTATGACGAGCTGCCCGAAACCACCGCCACCCTGGTCGGCGAATGGGCAGCGGGCGGGCAGGTCAACATTCTGGGCGGGTGCTGCGGCAACACCCCCGAACACATCGCCGCCATGGCTCGGGCCGTTGCCGGCCTTACTCCGCGCAAGGCGCCGCAAGTGCCAGTCGAAACACGGCTGGCAGGTCTCGAACCCTTTATCATGGCAGCGTGATGGGGATCGACGGGCCGCTTGAATGGCGCATTCGTCCGGCCGGGCCTGACGACGGCGCTGCACTTGCGCTGGTAGCGCAGGCAACATTCCTGGAAGCTTACGCCGGACTTGTCCAGGTGGGAGACATGCTGGCGCACTGCGCTTCGCAAAACAGTGCAGAGGCCTTCCGCTCTGCCTTGGATGAAGGCGCAAAAGCCTGGCTGGTCGAAGCGGTGAAGACCGGTGCGCCGCTGGGTTTTGCCCTCTTGATGCGCTCCGCCCTGCCCGATCCGCAGCCCGGCGATATCGAACTGAAACGGATCTACCTGCTTGACCGCTGCAAGGGTCAGGGATTGGCCGGCGATCTGCTCGGCATCGTAGTTGCCGGGGCTGCGGGTTATCGCCGCCTGATGCTGGGCACCAACAAGGACAATGAACGCGCGCTGGGATTTTACCGCAAGAGCGGGTTTAAAGTGGTCGGCACCCGCACGTTCACTGTCGGCACCGAAACGTTCGACGATTACATCCTGGCAAAACCTCTGGAAACCTCATGACCACCCCGTCCTCCGCGCGTTTCGTCAATGTCGGCGAACGTACCAACGTCACCGGCAGCGCGGCGTTCAAGAAGCTTGTCCTGGCGGGAGACTACGCCAAAGCAGTTGATGTCGCGCGTCAGCAAGTCGACAACGGCGCGCAGGTGATCGATGTCAACATGGACGAGGGCCTGCTTGACGCCGAGCTGGCGATGACCACATTTCTCAAGCTGATCGCCGCCGAACCCGACATCGCCCGCGTCCCGGTGATGATCGACAGTTCCAAGTGGGATGTGATCGAAGCGGGCCTGAAATGCGTGTCAGGCAAACCGATCGTCAATTCGATTTCGATGAAGGAAGGCGAAGAACCGTTCCTTTCCCACGCGCAGAAGTGCATGGATTACGGCGCCGCCGTGGTGGTCATGGCCTTTGATGAAAAGGGGCAGGCCGACACGAAAGACCGCAAGGTCGAGATTTGTGCGCGGGCCTACGCCCTGCTTCTGTCAATCGGATTTCCGCCCGAAGACATCATCTTCGATCCCAACGTTTTTGCGGTCGCGACCGGGATCGAGGAACACAACAACTACGCCGTCGATTTCATCGAAGCGGTTCGCGAAATCCGCCTGCGCTGCCCCCACGTCCACTTCAGCGGCGGGCTGTCCAACCTGTCATTTTCATTCCGCGGCAACGAGCCGGTTCGGCGGGCGATGCATTCGATCTTCCTCTTCCACGCGATCCCCGCCGGGCTCGACATGGCAATCGTGAACGCAGGCCAGCTTGACGTTTACGACACCATTGATCCGGCGCTGCGCCAGGCCTGCGAGGATGTTATCCTCAACCGCGATGCCGGCGCGACCGACCGGCTGATTGTCTTGGCCGAAAGCTTTCGCGGGACTGACGCCAAGGCCGAAAAGGAAGCAGAGGAGTGGCGCGGCTGGGATGTGGTGCGGCGGATCGAACACGCGCTGGTGAAGGGCATCGACGCGCACATCGTCGCTGATACCGAACTGGCCCGGCAGGACATTTTTGAACGCGGCGGCCGACCTATCGAGGTGATCGAAGGCCCCCTGATGGAAGGCATGAACACCGTTGGCGACCTGTTCGGCAGCGGCAAGATGTTCCTGCCGCAGGTGGTCAAATCGGCCCGCGTAATGAAGAAGGCGGTCGCCCATCTGATCCCTTTCATCGAAGCGGAAAAGACCGCCGCGTCCAAGCCCAAGGGCAAGATCGTGATGGCCACAGTCAAGGGTGATGTTCACGATATCGGCAAAAACATCGTCGGGGTGGTTTTGCAGTGCAACGGCTATGAAGTTATCGACCTGGGCGTGATGGTGCCGTGGACCAAAATCCTGGAAACCGCGCGCGAGAGCCAGGCCGACATTATCGGCCTGTCCGGGCTGATTACGCCCAGCCTCGATGAAATGGTCACCGTGGCCGAAGAAATGAAGCGCGACGGGTTCACCCTGCCGCTGTTGATCGGCGGGGCGACTACCAGCAAGGTTCATACCGCACTGAAGATCGACCCGGCTTATAACGGCCCGGTTATTCATGTGCTTGATGCCAGCCGCGCGGTGGGAGTAGCTAGCCAGCTGCTCTCTGATACGCAGCGCGATCGCTTCGTTGAAGCGACCGCAAGCGACTATCAGCACGTCCGCGATGTCAGAGCGGGCAAAGAAGGGTCAGTGCTGCTTAGCCTCGAGGATTCGCGCGCCAACGCCTTTAAGGCCGATTTTACCGACAAGCCAATGCCGCCAGAACAGCCTGGTCTGCACGTCTTTGACAACTGGGATCTGGCCGATCTGGTGGCTTGCTTTGACTGGACCCCGTTTTTCCGCGCCTGGGAACTGGCGGGCGTCTACCCCGCGATCTTGAACGATGACGTAGTCGGAGAAAGCGCCCGTGCGCTTTACGCCGATGCGCGCGCGATGCTTGACTTGATCATTTCCGAAAAGTGGCTGACCGCCAGGGGCGTCGCCGGCTTCTGGCCCTGCGCGCGCGAAGTCGACGATGTCGTCTTGTACCCGCAAGACGATGAACGGTGCATACGCCTGCCTTTCCTGCGCCAGCAGATCCGCAAGAGCCGCGACCGGGCGAATTACTGCCTGGCTGATTTCATCGATCCCGATGGCGACTGGATCGGCGGCTTTGCCGTAGGCATCCACGGGATCGAGCCGCATCTGGAACGCTTCCGCGCGAGCCATGACGACTATTCGGACATCCTGCTCAAGGCGCTGGCCGACCGTTTTGCCGAAGCCTTTGCCGAGCGGCTGCATCAGCGCGTGCGCACCGACCTGTGGGGATATGCCCCGGGTGAACAGCTGACCAACGAAGCGCTGATCAAGGAACAATATCGCGGTATACGCCCGGCACCAGGTTATCCCGCCTGCCCTGACCACAGCCTGAAACCGATGCTGTTCGACTTGCTAGGGGCCGGGGATAATGCGGGTCTGACCCTGACCGAAAGCTTCGCCATGTGGCCGACCGCCGCCGTTTCGGGTTTCTATTTCGCCCACCCGCAGAGCGAATACTTCGGCGTCGCCCGGATCGGGCGCGATCAGCTGACCGATTATGCGGCGCGCCGAGGAATAGAAGAATCGCTGGCGGAACGCTGGGTCCGACCCAACCTTGATTAGGGCTGGCAATTGCTCCGATTGCGGGTAATCCTCTGGTAATAGGGGGCTATCTGTATGGAACAATTCAGTATTGGCCGCGTCTTGTCGCGCGGTTTTGGACTGGTGCGCGACACCATCGGTACGGTTGGATTGTTTGTCCTTGTCGTCGTGGTCGTGCAGGCCCTGACCGGCTTTCTGGCCCAGGCGCTTGCAGCCGGTTCGCAGGGTGACCTGGATGTTACCAGTCCCGCCGCGAACCTTGCCCGCTTGTCTGCGCTGTTCAGTACCGGGTGGTCCTGGTTGTTCATACTAATCAGCGTGATCGGCTTTGGCTTGTCCTATGCGGGCGGCATCCATGGCTTCGCACAGCAAGCCGAACGCGGCGGCACAACGCTGGCGCAATGCTTTCAAGTCGGCCTGACGCGGATGGTTCCGGTCATTGGCCTTAGCATATTGTGGTGGCTAGGCATCTGGCTGGGGACGGTCTTTTTAATTGTGCCGGGATTAATCCTGCTGTCCATGTGGAGCGTGGCCTTGCCCGCACAGATCGTGGAAGGGCGCGGGATTATCGATAGCTTCGGGCGCAGCCGCGAACTGACTCGCGGCAACCGTCTGTCGATTTTCGGCGTTCTGTTTGTGTTGTTTTTGATCTATTACGCGGTGATAATTATTCTGTTCGGCGCCCTGCTTGGCACAGGCACGTTGGGGTTGGGCAACAACGGACAGGCAAGTTTGTTGAGCACGGTTCTTTCGATTCCTGCGGCGTGCCTTTCTGGTATGCTGCTAAAATCCATGATCACCTCAATCTATCTTGAATCCGTGCTGGTGAAGGAAGGGATGCGAACCCACGGCCTCACCGAAGTATTTGAATGATCCGACGGGCGCTGCTGACACTGGCAGCCTATGCCTGGTCGATACCAGCGTTCGCAAGTTCGCAGGCTGCTGTCGCGGTGGTTTTCGACACGGTTACGATTCGTCCGGTTTTGGCTGAAGGAGAGGCTGACCACGCGACACACCGCTTGGTGGGTCCCGATGATCCGGTGCGCATTGCAAGTATTTCCAAGCTGGTAACGGCGCTCGGCGTAATGCGGCTGGTCGACCAGGGGCAAGTCGACCTGGACCGTGATGTTTCGGACTATCTGGGCTGGACGCTTCGTCATCCGGCATTTCCTGACCGGCCGATTACGCTGGCCATGCTACTGTCGCACCAGTCGGGCCTGATCGACGGCGATGACCTGTACCTCATCCCGCTGGGAGCGACGCTGCAGCAGCGCCTCGGCGATCCGCGGGTGTGGGACCAGTCCCACGCGCCCGGATCAGGCTGGTTCCACTATACCAATCTCAACTTCCCCGTCGTCGCCACCATCATCGAACAGGTCACTCGCCAGCGCTTCGACGTGGCAATGCGCGACCTGGTGCTTGCCCCGCTCAAGCTCGATGCCTGCTTCAACTGGGGTGCGGGCTGTTCGGCCAGCGCGGCGGCGCGCGCAGTGGTGCTCTACCGCGCCAATGGCGATGTCGCGCGCGATGACTTGCACGGCACCTTTCCAGCGTGCCCGGTCGTCACTGACGCGGACGGCGGCTGCGATCTGTGGCGCTATACGCCGGGCAGCAACGGCGCGCTGTTCAGCCCGCAGGGCGGCTTGCGGATTTCGATGCGCGATCTGTCCAAGATCGGTCAAATGCTCGCACGGCGCGGAACCGGATTCCTTTCGCAGCAAAGCTATGCCCGCCTGATCCGCCCAATATGGCGCTTCAACGGCCACAACGGCCTTGGCGAAAACGGCGAGCCTGACGGTTTCTTTTGCGCATATGGCCTCGCGGTGCAAACCATCGGCAGCGACCAAAAGGGTTGCCGCGATGACCTGTTTGGCGATGCCCGCACCCGGATTGGCCACGCCGGCGATGCATATGGCCTCAAAAGCGGGCTGTGGCTTGATCCGGCCAGCGGCAAGGGGATCGCTTATTTCACCACGGGAGTCGCCAATGACGCACCCACCGGGCGCAGTGCCTTTACCGCGGCCGAAGAGGTGGTTGTGGAGAGAACCGGCCGGAGCGCCTTTTACAAACCGGACTGAGCGGCTAGGCGCACTGGGTGCCGCCACGCCTTCTCGACCAGCTTCACGCCACCTTCGGGTTTAGCGCCTTTCGCGGGGTGCAGGACCGGGTAGTGGCGCGCGTCCTGGCCGGGCAGTCGACCCTGGCGGTGATGCCGACCGGCGCGGGCAAGAGCCTGACCTATCAGCTGCCCGCCGTCGTCATGGACGGCACCTGCGTGGTCATATCGCCGCTGATCGCGCTGATGCATGACCAGCTGCGCAGCGCCGAAGCCAATGGCATCCGCGCCGCCAGCCTGACCAGCGCCGACAGCGAGGACTACCGCGAGCGTGCGGTCGATGCCTTCCGCGGTGGCCAGCTCGATCTGTTGTACGTAGCCCCCGAACGCGCCAGCCAGCCGCATTTCCGCGAGCTGCTGAGCCGGGCGCAGGTCAGCCTGTTTGCCATCGACGAAGCGCACTGCGTGTCCGAGTGGGGCCACGATTTCCGCCCCGACTATCGTCTGCTGCGGCCCCTAATGGATGCCTTTCCTGTCGTCCCGCGGCTCGCTCTGACAGCGACAGCCGACGCACATACCCGCAGCGATATCCTGACCCAGTTGGGCATTGCCGAGGACGGCCTGATCATCGCCGGGTTTGATCGGCCCAATATCCGCTATGCCATCCGCCCGCGTGAAGGCGGCGTGCAGCAGCTGCGCGCTCTGCTGGCAGAGCAGCCCGGCCCGGGGATCATCTATGCGCCGACGCGCAAGAAGGTAGAGGAGCTGGCTGAAAAACTCTCGGCTCATTCCGGACGGCGCGTGCTGCCCTATCATGCCGGGCTTGATCCTGCGGTGCGCGCAGCCAACCAGTCCGCCTTCGTCGCCTCGGAAGACATGGTGATGGTTGCGACCGTCGCCTTCGGCATGGGGATCGATAAACCCGACGTGCGCTTTGTCGCCCACGCTGGCATCCCCAAATCGATCGAAGGCTATTACCAGGAAACCGGCCGCGCCGGGCGTGACGGCGATCCGGCGCTGGCGCTGATGCTGTGGGGGTCCGAGGACTTTGCCCGCGCCCGCCTGCGCCTGGGCGAGGTCGAGGCCCACCGCCAGGCCGGGGAACGCGCCCGGCTAGATGCTCTCGCGGCGCTGGTCGAAACCGGTGAATGCCGCCGCGCCGTGCTGCTGCGACATTTCGGCGAAGACCCACCGCCAGTCTGCGGCAACTGCGACAACTGCCTGGATGCGCCCGGCGTGATTGATGCCAGCGAACTGGCGCGCAAGGTGCTGTCAGCCGTCTACCGAACCGGGCAAAGCTTTGGTTTCGGTCACGTCGAGAAAGTGCTGACCGGCGTGGCGGACGAGCGCGTGACCCAACGCGGGCATGACCAGCTCAGCGTATTCGGCATCGTGCCTTCGGACGAAGCCCCGCTGCTCCGCCCGCTCGTCCGTGCCTTGCAAACGCGCGGGGTGCTGGTCCCGACCGAGCATGGCGGGTTGGCACTGGGCGGGGATGCCCGCGCTATGCTGAAAGGCGAAGCGGACGTGCGCATTGCGCTGGCCCCAAGGCGCGAACGCGGCGGCAAAGGCAGCCGGCGCAGCCGCAGCGATACGATCAACCCGGTTGGCGATCCGCTGTTTGATGCGCTGCGCGCGCTGCGCCGCGATCTGGCAGCCAAAGGCGGCGTTCCGCCCTACGTCATTTTCCACGACGCCACTTTGCGCGAAATGGCCGCGCGCCGCCCTGCCAGCCTGACCGCGCTGGGTGAGGTTGGTGGGGTCGGCGCGCGCAAGCTGGAAGCCTTTGGCGAGGCGTTCCTCGCCGTACTCCGACAGTTTTAGGGCCGGATGGCGTCGTGCGGCAGTTGCGGCGCGGCGTCCTCGCCGTGGCGGGTCTTCCACAGTGAATAGCCAACCCCGCTGGCGATCAGGGCAAAGGTCACGCCCAAGCTCAGCACCGGCGGGAACTTGGCCCCGCCCAGCACGAAGTCGGAAACGAAGATCTTGCTGCCGATGAACACCAGCACCGCGGCCAGCGCATACTTCAGATAATAGAACCGGTGGATCATCGCCGAGAGCGCGAAGTACAGCGCACGCAGGCCCAGGATCGCCATGATGTTGCTGGTATAGACGATGAATGTGTCCGTGGTGATCGCGAAGATTGCAGGCACACTGTCCACCGCGAAGACCAGATCGGCCAGGTTGATCACTACCAGCGCCAGGAACAGCGGGGTTGCCGCCGTCACCAGCTTGCCGGTCTTGTCGTCGGGAACCTTCACAAAGAAGTGCTGGTCGTGCAGACCCTTGGTCACGCGCATATGCGCGCTGATCCAGCGCACGACCGGGTTCTTGGCGATATCGGGAGCGTGGTCCCCGGCGAAGAACATCTTGATCCCGGTGAATACCAGGAAGGCGGCAAATATGTAGAGCACCCAGTAGGCCTGCTCGACCAGCGCAGCGCCCGCCGCGATCATCGCCCCGCGCAGCACGATCACGGCCAGGATGCCCCACAGCAAGGCGCGGTACTGATACTTTGGCTGGATGGCGAAAAAAGTGAAGATCAGGCTGATCACGAAGACGTTGTCGATCGACAGCGCCTTTTCAATGAAGAAGCCGGTATAGTATTTCATACCCAGGTCGGCGCCCTTGGCTACCCATACCCAGGCGCCGAAGGCCAGCGCGACGCTGATATAAAACGCGGTCAATTTCAGCGATTCAGTGATGCCCATCTCGCGGTCTTCCTTATGGAGAACGCCAAGATCGAAGGCAGTCAGCGTCAGCACTATGCCGGCGAATGAGAGCCAGAACCAAACCGGAGTGCCGAGCCAGTCGGCAAACAGGATTTCCATACGATTGCCCCTAAAACAGGTGGGACCCGGCTACCCCTTTGAAAGAGCGCCGGGTTCCCGGTCAGGCGCGAACGCGCGTGGATTGCATGGTGAAGCGCGCCAGCCGATCCTTGATCGCCAGCTTGAGTTTTTTTAGCCGGGCAATTTCCAGCGGATCGGCCCAGCGCAGTGTCTGCAAGCGGTGCAGCGCATCATCAAGCTGCTGATGGCGCTCCATCAGGCGGAATAATCGATCAGACATCAGACAAAATCCCTTTCGCACTTAGTTTTTGTACGATCGGATGTGCCGAGCCAGGCCGCAGATGCTTAAGGAGGGGGACAAGAACCCGGACCACGGCATCGGCAACATCCGATGCGGTCCGACATCACGCAAGCATTTCCCAATTGGGCAAATGCCGCGCCAGAGGGGCCCGGTCCCGCGGATCTTATAATGGGAACGAAACCGGCGTGTTTCAAGAACTTTTGACAAGGCCCGCTAAGCTGATATTAATATGATATCAATTTAAGGGGAACTTCGATGACCGATTCGCATGCACCGATGACCGCTAGCCTGGAACGGCGAGCGTGGAGCACCAGCGGTTACCTCATCTTCGTCGCCTTCCTGGCGCTGCTGGGCCTGACCATCTGGCGGATCATAGCCTTTGCCGGCAGCAACCCGGATGATAGCGCGGTATTTGGCTTCCTGGTGTCGACCGGGCTCAGCGTTCTGGCCCTGATCATCCTCGCCAGCGGGTTCTATATGATCCAGCCCAACCAGGCCGCCGCAATTACACTGTTTGGATCGTACAGCGGCACCGATCGCAGCACCGGTTTGCGCTGGGTCTGGCCCTGGATGGGCAAGACCAAGATCTCTGTCCGCGCCAACAACCTGGTTTCCGACAAGATCAAGGTCAACGATCTGCGCGGCAACCCGATCGAGATGGCGGCTCAGGTGGTGTGGCGGGTAACTGATACGGCCCAGGCGCTTTACGACGTCGATGATTACAAGGCCTTCGTCATGGTCCAGATCGAAGCCGCGGTGCGGACCATCGGCTCGCGCTATCCCTATGACGATTTCACCCACTCCGAAGTGACCCTTCGCGGCAATCACGACGAGGTCGGGGTGGAACTGCGCAAGGAACTGATCGCGCGGCTGACGATGGCCGGGATTACGGTTGACGAATGCGGCTTTACCCATCTGGCCTACGCGCAGGAAATCGCCGGGGCGATGCTCCGCCGCCAGCAGGCCGAGGCGGTGGTCGCCGCGCGCAAGACCCTGGTCGAAGGCGCGGTCGGCATGGTCGAGATGGCGCTGGCGATGCTGTCCGAAAAGGGCGTCGTCCACCTGGATGACGAGCGTAAGGCTGCGATGGTCAGCAACCTGATGGTCGTGCTGTGCGGTGAACGTGATACACAGCCCGTGGTCAACACCGGCTCACTTTACCAGTAAGCCAGACCCGTGCCCCCGCAGATCCGCAAGGCTTTCCCGCTCCGGCTCGATCCTGCGCTCTATGCGGCGCTGGAACGTTCGGCAGCGGGGGACTTGCGCTCGGTCAACATTCAGATCGAGGTGCTGCTGCGCGAAGCGCTGGCCCGGCGCGGCACCAAGGTGGCCCTGCCCGAACCTGTGCGGCGCGGGCGCCCGCCCAAGGAGACGTCCGATGGATGACCGCCGCTACGACAATGCCTGGTTTGCCCCGCATCGCTATGGCTTTGGGGCGGGGATGCCGATTGCCTGGCAAGGCTGGCTGATGTTGATAACGCAGATAGTGCTGGCGGGAAGCGCGGTATGGTTTCTTGATGGCAACGAGACGGCGCAGGTTGCCGCGCTGCTGGTGATCATCATGGTCCCGCTACCGCTGATGATCGCCAAGACGCGCGGCGGCTGGAAATGGCGCTGGGGCGATCGGGAATAAGCCACCTGTCCCCAGCCGGGACACCGCCCAACTGGCTTTACCCTTTATCTACATGCCGATGGTAGTCTGCGGTCATGCTGAAACCCATCACCCTTTCCGCCGCCACGCTGGCACTGGCTATCGCCCTTCCCGCCATGTCGCAGGCCCAGCAAGGCGCGCCCTATGTGCTGGCCGAGACCGGACAGGGCTTTTCGCGTTTGCAGGACGCGGTCAACGCGATCGGCGAGGGCACCGGCACGATCCGTGTCGCCAGCGGTCGCCACGCCGATTGCGCGGTGCAGACCGCGGGCGAGATCGCCTTTGTCGCCGCGGTAAATGGCCAGGCGGTGTTCGACGGGACGGCCTGCGAGGGCAAGGCGGCACTGGTGCTGCGCGGCCGCAGCGCCCGGGTCGAAGGGCTGGTTTTCGCCAATATCAAAGTGTCCGATTTCAATGGTGCCGGCATTCGGCTTGAAAAGGGCGCGCTTACGGTCAGCCAGTCCTGGTTCCGCGACAGCCAACAGGGCATCCTGACCGGCGATGATCAATCGGCAACACTCAGCATCGACAAGTCAACGTTCACCCGGCTCGGCACCTGCGAGGGACCGGGCGGCTGCGCCCATGCGGTCTATACCGGCAATTACGGCCTTGTCCGCGTCACGCGAAGCCGCTTTGAAGCAGGGCACGGCGGCCATTACCTGAAAAGCCGGGCAGGCAGGATCGACGTGCGCAATTGCAGTTTCGATGACAGCGCCGGCAAAGGCACCAATTACATGATCGACCTGCCCGGCGGCGCATCGGGCCGGATTGCCGGCAACTGGTTTGTCCAGGGCGCGGACAAGGAAAACCATTCGGCCTTCATCACTGTCGCACCCGAAGGGCGCCAGCACGACAGTTCGGGTCTGGTGATCGAAGCCAACGATGCCCGCATGTCCCCGGCGGTGACCTGGCCCAGCGTGTTCGTTGCCGACTGGTCAGGCGAAGTCACCCGGATCGGAACCAACACGCTTAGCGCCAAGCTCAAGCGCTACGAGAAACGCTGAACAGTTACTTCAGCGGCAGGAACAGGTCGGTCACGGCCAGGTGTTCGGCGACATCGGGAAAGAAGCTTATGCGTTGGGCAAAGGGCGGCGCATCGCGCGCCTCTTCTCCGCTTTCAGGCCACCAGTCGCCATACAGAAAGGCGAAAGCTGCTCGCAAGTCATCCCCTGATCCAATCTGGCGCAGTACTGCACAGCGGCCGCCAGAGATTTCGACGCGCACCATTCCGTCACCTGGTTGGCATTGCGTTGCCACGGCAAGGTCCATTCGGAATGCCTCGGGCAGAACCTCGTCCGGATCGCCCCGAAAGATATTGAAGGTCGCGGCCTTCGACGGCGGCAGATTGTTGGCGCGGCGCCATTCGATCAGCTGACGGATCGAATCGCCGATACGCAGCGGACTGCCGCGGTGGGTAAGGATCACCACGGGCGTGGCGGGGAAGTCGACAATGCGCACGTCGTCCAGCGAATAGGATGCAGTCATGTATGTCCTCCTGACATTTGCCAGCGGCGCTAGTGCCGCGTGCCAGGATTCCCAATCGGGCAGATCACGCAGTCCGGTTGGCGTTTGATCAAGCCAGTTGCGCAGGGCGCGGGCAAAGGCTTCATTGCCTTCATAGCCCGCGTCGATGGCGATCTGGGTGACCGTGTCCTGCCGGAACGCAAGCTGCATCCCCGCGCGTTTGAGCCGCAGTGCCCGCTCATAAGCGCCGACAGTGATCCCATAAAGCGCGGAAAATTGCCGCTGAAAGTGGAATGGCGAAAACGCCGCAACCTCGGCCAGACGCCCAACCTTCAGCGGTTCGTACAGATGCGCATCGATATGCATGAGCACGCGCACCATTCGCTGAAGATAAGCTGCTTTCCGAACCGCGTTCATCCTTTCCTCCTGACAGGCCCGTTATAACCTGCGCAGTCCGGCGATGCCTGTCCGGGAATGCTCTATTTAAACAAATGCCCGCTACGGTCGCGCTTGGTGGCCAGGTAGCGGACATTGTGAGGATTGGCCGGAAGCTGGTGCGGAACCCGTTCGGACACCGTGACACCCGCCGCTTCGAGCGCCGCGACCTTGGCCGGATTGTTGGTCATCAGCCGGATCGCGCCGACGCCGAGCAAGTCAAGCATCCTTGCCGCCACGGGAAAGTCGCGCGCTTCGGTCGGCAGGCCCAGACGGTTGTTGGCGTCGATGGTATCGAAACCCTGGTCTTGCAACTGGTAAGCGCGCAGCTTGTTGATGAGGCCGATGCCGCGCCCTTCCTGGCGCAGGTAAAGCAGCACACCCCAGCCGCCCTTGGTGGCCTCTTCGGCCATCGCCGCCAATGCGGCATCAAGCTGCGGGCCGCAATCGCATTTCAGGCTGCCAAGGATATCGCCAGTCAGACATTCGGAATGAAGCCGGACCAAAGGCGCCCGGTCGCCCGAGCGCTGGCCGATTACCAGCGCAACATGTTCGCGCAGGTCGTCTGCCGAACGGAAGGCGACGATCTCGGCGTCATCGGCAGCGGCAACAGGTAAGCGCGCGCGCGCAGCGACGGACAGCGCAGATGTGTCCTGCCAAACCGACAGATCCTGCGCCGACACGCCCTGCGCCTCGCCGCCGTTGCCGGGATCGACCAGAAAGGCCGGGAGGATACCGGCCAGCCGCGCCAGATCCATGGCCGCGGCGGCGGCTTCGGACCAACCAAGATGCTCGGCACGGAACGGCCCTTTCATGGGATAACGCAAATCCAGCGCCGGATCGGCCAGCGCCCGCGCCTGGGCCAGGTCGAATGGCTCGGCAGCGCGGATCAGCACCGGGGCGTGTGGCTCGGCTGCTTCACGCTGGTTGGCCAGTTTGAGCGTGCCGGCGCGCGCCGCGCTGATCAGCATGGTCGCACTGGTCGCCCCTGGGGCAAAACCGGTCTCTGCCGGCAGCAGCATCGCTCCGCCTTCGACTGCAATCGGCCAGCCATGGCGCAGCGCATCCAGCGCCATGGCCACCCGCCGCGCCGGGCTGGTCACAGATCAAACTCCGTCACCAACGGAATGTGATCGCTCGGCTGTTCCCATTTACGGGTTTCTTCGACCAGCCGGTGACTGCGCGATTGTGCGGCCAGATCGGGCGAGGCCCACATGTGATCGAGCCGCCGTCCGCGATCCTTGTCCTGCCAGTAGGTGCGGTACGACCACCACGAATAGTTCCGTTCCGGAGCAGGAATGTGCTTGCGGCCCAGATCGGCAAAGCCGTGCGCGGTGCGAAAGCGTTCGAGTGCTTCGATCTCTATCGGGGTGTGGCTGACAACCTTCAGCAGCGCCTTGTGATCATAGACGTCGCAATCCAGCGGGGCGATGTTGAAATCGCCGGTGATCACGGTCGGGCAGTCCAGTTTGTCGGCCCAGAAGGCCATGCGTTCGAGGAAGTCCAGCTTCTGGCCGAACTTCACGTTCTGCTCACGGTCCGGCACATCCCCGCCAGCTGGGATGTAGACGTTTTCAATTACCATACCCTGCCCGGCTCCCAGCAGCTCCACGCCGACATGCCGCGCCTCGCCATTGGCTTGCCAGTCATGGCGATCCAGCTCGCGAAAGGGAATGCGGCTTACTGTCGCCACCCCGTGATAGCCTTTTTGCCCGTGGACAGCGCGGTGGGTATATCCCAGGTCCTCGAACACCTCATGGGGGAAGTGCTTTTCCTCGGTCTTGATTTCTTGCAAGCACAGCACATCGGGCTGCTCCTGGATCAGAAATCGCGCCACCTGATTGGCGCGCAGACGGACAGAATTGATGTTCCAGGTAGCTAGAGAAACCATGGCCCGGCTTTAGGTGCGAAGGCGCAGTGCGGCAAGGGCAGCGGCAAGTGCACGTCAACATGCCGAAAGAAAACCCTCGGTCCGGGGGCATTGGACCGAGGGTTCCTTTGTGCGTTCGTCACGCTTTGACGGTGCGCCCTCACTGGAGGTGCGGGCAACAGGGGGGAAACCCGCCTCAGGTCGCGCCGTCACTCACGGTTCTAGGCCGATTTGGCTTGCTGGCCCATGAACAATCGCGCCAGATTTGTCGCAGTTTGTCGCAGCCAGCACACGGCCCACGATGGGCCGTTCGCCCTCATCGACGAGTGGCACTGCGCGGGTCGTTGAACTTGAACGTATTGTCAGGAACCGCCGCGCCATACCGGTGATTACTGAGGTTGATCACGGTGCGGTTATTCTGCGAGTCGAGCGAGGCCCAGCTCGACAGTTCAAGGCCGCCTGGCGCCGATCCCTTGCGCACGAACATCAGGGTAATGATCCCGTATTCCGGATGGCCCTTGTCACGCACTTCGATTCCGACCACGTTCGGATTGCCGACCGGAACCAGCCTTCCGTACTTCATGACGTCGCGGTTCGGATCAAGCAGCGCGCCCAGCGGACTGTTCTTGATCGGCCAGCGTTGCACCTGGCGCACCGAATAGTCGACGAAAGTAAGGGCCGATCCATCGGACACGACCAGGATCGGGACGCCCTTTTCATATTGGAACCGGATCCGGCCCGGGCGCTTCAAGGTCAGCACACCGCCCATCCGTTTGCCATTGCGATCGGTCTGGACGAAATCGGCGCGCAAGGTCGAAATACCGCGCAGCGCACCGACTGCCTGAGCCAGGTCACCCTGTGTGGCGGCACCCTGCGCCAGCACGGCGGAAGGTTGGCTGGCGGAAACGACGAGCACCGCCGAAACGGCGGCACATGCGATAAGGCGGGTTTTGGAAATCAAGCTGTTCATGCCAACTCCGTTAAGGAACGGGGCTTGAACTCTGAATGAACCCCGGGGTTCCTTACTTGATCTTCGCTTCCTTGAACTCGACATGCTTGCGCACGACCGGGTCATACTTGCGGAAGGTCATCTTCTCGGTCGTGTTGCGCGGATTCTTCTTCGTGACGTAGAAGAAGCCGGTGTCGGCGGTGGAGACCAGCCGGATCTTGACGGTTGCGGGCTTCGCCATGGCTCTTGTCCTGAACTCTCGATTCGGGCGCGAAGGCCCCTGAAACTGTTGAGGCGGCACGCAAGCGCCGCCCCGGAAGGTCGCGCCAATGCGTCAGCGCGGGCTGAAAGTCAAGGCTCGGCGCGGCTCAATCGGGCCTGTAGGTCGCGATCGGCTGCAATACCGCATAGTCTTCCACCAACGGCTCGTGGCCCAGTGGCGCCAGAACAAGATCATCGGGCGCAACTGCCGTGTCGGGCAGCCGGTCGAGCAGGTCGCGAATCAGGGTCAGGCGGCCCCGGCGCTGATCGTTGAAATCGACCAGCGTCCAAGGCGCCTTGTCGCTGTGGGTCGCTTTGAGCATAGCCTCGCGCGCCTTGGTGTAGTCAGCATACTTCTCGCGCGCGGCCAGATCGATCGGCGACAGCTTCCAGCGTTTGAGCGGATCATCGAGGCGCTCGGCGAACCGCTCCTCCTGCTTGTCCTGATCTGTCGTCAGCCAATATTTGAACAGCAAAACCCCGTCATCAATCAGCAGATCCTCAAACCGCGGAACCTGAGCCAAAAAAGCCTGAACCTCTTTATCCGTGGCGTAGCCCATGACCTTTTCAACACCGGCCCGGTTGTACCAGCTGCGGTCAAACAGCACGATTTCGCCCGCTGCTGGCAAATGTGCGACATAGCGCTGGAAATACCACTCGGTCTTTTCGCGGTCGCTCGGCTTGGTCAGCGCCACCGTACGGCATTGACGCGGATTTAACGGAGAACGTACCGCTTCGATTGCCCCGCCCTTGCCGGCGGTGTCGCGCCCTTCAAATATGACCAGAACGCGCGCACCGGTCTTGGCGACCCAGCGCGCCATCGCCACCAGTTCTTCCTCAAGCGGGGCGTAGAACGTATCGAACTTTTTGCGCTTTAAGCGTTTCATGAATGGCCATCCCTTAAACGCACAGCTTGCGCCAAGCGCGCGCCCTTAGCAACGGGCCGCAAACGGCGTTGCTGTCCCGCTTTGGAAAAGTTACAACTGCAACCATGTCGCAAGCCCCTGCCCTTGACGAGCCCGACTTTGCCCGATTGCCGCAAGGCGATCCCGCTGTATTCACGGCGCCGCTCAACCGGCCAGACCATGTCGGCGAAGATTGGATCGAACCGCAGCAACGGATCTATTCCAGCGACGAGGACGGCATCTGGAACGACCTGTACGCGCGGCAGATGGATATACTGCCAGGCCGCGCGGCCAGCGCCTTCTTGGCTGGCACGCAAAAGCTTGGGCTGGGACGCAGCGGGGTGCCGGATTTTGCCCGGTTGTCCGAACAGCTGAATGCACTGACCGGTTGGAGCGTGGTGCCCGTGCCGATGCTGATCCCCGATCATGTGTTCTTCTGGCATCTGGCCAACCGGCGTTTTCCCGCCGGCAACTTCATCCGGACGCGCCAAACCTTTGATTATATCCAGGAACCCGACGTGTTCCATGACGTCTTCGGCCATGTTCCGATGCTGGCCGATCCGACCTATGCCGACTATATGCAGGAATACGGCCGGGCCGGCTGGAAGGCGATGCGCTATAACCGGCTGAAATCGCTGGGGTCATTGTACTGGTACACGGTGGAGTTCGGCCTCGTTCTGGAAGGATCGGATTTGCGCGCTTATGGCGCGGGCATCCTGTCCGGCCCGGCCGAGGCGGTGTTCTGCCTGGAGGCACAAAGCCCCAATCGCATCATGCTCAACGTAGACCGGGTAATGCGCACCGACTATGTGATCGATGACCTGCAACCGACCTATTTCGTCATCGAAAGCTTCGACGATTTGTTTCACCAGACTGTCGACCGTGATTTCGACCGGCTTTACCGCAGCCTTGCCCCTGGCTTCACTTATGCCAACACGGCCATAATCGACATTGATGACGTCCTGCACCGCGGCACCCTGGAATATTTCCTGCGCGGCGGACGGGGCAGCGGCGCCGCACCGGTCTGACCTGAATAGAAAAAGGCCGGCGGTCGCTGCAACCGCCGGCCCCTCGGTGCCCCCGGAAGGGGCGCGCAAGTGCTAGTTATTCAGGCTTGGCATCCATCTTGTCAGCCTTGTTTTCCATGGCGTCAGCCTTGGCATCAGCAGCGTCTGCTGCTGCTTCGCCCTTGGCTTCGACGGCCTGTACCTGGTCAGTCGTCGCACCCGACGCATCCATCGCAGCTGCCGATGCATTGATCGACGCTTCAGCGGCTTCACCGGATTCGCGCACAGCCTGTGCCGCTGCTTCGTCAGCGTTTTCCTTGGCGCTGTCGCAAGCCGTCAGGCCCAGGGCCATGGCTGCGGTCGAGGCCAGCATAACGCTCTTGTAAAATGACTTCATGATCTCATCCCTTGTTGGTGCCCACCTGGATCGGGTGCGCTTGAACGCATTGGCGGCGGGCAAACCCTCGCCAACAGGACATCAACAAACCAAGGGGAAACTAGTTCCCGATGTTTTCATCGGGCCAGGAAGAAAATTGCAAGGCCGCCCGCTGCCATCCGGTACCAGGCGAAAGGCGCAAAGCCCGCCCGGCTGACATAGGCAACAAACACCTTGATCACTGCCAGCGCGACGACAAAAGACACGGCAAAGCCGACAGCGATATGCGTCCACCCCACCGGTCCGCCGCCGGCCATCAGTTCGGCGCGGCTGTCCCACAGTTCCAGCGCAGTGGCGCCTACCATGGTCGGGATAGCAAGGAAAAAGCTGAATTCAGCCGCAGTTCGACGTTCTATTCCCATAGCCAGCGCGCCCATGATCGTCGCGCCCGACCGGCTGACACCCGGAATCATCGCTACGCACTGAAACAATCCGACACCCAGCGCCTGGCGCATGGGCAGCTGGGCCACGCCGCTGGCTGGTCCAGTTTTGGCCAGACGTTCGATCGCCAGGATTGCGATCCCGCCTGCGATCAGTGCCCAAGCTACAACCAGCGGACTACCCAGAAGAGCGCGGATCTGGTCCTTGAGCAAAAGTCCGAGAGCGGCAGAGGGCAGAAAACCAAGCAAGACGTTGCGCACGAAAATAAGGCTGATCCGTTCCAGCCGCAGCAGGCCCTTGCCTACCGCCCAGAAGGTCCGCCAGTATTGCACCACCACAGCCAGGATCGCGCCCAGCTGTATGACGACATTAAACACGGCCCAGGTGGCCGCGTCATAGCCGAACAGTTCGGATGCCAGGATCAGATGTCCGGTCGAGGATACAGGGATAAACTCGGTCAGCCCTTCGACGATGCCCAGCAGTATTGCGGTGATGATCAGATCCATGGGCTGCCGCTCAACGCGAGTGGACGGCGCAAGTCAAGCAGCGTCACCGTTGCGGCGGCGCAGCAACGCTGCCTCAACCAAGGGCAGGCGATCGTTACCAAAGAACATATCGGTTTCGTCGACAAAAATCGTCGGAGATCCGAAGCCGCCGCGCGCCACCAGTTCCTCGGTATTGGCGCGCAAGCCCGCCTTGACCTCGGCGCTGGACGCTTCAGCCAGAATCATATCGGGGTCCTCACCTGCTGCGGATATGAACGCGGCCAGCACGGCAGGATCGGTCAGGTCGCGCCAGTGCGCCCACAATGCATCGAACGCGGCAAAGGCGAAGGGCTGGATTTTGCCGCGCGCTGCCATGGCAACGCAGCAGCGCATCACCAGAACGGCATTGACCGGATGGTCGGGCGAGGGGAAGCGGATGGTCAGCCCGGCCAGCCGCGCCCAGTCAAGCAAGTCCTTGGCGTAATAGGCTTCCTTGGCCGGGACCGGATTGGCCCGCGCGGCATAGACCGATTGGTTTGCCGCGTTAAACACACCGCCGACCAGGATCGGGCGCCAGGTGATTTCTTCGCCCAGTCGCAAAGCCAGTGGCACCAGGTTTGACACGCCCAGCCACGTCCACGGTGATGTCACGTCAAAGAACAACTCAATGCGGGGCCGGGTCATGGCAGTCCTCTCCCTTTGCCTCGCATCATGCCCGATCGCCGCGGCTTTACCAGATGCGCAAACGCTTTTCCGGGGGGAGATAAAGTGCATCACCCGGTTGGACGTTGAAGGCGGTGTACCATTCATCGAAATTTCGGACGATGCCATTGATCCGGTATTCATCGGGCGAATGCGGATCGGTTTTGAGCTGCTGACGGGCGGCAGCTTCGCGGCTTTTGCTTTTAAAGGCCTGAGCCCAGCCCATGAAAAAGCGCTGGTCGCCGGTCAACCCGTCGATCACCGGGGCGTCCTTGCCGTTGAGCGACATCTTGTAGGCGCGATAGGCCAGGCTTAACCCGCCCAGATCGCCGATGTTTTCGCCCAGGGTCAGGCGCCCGTTGACGCAGGTCTTGCCGTCATCGAACGGGCAAAGCGCATTGTATTGATCGACCAGCGCTCCGGTCAGCTGTTCAAAATTGGCCTTGTCGCTGGCGGTCCACCAATCGCGCAGGTTGCCCTGCCCGTCGGATTTGGCGCCCTGATCGTCGAAGCCGTGGCCGATCTCGTGACCGATCACGCCGCCAATCGCACCATAGTTGACCGCATCGTCAGCCGATATGTTAAAAAACGGCGGCTGCAGGATCGCAGCGGGAAAAGCGATCTCATTCGCGGTCGGCAGATAATATGCGTTCACCGTTTGCGGGAACATCAGCCACTCCGCCTTGTCGACCGGCTTGCCCAACCGGCCGATATTGTCGGCATAGTTCCAGGCATCGACCGCCAGCGAGTTGGCAAAGGCATCGCTGCCCAGCGCCAGCCCGTCATAGGTCTTGAATGTGGCGGGGTAGCCGATCTTGGTATTGAAGGCGTCCAGCTTGGCCTTGGCCGCGACCCGCGTTTCCGGGCCCATCCATTCAAGCTGCGTCAGGTTGACCGCCATTGCCGCACGCAGGTTGCCGACCAGACGGTCCATCGCGGCCTTGTTTTCTGCCGGGAAAAAACGCTGGGCATAGACCTGCCCGGCCAATTCACCGACTGCGCCTTCAACCGCACCGATCGCCCGTTTCCAGCGCGGACGCTGCTGCGGTTGCCCGCTGAGCGTTGTGCCGTAGAAGGCAAAGTTCGCATCATCGATCCGCTTGGGCAGCACGGCCGCCTTGGATGCGATAAAGCGCAGGGCCAGCCATGCCTGCCAGGTTGCCATCGGTTCGGTTGCGATCATCCGGGCCAGCGCCGGTACGCCGCCGCCCAGCTTGGCAGCCATTTCCGGGGTGTACTTGGCTGCGATCAGTTCTTCCCTGGTCGGCGGCATCTGCGCGACAATGATATCTTGCGCAGCGCCCAGGCCGGCGCGTTCCAGCATCGGGCGCAGCGGCACGTCGGGCGCCAGCGCGGCAAACTCGGCAATCGAGATCTTGTTGTAGGTCAGATCACGGTTGCGCCCCAGCGCCCTGTCCCAATTCTGCGCAGCCATACGCTTTTCCAGCTGGAACACCGCTTCAGCCGTGGCCTTCGGATCAGTGTAAGTCAGTTCGCCCGCCAAAAATGCCAGGTATTCCTTGTATTTGGCAACGATGGTCTGGTTGCGCTCGCTATCGACCAAATAATAGTCGCGGTCAGGCAGACCCAGCGAAGCCTGACGTGCCGACAAGGCGTTGATGCTGCTGTTCTTGCCGTCCGGTCCAACACCAAGGTTCACCGGTGACGCCAAGCCAGGGGTCATGAACAGCGCGGCCAGATCGTCCAGGTTCCTGGCGCCGTAAATCCGCTGAAGCACGGGATAGGCCGGAGCGAGACCCGCTGCCTCGATGCCGTCGGTGTTCATGAACGCGTTATAGGCTGCGGCCACGCGCGCGCCCGGCGAGGCGGCTGCTTGCGGCGTGCCCGTCACTTCATCCATGATCGTTTTCATCCGCGCTTCGGACAGATCACGCAAAGCGATGAAGCCACCAGTTTCGGTCCGGTCAGCAGGAATTTCTGCCGCGGCCAGCCACTTGCCGTTGACGTACTGGTTAAAATCGTTGCCCGGCCTTACGGCGGTGTCAACGTTGGCAGTCTGGATACCCCAGCCCCAAACCCCGACATCGACTGACGGCGCAGTTTGGGCGATAGCAGGCGCGGCCAGCGTAAGACCAAGCGCGGATGCGGCAAGGATGCCGGCGTAACGGATTTTCATGGATGCACCCTGATTTGCGACCTTTATTATGATCGCAGGCTAGCCATACTTGCGCGTCAGGCCAATGCCGCTAGCCGGTCTGGCTGGACCGTTCGTCGAATTGCAGACTGGCCAACCTGGCATACAGGCCGCCGGCTGCGGTCAGCGTGTCGTGGGTGCCGGTTTCAACTATCCGCCCATGATCCATCACCACGATCCGGTCAGCCGCGCGCACGGTAGCCAGGCGGTGGGCGATGACGAGGGTCGTGCGGTCTGCCATCAGCCGGTCAAGCGCGTCCTGCACCAGCCGTTCGCTTTCGGCATCCAGCGCGCTGGTCGCCTCGTCCAGCAGCAGGATCGGCGCGGCACGAAGCACGGCACGTGCAATCGCCATGCGCTGGCGCTGCCCGCCCGACAGTCGCGCCCCGCCCTCGCCCAGAAAGGTATCGATCCCTTCCGGCAGCGCGCGCAGGAACGTTTCGGCATTGGCGGCGCGGGCCGCGTCCCAGATCGCGTCCTCGTCCGCGTCCCAGTTGCCATAGCGCAGGTTGTCGCGCGCCGTTGCGGCAAACAGCACCGCCTCTTGCGGAACCAGCGCGATGCGGCGGCGAATTGCGGCGGGATCGGCGGCGGTCAGCGGCACCCCGTCAAGCTTGATCGCACCGGACTGCGGATCATAAAACCGCTCAGCCAGCTGGAACAGGGTCGATTTGCCGGCGCCGGAAGGACCGACAATTGCCACCGTCTCGCCCGGTTCGACCACCAGCGAGAAATCGGCCAGCGCCGCGGTATCTAGACGAGTGGGATAGCGGAACGATACATGCTCGAAAGCCAGCTTGCCGCGCGGTGGCTGCGGCAGATCAAGCGGGCGTGCCGGCGCAGCAATCGCAGGCTTTTCGTTAAGCAGTTCGTTGAGGCGGCTGGCCGCCCCCGCTCCGCGCAGCAGATCGCCATAAACTTCGGTCAGTGCGCCAAAGGCCCCGGCAACGATCCCGGCCGTAACCACAAAGGCAAAAATGGTTCCCCCCGTCACTGTGCCGTGCGCCACGCCGATCGCGCCCTGCCACACCAGCATCACGATCGAGCCGAAAATGGCGGTGATCGCCAAAGCCGTCATGATGGCGCGCAAACGGATGCGGCGACGTCCGGTTTCAAACGTACGCTCAACCGCGCCGGCAAAACGGTCAAGTTCGCGGTGTTCCTGATTGAAGGCCTGGACGATCCGCATGCCGCCCAGCGTTTCGGCCACGATGGTGCCAATGTCGGCCACCCGGTCCTGGCTGGAGCGCGAAATCGAGCGGACGCGGCGGCCGAAAATCATGATCGGCAGGATGACGAGTGGTATGCCGATCAGCAATCCAGCCGCAAGCTTGGGCGCCAGAACGAACAGATAACCGATGCCCAGTGTGCCCATAATCAGGTTGCGCAGCGCGACTGATACCGTGGTGCCGACCACCTGTTCGATAAGCGCTGTATCCGCAGTCATGCGTGAGGAAATCTCGCTAGGGCTGTTGGCCTCAAAGAACGAGGGCGACAGGCGCAGCAGGTTTGCCTGCACTTTCAGCCGGATATCAGCGACAACCCGCTCACCCAGCCAGGATACGAAGTAGAACCGGCTTGCGGTTCCGGCGCCGAGCACCAGCACAAGCAGAAACAGATAACGGAACCACCGCCCGATCGCATCAACATCGCCGCCTGCTGCAAAACCGCGATCGATAATCAGCCGAAAACTGGCGGGGATTCCGATGGTTGCGGTGGCGGTGACAAGCAGTGCGAGCAGGGCAAAAAGAACCTGCCGGGGGTATTTGCCCGTTTCGCGCCAGATCATGCGCAGCGGACCCAGGGTGCGCGCAGGTTTGGCGGGCTGCAGCGCCGGGCTATCCGGCAGGGCTTCGGGGTCGGCCGGAAGAGGCTGGGAACTCATGGTCCAGCGCCCTAGCACAGCCGCGCTGCGGGGAAAGTCTCAATTGCAGACCCTTTGTGCACTGCGGCGCGATATATTGCATTGCACAATCCAGCGAATCGCGCCACGTTGACCGATCACCACGGCCGCAAGGGGCCCGCAGGAAGGAACCAAAGCGCCGTGCTTTACACGATGTACGAACTTAACCGCTCGTGGATGAACGCGGCCAGTAGCTGGGCCTCGATCGGGGCGGAAATGCTGGGCAACCCAGCCCTGCCGTTCGGCTACAATGGCTTCAGCCCGGTGATTGCATCAGCATTAGAAGTGTTTGCCCACGCTTCGGCCAATTATGGCAAGCCGGCATTCGACATCGAAACCGCTACCGTCGATGGTCAGACCTTTCCGGTGACCGAAGCGATCGTCGTGCACAAGCCGTTCGGCAACCTGCTGCGCTTTACCCACACGGGCTTGCCGGCCAATGCTCCGCGGTTGCTGATCGTCGCGCCGATGAGCGGGCACTTCGCCACGCTGCTGCGCGGAACAGTCGCGCGGATGATTGAGCGCTGCGAAGTCTATGTTACCGACTGGGCTGATGCGCGCATGGTGCCGCTGAGCGCGGGCGAGTTCGATCTGGACGATTACATCGACTATCTGATCGACTATTTCGAACATATCGGCCCTGGTGCGCATGCTCTTGCAGTGTGCCAGCCTTCGGTCCCGACCCTGGCCGCCGCTGCCATCATGGCCGATACCAAGAACGCATGCCGTCCGCTGACCCTGACCATGATGGGCGGGCCGATTGACACGCGCGAGGCGCCGACATCGGTGAACGATCTGGCCATGCAGCGGCCGATCGAATGGTTCCGCCACACGGTGATTGCAACGGTGCCGCTGCAATATCCAGGAGCCGGACGCCGGGTCTATCCAGGCTTCATGCAGCTTGCCGGGTTCATGAGCATGAACATGGGCAACCACATGCAAAGCCATTATCACCTGTTCAAGCATCTGGTGGCCGGCGACGGCGAAAGCGCCGATGCGACCAAGGCGTTCTATGACGAATACCGCTCGGTCTGCGATCTTAACGCATCATACTACCTGCAAACGGTGGAAGAGGTTTTCCAGAAGCATTCGCTGCCTAACGGGACTTTCGTTCATCGCGGCAAACTGGTCGATCTGGGCAAGATCAGCGATACCGCGCTGCTGGCGGTCGAGGGAGAGCGTGACGACATTTCCGGGATCGGCCAGACCAAGGCGGCGCTGCACCTGGCCACCGGGCTGGCTGAAACAAAGAAACAGTACCTGCTCGCCCCGGAAGTGGGCCACTACGGCATCTTCAACGGCAGCCGCTGGCGCGACCAGATAGCCCCGGTACTGGAAGACTGGATCGCCCGGTTCGACCGGCCGGCGTTAAAGGTGGTCGCCTGATGGTCAGCCGGACGGCGTAGCCACTGCTTCGGGCGGCACCCGCAGGAATATCCGGCGCAATACCCGCCAGGCAATAACCATCAGCGCGACCGCCAGTACCAGCAGCACGAACGCCACCATGCCGGCGACAACCGGGTGGCTGTAGGCAAGGTACAACAGGCCTGTCGTCGCCACATCCTCAACCGCTGACACCGCAACATTACTGAACGGTTCGGGGCTGGTGTTGACCACAGCCCGCGCGCTGGCCTTACCGCCATGAGCAAGCAGCGATGCCCCGCCGCCCAGAATAAATGCGATTGCCTGGGTGGCGGGATCGGACGGATCGACAACGGCCAGCGCCAGCAAGGCCCCGCCCAGCGGCCGGATCAGAGTGTGGATCGTGTCCCAGATAGTGTCGAGCCAGATCACCTTATCGGCAAAAAACTCAAGAAACGCGGCCAGGCCGGCAACGCCCATGACCCACGGATTTGCCAGCACCTGCAAAGATGCCAGATGCTCGGGCAGCGGCAAAACGCCAAACCGCATGGCGAGGCCGGTGGCCAGCACGCACAGGTAAAGCCGCCACCCCGCCAGCAGGCTGACGCTGCCCGCAACGCCAAGTATTTCCATGATACCAAGGTGTTCGGCCATTTGCCACCGGTCCCCTTCCCGTTTTAGCGGTGAAGGATGGGATCAAACCCCGCAAATGGCAAGGCCGCGCAATCGGATGGATCGCGCGGCCCGTATCGCCCAAAACAAGCGGCAGATCAGAGGACTTCGAACAGCCCTGCTGCGCCCATGCCGCCGCCCACGCACATGGTCACCACGACATATTTGGCGCCGCGACGCTTACCTTCGATCAGCGCGTGCATCGTGCAGCGCGCGCCGGTCATTCCATAGGGGTGGCCGATCGAGATCGACCCGCCGTTGACGTTGAGCAGATCATTGGGGATGCCCAGCTTGTCGCGGCAATAAAGAACCTGCACGGCGAAAGCTTCGTTCAGTTCCCACAGACCGACCTCGTCCATTTTGACATCAAAACGGCTGAGCAGCTTGGGGATTGCGTAGACCGGACCAATGCCCATTTCGTCCGGCTCGGTACCCGCCACCGCCATGCCGACATAGCGGCCGAGCGGGGTCAGCCCCTTTTTCGCGGCAAGCGCCGCTTCCATCACGATCACCGCGGCCGAACCGTCGGACAGCTGGCTGGCATTGCCGGCTGTAACGATGCCTTCTGGCAGGACAGACTTGAGGCTGCTGAGCCCTTCAAGCGTTGTTTCAGGCCGGTTGCCTTCGTCCTTGGCAAGGGTCACGTCGTGCATGGTGACTTCGCCAGTTTCCTTGTTGGCGACGCCCATGGTCGCGCTGCACGCGACGATTTCGTCATCGAACTTGCCGGCAGCCTGGGCTGCGGCGGTGCGCTGCTGCGACTGGAAGGCATATTCATCGCAGGCGTCGCGGCCGATGTCATAGCGCTTGCCAACCACTTCGGCGGTTTGCAGCATGGGCATGTAGATCGCGCCGTGCATTTCCATCAGCGCCCGATCAGGGGCAACGCGCATGTCCTTGGTCTGGACCATGCTGATCGATTCCTGGCCGCCTGCGGCGACCACGTCCATGCGGTCGATGATCACCTGCTTGGATGCCGTGGCAATGGACATCAGACCTGACGAGCACTGCCGGTCCATGCTCATTCCGGAAACGCTCACCGGCAGCCCGGCGCGCAGCGCGACCTGGCGGGCGATGTTGCCGCCTTGGGTACCCTGCTGCAGGGCCGAACCCCACAGCACATCGTCCACTTCGCCGCCGTCGATCCCGGCGCGGGCTACTGCTTCGCGCAGGCTATAGGCGCCTAGCGTGGCGCCGCTGGTTGCGTTGAACGCGCCCTTGTAGGCGCGGCCGATCGGGGTGCGCGCGGCGGCGACAATTAATGCATCACGTGACATGAAGTCTTCCTCGTTGATGTGGCGTTGGTCAAAGCGATCCCGGGGAGGACACGGCTCAGACGAAAAGCTGCGTGATCCATTCGGTAATCAGCGCGGGCTTGTCCTCGCCTTCGATCTCGATGGTCACTTCGTTGGTCTGCTGCCACTGTCCCGGGCGCTTTTCGATCAGCTCCAGCAGCTTGGTATGGCTGCGCACACGCTTGCCCGAGCGCACGGGTGAGATGAAGCGGGTTTTGTTGCCGCCATAGTTGACACCCATCTTGACGTTGTCGATCCGCGCGCCTTCGGTCATCGCGCCCAGCACGGGCAGCAGCGACAGGGTCAGAAAGCCGTGGGCAATGGTCCCGCCAAACGGGGTCATCTTGGCCTTTTCCGCATCGATATGAATGAACTGGTGATCGCCGGTTGCATCGGCGAACATGTTGATGCGTTCCTGGGTGACGTCAAACCAGTCGGACACGCCGATCACTTCACCGGTCTTGGCTTGCAGTTCTTGGGGGGTCATCGGGCCTCTCCTGCCTGTCGGAAAGGCGCTGTCATGGCCCAAGCTGCGCCGCAGCGCAACACGCTGCGGCCTGCCGCTACGGCAAGGCGGCAGGGGTGACCGGGATCGGATGCGATTTAGCGGACGGTGTTTTTGCCGAATCGCGAGCCCAGCGCGGCGGGTGCCGATTGAGCCAGCGCTGCGCCGGTTTTTCCAGCCCATGGTAAAGCAGGACCGACGCCGTCAGGACCATTGCCACATAGCCGAACAGTCCAGTCCAGCCCACTTGCAGGTTGGCCCCGACAAAGGCGATCTTGAACACAATGAAAAGCAGGAAGTGGCTAAGGTAGGTCGCATAGCTGACCTCGCCCAGATAGACCAGCGGGCGCGAAGCCAGCACACCGATCAGCGTCCCGCGCCCCGTGGCCAGCGCAAACAAGGCCAATACCAAAACCGCCGGGACAAAAGCGGTTTCTGCCCAGCCCAATGTGATCCCGGACATACAGATTACCGCTGCCATAATGCCGCAAGCGAGGCTCTGACGGGCGGCGCCCGATGGTCGCCGGTACAACTCGCACAGAACCGCACCAATGCTGAACTGGATCAGGCATCGCCACAGGCCAAGGCCGGTGATGTCCGCCCCCAGGGTCCGGTGCCCGGCGCTGGCATAAAGCCCCCACAGCAGCAGCAGGCCAAGCCCGGCAATGACGGGCAACAAGGCCGTGCGCAGCCTTTGCACTGCGCCCACTGCCACCAGCAAGGGAAACAGCAAGTATGCGCCAAACTCGGTGCTGATCGACCAGGCCGGATGGTTCCAGGACAGTGCGCCGGTGAAGCCCCAGTTCTGCACCAGCAATGCATGAAGCGGCAATTCGCCCAGCGGATAGCCATCAATCGGGCGCCCGGTCGCGATCAGCAGCACAGCCAATGCGCCAAATAATGCCAGGATTGCGCCATGCAATGGCCACACGCGGGCAAAGCGCCGCCACAGGAACGGCAGCACCGCACTGGCGCCCTGCGCCGCCAGGCGCGGGGCATAATTGTACCAGATGACAAAGCCCGAAAGCATGAAAAACAGGTCGACAGCCAGATATCCTTTGGCCAGCACATCGATGGCCGCGGCGGGAAGGATTGTCGCCAGCGAAAGACGGCAATGATAAAGCACCACTCCCCAGGCTGCGATCCCGCGGATACCCGTCAGCGCGGCCAGGTGCCCGGTTGCTGGCGCAATCGGCCCGGTGCCTGATTGCCCCGTCACGCCGGCTTGACCTTCATCACCGGCCGGGCAGCTTTTGCGCTGCGCACCGGCTGATCGGTCCGCTTGAGATAGCTCCACAGCCCGCATTGCAATCCGATTATCATGAAAATGAAGGGCTGATAGGCAACGCCAACGAACAGCGCCCCAACCATGTAGACGATCTGCGCTTGCTGCAAGGCACCGGCCAGGGGCGCCTGCCACATGTTCTCTGCTCCTTCGCGCCGGCGCCAGCGCCGCTGCAAACGTTCCATTTGCCAGATCCCGGCCAGCATCAGCCACAGCCAGATGGTCAGGCCCGGCCAGCCCTGTTCGCCCAGCATCTCGAAATAGCCGGAGTGATAGGCGCGCGCCTTGTCGAAGGAATGGTTGACCTCGAAATCGACATTGTTGGCGCTGCCCCCCTGCACTTTGCGGGTTTCGACGCGGATGCTGTTGCCGCGATAAGCTTCGAATCCGCCGCCAAAGGGATGGTCCGCGACATAACGCAAGGTCCACTTCCAGACCTCGACCCGGGTTGATGCCGATTGGTCTGACGAATGGTTTTCGATCGTGCTCATCCGCTGGGTGTAGCTGGCGGGCAGAAAGGGTACTGCGACAACTGCAGCCAGTCCGGCAAGCCCGACGAACAATCCGCGCCGCTTCACGGTGCGCAGCGACAGCACGCCGATTACCGCGATACAGATCAGGCCGGTGCGGGTCTGCGTTCCGATCGGGATCAGCACTGCGGCAAATGTCAGGGCAAGACCGAACAGGAAGACCAGCCGGTCACGCGGGAAAATCGTGCCGTGGTTGACAACCCACCAGATCAGCGGGATCACCGCAACGGCAACGGTCGACAGCGTAGATCCTTCGTAGAGGCCGCTGTTGTTATCGACGAACAGGCGCAGCGTGCCATAGCCGCCGCCGCCCGCCAGCGTCTTTATCCCGCCATCAATGATAATCGCCCCGACGGTCAGCACCATGACCAGCGCTGCCGCTTCGATCCGCAGCCGCGTGCGCAGCGTCAACGGGAGGAACAGCGCGAAAATCAGCGCCTTCCACACCCACGACCATTTTTCCAGCGCTTCGGCCGGAAAATCGGCCGCCAGCGTTGTAAGTCCGCAATAGAGCAGCAGAGCGACAATCAGGCCCTGGCGCAGTGTAAAGCGGCTATCGCGCTTGTCGTCGAACAGTGCCCAGCCGGCAAAGGCCAGTATAAAGGCAACAAGTGAAACCGGAACCGCGCTTAAAAACCCCCATGAAATCCGCTGCGGCGCCAGGATATCGATGTAGAGATAGGCCAGCACCCAGACAAAGGGCCGCCGCGCACCCAAGGCGACAAACAATGCCACAAAGCCGGTAAGCGCCAGATTAAGCACGCGGCGCGTCCTTGCTGCGGAGTTTGCGGACCGGTTCGGCAGGGCCTTCGCGATCAAGTTCGGGCCGTTGCACCAGACGCAGCAGCGCAACCAGCAGGGCGGCATGGGCCACCGACAAGGCGAAGATATCAACCACGCTTTGGCGCATAGCAGCAGGCGGTTGACGCGGCGTTAAGCCTTGATGCCCTAGGGAAAGCGCCATGACCCGGGTCCTGCACGTTCTTGACCATTCCCTGCCGCTGCACAGCGGCTATACCTTTCGCACGCGCGCCATCCTGACCGCGCAGCAAGCGCTGGGGCTCGACGTGCGCGCAATAACCGGTCTGCGCCACAACGCCGGTGGACCCGACTGTGAAGAGGTCGACGGGTTGATATTCCATCGCTGCCGGGGTTCCTCAGCCGGACTGCCTGGCTGGCGCGAGTGGCAGGAAATCCGCATTCTGGCTGACGCTATCGTCAATCTGGCGCACGAGTGGCGCCCTGATCTGCTCCATGCCCACTCACCTGCGCTGTGCGGCATGGCGGCAGTGCTGGCCGGAAAGCGGCTGGGCATTCCGGTAATTTATGAAATCCGCGCCTTTTGGGAAGATGCCGCCGTTTCGAACGGCACGGGCAGCGCAGGCAATGTCAAATACCGGCTGACCCGCGCGCTGGAAAACCGTGTGGTGGCAAGGGCAGGCGCCGTTGTCACCATCTGCCGGGGACTAAAGGACGATCTTGTCCGGCGCGGCGTTATGGCGGACAAGATCACACTCAGCCCCAACGGTGTCGACTTGTCACTGTTTGGTAAAAGCCCCGCCCCCGACGCGGGGCTTGCCCGGGACCTTGATCTGGGCACCGGCCCGGTAATCGGGTTCATCGGCAGTTTCTATGACTATGAAGGCCTGGACGATCTGATTGATGCCATGCCCGCGTTGATCGAGCGGGCGCCAGACGCACGGCTGCTTCTGGTTGGTGGCGGGCCGATGGAGCAGGCGCTGAAAGCGCAAGCGGAAGCCAGTGCGGCCAGCGCCGCGATCCGCTTTGTCGGACGCGTGCCTCACAGCGAGGTTGAACGGTATTATGCCCTGATCGATGTCATGGCCTATCCGCGCAAACAAAGCCGCCTGACCGACCTTGTCACACCGCTCAAGCCGCTGGAAGCGATGGCGCAGGGCAAACTCGTTGCCGCCTCGGACGTGGGCGGACACCGCGAACTGATTACCGATGGGGTCAACGGGACTTTGTTCCGGCCTGATGATCCCCGTGATTGCGCCATGGCTTTGGCCGGCCTGCTGGCCGATCGGTCCCAATGGGACGCCCGCCGCGCAGCGGGACGCGCCCACGTCGCCGCGGCCCATGACTGGGCCCGCAACGTCTATCGTTATCAAGATGTTTACCAAGTGCAGCTAGGCAAACCCTTGCATAGCCGTATCCGCGCCGCCGCCTGAAGGCTCGGCCGGTACGGCTCTGGACCAAACAAGTACGGGGTTTCACATCGTGGCCAAGCAGCAGCGCAAGGCGCCCATTTCGAAGCCAATCACGGCGAATCCGCTGTTTCCGGCGGTCGCCGCCTTGTGGTTCGGCGCCCTGTTCGGCCTCAGCAGCATCGCGCTGCGTGTCTCGGTAATTGAATCGCTGGTCCGCATGACCATGATCGACCTTGTCGTTCCGGCTGCCGCTCCGCCGCTGGGCCTGACTGCCCGGATTCTGATCGCCCTGCTGATGGCGGCAATTGGCGCTTTGGTCGGCGCCAGCATTGCCAAACGCATCGCTAGGCCAAAATCCGAAAAGCGTGAGCGCAGCCGCAATGCGCGAAGCGTTGAAACAGATGCACCGCAGGCGGCCGGCCGCGACAACCACACCGATGCCCCCGCCCGCCGTCCGATCTTCGCGCATGAAGAACTGGGCGATGAAGCCGGTTCGCTCGCGGCGCCGTCCCCGCCTATCCAGCCAGGCCGGCGCAGGGCCCTTACGCTTGAAGATCAGTATGAGAAGTTTGTGCCTGCCGATCTGGCACCGCTTCCCGGCGGTTTGCCGCAGGTGCTCGATCTGGCCGGGACCGAACTTGATAAGCCGCCGGTGCCCGCAACGGTTCTGCCCGACTTGCAGCCCACCGTCGCGGCCGAAACCGACCTGAACGCCTACTGCGATGTCGATGCAGAGGTTGAGGGCCAGCCAGAAAACGCAGATGCCGGGGTCGAAGCCGCCAGTGAAATCCTTGCGCAACCGGCCTGCGCCCAGCATGCGGTGTTTGGTATCGAACACTTTGCCTCGGGCGGCGATCTGACCGACTTGGCACCGGATGATGGCCCCGATGAAGACAACTTTGCCGGACGCCAGGTATTCGGAATGGGGCCTGTCGAACCGCAGCAGACAGAAGAACGGCAGGTGTTTCAGACTGTGGAGGTCGCGCGCGACCAGATCGATGCCGTGTTCGCCGCAGACACGCTGAAAGCGTCGGTGTTTGATCCGCTCAATGCCGATCCGCTGTTTGGCACGCCGGGCGAAGCGCCTGCGGTTGCGGCAGCATTTGACGCCGAAACATGCGCGGTTGATCAATCTGCCGATCATGCGAAGGATGAAACTGACGCGATAGCGCCAGCTGATCGCGCCGATCCGGCGCCGCAGCCCCGACTGGTCGCACCCCCCAGCGCTGACACAGCGCAGCCGTTTCCGCCGATCGAAGACCTCGACATGGTTGCTCTGGCCCTGCGTCTGCAACAGTCGATGGAGCGGCGCCGCGCCGCGCGTGCCAGCGTGCTGCTGGACGCAAAGGTCGCCCAGGACGCCGAATCCGCCGGACTGCCCGCTGCTGGCGCACCTCTGCTGGTCGCCGGGCAGGAACCGGACAGCGCCGAACCCGAGCTTTCCACGATGCCCGCGCAGCTGCCCGAGGCCCTGCGCCCGATCGCTTTCGAAGACCTCGCCGACGAAGACGAGGACGATGACAACGACGAAGTAATGGCCAGCTTGCTTCCGCCGCGGCAGATTTTCGCTCCGGCGCAGAACGCAGCGACTGTCCAGCTGCCGGTTGTCGAACCACGGCCAGACGGCGGCCAGGAATCCGCAGCCGCAGCCGCTGGCGATGAGGATGACGATGACGATGGCTTTGGCGGCGAAAGCTATGCATCCCTGCTGTCAGCCGGCGTGCCGATCAACCGTTCGGGCTTCGTCCGCATCGATGAACCGCATATCCCGGACCATCAGGTAGAGCCGGTCGTCATTTTCCCCGGCCAGGCGGCCCGCGTAGCATTGGCTCCGCGATCCGAGGCGAACCAGCCGTTCGTCGCACCCGTGACGTCACCAGCCTTCGAGGACGCCGGACAGTTCCGGCGCTTTGACGCGCCGCCCAGCGCTGGGCACGGATTGCCGATATCTGCATCACCCAGCGCTCCGGCATTGGACGCCGAGGAAACCGAGCGGGCCCTGCGTACAGCGCTGTCCAACCTGCAGCGGATCAGCGGCGCGGCTTGATCCCGGACGGGCGCACAAGCGCCTGCAACGCTATTCATGCAAACCATGAAGCAGCCCGGCTCGGGCAGCCCCTTTTCGCAGTTGCAAAAACAGTTTCGTGTCGTCATGGGAAGAATTGGCGCAATTTTTGCTGCGTTTCGCGGCGAAGGGTGTTGTGCTTAATTGCCGGATTTTCCGCGTTTTGCGTGCTTCACGCCGCGAATCACGATGTCCGGTGCGAAAGGGATGGACACGTTAAATGGGTTTTCCGGCGCCTCAGGGGCTCTATGATCCGACCAATGAACACGACGCCTGCGGCGTCGGTTTCGTGGCCCATATCAAGGGCGCGCAGACCCACGGCATAGTCACCCAAGCCCTCGAAATTCTCAAGAACCTCGATCACCGCGGTGCAGTCGGCGCCGATCCGCTGCTGGGTGACGGCGCGGGCATCCTGATCCAGATTCCCGATGTCCTGTTCCGCAAGTGGGCGGACGGCGAAGGTTTGAAGCTGCCACAAGTTGGCGATTACGCGGTGGCCATGTGCTTTCTTCCGCAGGACGCAGCGGCGCGCGATTTCGTGGTCGGCACTTTTGAAAAGTTCATCGCCAAGGAAGGCCAGCGCCTGATCGGATGGCGCGACGTTCCTGTCGCCGCAGAAGGCCTGGGCCAGACCGTGCGCGAGCAGATGCCGGTCATCCGGCAGTGTTTTATCGCACGCGGCGATAGCTGCCCCGATGAAGCGGCGTTCGAACGCAAGATCCTGGCAATCCGCAAGCAGACCCAGAACCCGCTGAAGGCACTGGCCGAAAAGCACGACCTGCCTGGCCTGACCGAACTGTACATGCCCAGTTTTTCGACCCGTACCGTGGTCTACAAGGGCCTGCTGCTGGCAACCCAGGTCGGCGCATTCTATGACGATCTGCGCGATCCCGATTGCGTGTCGGCGCTGGGGCTGGTCCACCAGCGGTTCAGCACCAACACCTTTCCCAGCTGGAAACTGGCGCATCCTTATCGGCTGATTGCCCACAACGGCGAAATCAATACCGTGCGCGGCAACGTCAACTGGATGAACGCCCGCCGCCGCACGATGGAAAGCGAACTGCTCGGCGCGGATCTGGACAAGATGTGGCCGATCATCCCGCATGGCCAGTCGGACACTGCCTGCCTCGACAACGCGCTCGAACTGCTGCTGGCGGGCGGGTACAGCCTTGCTCACGCGATCATGATGCTGATCCCCGAGGCATGGGCAGGCAACCCGCTGATGGACGCCAAGCGCCGCGCGTTTTACGAATACCACGCTGCCTTGATGGAGCCGTGGGATGGTCCCGCCGCCGTTGCCTTTACCGATGGGCGCCAGATCGGCGCAACGCTGGACCGCAACGGCCTGCGCCCGGCGCGCTTCCTGGTCACCGACGATGATCTGGTGGTCATGGCTTCGGAAAGCGGCGTCCTGCCGATCAAGGAAGAGCGCATCGTTCGCAAGTGGCGGCTACAACCGGGCCGCATGCTGCTGATCGATTTCGCCCAAGGGCGGATAATCGAGGATGAAGAACTCAAGGCCCAGCTTTCTGCTGCCGAACCCTATGACGACTGGCTGGAAGCCGCGCAGTACAAACTCAAAGACCTTGACCTGATCGAGCCGGAACTGGCGCAGCTGCCGGTCGATACGACCAGCCTGCTCGATCGCCAGCAGGCCTTTGGCTACACTCAGGAAGACCTGTCCCGGTTTCTTGAACCGATGGCCGTGAATGCCGACGATCCGTTGGGGTCTATGGGCACCGATACACCGATCGCAGTGCTGTCCAACAAGAGCCGCCTGCTTTACGATTATTTCAAACAGAACTTTGCCCAGGTCACCAATCCGCCGATCGATCCGATCCGCGAGGAACTGGTGATGAGCCTGGTGTCCATGATCGGTCCGCGTCCCAACCTGCTGGGCATGGAAGCCGGCACGCACAAGCGGCTTGAGGTTGACCAGCCGATCCTGACCAACGACGAAGTTGCCAAGATCCGTTCGGTCGAAGCTGCGCTGGACGGCGCTTTCCGCACAGAAACGATCGACTGCACCTGGGACGCTGGAACGGGCGCTGCCGGTCTTGAACTGGCAATCAGGGAAATGTGCTGGGCCGCGACCGAAGCGGTGCTGCAGGACAAGAACATCCTGATCCTGTCCGACCGTGCCCAGGGCCCTGACCGTATTGCCATGCCCGCGCTGCTGGCCACCGCTGCGGTGCACCACCATCTGGTCCGCCAGGGCCTGCGCATGCAGACCGGGCTGGTTGTTGAAACCGGCGAAGCGCGCGAAGTGCATCACTTCTGCGTACTGGCGGGCTACGGCGCGGAAGCGATCAACCCCTATGTCGCCTTTGAAACGCTGGAAGACCTGCGGGTGCGCAAGGACCTGCCGGTTGACGCCAAGCAGGTTCAGAAAAACTACATCAAGGCGATCGGCAAGGGTGTGCTGAAGGTCATGTCCAAGATGGGCATTTCGACCTATCAATCCTATTGCGGCGCGCAGATCTTTGACGCAGTCGGCCTGTCGAGCGCTTTCATCGAAAGCTATTTCACAGGCACCGCGACCATGATCGAAGGCGTGGGCCTGGCCGAAGTGGCAGAAGAAACGGTTCGCCGCCACGCTACGGCCTATGGTGACAATCCGATCTACAAGCACATGCTGGACGTGGGCGGGATGTACGGCCTTCGCCTGCGCGGCGAAGAACACGCCTGGACCGCGCAGAATATCGCTGATCTGCAACACGCAGTGCGCGGCGGCAACTTCAAGAATTATGAAGAGTTCGCCAGGTCGATCAACGACCAGTCGCAGCGCATGCTGACGATCCGCGGTCTGATGGAGTTCCGCAAGGCCGACAAGGCGCTGGACATCAGCGAGGTTGAACCGGCCAGCGAAATCGTCAAACGCTTTGCCACCGGCGCGATGAGCTATGGCTCGATCAGCTGGGAGGCGCACACCACGCTGGCCGTGGCGATGAACCGCATCGGCGGCAAATCGAACACTGGCGAAGGGGGCGAGGACCCGGCGCGCTTTACACCGATGGCAAACGGCGATTCGATGCGCAGCGCAATCAAGCAGGTCGCCAGCGGACGGTTTGGCGTGACCACTGAATACCTGGTCAATGCCGATGATATCCAGATCAAGATGGCGCAAGGCGCAAAGCCCGGCGAAGGCGGCCAGCTGCCCGGCCACAAGGTCGACAAAACCATCGGCGCAACCCGCCATTCGACCCCGGGCGTAGGCCTGATATCGCCGCCGCCGCACCACGACATCTATTCGATCGAGGACCTGGCCCAGCTGATCCACGATCTCAAGAACGTCAACGCCAGCGCGCGCGTGTCGGTCAAGCTGGTAAGCGAAGTCGGCGTTGGCACGGTTGCGGCCGGCGTGTCCAAGTGCAAGGCCGATCATGTTACCATATCGGGATACGAAGGCGGCACCGGCGCATCGCCGCTGACCAGTCTGACCCATGCCGGCAGCCCGTGGGAAATCGGCCTGGCCGAAACCCAGCAAACCCTGCTGCTCAATAACCTGCGCGCCCGTATCTGCGTTCAGGCCGATGGCGGCTTGCGCACCGGACGCGACGTTGCCGTGGCGGCCCTGCTGGGCGCGGACGAGTTCGGCTTTGCCACCGCGCCGCTGATCGCGGCGGGCTGCATCATGATGCGCAAGTGTCACCTGAACACCTGCCCGGTCGGCGTGGCGACGCAGGACCCTGTCCTGCGCGCGCGCTTCACCGGCCAGCCCGAGCACGTGATCAATTATTTCTTCTTTGTCGCCGAGGAACTGCGCGCGATCATGGCCGATCTGGGCTTCCGCACGCTGGCCGAAATGACCGGTCGTGTAGACCGGCTCGACATGGCTCCGGCGATAACCCACTGGAAGGCCAAGGGCATCGACCTGGGTCGCATCCTGCATCAGGTTCCGCTTGGCGACAGCCCCAGCCTGAACTGGTCGCTGACCCAGGATCACGGTCTGGAAAAAGCGCTGGACAACGATCTGATTGCCGCGGCGGCAGATGCACTGAACGACCGGCAGGCGGTGGTGATCGAACGCAAGGTGATCAACGTCAACCGCACCGTCGGCGCCATGCTGTCGGGCGCAGTCGCCAGGAAGTACGGCCATGCCGGGCTTCCCGACAACACCATCAAGATCAAGCTGACCGGGGTTGCCGGCCAAAGCTTTGGCGCGTTTCTGGCCCACGGTATCACGCTGGACCTGACCGGCGATGCCAACGACTATGTCGGCAAGGGCCTGTCGGGCGGGCGGGTGATCGTTCGTCAGCCAACCCATGTCGAACGCGAGCCGACCGAGAACATCATTGTCGGCAACACCGTGCTGTATGGCGCGATCGCCGGTGAAGCGTTCTTCAACGGCGTTGCCGGGGAACGCTTTGCCGTGCGCAATTCGGGCGCGGTCGCCGTGGTCGAAGGCTGCGGCGATCATGGCTGCGAATACATGACGGGTGGCGTAGTCGGGGTGCTGGGCAAGACCGGCCGCAACTTTGCCGCAGGGATGAGCGGCGGGGTCGCTTATGTTTACGATCCCGATGGCGCCTTTGCCAAACTGTGCAACCCGGCGCAGGTCGATCTTCTACCCGTCAGTGCAGAGCGCGACGACGATGACGGTGCCGGCCGCCCGCAGCAGCGCACGGTCAGCGCAAGCGACACCGGAATGGGCGACATGCTACGTCACGATGGTGAGCGGCTGCGCGTATTGCTTGAACGCCACCACCTGCACACCGGATCGCCCCGCGCCCGCGCGCTGCTGGATGATTGGCACACGGCCGTGGGCCAGTTCATCAAGGTCATGCCGCGCGATTACGCCAAGGCGCTGAAGCAACTTGAGGCTGAGCGGCTTGAAGCCGGCTCGGTGGCCGCAGAATAACATAGGGTCACACGAACGATGGGTAAGGAAACCGGCTTTCTTGAGCTTGACCGTCTGGATCGCACCTATGCCGATCCGCAGGAACGGCTGAAGAATTACAAGGAGTTTGTCGTCCCGCAAAGCGAACCGGCGCTGCGCGCGCAGGCTTCGCGGTGCATGAACTGCGGCATTCCCTACTGCCACAACGGCTGCCCGGTGAACAACATCATCCCCGACTGGAACCACCTGGTCTACGAAGGGGATTGGCTCAATGCGCTGGAAGTACTGCATTCAACGAACAATTTTCCCGAGTTTACGGGACGCATCTGCCCCGCTCCGTGCGAAGCGAGCTGCACGCTCAACATCGTCGACCAGCCGGTAACGATCAAATCGATCGAATGCGCGATCGTCGACAAGGGCTGGGAAAATGGCTGGATCGTGGCCCAGCCGCCCGAAAAGCGCACGGGCAAGACAGTAGCGGTGGTCGGTTCCGGCCCGGCCGGCATGGCCGCCGCGCAGCAGCTGGCCCGCGCAGGTCATTCCGTCACGATATTCGAAAAGAGCGACCGGATCGGCGGATTGCTGCGTTACGGCATACCCGACTTCAAGCTGGAAAAGCACCTGATCAACCGCCGACTGGTGCAGATGGAAGCCGAAGGTGTCCAGTTTCGCACTTCGACTGAAGTTGGAGTAACCATATCGGTTTCTTCGCTTCGGGAAAACTTCGACGCGATCGTTCTGTCGGGCGGCGCGGAACAGCCGCGCGGCCTTGAAATACCTGGCGCCGAATTGCCGGGCGTGCGCCTGGCAATGGAGTTCCTGACCCAGCAGAACAAGCGCAATGCCGGCGACGAGGAAGTCCGCGCCGCTCCGCGCGGAACCTTGACCGCGACCGGCAAGCACGTGGTGGTAATCGGCGGCGGCGATACCGGCAGCGACTGCGTTGGCACGTCCAACCGCCAGGGCGCAGCATCGGTCACCCAGATCGAGATCATGCCCAAGCCCCCTGAAAAGGAAGACAAGGCGCTGACCTGGCCCGACTGGCCGATGAAGCTGCGGACATCCTCCAGCCACGAAGAAGGTGTCGACCGCGACTGGGCGATCCTGACCAAGCGCGTTGCCGGCAGTGACGGTCAGGTGACCGGCCTTGACTGCGTGCGGGTCGAATGGGCCGGCGGCAAGATGCAGGAAGTGCCGGGCAGCGAGTTCACGCTCAAGGCTGATCTCATTTTCCTCGCCATGGGTTTTACAGGACCGCGCAAGCAGGGCCTGCTCGACCAGGCCGGGGTTGATCTTGACGCACGCGGCAACGTCGCCGCCAATGTCGCCGATTACCGCACCAGCGATCCGCAGATCTTCGCCTGCGGCGATATGCGCCGCGGGCAAAGCCTGGTGGTTTGGGCGATCCGCGAAGGCCGTCAGGCGGCGCGCGCGGTCGATGAGGCCTTGATGGGTGTGAGCGAGCTGCCACGCTGACACCGCGCGCCGCTTGCCTTTGATGACGGCGGCGTTACCGCGGCCGCGATGCGCATCGCCTTTCTTTCCTGTCCCGAAACCCTGCCCGGCTCGCCCGCACGCCGTCCCGATGCGTTCGAACATGACCTGCTGTTCGATGCGCTGTCCGCCGGGCTGGACGGCCGCGCCGAAATCACCGCGATCGACTGGCGCGCGCCGCTCGGCAGCCTTACTGCCTTTGACGCTGCTTATCTTGGCACGCCGTGGGACTATACCGATGCCAAAGACGCGTTCCTGGACCGGCTCGACGCGCTGGAATCCGCCGGAGTATCGCTTGCCAATCCTGCCGGAGTGGTGCGGTGGAATGCCGATAAACTGTATCTGAGGCAGCTGGCGCAGCAGGGTGCGACATCGATTCCGACCCTGTGGCCCGACCGCGCCGGACCAGCCGACGTGCTTGCCGCCTTCGACCACTTCGCGACCGATCGCGTTGTGGTCAAACGCCGGGTAGGCGCAGGCGCGATCGGGCAGGACAGCTTCACCCGCGCAGCCCCGCCCGCAGCAGACTGGCAGATCGACCAGGCGGCGATGATCCAGCCATTCCTGCCCGCGATCCAGCAGGAAGGTGAACTGAGCTTCATCTTCATCGACGGCCAGTTCAGTCACGCGCTGGTCAAGCGCGCCAGCGCAGGGGATTACCGCATTCAGTCGCTTTACGGCGGAAGCAAGGTGCCGCTTGATCCGGTCCCAGCCGACCGCGCCGCCGCCGGGGCGATCATGGCCATGCTGCCGTTCGACAAGCCGCCCGTCTATGCGCGGATCGACATGGTAAGGCTGGACAGCGGAAATCTGGCGGTGATCGAGGCCGAACTGATTGAACCCTATCTCTATCCCGAGCAGGGTCCGCAATTTGGCCGCATGCTGGCCGATGCAATCCTGCGCAGGCTGGACTAGGCGACCAGATCTATCGCCGCAGGCGGCGAAAGCGGCCACGCACGTCGCGGCGGTATGTCAGCCGGCGGGGTCCAAAGAAACGGTTATGCAGGTAATTCCAGATCCAGGGGCCGCGGTCCGGCGGCATGCGCTGCAGGGGATCAAACGAAAGATCGTCATCGTCCGCGCCGGGCGCAAGCAAAAGGTAGCGCACAAATAGCGCCGAAAGCCCTACGCAAACCAGCAATCCGGCCAGCGCGGCAACAAGGATCAACCATAGCGGCACAGCTGCCAGTCCCGTTTGTTGCGTGGACTGACGATAGCTTGGCGTGATGCCCCGACAAATCGCTCTTCCGGGCTAGTTGCTAGCGCAAAAGTCGAAACGCGGCGCCCCATCACCGAGCCGCCAGTCAATGGAGCCGCGGCCGCGCGCTTCAAGAAACGCGTTGGCCTTGCCAAAGTGGCCGCTGCCGAACCAGCCGCCATGCGCGGACAGCGGACTGGGATGGGGCGCCGTCAGCACCAGATGGTGGGTACCCGCGCCCAGTCCCTGCACGCGCTGCGCCTT